>JBJHBI010000001.1:0-157487 GCA_050485405.1 Salinarimonadaceae bacterium
GGTTTTCGGCGCGCCTTGCGGGTCAGAACCTGCGGGTCAGAATGTGACACCGGGGGCAGCGGGGCGTTTCCACAATCTTCAGGTTTTCAAAGCCTTAATATCGCCTCGTTTCGCGCGCGTGTCAGTCGCCATGGCCATCCTCCATCATTATCCGCTCTGCCCTCATTCGCGTTTCATAAGGCTCGTCTGTGCCGAGCTAGGGATCGCGCTCGACTTTGTCGAGGAACGCCCCTGGGAGCGGCGCGAGAGCTTTCTGGCGCTCAACCCGGCGGGAAACACGCCGGTCTACGTCGCCGCCGACGGCCTGATCGTGCCCGGTGCCGGGACGATCGCGGAATATCTCGACGAGACGCTCGAACCCGGAATCGAGCGCCTGATGCCGGAGGATCCCGCCGCGCGCGTGGAGGTGCGCCGGCTCGTATCCTGGTTTTCCGAGAAATTCTTCGCCGAGGTGACGGGTTACCTCGTGCATGAAAAGGTCTACAAACGCTTCGTGCCCTCGAGCGCCGGCGGCGGTCCGCCGGACATGCCGGCGATCCGTGCGGCGCGCACCAATGTGCGATATCATCTGCGCTATGTGGGCTACCTCATCAACCAGCGCAAATGGCTCGCGGGCGATGATCTGACCTATGCCGATCTCGCAGCGGCGGCCCATATCTCCTGCGTCGATTATCTGGGCGATGCACCATGGAACGAGGACGAAACGGCGAGGGACTGGTACGCGCGGATGAAGAGCCGTCCGGCCTTTCGCGCGCTGCTCGCCGACCGGGTGCCGGGAATGGCGCCGCCGGATCACTACAGCAATCCCGATTTCTGAGCGCGCTTCGCGCCCGCGCCGAGGCGCTCGGCTTCGATGCGCTCAATATCACCACCCCCGACGCCATCAGCCATGCGGGTGATGATCTCGCCGCATGGCTTTCGCGCGGCTATCAGGCCGATATGGACTGGATGGCCGAGACCGCCGAACGCCGCGCCGATCCGCGCGTGCTCTGGCCGGAGGTGCGCTCGGTCATTCTGCTGGGCATGAATTACGGCCCGGATTGCGACCCGCTCGCCGATCTCGGGGAACGCGACCGCGCCACCATCTCGGTCTATGCCCGCAACCGCGATTACCACGACGTGATCAAGGGCAAGCTCAAGGAGCTCGCGGGCTTTCTCGTCGCGCAGGCGGGCGGTGACGTGAAGGTCTTCGTCGATACCGCCCCCGTCATGGAAAAGCCGCTCGCGCAGGCCGCCGGGCTCGGCTGGCAGGGCAAGCATACGGTGCTCGTTTCGCGCGAATTCGGCTCCTGGCTGTTTCTCGGGGCGATCTTCACGACGGCGGAGCTTCCCGCCGATGCGCCCGAGAGCGACCATTGCGGCTCCTGCCGGCGCTGCCTCGACATCTGCCCGACCGATGCCTTCCCCGCCCCCTACCAGCTCGATGCAAGGCGCTGCATTTCCTATCTCACCATCGAGCACAAGGGTCATATCGATCGCGATCTGCGCCCCGGTATCGGCAACCGCATCTTCGGTTGCGACGATTGTCTGGCCGTGTGCCCGTGGAACAAGTTCGCCGAGGTGGGCCGTGAGGCGAAGCTGCACCAGCGCGAGGATCTGGCAGCGTTGCCGCTCGCCGAACTCGCCGCCCTCGACGATGCCGCCTTCCGCGCACGCTTCGCCGGCACGCCGATAAAGCGCACCGGGCGCGACCGCTTCCTGCGCAACGTTCTGATCGCGATCGGCAATTCCGGCATGCCGGCGCTCGCCGAGGCGGCGCAGGAGCGCCTCGACGACGATTCACCGCTGGTGCGGGCCATGGCGGTCTGGGCGCTCTCGCGGCTTTTGGCGCGCGCGGATTTCATCGCGCTCTCCGTGCCCTATATCGAGAACGAGCCGGATGCGGATGTGCGGGCCGAATGGCAAGTGGGTATTTCGCGAGAGGGCGGCGGGGAGAAGACGGTTTGATCAATCTGTTCGCATTCGGATACGGCTATTGCGCCCGCCATCTCGTCGCGCAGGACCGGGCTCTCGGTGACGAGGCGCTCTTCGCCCGCGTCACCGGCACGACCCGCGATGCCGGCAAGGCGGCGGCGCTCGAGAGCGAGGGGATCATCGCGCGCATCTTCGACGAGACCGGCGGCGATCCGCCCATCCCCGACGATCTCGGCGCATCCGATGCACTCGTCACCTCCATCGCCCCCGAACAGGAGGGCGACCCGGTCCTGCGCCGCTATGCGCGCGCGATCGCCGATGCGCCGCGTCTGTCCTGGATCGGCTATCTCTCGACGATCGGCGTCTATGGCGATACGGGCGGGGAATGGATCGACGAGGAGACGCCTTTCGAGGCGGTTTCCGCCCGCGCACGGGCGCGTCGCGCCGCCGAGGAGGACTGGCTCGCCCTGGGGCGCGAGACCGGCAAGGCGGTGCAGATCTTCCGGCTCGGCGGGATCTACGGGCCGGGGCGCTCGGCCATCACCCAGTTGCGTGCGGGCACGGCGCGGCGCATCGTCAAGCCGGACCAGGTCTTCAACCGCATCCATGTGGCGGATATCGCCGCGGTTCTGCGCGCTTCGCTCGCAAACCCCGATCCGGGCCGCATCTACAATCTCGTCGACGACAATCCCGCGCCGCCCCAGGACGTGATCGCCCATGCGGCGGAGCTGATCGGTGTCGAACCGCCGCCGGAAATTCCCTTCGAGGAGGCCGAATTATCGCCGATGGCGCGCGCTTTCTACGCCGATTGCAAACGGGTGCGCAGCCGCCGCATCCGCGAGGAACTCGGTGTCACCCTGCAATATCCCGATTATCGGGCGGGACTCGCGGCGCTGGCGAAGGGCGAGGGCTGATCGGCTTGCGCGCCGGCTCGGTCTTTGATCCGCGTCAGCTTGGTCTTGCTTCGATGCAGCCTTCTTCCGAGACGCCCGCGATCAGATCCTGCGCCTCGTCTCGCAGCATGATGAAGCGCTCCAGCCGGTCGAGGGTCTCGACCGCTTCGGTGCGCAGACGCAGGAGCTCGAGCAGATCGTTGCGCTCATTGCGGGTGACGCGCGCCCTCAGGATGGTCTGGCGTTCGGTTTCGAGCGCCTCGCGCAGACGCGTCTGCTCGGGGCTGCGGCGATCGATCCGCAACTGGTCGACGAAGGTCGCCGACAGCGCATCGCAGCGATCCTGGCCGGTGAGACCGGCGCCGCCATCCGGGCGCGCCACGGGGCAATACAGCCCGCGCCAGCCCGCGACGATGGAGCGGCCCTCGTCGAGGGTGCGGCGGGCGCGGCGGATCTCGCGATCGAGATCGCGCATCTCCCGGCTGCGCAACATGTCGCGCGCCTCGTCGAGGCGGGCATCCGGGGGACGGGTCTCGTCGTCCATGAGCGCGATGAAGGTGGCGAGAACATCCGCCTGTTCGTCGCGCAAAACTTCGATACGTTCGTTGGCGACGAGTTCCTCGGCATAGTCGAGGGCGAGATTCATGCAGGCGAGCGGTTCGCGCCCGGGCCGCGCATCGGCATCGACCACCATCTCCGTGGCGGCGAAACCGAGAACCAGGGCGAACAGACCCGCCCGACAGATACGACCCGTGATCATGAGGGCAACATGGCGCATCGATCCCGCTCTCGCAAGATGCAGATCGTCGCGCGCCGCATGGGAACCGCAGCTCACGCGGGCAGGCCGATGCGGCGGATCTCCCAGGAGAGTTCGACGCCGCTCGTCTCGCGCACGCGGCGGCGCACCTCCTCGCCGAGCGCCTCGATATCGGCGGCCGTGGCGTTGCCGTGATTGATCAGGAAATTGCAATGCATCGGCGAGACCTGGGCATCGCCGATCTGCAGGCCACGACAGCCCGCCGCGTCGATCAGTTCCCAGGCCTTCATGCCCGGCGGATTCTTGAAGGTGGAGCCGCCGGTGCGGGTATTGACGGGCTGCGTCGAGGAACGCGCCTCGGTGATCTCCTGCATGCGAGCGAGCAGCGCCGGCGGGTCGCCCGGATAGCCCTGGAACAGGGCCTGGGTGAAGATCATGTCCACGGCGACGTCGCTGTGGCGATAGGCGAAACCCATCGCCGCATTGTCGAGGATATGCACTTCGCCCGTGTCGTCGAGGGCACGCGCTTCCACCAGCACGTCCTTGACCTCGCCCCCATAGGCCCCGCCATTCATGCGCAGGGCCCCGCCGATGGCGCCGGGAATGCCGCGCAGGAAGGTGAGCCCGTCGATCCCCGCTTCAGCCGCGATGCGCGCGACCTTCACATCCGCCGCCCCCGCCCCGGCGCGCACGCGATGGCCGTCTTCCACCGTGATCTGCGAAAACCCGCGCCCGAGCCGGATCAGCACACCCGGCAGGCCGCCGTCGCGGATGAGGAGGTTCGAGCCGCGCCCGATCACGGTGAGCGGTAGATCGGGAGGGCGGTTGGCGAGAAACAGCGCGAGATCATCCTCGTCGGCGGGCTCGAAAAGCAGCTGTGCCGGTCCGCCGGTGCGAAACCAGGAGAGCGGCGCGGCGGGCGCATTCGCCGTCAGGCTCCCGCGCAGATCGGGGATCGCCGCGCGGATCTCGCCGGCGCGATCGGGAAAGCCGCTCACCGGCTGCCACCATCGCGTGCGGCGAGTTGATCGGGCAGGGCATAGGCCCATTGCGTGATGTTGCCGGCGCCGAGAAACATCACGTAATCACCCGGTGCGGCGAGCTTTTCCAGGACGTCGGGCAGATCGTCCGGCTTGTCGAGCGCCATCACCGAGCGATGCCCGCGCGCCTTCAGGCCGGCCACGAGCCCGTCGCGATCGGCACCGGGAATATGCGCCTCGCCGGCTGCATAGACATCGGCGACGATCACCGTATCGGCATCGTTGAAACAGGTGCAGAAATCATCGAACAAGGCCTTCAGCCGGGTATGGCGGTGGGGCTGCACGATGGCGATGACCTTGCCTTCGGCGGAGGCGCGTGCGGCCTTGAGCACGGCGGCGATCTCCACCGGATGATGGCCGTAATCGTCGAAGATGATCGCGCCGTTCCACTCGCCGGTGCGGGTGAAGCGCCTCTTGACCCCGCCGAAACCGGCGAGCGCCGTGCGGATCGCATCCGGGCTCATGCCGAGTTCGTAGGCGAGCGCGAGCGCGGCGGTGGCGTTGAGCATGTTGTGATGCCCGGGCATCGGCATGACGAGATCGGGGATCTCGACGCTCTCGCCCTTCTTGCGGTCGTGGATCGTCACGCTGAAACGGCTCTGGCCGCCGGTGAGATCGACATCGTGCACGCGCACATCCGCCTGCCGGTTGGTGCCGTAGGTCACGATCCGGCGGTCCTCGATGCGCCCGACGAGATCCTGTACCGCCGGATGGTCGATGCACATTACCGCGAAACCATAGAACGGGATGTTCTCGATGAAGCTGTGGAAGGCGGCCTTCACCGCGTCATAGGTCTCGAAATGATCGAGATGCTCGGCATCGATATTGGTGACGATGGCATAATCGCAGGGCAGCTTGAGGAAGGTGCCGTCGGATTCGTCGGCCTCGACCACCATCCAGTCGCCCTTGCCCATACGGGCATTGGTGCCGTAGGCGTTGATGATGCCGCCATTGATCACCGTCGGATCGAAATTCCCGCCCTCGAGCAGGGTGGCGACGATCGAGGTCGTCGTGGTCTTGCCGTGCGTGCCGGCGATGGCGATGGCGGTCTTGAGCCGCATCAGCTCCGCGAGCATCTCCGCGCGGCGCACCACGGGCAGGCGCAATTCGCGGGCGGCGACGAGTTCGGGATTGTCGCGCCGGATCGCGGTGGAGACGACGACGACTTCGGCATCCTGCACGTTCTGCGCCGCATGGCCGGTGAAGGTGCGGATGCCTTTCTCCGCGAGCCGCGCCACATTCGCATTGCCGACGGACGCATCCGAGCCCTGCACGGTGTAACCGAGATTGTGCATCACTTCCGCGATGCCCGACATGCCGATCCCCCCGATACCGATGAAATGGATGGGGCCGAGTTTCGGGGGCAGTTTCATGGTGCTTCTCTCGTTTGGGCGCTCAACCCTGCGCGCGGGCGAGACGCATGACCAGATCGGCGAGGCGCTCCGCCGCATCCGGGATCCCTGCGCTCTTGGCCGCCTGCGCCGCTTTCGTCAAGCCTTGCGCGTCGCCAAGGCGGCTCGCGAGTTCCTGCGCCAGACGCTGAGGCGTAAATTCCGTTTGTGGAAGCATCAGGGCGGCGCCGATATCGGCAAGCAGGGCCGCATTGGCCGCCTGGTCCTGATCGAGGGCGCCGGGCAAGGGCACGAGGATCGCCGGGCGCCCGATCACCGCGAGCTCCGAGACGGTGGAGGCGCCCGAGCGCGAGATGATCAGATGCGACCGCGCGATCCGCCCGGGCAGATCCCGGAAGAACGGCTCGATCTCGGCTGTGACACCGCTCGCCGCATAGGCCTCGCGCACCCGATCGAGATCCTCGGGCCGCGCCTGCTGGGTGATGCGCAGACGCGCGCGCAAGGCATCCGGTAGCGCGGCGACCCCTTGCGGCACGATATCCGACATCACCCGCGCACCCTGGCTGCCGCCGAAGACGAGGAGTTCGAGGGGGCTATCCGCATCGATTGCGGGATAGGGGATCGTTGCTGCTTCCAGCACGTTCGCGCGCACCGGATTGCCGGTCATCACGATCTTCGCCGACACCGCCTCGGACACCCCGCGCAGATGCGGCACGCTCGCAGCCAGATGCGTCACGCGCGAGGCCAGAAAACGGTTGGCGCGCCCGATCACGCCGTTCTGCTCGTGCAGGACCGTCCTGCATCCCGCAAAACTCCCGGCGAGCAGGGGCGGGACGGTGGGATAGCCGCCGAAGCCGACGACGACGTCGGGACGCGCCCGCGCGATCAGCCGGCGGGCCTGGAAGAGCCCGCGCGCGAGCGTCACCAGCGCCTTCAGCGCCGCCACGGGCGAGCGCCCGGAGGGGGTCGCGGCGGGAATGGCGACGACCTCGTCGGCGGGAAAGCTCTCGGCCAGTTCGCCGATGCGGTTGTCGGTGACCAGCATGATTCTGCAGCCGCGTGCGCGCAGGATGCCCGCGAGCGCCTCGGCGGGAAAAAGATGCCCGCCCGTGCCGCCGGCGGAAATCATCACGAGGGGTGCATGATCGCGCGTCGTCATCGTCAGGCTCCTGCCGGGCGTGGCACATAGGCGCGCGGCTGCAGCCTCGCGCGCGGGCGCTTGCGCGTCAGCGCGATCAGGAAGCCGGCGGCGAGGGCGAGGGAGAACAACGACGAACCGCCATAGGAGATGAAAGGCAGGGTCATGCCCTTGGCCGGGAGGAGGTTGACGTTGACCATCATGTTGATGGTGGCCTGAAGCCCGAACATCAGCAAGAGCCCCGAGACCGCGAGCCGCGAGAAGGCATCCTCGTTGCGTCCCGCGAGCAGGAGCCCGCGCAGCACGATGAAGGCGTAGATCATCACGATGACGATGCAGACCGCGATGCCGAATTCCTCCGCCGTCACCGCGAAGATGAAGTCGGTATGGGCATCGGGAAGCACGCGCTTCACCGTCCCCTCGCCCGGGCCGCGCCCGAGCCAGCCGCCGCGCGCGAAGGATTCGAGCGCCATGTCGACCTGGAACGTGTCCCCCGAATCGCTGTCGAGGAAGCGCACGATGCGCTCGCGCACGTGGGGGAGGAAATTATAGGCGCCGATGATGCCGATCACGCCGACACCGCCGAGACCCATCACCCAGAACCAGTGCAGCCCGGCAATGAAGAACATCCCGGCCCAGACGGCGGTGATCAGCATGGTCTGGCCGAAATCCGGTTGCAGGATCAGGGGCGTGATCGTCACGGGCAGGAGTGCGAAGGCGAACCAGACCGCCGGCAGATCGGGGCGCCGCGCCGCTTCCGAGAACGCCCAGGCGGTGAGGATCACGAAGGCCGGTTTCACGAATTCGGAGGGCTGCACGCTGATGCCCATCAGCGAGATCCAGCGATGCGCGCCCTTGATCTCTGGCCCGTACTGGATCGCGGCGACGACGAGCGCCATGCCGACCACATAGGTCAGCAGGGCCAGCCGACGGATCAGCCTGGCATCGAGGAAGGAGATCATCACCAGCACCATCAGTGCCGGCAGCAGGAACAGCGCCTGGCGCTCGACGAAATGGAAGGTCGAGAGCCCGATCCGCGAGGCGACCGGCGGCCCGCCGCCCATCAGCATCACGAGGCCGATCACCATCAGGCCGCACAGGGCGGCGAGCAGCGACCGGTCGATCGTCCACCACCAGTCACCGACCAGTGAACGTTGCGCACGCGAGACCATGCCGTTTCCCCGAAATCACGCCGGACAGGACCGCCTCCCCTGATGAAGGCGACCGGTCGCAAGCCATGGCGCGATTGTGGTGAACGGGTGGTTAAGAAGGACTGAAGAAGGCGCGCGATCGGTGCTCGCGCGAAGCCGTTTCCGGCGCGGTCTGCGCGATCCGCGATCATCATACCGCCGATGTGGAAAAATGGTGGGCGCGACAGGGATTGAACCTGTGACCCTTCGCGTGTGAAGCGAATGCTCTCCCGCTGAGCTACGCGCCCGATGCCGGTTTCGTATGTCGTGTCGCGCGCCGCGTCAAGTCCGCTTTTCGTGTCGCCGCCGCCGCAGCAGGACGAGGGCGAGCGCGACCACGATCACCGGCAGCAGCCAGGGCCAGAGATAGCCCGGGGCGAAGACGACGACATAGCCCGCGGCGACGAAGGTCAGGCGGTGAACGAGGTGGCGCAGATGATGCGCATCGCCGGGATCGGCGATCAGCCCTTCGAGCTCGGCGGCGCTGTGAAACACGGCGAAACCCGCATAGAGCGCGAAGAGAAAGACCGGGGCGCCGAGGACGAGCCCCCACAGCAATCGCGTCGGGCGACCGACACGGCGCAGGAACAAAGCGGCGAACAGCATCAGCATGATCGCCGCGAGCGCACCGGCGATGCCGAACAGGGCGATCAGCGCCTCGGTGCGCGGGTTGATCGGCTCCCCGCGCTCCAAAAGGCGCAGATACACGCCGGCTGCCGCGACGAGCCCGACGACGGCGATGCGCCACAGGCTGCCGTAGAGAGCCGCGACGAGGTTCGGCAACCGGCCTCGTGCGCGCGCCATCGGGCTCAGCCCGCCGCCGCGCCGGCGGATGCGCGGGCATTGCCCGCCGCCTCGCGGATCGCGGCGATATTGCCCGCATAGGCGCCCGGCCCGCCCTTGAACACGGCGGAACCCGCGACGAGCACGTTCGCGCCCGCCGCCACGACTTCCGGTGCGGTCTGCGGCGTGACGCCGCCGTCGATCTCGATCTCGATCGGGCGATCGCCGATCATGGCGCGCACCTGCGCGATCTTCGGCACGACCGAGGGGATGAAGGCCTGGCCACCGAAACCGGGATTGACCGTCATCAGGCAGACGAGATCGACCATGTCGAGCAGCGGCGCGAGGACCTCCGCCGGCGTGCCGGGATTGAGCGCGATGCCGGCCTTGCAGCCGAGCGCGCGGATCGCCTGGAGGCTGCGATGCGTATGCGGCCCTGCCTCGGCGTGGATGGTGATCACCTGCGCCCCGGCATCGGCGAAGGCGCCGAGATAGGGATCGACCGGCGCGATCATCAGATGCACGTCGAAGACCTGCGTGGTGGCGGGGCGGATCGCCTTGATCACGGGAGGGCCGAAGGTGAGGTTGGGCACGAAATGGCCGTCCATCACGTCGATGTGGATCCAGTCCGCGCCGGCTTCCACGACGCTCTCGACTTCGGCGCCGAGCCGCGCGAAATCGGCCGAAAGGATGGAGGGAGCGATGCGCAGCGGTCGGGTCTCGGTCATCTGGCCAGTCCGTGATGCGGGCGCCGAGCCTGGAGCGCCCTTTGCCGAAAACGTCTCGCGCAGGCGCTATCACGCGCGCGCCCGCGGCGCAACAGCGGGCGGTGGCGCCGGAGGATAGGAGGGGAGAGCGCGTCATGGGAGAGCGCCTCATGGGAGAGCGCCTCATGCGTCAGAGTGAATCCGTGCCATCGCCTTAACCCTTTTTGAACCCTGTTTCGCGATCCTCGTCGAAAGCGGCACGGCGTGTCGCTCCGGTCACATATTCGAGGGTGCTCGCGTGCGTCGGCGTCAACGAGTCTTAGGAATGCGGTGGATCTGCGCCACCGTCGCGCCCTGGGCGCTCGGCGGCGGCATGCTCGTCTCCTTCACCGCCGTGGCCAGCAACGACGTCTCCGATATCGGCCACACCATTCGCGAGACGGGTCGCTCCACGTCGATCTCCGCGAGCGATCAGCTGATCACGCCGCCGCGTGTGACGGATCTGCGCGCCCTGCCCGGATCGACGGCGCTGACCGCGCCGCCCCGGCTCAAGGCCTCCTTGCGTTTCACCCTGCCCGACGACGCGTTGCGCACCGATCTCGTCCAGCCGCCGCGATTCGAGCCGAAGGACGGCGCCTTCGATGCGGACAAGCCGGAACTCAACCGTGACAACAAGGGCGACCCGGTCGTGCCCCTGCGTCCGACCCTGAGCCGGCTGGGGCGGGATCTCGGACGCGATCTCGGGCGCGAATTCGGCCATGATCGCGAAACCGGGCGGCGCGCCATCGTGGCGATCCCCGATAGCGGTCCGCTGCCTGCGCTGGAGCGCGGCGGGGCACTGCCCGGAGAGATCGTCCTCGATCAGGGATTCGAGCGCCCCCCGCAGCCGACGACGACGGATCGCGCGACCGCCGAGCGTTCCCCGCAGGCCGCCGAACAGGGCTCCTCGGGGATCGGCAAGGCCGGCGGCATCACGCCGCGCCGCGACGGTGCCACCCCTTCCGTCGCCCGGGTCGAGACCTTCGCGGCGATGACGCCGATCAGCCATAGCTGGAGCCCGGTCGAGGTCGCAGCCGTGCCGGTGACGCTGCCCGCCGGCGCCTCGCGCTTCGTGCGCCGCTATCCGAACCAGCCGCATTACGCCGCCCTCATCGATCCCGGCAAGCGTTCAGCCGAAATGCGCTGTCTAGCCGAGGCGATCTATTTCGAGGCGCGCAGCGAGCCCGAACTCGGCCAGAAGGCCGTGGCGCAGGTGGTGATGAACCGCGTCGCGAGCCGGCTCTATCCGAATTCCATCTGCGGCGTGGTCTATCAGAACCGCCACCGGCATCTGGCCTGCCAGTTCACCTTCGCCTGCGAGGGCCGCTCCCTGCGCATCCGCGAACCCGCACCCTGGCGGCGCGCCGAGCGCATCGCGCAGGAGGTCGTCAGCGGCACGAGCTTCATCGAGACCGTGGGGCTGTCGACGCATTACCACGCCGATTACGTCAACCCGCGCTGGGCCCGCGCGCTCTTGCGCCGCGACAAGATCGGCCGCCACATTTTCTACCAGCTCCGGCCCGGCCAGCGCTGAGTTCGGCGACGCTCCATACGATTGTTCGGCGTATCATTCCGCCAGCCGGTACCCACCTGACGGAATGATGCGCTAGTCGATCTGCGGGCGGACCTGGAGCGTCGCGCGCTTGCCGATATCGTCGTAATGGCGTTCCAGCCAGGCGCGCCCCGCCGCGTGCCCGCGATCCTTGAGCGTCTTGATCGAGGTCCAGTCCGGGCGGATGCGCGAGGAGGCGGCGAAATCGTCGAGATAGCCCGTCGGCTCGACCCGGTGCATCAGCACGCGCTTGTAGTGATCGGGCGAGAGCTTGCCCTCGTCGATCAGCCGGGTGACGAATTCGATGGCGCGCAATTCCTTGACGAGGCTCGCATTGAAGGTGATCTCGGAGAGCCTGTCGTTGATCTCGCGCGCCGTGCGCGGCGTCTCGCGCCGCTCGATCGGATTGATCTGGACCAGCAGGATGTCGTCCGCCGCGACGCCGTAGAACAGCGGGTAGAGCGGCGGATTGCCCATATAGCCGCCATCCCAATAGGGCACGCCGTCGATCTCCACCGCCTTGAAGACCTGCGGCAGGCAGGCGGAGGCGAGCAGGTGGTCGACGGTGAGCTCCTCGCGCTGGAAGACCTTGAGCTTGCCGGTCCAGACATTCGTCGCGGCGATGCACAGTTTCAGACGCGGACAGGCGCGCACATTCGCGAAATTGATCAGATCCTCCAGCGCGTCACGCAGGGGGTTGGCGTCGAGCGGATTGGAATCGTAGGGGCTGGAGAACTTCTTGAAGGTTTCGAGCCACATCCGCCCGAACGAATCCTCGTCGTACCAGAACCCCATCATCCGGTCGAAGATGCCCCGTTGCAAGGGCGAGAGCCGCCCGCCGAGGCTGACGCGTTTCCAGAAGGCCTCGAGCTTCTCGCGCGCGCCTTCCGCGCCCCCGGCCTGCCAGCCATCGGCGAGGGCGATCGCGTTCATCGCTCCTGCGGAGGCGCCCGAAACCGCCTCGATGGCGATCCGGCCATCCTCCAGAATCGCGTCGAGCACGCCCCAGGTGAAGGCGCCGTGCGAGCCACCTCCCTGCAGGGCCAGACTCACGGTCTTCTCCGCCTTGGGCCCGACGAGGCCGCGTGGCCCCTCGGCGAGAGATGGTGCGCGTCCGCTCATGTGATCCTCCGGATGTGGCGTCTCGAATCGGCAGGCTACGCCGCGATCTGCCGCAGCGCACAAAGGTTCATATAGGTATGCCCCGCCCCCTCCCGCCAGACCGGGCGGCGATCCTTCGGGGAGGAATCGACCGCAACCGCGCATGATTGCGAGAGGTTCCGGGCGAATATGGGTGATTCGCCGCGTTACTGTATGATTTCAGACAGATGAGGAAGAATTCGGCCCAGATGAGCGCCTGCGGTCCGGTACGACGCGATGAGCCGACAAATTAGACGATAGTCTAGTCTCCGCCATTAAGCGGGCGAAAACCGTCTCTAACGGAAAATCACGTTGAAGAGTTTTCAGGATTTGCGGAAAAGCCGAAGAAAATCACACGTTTCGGCACGCGCCGGGTCGGTTGCGTCGACAATCCGAACCAGTGCTCGCGCACGCACTTTATGGATTTCTTCGTATTCTCACTAATATTGTCCCCCAACTGCAACGTGGCGCTGTGGCATGGAGGAGCTATGACGATCACCGCGTATGAGGCCGGGGCCGACGACGTGATGTCGAACGGGGCACCGGTCGCGATCGAATCCGACCCGGCCTCGCCCGAAACAGGGCAAGTCCGGCGTTACGAGGAAACCATCGACGTGATCGAGGCCGATATTCGTGCGGCCATCGCCACAGTCATCGCCGCCGTCGACGATTCGGGCTCGGAGATGGCGCGTGCGCGCGACAATCTCGAGGAGATCGGTGTCGCCAACGGCAAGCTCAACGACGCCGCCGCCCAGGCGGGTGCGCGGACGGATGCTGTGTCGACGGCGACGGACACGATCGCACAGGCCTCGCGCGGCATCGACGAAGCGATGTTGCGGGCGAGCGCCTGCCTCGACGCGGCGACGCGTCAGGTCGCGCAGGCTCACGGGCTGCTCGGACGTCTGTCGGAAGCAAGCGCTGCCATCGCCGGGGTCGTCGACGCCATCGCCGCGGTGGCCAAGCAGACCAACCTGCTCGCGCTGAACGCGACCATAGAAGCGGCCCGCGCCGGCGAGGCCGGCAAGGGTTTCGCCGTCGTGGCCGGTGAGGTGAAGGCTCTCTCCCAGGAAGTGTCGCGCTCCGCCGACGATATCCGCGAGCGGATCGGCCATCTCGCCGCGACGGCGGAAGAGACCATGGCGGCGGTCGGCGGCGCCAACGAGGCGATCGGCGAACTCGCGCCCCTCGTCGCACGGGCGCGCGAGAGCAGCGAGGAGCAATCCTCGGCGCTCGCTTCAGTCGCCAGCGAATCGAGCGAGGGCGCGCGCTGCGTGAGCGAGGTGAGCAACTGCGCCTCGCATGTCGACGAGGCGCTCGCGACCTGCTCCGGACGCATGAGCGTCGCGGCGCAGAATGCCGAGCGCGCCGCCCACGCGGCATCCTCCCTGACCGACAGGTTCGTCGCGGTGATGCGCCAGAGCGAGATCGGCGACAGGCGCCGTCACGACCGCTACCCCGTCGAGCTCGAAGTCACCGGACGGATCGGCGCGCGGAGCATCCACAGCCGCAGCATCGATATTTCACGCGGCGGCATGCTGCTCGACTGGCCTGAGGCCGAGAGCGGCGTCACCGCGGGCCAGACGGGCCGTCTCGACATTGCGGGGATCGGCGCGGTCGAGGCGCATGTCGTCGGCGTCAGCCGGATGGGCCTTCATTGCGCCTTCGACGATACCGATCCGGCGATCCGCGCCGCGATCGAGGCGAAGCTCGCGGAGATCGCGCAGGAATACCGTCCGCTCGTCGCGCGGGCGCAGGAGATCGCCGGCGATGTCGGGCGCGCGATCGAGGGCCTCGTCGCGAATGGCAGATTGAGCCGAGAGGCCGTCTTCGACACACGTTACACTCCGCTGCCCGGGACCGATCCGCAGCAATTCGAGACGGCCTATACCGGGGCTTTCGAGGGTATACTCCCCGCCATCATCGAGCCGCCGCTCGCCGATAACGACCGTCTGGTCTTCTGCCTCGCCATCGACCGCAACGGCTATATCCCGGTGCATAACCGCGCCTTTTCGCAGCCTCAGCGTCCCGATGATCCGGTCTGGAATGCTGCGCATTGCCGCAACAAACGCATCTTCGACGACCGCGCCGGCATCACCGCCGCGCGCTCCACCCGCCACTTCGTGGTGCAGGCCTATGCCCGCGACATGGGCGGCGGCAAGGTGGTGATGATGCGCGAGGTCGATGCGCCGATCCGCGTCTTCGGCCGGCATTGGGGTGGTTTGCGGATGGCCTATCGGCTCTAGCGCATCGTTCCGTCAGGTGGATACCGGCGGGCCGCAGCGCGCTCCGGGCACCGCTGCCACAAAGAAAAACCCGCGCGGCAGGGCGCCGCGCGGGTCGATTTTCGGGCGACGGAGTGCTGCCCGATGATACGTCGTCCGATTACTTGTCGTCGTCGGACTGCGTCTGCTTCTTGAGCGCGGCGCCGAGGATGTCGCCGAGCGAAGCGCCGGAATCGGAGGAGCCGAACTGTGCGATCGCCTCCTTCTCTTCAGCCACTTCGAGCGCCTTGATCGACAGCGTGACGCGGCGCGCCTTGCGGTCGAACTGGGTGACGCGAGCGTCGAGCTTGTCGCCGGCGGCGAAACGCTCGGGGCGCTGGTCGGCACGGTCGCGGGCGAGTTCGGCGCGGCGGATGAAGGCGGCGAGATCGGTATCGACGATCTTCACGTCGATGCCGGCATCCTTCACTTCCACGACCTCACAGGTCACGACCTGACCCTTGCGGATCTCACCCGCATCGGCGAAGGGATCGCCGGCGAGCTGCTTGATGCCGAGCGAGATGCGCTCCTTGTCGACATCGACGTCGAGCACCTGGGCACGGACCATGTCGCCCTTCTTGAACTCGTCGATGACCTGTTCGCCGGGACGGTTCCAGTCGAGATCCGACAGGTGGACCATGCCGTCGACATCGCCTTCGAGCCCGATGAACAGACCGAATTCGGTCTTGTTCTTGACCTCGCCCTCGACCTCGGAACCGACCGGATGCTTCTCGGCGAAGCCTTCCCACGGGTTCTGCAGGGTCTGCTTGAGACCGAGCGAGATGCGGCGCTTGACCGGATCGACTTCGAGAATGACCACGTCCACTTCCTGAGAGGTGGAGACGATCTTGCCCGGATGGACGTTCTTCTTCGTCCAGGACATCTCGGAGACGTGGATCAGGCCTTCGATGCCCGGCTCCAGTTCGACGAACGCACCGTAATCGGTGATGTTGGTCACGCGGCCCGTGAAGCGCGCATCGACCGGGTAACGGGCCTCGATGCCCTCCCACGGATCGGCGAGCAGCTGCTTGATGCCGAGCGAGATGCGGTGCGTCTCGTGGTTGATCTTGATGATCTTGACCTGCACGTTCTGGCCGATCTGCACCACCTCGGAAGGATGGTTGACGCGGCGCCAGGCCATGTCGGTGACGTGGAGCAGGCCGTCGATGCCACCGAGATCGACGAAGGCGCCGTATTCGGTGATGTTCTTAACCACACCCTCGATGACCTGACCCTCTTCGAGATTGGCCACGAGCTCCGAACGCTGCTCGGCGCGGCTCTCCTCGAGCACGGTGCGGCGCGACACGACGATATTGCCGCGGCGACGGTCCATCTTGAGGATCTGGAAGGGCTGGGGCACGCCCATCAGCGGGGTGATGTCGCGCACGGGGCGGATATCCACCTGCGAACGCGGCAGGAAGGCCACGGCGCCGTCGAGATCGACGGTGTAGCCGCCCTTGACCTGGTTGAAGATCAGGCCCTGAACCCGCTCATTGGCCTCGAAGGCCTTCTCGAGCTTGATCCAGCTTTCCTCGCGGCGCGCCTTCTCGCGGGAGATGACGGCTTCGCCGAGGGCGTTTTCGATGCGGTCGACATAGACTTCGACCTCGGAACCGACTTCGATCGGCTCGTCGCGGCCGGGGCCGACGAATTCCTTGAGCGCCACGCGCCCTTCGGTCTTGGCCCCGATATCGACGACGGCGACGTCCTTCTCGATGGCGACGACCTTGCCCTTGACGACGGCGCCCTCGGCGACCTCGTTGCTGCGGAAGGATTCTTCGAGGAGGGCGGCGAAATCTTCGCGGCTGGGGGCGTATTGGGTTTGAGCTGACATACGTTCTCCTGATGCTCTCGCGAGCAATTGCGCCGGCGGCTGGTGTTGCGCGCCACCTTCGTGCGTCGCGGATCCGGTATGGTGCCCGGACCCTGGCCGCTCACGGGGAGCGGGCCGGCGCGTCGACGACGAACGAAGACGGATATCGCGATCCGGCGGGCGCGCTGGCCCCATCCGGTATCGGGATCGCGCACGGATAACGGAAACCACCTTGCGATGCAAGGCTTTCCGCAAAGCAGGGAAGCCGTTTTCGCCCTGCTCTCAGTATCCCACCGCTCTGCGCTCAGTATCCCACCGCTCTGCGCTCAATATCCCACCGCTCTGCTCATGGCGAGCAGGGCGAAATGGATCAGCGCGCTGGTCAGGATCACGGTATAGGCGATCCCCGCGAGACCGGCGAGAATGCCGAAGCCGAGCACCAGCCCGTCCTCCTGCAGGATCGCCATGGAGAGGATCACGAGCGCGATCGAGGGCACCCAGTTGGTGCCGGGCAGGGGCACGATCACGCATATGGCGAGGATGACCGCGAAGACGCCGATCAGCCTGTCGCCGCGCGGCCCGAACAGTACGGTGTGCCGGGGGCGCAGCAGGTTCTCGACGCGGCGCAGTTTCGGCTCCGCCGCATCGATGATCTTGCGGAAGGTCGCCACGCGAAAGCGCTTGTCGAGGATGCGCCGGGGCAGCCAGGGTTTCTTGAAGCCGAGGGCGAGCTGTACCGCGAAGAGCAGGACCGGGACGCCGAAGACGGAATTCATGCCCGGCGGCGCCGGGATGCAGTTGGGCAGGCTGAAGAGAATGATGACGAAGCCGAAGGCGCGTTCGCCGAAGGCCTCGATGATCTCGCGCACGCTGATCGTGTCGCCGGGCGCCGTCTCGATCACGGCGCGCAGCACGAGGGAGACGCGCTTGTGCTCCATCGCCTCGTGGAGGAGGCGGGCGCGCTGGCTGGCCAGTCTTTCGCGGCGCTCGTCGCCGGACGAATCCATGGTCAGTCCCAGAAATCGGGCAGCGCCGGCGGCAGATGCGGACCGATCCGCAGCGCGGCACAGCGGATGGCGAGCCCGGTCGCGTCGTCCGTCTCCACCGCGAGCCCGGCCAGCGTACCGGGGCCTTGCGCCGATTCGAAACGCGATCCCGGCGTCTTCTGCAGGAAGCGCCGCAGCGGCTCGTCCTTGCCCATCCCGAGCACGGAATCGTAATCGCCGCACATGCCGAGATCCGAGATATAGGCCGTGCCGCCGGGCAGGACCCGGTAATCGGCTGTGGGCACGTGGGTATGCGTGCCGACGACGAGGCTCGCGCGCCCGTCGCAGAAATGGCCCATCGCCTGCTTCTCGCTGGTCGCCTCGGCGTGGAAATCGATCACGATCGCGTCCGCGCCGTGGCCGAGCGGGCAATCGGTGAGCGCCTCCTCGACCCGGGTGAAGGGGCAATCCATCGCATCCATGAAGATGCGCCCCATCGCATTGACGACGAGCACCCGCGCCCCGCGCGCCGTCTCCACCATGGTCGTCCCCCGCCCGGGCGTGCCGGGGGGAAAGGTCGCCGGCCGGATCAGGCGATGCTCGCGCTCGATGAAGACGAGCGCCTCGCGCTGGTCGAAAGCGTGGTTGCCGAGCGTGATCGCGTCGATGCCGGCGGCGAAGAGCTCCTCGCAGATCGCCTCGGTGATGCCGAAGCCGCCTGCGGCGTTCTCGCCGTTGAGGATGACGCAATCGAGATCGAAGCGTTCGCGCAGCTCGGGCAATTGCTCCGTCACCGCTTCACGACCGGGGCGCCCCACCACGTCGCCGAGAAACAACAGACGCATCGGCTCACAACCCTCCCGTCATGACCGAAGCCAGGCCTTCGGAAATGGCCGGCATCGCGCCGGAGTGGCGGGTATCAGTCACGCAGGATCTCCGTTTCGGTCACGACGATGTCGAGGCGCCGGTCATGGGGTTCGGCGGGGATGCTGTGCGCCGCCTGGATGTCGAAAGCAAGTCCGATGGTGATGACCGGCTTCTCCTGCGTCAAGCCCGCAATGGCGCGATCGTAATGGCCCTTGCCGTAGCCGATGCGGTTGCGGGCGCGATCGAAACGCGA
The DNA here is from genome assembly GCA_050485405.1 of Salinarimonadaceae bacterium. Lineage (GTDB taxonomy): Bacteria > Pseudomonadota > Alphaproteobacteria > Rhizobiales > Beijerinckiaceae > Saliniramus. The sequence continues at coordinate 18,686 of JBJHBI010000001.1, forward strand.
CAGCGGCATCAGCAACACATCGGGCGCGACTTCCCCCGCATCGGGCGACGGCGCGCTGACGCCGAAGGCACCGCGAATCAGGGGCTCGCCGGGGCGCCAGCGCAGGAAGGCGAGAAAAGGATCACGCACCAGCGGCAGCGCCAGATCGAAGCCGCGGCCGGCCAGCGCTTCCAGCAGGGGAAAGGTATCGACCTCCGAGCGGATCGGGGCGTAGCCGGCGACGATCAGCGGCGCACGCTTCTCCCGGCCCGGCTCTCCGCGGTCGGGAGAGGGTGCCGCCAGTTCGGGCAGCGTGAGCACGTGCCTCGCGATCAGCTGCGACGCTTTCTCGCGCCATGCGGGATCGAGCCCGTCGCGTCCGGTGAGACCCTCGCGCCGGAGGGTTTCCTTGACGAGGGCGTCCTCGCGAAGGGAATCCTTCTGCTCGTATCGGTCGCTCAGGATCGGCCTCGTTCAGCGGATGCCCGGGCGATGGGCGGGCAATGGGGCGGGCGATGGGGCGGAAAGGAAGAGCGCGGTGCCACGATGGCCGTTGGAGATGCGATCCCGGGAACCTACAGAGTAGGTGGGCGCCGTGTGTCCCGGTCCACGGACCGGGTCAGGGACAGCTCCCTTCAGGATCGATAAGGCCCCGGGGAAAAATTCTCCTGACGCACCCCGCAGCACCGCTTTGCGAATGTAATGCCACCGGGGTCTTTCGCAAAGGGCTAAAGCGCGCACCGCGCGCGATTACGCGCTGCGGCGGTGAATTTCGAAGATGGCGAGGCCGACGGCCCGGGTGGCGTCGGCGAGGCGCCATTCGATATGTTCACGCATCAGGGCGAGCCCCCGGTCGGTATCGCGCGCGAGGATTGCCGCGAGGATCGCCGCGTGATCGGCGCGGCTCTGCCGGGCGACGCGCGGCTCTTCCGCCGCCGCCTCGCCGGAGCGCAGGCGGGCGTAGAAATCCTTCAGGCCGATCATGCGCACATAGCGGATGCGCCCGTGAATGTTGTCGAGCAGGCGGGCGAGTTCGCCGTTGCCCGACAGCGCCATGATTCGCGTATGGAATTCCTCGTCGATGCCGAGCTGGCGCAAAGGGTCGGTGCAGCCGGCATAATCGTCGAGGGTCTCGTCGTGGAAACGGGCGAGCTCCGCGATATCGGCATCGCTCGCGCGCATGATCGCGAGCCGCAGCCCCTCGCATTCGATCGCCGCGCGCGCCTCGTAGAGATCGAGCAATTGCTGCGGCTCGAGGGCGCGGCAGAAGAAGCCGTGATTGCTCTGGAAGGTCAGGAATCCCTCCGCGACGAGGCGGTTGAGCGCCTCGCGCAGGGGCGTGCGGCTGACGCCGAGTTCGGCGGCCATGCGCGCCTCGTTGATCCGCGTCGCCGGCCTGATCTCGAAATCGGCCGCCATGCGGCGCAGCTGCGCATGAATGCGGTCCACATTGCCTCTCGCCATACCGGTTCTCCCGCTGCCCGCCCCAGTGTTCCCATCGCTGCCCCGGGGCCGCCACGCCCGCACCGGCACATCCGGATGGGCTGTTTCTCACATGCCCGCGGGCCTTTTCGCACTTGCGCAGCTTATTGCATGCCGTACTGTATACAATATGCGCGGCGAAAAAACCCTGCATTGGCAGAAACTTTCGTCGCAGGATGCAATCGTGTCGCAGCTGTCGCTGTGACCGGCAAGTCGGAGATCGCACGTGTCGAACCGGATGAACGGCGCCGAAGCCATGGTGAGGATGCTGCAGGCGCATGACGTGAAGCACGTCTTCGGCCTGTGCGGCGATACCAGCCTGCCCCTCTACGATGCCATGCTCCAGCTCGATCACGGCATCACCCACGTGCTCACCCGCGACGAGCGCTCGGCCACCTACATGGCCGACGCCTATGCCCGCGTCAGCGGCAAGGTCGGTGTCTGCGAAGGGCCCTCGGGCGGTGGTGCGACCTATATCCTGCCCGGCCTGATCGAGGCCGGCGAGAGCTCGATCCCGGTGCTCGCCATCACCACCGACATCTCGGTCTCCACCTATGGCAAATTTCCGCTGACCGAGGTCGATCAGGAGGCGCTGATGCGGCCCCTGACCAAATGGAACACGGTGATCCGCAAGGCCGAGCACGTGCCGCGCATGATGCGCGCGGCGTTTCGCGCCATGACCACCGGGCGGCCCGGCTCGGCGCATATCGGCCTGCCCTACGATGTCCAGTACGACGACGTCGATCCCGCCGATATCTGGGCCGATCGCAAGCTCGGCCATTACCCCTCCTATCCGCAGGCGCCCGAACCCGGTGCGGCGGAGGCCGCGCTCGACGCGATCCTCTCCGCCGAGCGCCCGCTGATCGTCTGCGGCGGCGGCGTGGTGATCGCAGGGGCGATGGATGCGCTCGACCGTTTCGCGAGCCGGCTCGACATTCCCGTCGCGACCTCGATTTCGGGGCAGGGTTCGCTCGCGGAGACGAATCCGGTCTGCGTGGGCGTCGTCGGCTCGAATGGTGGCACGGACGAGACCTGGGAAGCCATGACGAGCGCTGATCTCGTCGTCTTCATGGGCTGCCGCGCCGGTTCGACCACCACCGCGCGCTGGGAAGCGCCGCATCCCGGTTCGCGCATCGTGCATTTCGACAGCGATCCGATGGTGCTGGGCGCCAATTATCAGGCGGAAGTCGCGGTGCTGGGGGATCTGCGCCTCGCCCTCGACCAGCTCAATGCCGCGCTCGATGCCCGTGAGGATGCCAGCGCACGCTTTCGCGGGGCGGAGATCGCCTCCGATATCCGCCGACGCAAGTTCGAGGCCTTCATGCGCTACGCGGAGACGAACGAGACGCCGCTGCGTCCCGAGCGCGTCGTCGCCGCCCTGCAGAAGATCCTGCCCGAGACCGCGACGCTCGTCTCCGATCCGGGCACGACCTGCCCGTATTTCTCGGCTTATTTCACCCTGCCGCGACCGGGGCGTCATTTCATCACCAACCGGGCCCACGGGGCGCTCGGTTATTCGCTCTCGGCTTCGCTCGGCGCCTGGTACGGGCGGCCCGACAGCAAGGTCGTGGCGCTGATGGGAGACGGCTCCTTCGGCTTCACGGCGGGCGAACTCGAAACCATCTGCCGTGCCCGCGCGCCGATCACTTATGTGGTGATGTCGAATTCCGCCTATGGCTGGATCAAGGCGAGCCAGAAGGCAGACAAGGGCGCGCGTTATTACAACGTCGATTTCGGTCGCACCGATCATGCCGCCGTCGCCGCCGCCTACGGCGTGAAATCGTGGCGGGTGGAGCGGCCCGAGGATCTGGAGCGGGTGTTGCGCGAAGCGGTGGAGACGGACGGGCCGACCCTCGTCGACGTCATCGCGCAGCCTCTCGAAGAAGCCGCCGCACCGGTGCGGCGCTGGATGGGATGAGGCAGATGGCACAGGCCGGGGGCGAGGATAAGCATGTGGTGGTGATCGGCGCCGGCATCGTCGGCGTCTCCACCGGGATCTGGCTGCGCCGCGCCGGCATCCCCGTCACCCTGATCGACTGCGCCGCGCCCGGCAAGGGCACCTCCTACGGCAATGCCGGGGTGCTGGCCGCCTGTTCGGTGGTGCCGGTGACCGCGCCCGGGCTCATCGGCAAGGCCCCGCGCATGCTGATGAACCCGGATTTCCCGCTCTTCCTGCGCTGGTCCTATCTGCCGAAACTCGCCCCCTGGCTGATCCGCTATCTCAAGCACGCCAACGATGCCGATACACGGCGCATCGCGCAGGGGCTCGCGCCGATCGTCGCCGACAGCGTCGAACAGCACCACGCTTTGGCCGACGGCACGCCCGCCGCCGCGCTGGTCGAGGACAGCGACTATTCCTTCGCCTATGCCGATCGCGCCGCCTTCGGGGCCGATGCCTATACCTGGGAGATCCGGCGGGAAGCGGGCTTTCGCCCGGTGGTGCGCGAGGGCGCACAGCTGCGCGAATACGAGCCCTCGCTGGGGCGCGATATCGGCTGCCTCGTGAGCGTGAGCGATCACGGCTTCGTGCGCGATCCAGGTGGCTATGTCGCGCGCCTCGCGGAGGTCTTCACCGGAATGGGCGGCACGATCGTCGAGGCGAGCGCGCAGGATTTCGATCTCTCGGGCGGGCGCATCCGCGCGGTCGAGACGAGCGCGGGTCGCTTCCCGTGCTCCGATTGCGTCATCGCCACGGGTGTCTGGTCGAAGCCGCTGATGAAGAAACTCGGTCTGAACGTGCCGCTGGAGAGCGAGCGCGGCTATCACATCGTCTTCGAGAACCCGCAGAACGGCCCGCGCTCCCCGATCATGGTGGCGAGCGGGAAATTCGTGGCGACGCCGATGGAAGGGGGCTTGCGCTGCGCGGGGATCGTGGAGTTCGGCGGGCTCGAAGCCGGCCCCTCGCAGAGCCCGCTCACGCTGCTGCGGCGTCAGGTGCGCCGCGCCTTTCCCGAACTCGTCGCGAGCGGCGAGGAGGAATGGCTCGGCCATCGCCCGGCTCCGGCGGACAGCCTGCCGCTGATCGGCGAGGTCGGCGCCACGGGCGTCCATACCGCCTTCGGCCATCACCATATCGGCCTCACCGGAGGCCCCAAGACCGGGCGCCTGCTCGCGGGGATGATCGCGGGCGTACCGCCCAACATCGACCCGGCGCCCTATGCGCCCGACAGGTTTCGCGCATGAACGGAGAGACGACGTCCGATGTGCGGGAGGTGGAGCGTGTCACGATCCGGGAACGGAGCGTCTACGCAAGCGGTGAGACCCGTGATAGCGTTGCGTAAAAACGACCATAACCAAGACAGGGGAACCGAAAACATGCAGGGAATTCGCAGTCTTTCCATTCTCGGCGCCGGCCTGATGGCCGGGGCGCTCGCTTTCGCGGCGCCCGCCCAAGCCGAGTATCCCGATCCCAACCGGGAAGTGCGCCACATCATGCCCTGGGGCGCGGGCGGCGGCACCGACGTCGTGATGCGCGGCTTCGTCGAGCATCTCCAGCGGCATCTGGGGACGACGATCTACACCGACAACGTCACCGGCGGCGTCGGCTCGGTCGGCTGGATGACGCTCAAGGGCGCGCCCCCCGACGGCTACACCATCGGCACGGTGACCTACGACATCCTCACCGTCGAGCACCAGAACATGGCGCCGGTCTCCTGGGAGGATTTCGAGATCATCGGGATGGTGACCGAGCATGCCACGGCGCTCGTGGTGCGTTCGGAAGATTTCGAGACGCTCGACGATTTCATCGCCGCCGCGCAGGACAATCCGGGCGGTCTCACCGTCTCCAACGCCTCCACCGGTGGCGTCTGGCACCAGCACGCGGTCGCCATGGAGCAGGAGATCGGCCTCGATCTCAACCACGTGCCCTATGAGAGCGCCGCGCCGCAGGTGACCTCGCTTCTCGGTGGCGAGACCATGGCCGCCGTGATCAGCCTGCCTCCGGTGATGGAGTATGTCCGCTCCGGCGAGATGCGCGTCCTTGCGGTGATGGCCGACGAGCGCGTCGATCTCGTGCCGGACGTGCCGACCTTCGTCGAGCTCGGCCACGATGTCGTCTATGGCAGCTTCCGCTTCATCGCGGCGCCGCCCGAGACGCCGATCGAGATCGTCGAAGTGCTCGAACAGGCCATGTACGACACCTTCCAGGACCCGGAATTCCTGGCCTGGGCCGAGCAGGGCGGCATCGGCGAGCGCTGGCTCGATCGTGAAGCCTCCATCGCCTACATGGAGACGATCGGCCCGGTCATCGGCCAGCTGATGGTCGATCTCGGCCTCGCCGACTGATCCGCCTCCCCGAATACCCGGTCCCGCGCGTCTTCTGCAGCGGGACCGGGCGTTTTCTCGATCCGATTTCGCACGGCGTCACGGGCGCGTGACGCGGCATGGGGGCGCCGATGCCGTCGACCAAGAGATTCCTGAAGGGGGACGTCGTCATCGGCGTCATCCTGTTTCTGATCGCGATCTGGTACGGGCTCGAGGCGCAGAGCTTCCGCCCCGGCCGTGCGGGTGATCCGGGTGCGGGGATGTTTCCCACCCTGCTCGCCCTGCTTCTCGGCGCTCTCGCCCTGTGGCTGATCACCTCGTCGCTCGTCGCGGCGCCCGACGAGGAGGAGGCCGATCCCGAGCGGCGTGCATACCAGCGTGCGATCGCGCGGGCGGGCTTCATCCGGGCCGCGATCGCCGCGATCCTGTCCGTTGCCTTCGTCGCTCTGTTCGAGACGCTCGGCTACATCGTCGCGACGGCGCTCTATGCGGCGGCGATATCGCTTCTCTTCCGGCGCGACAATCTCCTGATCACGCTTTTCGCCTCGGCCGGCGCGGTCGCCTTCCTCTATCTGATGTTCGGCGTCTTCCTGAATGCCCGCCTGCCGATGGGGCTGCTCGGATGAGCCGTACCCGTTTCCTCATGCCGCGCCTGTGCCGCCCCGGAGTGCTTCATGCTGGCTGAATTGCCCAATGCCATCGGTCTCTTCCTGAGCGATCTGCGGCTCGTCGGCTTCGTCTGCCTGGGCGTGGTGCTCGGGGTGTTCGTCGGCGCGGTGCCGGGTCTGACGGCCACCCTCGCGATCGCGCTGCTCCTGCCCTTCACTTTCGGCATGCCCGCGCTCGAAGCGGTCGTCCTGATGACGGGGATCTTCGTCGGCGGCATCTATGGAGGTTCCGCCACCGCGATCATGGTGCGCGTGCCCGGTGCGCCGGCCAATACCATGACCATGCTCGACGGCTACGAGATGCTCAAGCAGGGCAAGCCGGAAGTGGCGCTCGGTCTCGCCACCGCCGCATCGGTCTTCGGCGGGATCATCGGCGGCATTCTCCTGATCCTCTTCGCGCCGCAGCTCGCGCGCTTCTCCTTGCAATTCCAGTCGCCGGAAATCTTCGCGCTGGTGGTGCTCGCCCTCGTCGCGGTCGCGGCGGTGAGCCAGGAATCGCTGGTCAAGGGGCTGATCGCCACCGTGATGGGACTGATGATCTCGACGGTGGGCATCGATCTCGCCGGCGTGCCGCGCTACACCTTCGACACGTTCCGCCTCTATACCGGCGTGCCGCTGATCGCGCTGGTGATCGGCCTGTTCGCGCTGGCCGAGATCCTGCGCCGGCTGGAGGAGCCGCATACGAAGCCCAAGCAGGTGGCCTGGATCTCGTTCAGGCGGATATTCGCCTTCGTGCCGGTCTGGCGCCAGGTCGGTTGGAAGTTGCCGTTCAAATCCTCACTGATCGGCGCCGTGATCGGCGCGCTGCCCGGCGCCGGTGCCGCCATGGCGGCCTTCCTGGCCTATGCCGAGGCGAAGCGTTCCTCGCCCCATCCCGAGAAGTTCGGTACCGGCATTCCCGAAGGCATCGTCGCGCCCGAATCCTCCAACAATGCCATGACGGGCGGCGCCTTCATCCCGATGCTCGCTTTCGGCATTCCCGGTGACGCGGTCACGGCGGTGATCCTCGGCGCGCTCGTGATCCAGGGGATCGTACCCGGCCCGCAGCTCTTCTCGCAGGCGGGCGATCTGGTCCTGCCGCTGATGGTGGGTTTTCTCTTCGCCTATCTCGTCCTGATGGTCGTCGGGCTGGTCATGCTGCCCTGGTTCGCGCGGGTCGCGGTGATCGACCATGCGGTGCTCTTCCCGATCATCGCCGCCGTTTCCGTCGTCGCGGCCTATGTCTCGGAGCGCAGCCTCTTCGCCATGGGCACGATGGTCGCGATCGGCATCGTCGCCTGGCTGATGCAGCGCTACCGGTTCTCGCTGGTGCCGGTCCTGCTCGGGGTAATCCTCGGACCGTTGCTGGAGCGCAATTTCCGGCGTGCGCTGGGTATATCCGGCGGAGATCCGATGATCCTCGTGAGTTCGTGGATCTCGGTTATCCTGCTCCTGACGGCGGCCTTCCTCGCTCTTTACTTCGCCTGGATACAGCCGCGTCAGCAGCGCAGGCAGCAGGCGCAGGTGGAAGCGCAGGCCGCCGCGGCACGCCGTGAACGCCGCAGCGAGGAGGAAACACCATGACCAAGACCAGCGGTTCCGACGCCATCGCGCGGGTCGTGCTGATCACGGGTGCGGCGAGCGGCATCGGCGCCGAACTCGCCCGCCAGATCGCTTCTCCCGATACCGCTTTCGTGCTGCATACCCGCGCGCGCCGCGAGGCTTTGGAGGAGGTCGCCGAAGCGATCCGCGAAAACTGCGCCGGCGTCACGCTCGTGACTGGCGATCTCGCCGATCCTGAAACCGCACCCGCGCTCGCCCGCGCCGCGCTCGATGCCTATGGCCGGCTCGACCAGGTGGTCAGCGCCGCCGGTTACGCCCGACGCGGGGCGCTCGCGCAAACGCAAGCCGAAGATCTCGAAGCTGCGTGGCGTGCGATGACGCTCGGCACATTCGCGCTGGCCAAGGCGACGATGCCCCTCGTCGCGCAATCGCCCTGGCCGCGTTTCGTCGCGGTGAGCTCCTTCGGCGCTGCGCATTATCCCGAGAACGGGTTGTTCATGGCGAGTGCCGCCGCGAAGGCCGGGCTCGAATCGATCATCCGCACCATCGCCTCCGAGCATGCCGCACGCGGCATCCCGGTCAATGCCGTCGCGCCCGGCTATACCGAGAAAGATGGCGGCCATTCCTCCATGAGTCTCGATGCCTGGGAGGCGATCAAGGCCGATATTCCGATGCATCGGCTGGGACGCCGCGAAGAGGTCGCGGGGCTGATCGCGTATCTGCTCGGCCCGCTCGGCGGCTACGTCACCGGGCAGGTGCTGCGGGTGGATGGCGGGCTCACCTTGTGACATGCTGGCAAGGCGTGACATGCTCGCAAGGCGCCAGACAGGCGCGCGCGAGCGGGAGGCAGTGACGGAATGACGATCGCGATACTCGACGATTATGCCGGCGTGGCGACCAAGCTCGCCGACTGGTCGGGACTGGGCGAGATCAGCGTGTTTCGCGATACGCTGACGGACGAAAACGCCCTCGTCGCGCGGCTGGCACCCTTCGAGATCCTCTGCGTGATGCGCGAGCGGACGCCGCTGCCCGCGCGCGTGATCGCGCGTCTGCCCAGTCTGCGGCTGATCGTGACGACGGGTCCGCGCAATGCGTCGATCGATCTCGACGCGGCGAAGGCGCAGGGGATCACGGTCTGCGGCACGGCTTCGCGCAAGACGACGACATCGGAACTCGCCATCGCCATGCTCCTCGCCCTGTCGCGGCGGCTGATGCCGGAAGCGGCCAATCTGATGGCCGGGAATTTCCAGCGCGGGCTGGGGCGCGATCTCGCCGGGGCGACGCTCGGCCTCGTGGGGCTCGGCAATATCGGCGCGCAGATGGCGGGGCTGGGCCGTGCCTTCGGCATGGAGATCTGCGCCTGGTCGCAGAATCTGACGCCGGAACGCTGCGACGAGATCGGCGTGACGCGCTGCGCCTCCCTCGAAGAACTGATGGGGCGCTCCGACGCGGTGTCGGTGCATCTGGTGCTCTCGGAGCGCTCGCGCGGGCTGATCGGCGCGCAGGCTTTCGCTGCCGCAAAGCCCGATTCGATCTTCATCAATACCTCGCGCGCCGCGATCGTCGACACGCAGGCGCTACTCGACGCATTGCATGGCGGGCAACTCGGCAAGGCGGGGATCGACGTGTTCGACGTAGAGCCGCTGCCGGTCGATCATCCGATCGTCGATCGCGCGCTGATCGCGCAGGGGCGTCTGCTGCTGACGCCGCATCTGGGCTACGTGACGGAGGAAACCTTCAAGGTGTTCTATCGCGACACCGTCGAGGCGATCCGGGCGTGGCAGGCAGGTGAGCCGGTGCGGGTGCTCGCGGCGCCGTGATCACACGGCGATGTTGTCGATGAGCCGCGTCTCGCCGAGCTTCGCCGCCGCGAGCAGGCGGCGCGCGCGCGCGGGATCGGGAGCGCCGAGCGACTCCGCATCGCGCAGGGCGAGGTAATCGACGGCGAATCCCGCTTGCGCGAGGGAGTCGCAGGCTTTCGCAATGGCGGTGTCCGGCGCTTCGCCGGCCCTGATCGCCGCCGCGCAAGCCTGCATCCCGGCGTGCAGAAGCGGCGCGCGCGCCCGCTCATCGGCTGCGAGATAGCGGTTGCGCGAAGAGAGAGCCAGCCCGTCGGCTTCGCGCACCGTCTCGCCGCCGAGGATGCGCACCGGGATGAACAGGTCCTCGACCATGCGTATGATCACCTTCAATTGCTGGTAATCCTTCTCGCCGAACAGCGCGACATCGGCGCCGCATTGCAGGAGAAGCTTTGCGACCACCGTCGCCACGCCGCGAAAATGTCCGGGCCGGACGGCGTCCTCGAGGCCGGCTGCGGCGGGCCCCTCCAGCGAGATCATGCTGGAGGAGCCGGGCGGGTACATCTCCTCCGGCTGCGGCGCGAAGACGAGATCGGCGATCGGCGCGAGCGCCGCGCAATCGGCGGCGAAGGTGCGCGGATAGCGTGCGAGATCCTCGTCCGGTCCGAACTGGGTGGGGTTGACGAAGATCGAGACGACGACCCGCTCGGCCTCCTCGCGTGCACGCCGCACCAGCGAGAGATGGCCCTCGTGCAAGGCGCCCATAGTCGGCACCAGCGCCACGCGGTCGCCCGCCGCGCGCCAGCGCGCGACCGCCTCACGCAACGCGGCGACATCCTCCGCGACCAGCGGCGAAAGTCTCTCCGGGGGCGTCGAACCGCTGGGATCGGACATGATTTCCTCGACTCCTCGCTAGATCTCGCATCGGATTACGGCCTAGCGTATGGCAGCAGCCATCCTCCACGATCCCCGATGCTTTAACAGAGCCGCCCCCGCGCGCAAATCCCCGCATGTCGGAGCCGTTCACCGCGCCCGCAACTTCGGCGCGCACAGGCGACGTTCAAGCTGGCCCGCCGCCCGGCTTCATGCTAAACGATCCCCGCCGGCCCCGTAGCTCAGCAGGATAGAGCATCAGATTCCTAATCTGAGGGTCACAGGTTCGAATCCTGTCGGGGTCGCCATTTCATGAGTCCACGATCGGAACGCCGCTCCGTTCGGTCATCCTGCGAAAACTAGCGCTCACCGAGGCGTCGCCGGATCAGGCTGCATCGGCTGAGATATTCAGCGACCGCGCGGATGCGCGTGGTGTTGCGCAGATCGGGGTGGGTCAGCATCCAGAGTTCGACATCGAGGGCGGCAATCATGGGGCCGATGCGGGTCAGGGACGTATCCGCTTCGGCGAGATAAGCCGGGAGAACGGCGATCCCGGCGCCGGCACGGGCGGCGGCGTGTTGACCGAGGACGCTGTCGGACCAGATCCGGCATCGTTTGTCGTAGCCCTGCGCGGCCATCCAGCCATGCAGCGCGGGATAGGCCATCGAACGGCTCGGCCCGATCCAGGATGCCTCCCGCAAGGCTTCGTTTGCCCCGCCGCCCGTCGCGATTGCCGACGGTGCGTAGATCGCCTGCCGGATCAGGCCGAGCTTGCGCCCGACGAGATGGGGGTCCGGCGCGGAAGTCGGGCGGATCGCGATATCGGCTTCGCGAAAGGCGAGATCGGAGATCTCGTTCGAGACGTTGATTTCGATCGTGATGTCGGGCTCGCTCTCTCGCAAACCGCTCAGTGCGGGTGCGAGCAGGCCGAAGAGCAGGCCGTCCGTCGTGGTGATGCGGACATGGCCGGAGGGGCGCAGATCGCGCCCGGCGAGGCGGCGCTCCGTATCATGGGTGAGTTCGGTGATGCGGCGCGCCGTTGCGATGATCTCATCGCCGCCGGCGGTCGGACGGTAGCCGGTGCGCAAGCGTTCGAACAGACGCACGCCGATCTTCTTCTCGACGGCGTTGATACGCCGAAACAATGTGGGATGGCTCGTCCCGAGGCGCTTCGCCGCGCCGGTCAGGGAGCCGGCCTCGGCGATGGCCAGCACGATCCGGTAATCGCCCCAGTCGAGCATGTCGTTCATATCTGAAAGGCCGGCTTTCTCTGGCATCGATATCACTGAGCATATTTGAACGATAGAAGATGGCAACAACGTTCTTTCCGCAAGTGACGGGCCCGAAATCATGCACGCGCATATCGTCCACGCCCATCCCGAACCCGCATCCTATAACGGAGCTCTTACCCGGACCGCCTGCGAAGCCCTGAGCGCTCAGGGCAACTCCGTCGGCGTAAGCGATCTCTACGCTGAGGGTTTCGATCCGGTCGAGCGCGGCACGCATTATGCCGACAGGCTGGATCCGGACACATTCGTCCCCCTGGCCGAGCAGCGCCATGCCTCTCGTGGGGGCACGCTCGCCCCGGAGATCACCCGCGAGATCGCGGCATTGGAGCGGGCGGATCTGCTGATCCTGCAATTCCCGCTCTGGTGGCACGGGCCGCCGGCCATCCTGAAGGGCTGGATGGATCGCGTCTTCGTCAATGGCGGCCTCTATACGAGCCGGATGCGCTATGATCGCGGCTATTTCCGGGGACGGCGTGCCATTGTCTCGATGACCACCGGCGCGCCGCGCGAGGCCTTCGGTCCCGGCGGGCGCGGTGGCGATATCGGGACCATGCTCTGGCCGATCCACTACTCTTTGCACTACCTCGGCTTCGCCGTCCTGCCGCCCTTTCTCTCACACGGTATACAGGGCCACGGCTATCGCTATGCGGAAGACGACGCCCTGCAGGCCATGCTCACCAATAATCTCCAGAGCTGGCGTGAGCATCTGCAGACGCTCGACGCGCACCAGCCCCTCGACTTTCCAGGGTGGGACGACTGGGGTGCGCTGGGCGAGGCGATCCGGTGAGGATCGGCTTCGCCGTTACTCTGCGGCGAACAACGGGGCCGTTTCCACTTCCGCTCGAATTGCCGCGTCAAGGATCGCGAGGCCCTCTTCGAGCACCGGGATCGGCGTCGTCAGCGGTGCGAGAACCTTGACGACTTCGTCGTCGGGGCCCGACGTCTCGATGATCAGGCCGTTGTGCCAGGCCGCCTTGCAAATTCGCGCCGCACGTGCGCCGGAACCGACATCCAATCCGCGCATCATGCCGCGACCCTTGAGCCGGACCCGTCCGATCACGTCGCCGCTCGCCGCAAGGCGTGATGCGACAATATTTCCGGCCTCACGGATCCGGCTTTCGAACCCGGTGTCGCTCCAGAACTTCTCGATCGCGACCCGCGCGGTGACGAATGCATGGGTGTTCCCACGAAAGGTTCCATTGTGCTCGGCCGGTCTCAGCACATCATGCTCCCGGTTGACGAGCACGAGGCTCATGGGCAGGCCGAAGCCCGAGATCGATTTCGCCATGGTCACCATGTCGGGGACGATCCCGGCCTCTTCGAACGAGAAAAAGCTTCCGCAGCGACCGCACCCGGCCTGGACATCGTCGATGATCAGGAGTGCGCCGTGATTTCGCGCCAGTTCTGCGACCTTGCGCAGCCATTCCGGGCGTGCGGCGTTGAGCCCGCCTTCTCCCTGTACCGTTTCCAGCAGGATCGCGGCCGGCGCATCGAGCCCGGAGGAGGCGTCTTCGAGCATACGTTGGAGCAATGCGGCGCTATCCAGACCCTCCAGATAGTCGTCATAGGGCAGGCGCGTGACACCGGACAATGCGATGTGCGCTCCGCCGCGATGGTAGCCGTTTCCGGTCGCAGCAAGGGCTCCCAGGGTGACTCCGTGAAAACCGTTCGTGAAGGCGATGACGTTGCTGCGCCCGGTCGCCTTGCGCGCGATCTTGAGTGCTGCCTCGACAGCGTTGGCGCCCGTCGGGCCGGGAAACATCACCTTGAAGTCGAGGCCGCGCGGATGCAGGATGTACTTCTCGAACGTCGCGAGAAACGCACCTTTCGCTCTGGTGTGCATGTCGAGCCCGTGGGCGATGCCGTCCGAGGCAATGTGGTCGATCAGAGCGGCCTTCATGTCCGGATCGTTGTGGCCGTAATTCAAGGACGCGCAACCGGCGAGAAAGTCGATGCGGCGGTTTCCGTCCACATCGAAAATCTCGGAGCCACTCGCCGATGTGAAGACCGCACCGAAGGCGCGGCAATAGCTGCGCACCTCGGATTCACGCCGTTCAAATACCGTTTCCGTCTCAAATCGTTCGGGCATCATGGTGTTTTCTCCTGGATAGCAGCCGTCGTGGCGCCGTCGACCGCCGACGAGGTGCGGCGGTCGATCGCGCCGCACGAAGCGCCGCAACGCGGTTTGTCTCGAGAGTGGTCCGGCCGGCGCCGGTCAGGCCTCGGCGAGGGCCTTCGGTGCCGGGTAGGCGCCATCGGAATCGTGGTCTTCACGCCCCGTCACCGGCGGGTTGAAGACGCAGATCGCCCGGAACAGCGTTTTCGGTCGCAGGGTATGGCGATCATGCTTGTCGAGGAGATACATGTCGCCTGGGCGGATCATGTGAACCTCGCCGGTATCCCTGTTCGTGACTTCACATTCTCCCTCGACACACAGGACCGCCTCGTAATGGTTCTTGTACCAGAGATCGGTCACCGTTCCCGGGTAGACGGTCGTCTCGTGCAGCGAGAAGCCGACATTATCGTCTTCGAGGATGAGGCGCTTGCTACGCCAAGTGCCGAGTGCACCCTTGACGTCGCGTTCCGTGTCCGTGATTTCATTCAGTGAGCGGATGATCATTTCAAAAGGTCCTTGATTCTCGATTGAGGGAAATAGGGGTCAGGCAGCGGCCTTGATGTTGACCAGGAAGGTTGAATAACCGCCCACTGTCTCGAAGTCTTTGATATCGAGCTCTTCTGGATCGACGTTGAACCCCAGCATGTCCTCCAGTTCCATGAGCGTTTCGAGCATGCTCATCGAATCGAGTCTGAACTCCTGAAACAGGTTCATCTCGTCGTCGAGAGGTGGAACCTGTTCTTCGAGGACTGTGGCGAGTGCCTTGCGCAAGTCGTGGCGTGCTTCGTTGATCGTGTAGAGTGTTTCAGACAAGGGAGACTTCCTTCTTTTCGATTTCCGCCCGTTCGGGCGCGGTGTCGTCTTCGAGCAGACGCCAGAGGGCTTTGCGGTCGAACTTGTTGTTCGCCGTTCGTGGCATCTGGGCGAGATAACGAATTTTTTCCGGGACCTTGTGCGGTTCGAGGCGGCCAGCGAGAAACCGGCGCAGGTTCGATCCGGCGTCGGAATGATCGCGGGGATCGGCGCTGCCCGGAGATACGAAGAGGGTTCCCGGTCGCTCGGCGGTCGGCGGGATCATGACCGCATGCTGGACACCTTCCGCCTCGGCGCAGGCTGCTTCGATCTCGGTACAGCTGACCCGAAAACCGCGTACCTTGAAGATGTCGTCACGCCGCCCTTCGCAATAGAGATAGCCATCGGCATCCATCCGACCGAAATCACCGGTATGCAGACGTCGCAAAGTGGCGTGGCGGGTACGTTAGGTGGCTTCGGTGAGTGCCTGCGCATTCCAGTAGCCGGCCATCAGATGCGGTCCGGACACGACGAATTCCTCGGTCCTGCCCGGAGGAAGGGCCAGACCCGCCTCGTCGACGACCTCGACACGCGTACCATGCAGGGGCAACCCGCAGGTGCCTGGCCTCGCAATATCCGCATCAAGCGGCGCGATGCTCACCCGCTTGCACTCGGTCAGTCCGTACATCAACTGGAAACCGAGGCCCGGGAACGCGTCCCGCAAGACCCGGACCGCTTTCGGAGACGGCGCTGCGCCGGTATTCGTGATGAGGCGCAACGCCGGCAGTTCTCCGGGCTTTCGTCCGCCCAGTACCGCGAGCGTTTCGATCATCACGGGTACGGCAGGAAACACCTCGGCACGGCTTTGCTTGAGCGCCTTGAACAATCCGAGGCCACCGATGCCGGGATCCTCCAGACAAAGCGTACAGCCGGATGCCAGGGACAGAAATACCTGATACAGGCCGTAATCGAAGGACAATGGTATGGCGCAGAAGACCCTGTCGCCCGCGCGGTAGTCCAGGGCTTCGGCAATCTCGTTGACGGCAAACACGGTCTGGCGATGCGGACAGGTGACGCCTTTCGGTCGTCCGGTCGATCCCGACGTATAGATCATGCAGGCGAGATCTTCGCCGATCAACGTCGATGGGGACGACAGACCAGGGTCGATGGCTTCATGGTCGAAACCGAGGTCTGCGAGGTCAGGAACCTCGACGCGTCCGGAGGCGGTCTCGGCAATCCAGGTCTCGAACTGCGCCGACAGTGTCATGACTGCGCCGGCATCTTGCGCGATGTACGACCGCTGTTCGGCAGGCGTAGATGGATGGATCGGGATGAAACAACCGCCGGCGATGTTGACGGCATGAACGAGCACCACCGTCATCGCCGAATTCGACGCTTCGACGACGACGCGGTCGCCATGCTTCACGCCCTGCGAGGCCAACCACGCGGCTGCAGTGCGCGATGACGCTGCGAGCCGAGCAGTCGTGAGCCTTGTGTCGCCGCATTCGATTGCCACATGCTCGGGAGAGGCTGCGGCGGCTGCTTCGAGGAATTCGTGCAGGTATTTCACGTCGTCGGCTCCTTGCTCGTACTGCTTCGGTTCGGCATGGGCACGACGAACAATCCCTGCGCGGATGCGATCTTCTCCGGCGGGTCGACTTTCTCGACCGCCGAGCTTCCCGGATCGCATGCCCTTACGGTTCGCAAGGCTTCGACTTCGACGAAACGACGCAGTCGGCTTTGCCGGTTTATTCTGGCGCGTACGGTGATGAAGTCGCCCGGTCGGGCCGGTTTGAGGAATTCGACCCCCTCCCAACGCTGCAAGAGGCTCTCGTCCCCGTCATGGATCGCGGCAAGGCCCGTAACCGCATCACCGAACAGCTTCATGATGTGCGCGCCATCGACAAGCGCGCCACCGTAATGGGCATCGGAGGCCGACAGTCGTACCGAGATCGAGAAGCTCTTCTCGACCGGCGGAAGCGGCAGATCGTCAGGGAGGCGATAGCGGCCGACGATATCGTTCGTGTCGTCACCTGCGCGCACCAAGTGCAGCTCATCACCATCGACGAGGACTTCGTTCGGGTAGCCGTGACTGAGAAATCCGGTGGGTGAGGCGCTGGGCCCGTAGGCACCCGAGCACAGTACCGCCAGCACGTCCCCCTCTGCGACATCACCAAGATCCGCCTTGCGAGCGAGTGTGTCGCTGGGCGTACACAATGGCCCGGTTAGCGTTGTTCTGGTGACGCCCTCGCCGCGGTCCCGCGAGAGGTTCAGGATAGGAAAGGAGCGTTTGGCGAAGCCACCGACACCGACTGCCGCCATGTGCAGGTTCGTGCCGCCGTCGGCAATCGCGAAAACTTCTCCGCGGGATTCCTTGGTATAGTGCACGCGTGTGAGCATCGCGCCGGAGCCTGCAATCAGGTAACGGCCGAGTTCTATGATGACGCGGGTATTCGGGCAGGTCTCGCGGAAGCGGGAGACGGTCTCATTGATGCCGAGCGCGAGTGTTTCGAGGTCCAACGCGCTTTCATTGTCGAAATAGGGAATGCCGAAGCCGCCCCCTACATCAACCGCTTCGACCGGTATGTCGAGCAATGCGCCGAGGCGCTGCGCCATATCGAGAATGTTGACCGTATTCTCGATGATCGGTCCGGCTTCCAGAAAGCGCGTGCCCATATACACGTGGAAGCCCATCACCCGCACGCGCGGTAGCCCGGCCATGACGTCTCGCAGATCGGGGACCTGCTCGATATCGATGCCGAACTGGCGCGGCTTTCCGCTCATCGTCAGCCCGGAGCCACTCGTCGTGAAATCGGGATTGATCCGGAGCATGACGTCGACGGGTCGCTGAAGACCCTGCTCGCGCGCCAGTTCCTCAATGATCTCCAGTTCCCGTGCAGATTCGGCGACGATCGCGAATATGCCGAAGCGCACGCAGTCACCGATTTCGTCACGGCTCTTGGCCGGCCCGACGAAGATGATGTTGCTGGCCGGAACGCCGACACGTATCGCGGTATGCAATTCGGCGCGGGAAGAAACCTCGGCTCCGGCGCCGCAGGATTTCAAACAGTCTACGACGGCTGCATTCGGATTTGCCTTCAGCGAATACAAGATGTCGATGGCCGGAGACAGCCGACGCCGCAGATTTGCAAAGTTCGCGCGTATGTAATCTGCATTGTATACGAATGCAGGTGTTCCGAACTGTATTCCGACGCGCTCCGCAAGCTCGCGCTTCGGCAGCCAGGCTCCAGTGGCATCGTGTATGTCGAATCCGGTGCGCGGCGCGGGCATTTCTCCGGTGACCGGCAGGTGTGCGTTGTTCATGCGAAGACCTCCGAAGACGTGCGCGCCGGTGCCGGCATGACCCGCGCCGCCATATCCGGTGCATCCGGCCGATCCAGGCATATCCGCATCAGAATTTCGTCGTGATGATCATGACCGTCGCCGGCAAGCAGACTTCCCGGATAGAGAAGCTCCTCCTCGATCCGTCCGCCAAAACGTTTGGCCAGGGTCTTCATCAGGACACGAATGGCTTTGTTGTCCTGGTCGACGGAGGCTTCGATCCGATTCGCACCGCGCGTTATTTCTCGCTCCACGGCGTAGGCAATCATGTCGACGCCCAGTCCGGCCACCCCATGGCGAGGCCGGGTGGCCGTCTGCCAAAGGAAATAAGTGTCGGGGTTTCGCGGCGAGCGGAAGCCTGTCAGGAATCCGATGACCTCGCCATTCGCAATGGCGACAATGGATTGTTCAGCGAAGTGCGTGCACCACAAAGCATAGGCGTACTGGCTATTCGCATCGAGGCGTTGGGTTGTATTGACCAGGCCGAGGATGTCCTTCGCATGGGACACGTCCGGACTCCGGAATGTGACGATCGTCATGGTTGGTGCCTTTCGATGGAGAGTGTGTGCCGATGGCAGCCGGCATCGGAGGGCCGCTCAGGCCGCGGCGGGCAGGGGCGTCGATGCCGTGCGGTATGAACTCGTGAAGACGAATGCCACCGCGATCAGGCAGAGGATGCCGGAGACGTACCAAAGCGGGTCGTAGCTACCGAATACGAGCCAGATCATGCTTCCCGAGAAGGCCATCATGCCGGCGCCCAACTGGTGAAACGCGTTTATCCAGCCGAAGATTGCAGGCCCTTGCTCGCCATAGATCCGGTTGCAGATCGCTATGACGGGCGGCACGGTGGCCACATCCATGATGCCGAAGATGATCGCGAAGGTGACGATGCGCGCATCGAAGACCCCGATCAGGATCGACGGCAGCCAGAGCAACATCAATCCTCTCACCAAGAAAACGACTGCGAGGATCGTGCGGACGTCCATCCGGTCCGTGAGCCAGCCTGACAGGGTCGTACCGAACACGTTGAAGACGCCAATCAGAAGCAGCACGGACGAGGCGGCCGTCACGGTCAGGCCACAGATCATCGCCGCCATCGTGAAATGGCTCCACAGGATGCCGTTCGTGGTAGCACCGCAGATCACGAAGAGCAGCGCCAGAATCCAGAAGATCCGCGACTTCATTGCGCCGACAAGGCCGTGGAACAGTTCTTCGTAGAGGCCCCCCAAGGGTCGCGGCGCAGCCGCTGCCGGGGCTGCCACACCATCTATCCGGATTGGATCGGCAGCCGTCGTGTCCTTGAGGAATACGAGATTGATGATGATGGCACCGGTCGCGATCACAGCCGAGCCGATGAGGGGGGCGCGCCAGCTGAAAAACTGCATCACCTCCGACCAGAATGGTAGAAGAGCGAATTGCCCGAACACACTCGATGCGACGAGGAATCCGGCAATTACACCCTGGCGGTTGGGAAACCATGTCTTCACGATCAGGCTTCCATACGCCATCGTCAGGCACCCGGTGCCGATCCCGATCACGAACCCCCAAACGAGATTGAACAGCAACGGCATTGGAAGCAGGATCATCGTCGATCCGACGATCAGGAGCATGAGTGCGATATTCGCGACTTTCGCTATCCCGTATCGGCGCATGAAGTAGATCGCGAACGGTGCCGTCAATCCGTAGAACAGCATGTTGATCGCGATCCCAGGGCCTATCACGTCGACGCCCCAGCCGATTTCCTCGACGAATTCGGTCGTCAGAAGACCTGCGAGCGTCGTGAACGATCCTGCCGCGACAATGCTGGTCATTCCGGCGAAGAGAATGCCTTTCTGCCGTGACGAAAGGCGTTCGGGTGCGAGTTGGGTCGATGTTGACACGGTATCCCCCTGAGAATCGGGTGCCGGTCGCCTGTCGGGAAAACTACGGAGTGGGTGGCGGCGACGCTGGTCCATGTGCTAAGCCGCTCTTCAATCCTGCACAACCTACGATATCTAACGCCTGAATTAGTCTGACTATGCCCAGCAAGAAACGACCGACATCACCGATCCCCCCGCTCAACTGGCTGCGCGCGTTCGAGGCCGCGGCCAGACATGCGAGTTTCAAAATGGCTGCACAGGAGCTGAACGTGACGCCTGCGGCGATCAGCCAGCAGATCAAGCTCTTGGAGGACTATTTCGACATCAAGCTGTTCGAACGCAGGGCGCGTTCTCTGGCACTCACCCGGATCGGTTCGTTGAGCGCGCCGCTTCTCTCAAAGGCATTGATCGATATCAGCCGCGCCTGCGAAGTGATCGGCCACGATACCCGGCGTGACTGGCTCGTGGTCACCGCGCCGCTGTCGTTCTGTATGAAGTGGTTGGTACCGCGCCTGGAGCGTTTCCAAGAACGCCATCCCGATATCGAGGTCCGTATCGATGCGACGGACGAACTCCTCGATCTTCGCCATGGCCAGGCTGATATCGGAATACGCTACGGCAAGGGAATCTATCCGGGCCTGCATGTGACACCGCTCATTGGTGGCGCATATCACGCGGTCGTGAGCCCGAGATTGCTGCAAAAGCGCGGCGGGTTGGAGGACATCTCGCAGTTGAGCAACTTTGCACTGGTCCATACCGATTGGAGAGGGAGCCGCGACGCGGTTCCGAGTTGGGGAATGTGGTTGCAGGCGGCCGGGATCCGCCATCCGCATGCGGAGAAGGGGCATCTCTTCTCGAATGAGATGATGGTGATCGAAGCAGCGATCTCCGAACTCGGTATCGCTCTCGTAAGCCGGGCGAATGTCGAGGAGGACCTGGCCGCAGGGCGTCTCGTTTCCGTTCTCGACAATCACCGCATGAAACAGACCGATTTTCGCTATTTCCTCGTTCGTGGCCAGGTCAGCAATGACCCCGTCAATGTCGACATTCTTCATGCCTGGATTTCTGCGGAAGCCGGAGTGGCGGAAGGATAGGCCGCTGCGGCATTGCCCGGGCGGTGCACACGGCAGTAGGGGAGATAGCGATTGACGCGGCACCGGCGTGCGTACCGCCTCATTGCAGCGCTTGGGCGACGCCGTCGATGACGAACTGGATGGCGAGGGCGGCGAGGATCACGCCGAGCAGGCGGGTGAGGACGATGTTGCCCATCTCGCCGATCAGCCGCGAGACGCGCTCGGCGGCGATGAAGGTGATGAAGCAGATCGCCACGCCCAGCGTGATCACGCCGGCGAGCCCCAGAGCGTTGGGCAGATCACCCTGCACCCGCCCGGCGAGCAGGATCGTCGCGGTGATGGCGCCGGGACCGGCCAGCAGGGGGATGGCGAGGGGGAAAGCGGCGAGGTGCTTCTCGGCATCGGGCTGATTCGCGCCCCGCGCCGCCGTGCGCTGCTTGCGTTTGGCGCGCAGTTCGAAGGTCATCTCGAAGGCGATGTAGAATAGCAGCAACCCGCCGGCGATGCGGAAGGCCGGCAGGCCGATGCCGAGCGCATCGAGCAGGAATTGCCCGCCGAGACCGAAAAAGGTGAGAATCGCCAAGGCGATCAGGCAAGCACGCAGGGCGATCCGCCGGCGCTGGCCGGCATCCATCCCCGCCGTGAGCGAGATGAAGATCGGCGCGAGCCCGAGCGGATCGAGCGTGACCAGCATGGTGACGAGCGCCGTCCAGAGAAAACCGAAATCCAAAGCGCGCCCCTTCCCTTCGCCTGCGACCGACTGCCGCGACCATAGCGCCACATCGCAGCTTTAGAAACCACCGCTTGCAGGAAGTTTTGCCCGGATTTCAGGCCGAGAAACCCTCGAAGACGATCTGATCGGCATGGATACGCGCGGATGCGGCCTGCTCGGCGCTGCGCACCGTCCAGGTCAGGATGGGCATGGCGCGCAGGCTACGGCAGAGGAAGGGCGCGGCATGGGGCAGATCATCGGCGCTCCAGGAGACGAAATCCGGCAGCGTCTCTTCCAGGTGAATGAGATGCGCGCGGGCGCGGGCGTCATCCGCCGCATTGGGCGCGCCTTCTAGCGCCCCTTCCGGCGGCCCGCTTCCGGCTGCATCCGCAACGATGCCGCGACAGATCCCCGGTGCCTCCTCGCGCAAGCGGGCGACGACCTGCGGATCGAAGGATTTCATGCAGACCGGGCCGTCGTAATCCCGCAAGAGTTCGATACAGCGCCGGGTGAGCACCGGGTTGCCGTCGAAGCGGCTCTTGATCTCGATGACGAGGGGCACGCGCCCGGCGACGAGGGCGAGGAAATCGGTCAGGCGCGGAATGCGCCGGTCGCCGCGCGCATCGCGCAGGGACAGCGTGTCGAGCCTGCTCGCGCGCGTCTCGCAGAACGCAGCCCTGACCCCCGTGAGCCGTTCGAGATCATGATCGTGAAAGACGAAGGCCTCGCCATCGGCGCAATCCTGCACGTCGCATTCGATCGCGTAATCGTTTTCGATCGCGGCGCGGGCGGCATCCATGCCGTTCTCGACGATGCCGCGCGAGCGCGCGTGCAGGCCGCGATGGGCGATGGGGCGGCGCGTCAGCCAGGGCGGTGAGGCGGGTGGTGGAGGGATGGGCAATGTCGTCTCTCGTCAGGATCGGGGGCATACATTCCGTAGGGTCAACGACGACCCATAGCCTCGCCTCTATCACGAAACGATGACGTTTCCCGAATTATGCGCAGCCCGATTTGACTTCGTCACCGGGCTCTGATCTGTGCGCTTGAATGCATTCAGACCGGAGCCCGCCCATGTCCCGTTCAGCGCCCGATGCCGTGAAACCCCGCGATCCGCGCGATCCGATCATCGTCGCCCTCGATCTGCCGGATGTCGCGCAGGCGCGCGCGCTGGTCGAGCGGATCGGCGATGCGGCGCATTTCTACAAGATCGGCTACCGGCTCGGCTTCTCCGGCGGTCTCGCCTTCGCCCGCGAGCTGGTCGACCAGGGGCGGAAGGTGTTCCTCGATTTCAAGCTGCACGATATCGGCAACACGGTCACCGAGGGTGTCGCGGCGATCCGCGAACTCGGTGTCGATCTCGCGACCGTGCATGCCTATCCCCAGACCATGGCCGCGGCGGTGGCGGGGCGTGGGGACGGTGCGCTGAAGCTGCTCGCCGTGACGGTGCTCACCTCCTATGACGATGCCGATCTCGCGGCGGCGGGCTACGGTGGGAGCGTCGCCGAACTCGTCGCCCGTCGCGCGGCACAGGCGCGTGAAGCGGGCATCGACGGCATCGTCTGCTCGCCTCAGGAGATCGCGACGGTGCGCGCCGCGATCGGACCCGACGGGTTGATCGTCACACCGGGTATCCGGCCCGCCGGTGCCGATGCGGGGGATCAGAAGCGCGTCATGACGCCGGGTGAGGCGGTGGCCGCCGGTGCCGATCACCTCGTCATCGGGCGCCCGATCACGCAAGCCGCCGATCCGCGCGCCGCCGCCATGGCGATCGCCGAGGATATCGCGCGCACGCTGTGAGTGCTTCGGTGACGTGAGCATGCGGCAACGGTGCATGCGGCAAGCGTGCATGTCGGCAAGCGTGCGGGCGCACGGGCATGCGGACTTGTCAGCGGCGCCCGCCCGGCCCACTCTTTTCGCCGTTCCAGCGGGAGAATTCCATGCCCAGAGGTTACGTGATCGCGCGCATCACCGTCCATGACGAGGAGGCCTACAAGGCGTATATCCCCGTCGCCACGGCGGCGATGGAGCGCTTCGGCGGACGTCCGCTGGTGCGTGGCGGGCGCATGGAGACGCTGGAGGGCGAGGGCCGCAAGCGCAACGTGGTGATCGCATTCGAGAGTTTTGAGCGCGCGCGCGCTTTCTATCTGTCGCCCGATTATCAGGAGGCCGTGGCCCTGCGTGCGCCGGTGGCGGATGCCGATGTGGTCGTGGTCGAGGGGCTCGACTGAAAACGAGGGCGCCCGGTGACGGGGCGCCGCAACGGGAGGAAACGGACATGCCGAAGGGCTATTGGGTGGCGCGGGTCGATGTCTACGACCAGGAAGCGTACAAAAACTATGTGGCGACGAACGGCGAGGCCTTCGCCAAATTCGGCGGGCGTTTCATCGTGCGCGGCGGGCGCTTCGAGCGCCTGATCGGCTCGAGCCGCTCGCGCAACGTCGTGATCGAATTCCCCAGCTACGAGGATGCGCTCGCCTGCTGGAATTCGCCGGAATACCAGGCGGCGCGCGCCCGCCAGGAGGGCGGCGCCGAAATGGATGCGATCGTCATCGAGGGCTATGACGGCCCGCAGCCGGGCGAGGGCTGAGCCCGGCCCGCTCACACCAGCCCGGGATCGATCGTCGTCTCGCGCTCCAGCCATTCCGGTGCGGGCAGGCCCTTCTCGCGCAGGAAGGCGGGGTTGAAGAGCTTGGACTGGTAGCGCGTGCCGTAATCGCACAGGATGGTGACGATGGTCTTGCCCGGGCCGAGTTCCCGGGCGAGCCGGATCGCCCCGGCGACGTTGATCCCGGTCGAGCCGCCCATGCACAGACCCTCCTCGCGCAGGAGATCGAAGACGATCGGCAGCGCTTCCTCGTCGGGGATCTGATAGGCGTGGTCCACCGGCGCGCCTTCGAGATTGGCGGTGATGCGACCCTGGCCGATCCCCTCGCTGATCGAGGAGCCCGAGGATTTCAGCTCGCCGCTCGTATAGAACGAGTAGAGCGCAGCACCCATCGGATCGGCGAGACCGATGCGGATATTCGCGTTGCGCTCCTTCAGCGCCATGCCGACGCCGGCCAGCGTGCCGCCGCTGCCCACCGCGCAGATGAAGCCGTCGACCTTGCCCTCGATCTGGTCGAAGACCTCCGGCCCGGTCGTCTCGTAATGGCCCTGCCGGTTGGCGACGTTGTCGAACTGGTTGGCCCAGATCGCGCCGTTCGGCTCGCTCGCGGCCAGCCTTTCCGCGAGGCGCCCGGAGACCTTCACGTAATTGTTGGGATTGGCATAAGGGACGGCGGGAACTTCGACGAGTTCGGCCCCGGCGAGGCGCAGCATGTCCTTCTTTTCCTGGCTCTGCGTCTCGGGGATAACGATCACGGTGCGATAGCCCAGCGCATTGCCCACGAGCGAGAGCCCGATTCCGGTATTGCCCGCCGTGCCCTCGACGATGACGCCGCCCGGGCGCAGCGTGCCGCGCCGTTCCGCATCGCGGATGATGGCGAGCGCGGCGCGGTCCTTGACCGACTGCCCCGGATTCATGAACTCGGCCTTGCCCAGAATGGTGCAGCCGGTGAGCTCGGAGGCCTTCTTCAGCCGGATCAGCGGCGTGTTGCCGATGGCTTCGATGATGCCGTTCTTGATATGAGCCGCCATGGCGCTTCCTCTCGCAAACACGTGGTTGAGCGTGTTTTATCGCAATTCACGCAAATTGCGAGAGAAAAGAACGCATATCCGCCCTGCGATCGACGCCCCGCAAGTCTTCAAGCCGGCAGGCCATTACCCCCGACTCACCCGCCGGTCACGCTCATGTGGCGGCTTACCGCCGGCTGGCGCCTGTCGCCGTGCTTGGCGCGTTCGATGACGAAATCGTGGCCCTTGGGCTTGCGCGCGATGGCATTGCGGATCGCGGTGGCGACGGGTTCGTTGCTCTCGGAGGCGCGCAGAGGCTCGCGCAGATCGGCGGCATCCTCCTGGCCGAGGCACATATAGAGCGTACCCGTGCAGGTGAGGCGCACACGGTTGCAGCTCTCGCAGAAATTATGCGTCAGCGGCGTGATGAAGCCGAGGCGCCCGCCCGTCTCTTCCAGCCGGACATATCGGGCCGGGCCGCCGGTACGGTCGGGCAGATCGGTGAGGGTGTAGCGGTCGAGCAGCGAAGCGCGGACCTGACGCAGCGAGAGGAACTGGTCGGTGCGATCGGTCTCGATTTCGCCGAGCGGCATCACCTCGATCAGGGTGAGATCCATGCCCCGCCCATGCGCCCATTCGATCATGGGTACGATCTCGTCCTCGTTGAAATCTTTCAAGGCGACGGCGTTGATCTTCACCTGCAACCCCGCCGCCTGTGCGGCGTCGATCCCCTCCAGCACCTTGCCGAGATCGCCCCAGCGGGTGATGTGGCGGAACTTGCCGGGGTCGAGCGTATCCATCGAGACGTTGATGCGCTTCACGCCGCAATCGGCGAGCTGCTGCGCGTAGCGCGCGAGCAGTGACCCGTTGGTGGTCACCGTCAGTTCTTCGAGTGCGCCGCTCTCGAGATGACGCGTCATGCCCTGGAAGAAGCTCATGATGTTGCGCCGCACGAGCGGCTCGCCGCCGGTGATACGCAGCTTCTTCACGCCCTGCTCGACGAAGACGGAACACAGCCGGTCGAGCTCCTCGAGCGTCAGGAGGTCGCGCTTGGGCAGAAAGGTCATGTCCTCGGACATGCAATAGACACAGCGGAAATCGCAGCGATCCGTCACCGAGACGCGCAGATAGCTGATCGCGCGGCCGAACGGGTCGATCAGCGGCGCGCCGGCATCTCCGGACAATGTGCGGGTGAAATCGATCTCAGACGAGGCCATGCCCCTCTCCCTCCAGATGCGCCGCCTTTCGCGGTCTCGTCTGCGCTTGCCGGCGATCCGCGAGACGGTTGCGTATCGCTACTATCTCGAAGATAGGCGCGACGCCCCCGGCTGCCAACCCGCCCGGCAAGGCCGTTTCACCGAGTGTGTCCGCTTGCGCCGCGCGTTGCAAGGCCACGAGCGCGAATCCCTTCATCCTCCACAGAGCGCGAGGGTAGCGAAGTCCGCTGGGACCTCTTTGAAAACGTGGCTCAAACGACCGGGGCGTCAGCTGCGGGGGGCGGCGTGGCGGTTTTCGTCGCGCAGGCGCTCATCGGGCTTGATCAGCCGGAAGCGACAGGTCTCGCCCGGGGCGAGATCGCGGTAATGGCCGCGATAGGCGAGCTTGATGGTGTTGGCGCTGTAGGAGCGGCTCTCGATGACGAGGCGGTCGTGGTCGACCTCCACATCGAGCACCTGGCGCCGGTAGCGCAGGCGAACGCGGATATGGCCGATCTCGTCGGGCAGGGCCGGGTCGAAATGCAACGTGTTGCCGCGCATGTCGATGCCGACGAAGCAGCGCTGCACGAGATCGATCGTGCCGGCCATGGCGCCGGTATGGATGCCCTCGGGCGTGGTGCCGCCCTGCACGTCGGCGATGTCGCTGTCGAGCGTGCGCTGGAAATGCTTCCAGGATCGCGGACGGTCGGAGCGGGCGAGCACCCAGGCATGGGCGACGCCGCTGAGCGTCGAACCATGCGAGGTGCGCGCCATGTAATAGGCGACGTTGCGGCGGATATGCTCCGGCCCGAACGGGTAACCGAGCCGCTCGAAGATCTGGTAGAGCTCGTCCGTCGTGAAGAGATAGAACAACATCAGCACATCGGCCTGTTTCGAGGCCTTGTAGCGGTTCACCGCATCGCCCTCGGCTTCGAGGATGCGGTCGAGGCGCTGGATGTCGCCGTATTTCTCGCGATAACCCTCCCAGTCGAATTCCTGGAGCGCGTCATAGCCCTCGAACTGGCTGATGATGCCGTCATCGTGGAACGGCACGCGCAGCTTGCGGCTGATTTCGTACCAGCGCGCGCGCTCCTCGCGGGTGAGCCCGATCGTCTCGCACAGACGCTCCGCCTGGGCGGTGGGGATGGCGTCGAGCACGTCCTCGGCGCGCGCCATCAGCCAGGCGACCATGACGTTGGTATAGGCGTTGTTGTCGATGCCGCCTTCTTCGCTCGGATCGACCCCCGGATAGGCGGTATGATACTCGTCCGGACCCATCACGCCCTTGATCTCGTAGCGGTCGATCTCGGGGTTGTGGGTCGCGATCGAGGCCCAGAACCGGGCGATTTCGAGAAACATCTCCGCGCCGAAGGCGGTGAGGAATTCGTAATCGTCGGTGGCTTCGTAATACTGCCAGATATTGAAGGCGATGGCCGCGTTGATATGGCGCTGGCGATGGGTGTTGTCGGGGTTCCAGCGCCCCGATTCCGGGTTGAGATGCAGCTTCTGCGTCTCCTCGCGCCCGTTCGACCCGCTCTGCCAGGGGAACATTGCTCCGGCATATCCCTCCTCGCGGGCCGCCCGGCGCGCCTCGGGCAGGCGGCGGTGGCGGTAGCGCAGAAGCGCGCGGGTGAGGGTGGGCAGGCGCAGGCTCAGGAACGGGAAGATGAAGAGCTCGTCCCAGAAGATGTGCCCGCGATAGGCCTCGCCATGCCAGCCGCGCGCGGGAATGCCGACATCGAGATCGATCGAGTGCGGCGAGGCCGTCTGCAGGCAGTGGAAGATATGGACGCGCAGCTTCAGCTCGGTCTCGGCCATGTCACCATCGGTGAGCGCGATGTCGCAATCCTCCCACAAATGCCGCCAGGCGATCTCGTGGGCGCTCTGGAGATCGGCGAAATCGCCGGCATGGCCCAATGTGCGCTTGGCCTCGAGCCCGGCCTCCGCAATGGCCCAGTCGCGCGAATTATGCAGGGCGACGACCTTCTCAGCCGTGACCGGTGCGCCTTCGCGGGCCTCGCAGGTGATGATCTGCCAGATGCGCCGGTCGGAACCGTGGGTCTCGTATTCGGGATGGACGTCGCAATCCTCGCAATGGATGCGCGTGCGCGCCGCCATGGCGAGCTCGATCCGGGACTGGTTGGTGCGCGCGCGCAAGTAGAGCGTGTCGGCGCCCAGATGATCGAGCTCGAGAATGTCGAGATGCTGCGAGGCCAGAGCGCGGTAGCGCGCCACGCCGTTATTGGTGACGCTGCCGTCGAGCCCGGTGCGAAACTGCATCCGCCCCGACCAGTTTTCGGGCGTGATCGTGACGGATAGCGCCGCGAGATGCCGCTCAGCCATCGAGACGAGCCGTTTTTCGCGCCAGCGCGTGATCCGGCCCGCGTCGTCGCGCGCCCTGATCTCGCGCAGGAGCAGGCCGCGCTTGAGATCGAGCGATTGCCGGTAGGAGAGGATCTCGGTCTCGTCGATGTGAAACCACTTCCCCTCGCCGATGCGGTAGGTCAGCGGCAGCCAGTTCGGCAGATTGACGAGATCCTCGTTCTCGATCTTGCGGCCCTGCACGTCGCTGGTGAGCCGGTTATAGCCGCCGGCGAGATAGGTGCCCGGATAATGGATGCCGTCATCGGACGTGTCCGGGCTCGCACCGCGCGTGGCGAAATAGCCGTTGCCGAGGGTACACAGCGCCTCGTGCAGACCCTCGCGATCAGGGTCGTAGGAATCGTAGGTCAGCACCCAGCCGAGCGTGTCGTCGCCCATGCAGTCGCTCCCGCATCGGATTGGCTTCTCACGAGGCGAACGCGTCGCCGGCGCGGGGGTTCCGGAACGGATCGGCCCCGGCGGCGACTATGCCCGTATTCGGCCCCGCCCCATATGCGGTATGCCCCTCATGCGCGCATGACGGCCCGGCGGATCGGGGCGGGGACCGCATGCATCGCACGTTTGGCGAGTGGCCGACCGTGCTGGTAGGCGAAGGCGTAGGCCTGTCCCTTGAGGGATACGGGCAGGGTGAAATCGGTCACCGTCTCGCCGGGATTGCCGCGCGTCCAGAAGCGCTTGTAGGAATCGTCGGGCGCGAGCAGGTCGTAGCGGGTGAAACCCTGCTCGAAGCACCAGGCGATGGTGCGCACCATCTGTTCCTGACCCACGCTGTAGCGCCCCATGGCCGGATCGAAGGCACCCAGATAGGCGACGTATTCGCTCCCCTGCGAGAAGCCGAGCTCGACCGCGACGCATCGCCCGCCCGCCTTCATCACGCTGAGATGGGCACCGGGCGCCTGCGCGCAGGCGATCAGCGCCTCGCACCATATCTCGTCGCCGAGAACCGGACTGGGCAGGCCCGCCTCGCGCAGCCAGTCCGCCTTCCAGCCGGTCGCGCTGCGCAAGACGTCCGGTGCACACGCGGCATCGACCACCTCGAAGGTGATCGGGCCGATCTCGGCCTCCAGCTTCTGCCGGCGCTGGCGGCGATTGCGCCGGGTCGAATTCGAGAATGCCTTGTCGTAGGCATCGAAGGATTGCCAGGCGGCGAGATCGATGAACTGGGCCGATTCGGGCTCGCCGCCGGTTCCGGTATCGATGAGCGCGTCATGCAACGCGGAGCCGGGGCGCACGCGGCGAAGCAGCAGGATATCGATGCCGCAACGGCGCGAGAGCGCCGCTCCCAGCCCCTGCAATTGCTCGGTGGTGATCGGCGCGCCTATGCCCGGCGCGTATTGCGAGATCGGCGCGGTCAGGGGGACGGCCCGGCGGATTCCCAGATGCTGCTCGGTGCGCAGGGGAAGGATCGTCGCCGCGCTCCCGCCATCGTCGAAGATGGCGGTGATGATGGTGCTCCCGCACGCCTGCGCCGCTTCCGCGCAGGCCACGGCCATGGGGTAGACATCGAAGGGGCTCGCACAGCGCCCGGACTCGACCAGGTCATTCCAGCGCGCCTCCTGCGCCGACAATCCGGCAGCTCCCAGGACGAGCCTCAGTTCACGCCCGGCGCCGAGCGCCTCGCGATATACGCGGTCGCCGTTCTGCTCTCGCCTGCGCGTCAGCATCCTCACCTCTCGTCGTCCGGAGCGCTTACCGAACGTAACAACGAAGGGTTTGCAAGCCATTAAGGGACGGGTCGCGGCAAGGTTCGTTTTCGGAGCTTTCGCGGTGACCGGCACCAGCGGGCGTTGCCGGCGCGCGGCCTTAACCGGGTCTACAGGGATGGCGTGCTGATATGTGCGTCACGGAATCGCGGCCGGGTGGGCGGCCGCTCGCACGGCATGCGATTATTCGTCGCGGATGATGCAGAAAAGGGGGCGGATATGGAAAAGCGGCGCGCGCTGCATCGGTTTCTCGTGGAATACGAGTGGATCCACATCAGCATCGGTGTGATCGGCAACGCGACCTTCTTCGTCGGCTCGATCTTCTTCCTGCCGGCCTATTCCGCCTGGCTGACCTTCGGCGTCTGGCTGTTCATCACCGGTTCGCTGCTGATGCTGTTCGGGGCTGTCGGCGACGGCCTGAAGAAATACTGGACCGGGCGCTACGGCGATCCGCGCACGGCGCCCTGAATGCGAAACGGGCGGCGCCGTGACGGCACCGCCCGCTCCCGATCACGCATGTCGCGCGATTACTCGACCGTGCGCGCCTCGGCGACCCAGCCCTCGAACGCATCGGCATTCTCTTCGAGCCAGTTCTCCACATGGCGCATGATGTCGTCGGTGGAATCCTCACCGTCGCGCATCAGCAGGTTCTGTGCGGAGACGTCGTTGATGTCGATCTCGACGAGTTCCAGGAAACGCGCGGCGGCCGGATTGGCCTCGGCCCAGTCGCGGTTGGCGAGCACGCGGATATCGTCCACGGCGAAGCCGAGATTGCGACCATCGGCGGAGGTGTCCTCCTCGGTGGCGTCCTCATCGCCCGGAAGCGAGGTGTACGGCACTTCGAGCCATTCCACATCCTCGCCCGGGACGAGTTCGCCCGAGACCCAGAGCGGCGTCCAGGTGTAGTAGAGGATCGGCTCGCCCTGCTCGAACCGGGCGATGGTGTCGGCCATCAGCGCGAAGTAGCTGCCCTGGTTGTGACGCACCGTATCGGTGAGCCCGTATTCCGGGAGGTGATGCTCGATCACGAGTTCGCAGCCCCAGCCGGGATTGCAGCCCGTCAGATCGGCCATGCCGTCGCCGCTGGCATCGAAGAGCGCGGCGATTTCCGGATCCTGGAGCTGTTCGAGATTGGTGATGCCGTGCTCATCGGCGGTCGCCTTGTCGATCAGGTAGCCCTGCAGCACGTCGGCGATCAGGTTGCCCATCTTGACGAGCGAGCCGTCACCGCCGGCATTCTGATAGAATTCCTCGTGCAGGAGGTTCCAGTGCACGCCGGTGAAGTCGGCGTCACCCTGGCCGAGCGCGACATGCATCACGGCATATTCCGATTCGAGCGGTTCACGCACCTCGTAGCCGAGCTGGCGAAGCCCCTCGAAGAGAATCTCGTGCTGGAAGATCTCCTCGGCGATGCCAGAGGTGATCGGCTGGACGGTGACGCCCTCGCCGGGCATCGGCTCGTCGGCGGCGGCGTTGCTCGCGGAGAAACCGATCGCGACGGCGATGGCCATGGCGCTGGCTGTGCGGAAATGTCTGGTCATGACGACTCCATTTTCTGATTGGTGGGGTTGGTGAAACGGATGCGCGCCGGGCGTGGCGCAACGCGCATCGGAAGAATCAGGCGGCGGCGTCGCGCGGGGCGGCCGCCGGCGCTTTGCCGTTGCTTTGGCCATGGCCTTTCGCGTTGCCGTCCATGCGCCCGGCGAGCCGGCGCACGAGGCCGATCGGGCCGCGATCGAACATGCGCTGACCGCCGCGTTCGCGCTCGCTCTGGGCGAGCGCCTGGGTCATGCGGTCGAGGATGATCGCGAGCACGACGATGCCGATGCCGCCGATGACGGCGAGCCCCATATCGAGGCGCCCGATGCCGCGCAGCACCATCTGGCCGAGACCGCCGACGGAGATCATCGAGGCGATCACCACCATCGACAATGCGAGCATCAGCGACTGGTTCACGCCGGCCATGATCGTCTTGGTGGCGAGCGGCATCTGTACTCGCCACAGGAGCTGACGCGGCGAGGCGCCGAAGGCGAGGGCCGCTTCGATCACGTCCTTGGGCACCTGCCGGATGCCGAGATTGGTCAGCCGGATCAGGGGCGCCACGGCGAAGATGATCGTGACGATCACGCCGGGCACGTTGCCGATGCCGAACAGCACCACGATCGGCACGAGATAGACGAAGGCGGGCGTCGTCTGCATGGTGTCGAGCACCGGGCGCAGGCCCTGTTCGAACCGGTCGCTGCGCGAGGCGAGGATGCCGAGCGGTATGCCGATCGCGGCACAGAAGGCCACGGCGGTGAGCACCAGAGCCAGCGTGGTCATGGTCTGCGAATAGGCGCCGATCATGCCGACGAAGAGCAGGCTCAGGAACGAACCGATGGCCAGACGTGGCCCGACGAGCTGCCAGGCGAGCAGCGCGATCGCCACGATCATCAGGCCGGGCGGCAAGGCCTGCAGGGCCCCCTCGATCGTCTCCAGTACCCAGTCCACCGGCTGGCGGATGGTGCGGAAGAAGCTGCGTGCGCCGGAAATCCAGTTGAAGAAGTCACGCACCCATTCATTGAAGGGCAGTTGCAGCGTGTCGAAGGGTTGAAGCGGGTTGAACTGGGCGTTCATGTCACACGCCCTCCCGGGCTTCGCTCGCGGGAATGGCGGGCTCGGAGAGCGCGGGCTTTTCCTCGCCGATCACGTTGTCGAGCGCCTTGAGCAGCGCCGAACGCGAGACGGCGCCGACATAGCGGCCATCCTCGTCGACTACGGGGACGGCGAAGGGCGTCACCGCCACCACGTTCATGAGGTCGCCCAGATGGGTGTCCGGCGTGATGGTGGGACAATCGGGCAGGAGCGCCTTGTCCAGCGGCGCATCGGCCTTGCGCGCCTCGTCGAGGCTCGACAGGCTCGCCACGCCGAGGAAGCGCCGTCCGCGACCGAGCACGTAGCCGTATTCGCGGTCGTGATTCTCCAGCGTGCGGATCGCCGCGCGCGGGCCCTGTTCGGGCTTGTCGATCAGCGTCACCTGCGTGCGCCGCGCGATGTCGCGGGCGGTGAGCACCTTGGAGACGTCGACGCCGCGGAAGAACGAGCGCACGTAGTCATTGGCCGGATTCTTCAGGATCTCTTCTGGCGTGCCCACCTGCACCACGACGCCGCCCTGCATGATGGCGATGCGGTCGCCGATGCGCATGGCTTCGTCGAGATCGTGGCTGATGAAGATGATGGTGCGCTGCTTCTCTTCCTGGAGCATCAGCAACTCGTCCTGCATCTCCGAGCGGATCAGCGGGTCGAGGGCGGAGAAGGCCTCGTCCATCAGAAGGATGGGGGGATCGGCGCAGAGCGCGCGGGCGAGCCCCACACGCTGCTGCATGCCGCCGGAAAGCTCGTCCGGATAGCTCTCGGCATTGGCCGCGAGGCCGACCTGCTCCAGGGCGGCGCGGGCACGCTCGTGACGCACCTCGCGGGAGACGCCGCCCAGTTCGAGACCGAATGCGACGTTGTCGATCACCTTCATGTGGGGCATCAGCGCGAAGGACTGGAAGACCATGCTCACCGTATCGCGGCGCAGCTTGCGCAGGCCCTCGTGGTCGAGCCTGGTGATGTCCTCGCCGTCGATCTCGATCGAACCGGAAGTCGGCTCGTAGAGACGGTTGAACATGCGCACCATGGTGGACTTGCCGGAGCCCGACAGCCCCATGATGACGAAGATTTCGCCTTCACGGATATTGAAATTCGCATCGACGACACCGACCGTCTGGCCGGTGCGGGCGAAGATCTCGTCCTTCGAGCGTCCTTCGCGGATCAGCTTCATGCCCTCCTTGGGGCGATCGCCGAAGATCTTGTAGAGATTACGCACGACGATCTTGTCGCGTTTTGGCGTATCGTTCATCGGAACCCTTGTTTTACTGCAACAAATAAAGCGCCGCCTCCACGAAGTTAATCGCGGATCGGTGTCGCAGCCTCAATGATCAACGCAGATAATCATTCAGATCGTGCTTGACAACGCCCCGCCTGAAAATTGTCCGAAAAATGCCTGAATCATTTCATGAGCCGCATTATATTTCTTGATGCGGGCCGGCATGCGGAATGATTGTGTTTGATACGAAGATTATACTATAAAATCCCGGCTTGTATACTATCGCGTCTCACTACCCTGCGCCGCGAGGCCGTGCCCAAGGCCGTGCCCAAGGCCGTGCCCAAGGCCGTGCCCTTGCCTTTCGCATCTTGCCTTTCGCATGAGGCTTTGTGGAAAACCCGCTTGAAGCCCGGCTGGGCTCTCGTGATCATGATGCTTCGAAAACATCACGACTGCGAACCCGCTCCCGGGCGGCGCCCGCAGCGATCATCGCTCGGAGGACGAACATGGCTCACGAATTCAAGGCGAAGGGGTCCGGCCCCGCCATCCTGCGCAACAGCGCCATCGACGAGGAGGCGCTCGAGACCGCGCGGGTCGATCTCGCGGCGTGTTTCCGCATGGCGGCCCGGCTCGGCATGAGCGAGGGGATCTGCAACCATTTCTCGGCGATCGTGCCCGGGCGCGACGATCTCTTCATCGTCAACCCCTACGGCCTGTCCTTCTCGGAGGTCACGGCATCGAGCCTGCTGGTCTGCGATTACGACGGCAACGTCATTTCCGGCGAGGGCCAGCCCGAGGCGACGGCCTTCTACATCCATGGACGCCTGCACATGCGCCTGCCGCGTGCGCGCGTCGCCTTCCACACCCACATGCCCTATGCCACGGCACTCTCGATGGTCGAGGGCGATCCGCTGGTCTGGGCCGGGCAGACGGCGCTCAAATTCTATGGCCGCACGGCGATCGACCGCGACTATAACGGGCTCGCGCTCGACGAGGCCGAGGGCGACCGCATCGCCGGCGCGATGGGGGATGCCGATATCGTCTTCATGAAGAATCACGGCGTCATGGTCATCGCCCCCACCATCGCCGAGGCATGGGACGATCTGTATTATCTGGAGCGCGCCTGCGAAGTGCAGGTCCTCGCCATGAGCACGGGCCGCAAGCTCACCCCGGTCGAACCCGACATCGCACAAAAGACCTACGACCAGATGCGCGACGGCGATTCCGAGAGCGCGCGCCTGCATCTGGAGAGCATCAAGCGCAGCCTGATGCGCGAGGAGCCCGAATTCGCGCGGTAACGGTGACGAGTGCGGGCGGAGCGTGAGGCCGCATCGCACTTCCCTTCCGTCGCGCCCTCGCCTAACCTGCCGCGTCTCCATTCGAAAACGCCGTGATGAGGTCATGATGCTGCGCGCCACCGCCGTTATCCGCAAGCCCGCCGTGAAGGCCGACAAGGTCGTCGACCGCGTCACCCTCGATCACGAGGGGCGCCACCGCCGGCGCGTGGCCCTGCAGGGGGATGGCGGGCTCGAATTCGTGCTCGATCTCGACAAGGCGGTGGTCCTCAATGACGGGGACGGGCTCAAGCTGGAGGACGGAAGGCTGGTGCGGGTCGTGGCCGCGCCGCAGCCTCTGCTCGAAATCCGCGCCGAGAACCCGCTGCGGCTCCTGCGCCTCGCCTGGCATATCGGAAACCGCCATACGCCGGCCGAGATCACGGCGGATGCGATCTATATCGAGGCGGATCACGTGCTGGCCGAAATGGTGCGCGGGCAGGGCGGAACGGCCACCCCGGTCGAGCGCCCCTTCCAGCCGGAACGCGGCGCCTATGACCATGATTGCGGGCATGATCACGGTCACGGTCACGGGCACAGTCATGATCACGGTCACGGTCATGGGCACAGTCATGGGCACGGTCACCATCATCATCACGACCACGATCACGACCGGCATGGCTGATGAGCGCGGCGCATCTGCCCCTGATGATCTGGTTCTCGCCGGGTTTTCCCGTCGGTGCCTTCGCCTATTCGCACGGGCTGGAATGGGCTTGCGAGAGCGCGCAGATCGACGGGGCGAAAGATCTGGGCGACTGGCTGGGCGATCTCCTGGCTTACGGATCGGGGCGAAACGACGCGCTCTTCCTGATCGCGGCCTACGAGGCTGCGCATGATCCGGCGCAACTCGCCGGGATCGCCGCACTCGCCCGCGCGCTCGCCGGTTCGAGCGAGCGGCGCCTCGAAACCTGCATGCAGGGCGATGCCTTCCTCACCGCGATCGCGAGCGCCTGGCCCTGCGCGCCCGTCGCCGCATGGCAGGCGCAGCGCGCCGGGCTCGACGGCGAAGAAGCCACGCCTTATCCGGTCGCCGTTGGCATGGCGGGGCGTGGTCATGATCTCCCGCTCACCGCCTTGCTCGAAGCCTATCTCGCGGGCTTTGTCGGCAATCTCGTCTCCGCCGCTATCCGCCTCAGCGCTGTGGGCCAGACGGACGGGCAGCGCATCATTGCAGGCCTCCTCCCCGATATCCCCGATCGCGCCGCAGCGCTGATCACAGCCCATGAGGCGGATGGGCTCGAAGAGAGCCTCGGCGGCTGCGTCTTCACATCGGATCTCGGCGCGATCTGCCACGAAACCCAGTATACGCGGCTGTTTCGCTCGTGATTCCGATTTACGCCACCGGCTCGGCGAAGACGGCGATGCAATCCCCCGGCTTGACCAGCCCGGGCACGTGACGCGCCATCACGATACCGTCGCGGCCCGCATGGCAGGAAAGGGGCGCACGCCCGCTGCGCCCGAACGGGTAGATCCGCGCCACGACATCCCCGCGCGCCACCCGGTCGCCCAGCGTTACCATCGGTTCGATCAGGCCCTCCTCCTCACTAACGAGGAAGCAATCACCGTCGGGCATGTCGAGCCAGACGGTCTCGCCCGCAGCCGCCTGCCCGCGCGCAGCATCCGCTCCGGAGAGAATGCCCGCATGGGCGAGGAAACCGCGCAGGCCGCGTTTCGCGATCGCGATGCTGCGCGGCGTCGCGGTGCCGGCGCCGCCGAGCTCCGTCGTGACGAAGGTCTTGCCCATCGCCTCGGCGGTGGTGTCGAACATGCCCACCGCATCCATCTCGATCATCTGCAGCGCGTAGGGCGCCCCGAACGCCTCGACCGCCGCGCGGCAGCGCGCTTCGAGCGCCTTGTCGGGGAGGATGTGGCAGGCGGCGAGCGGCAGGAAATCGAGCGTCCTGCCGCCGGAATGGAAGTCGAGCACGCAATCGGCGAGCGGCAGCAGATGGCGGGTGACGTAATCGGCGATCTTCTGCGTCGGCGTGCCGTCCGGCCGCCCGGGAAACAGCCGGTTGAGATTGCCCCCGTCGATCGGCGAGGTTCGCGTGCCGGCCCGGAAGGCGGGCGTGTTCATCGCCGGCAGGATGATGATCCGCCCGCTGATCCGCGCGGGGTCGAGCGTCGCGGCGAGATCATGCAGGGCGATCGGCCCCTCGTATTCGTCGCCGTGATTGCCGCCGGTGACGAGCGCGGTCGGGCCGGGGCCGTTGCGGATCACGCTGATCGGGATCATCACCGCGCCCCAGGCCGAATCATCGCGGCTCCAGGGCAGGCGCAGGAAGCCGTGTTGCGCGCCGTCGCACTCGAAATCGAGATCGCAACTGATCGGGGAAGGCGGGAGGCTATCGGTCATGAATGCGCATTCAGTCCTTGATGAAGAGCTCGCGCGGGACGCTCGCGAGGCATTCCACCCCGGTTTCGGTGATCAGGATGCTCTCGGTGATTTCGAGCCCCATATCGGCGAGCCACAACCCGCTCATGAAATGGAAGGTCATGCCCGGTTCGAGCACGGTGCGGTCCCCCGAGCGCAGGCTCATGGTGCGCTCGCCCCAATCGGGCGGATAGCTCAGGCCGATCGAATAGCCGGTGCGGTTGTCCTTGATGATGCCGTAGCGCTCCAGCACACTGAAGAAACCGAAGGCGATATCCTCGCAGGTCATGCCCGGGCGGGCATTGTCGAGCCCTGCCTCCATGCCTTCGAGCACCGCTTTCTCCGCGTCGCGAAAGGCTTGCGGCGGCTTGCCGAGGAAGACCGTGCGCGAGAGCGGGCAATGATAGCGGTTCACGCAGCCAGCGATCTCGAAGAACGTGCCTTCGCCCGCGCGCAGCGGCTGGTCGTTCCAGGTGAGATGCGGCGCGGCGGCATCGGGCCCCGAGGGCAGGAGCGGTACGATGGCGGGGTAGTCGCCGCCCGTATCGGAGACACCGCGTATGCCGACATCGTAGATCTCGGCGACAAGGTCGCATTTGCGGATACCGGGTTCGGCCTTTTCCAGGATGCGCTGATGCATGGCCTCGACGATCCGCGCGGCCTTGCGCATGAAGCCGATCTCCGCTTCGCTCTTGATGGCGCGGCGCCAGTTCACCAGCGCGGTGGCATCGACGAAGAGCGCATTGGGCAAACCCGTCGTCAGCGCGGCATAGGCGGCGGCGGTGAAATAGTAGTTGTCGAGCTCGACCCCGATGCGCGCCTTGTCGAAGCCACGCGATTCGATGATCGCTGCGAGCAGGTCCATCGGATGATGGTCGGTGGATTGCACATAGTGATCGGGATAGGAGAGTATGGCGTCGTCGTGCAGATAGGCCGTGCGGCGCGCGCCGGCGGCATCCTGGAGACGACCATACCAGACGGGCTCCCCCTCATGCGAAACGAGGACACATTGGTGAACGTAGAAGGACCAGCCGTCGTAACCGGTGAGCCAGGCCATGTTGGACGGGTCGCTGACGATCAGGAGATCGAGCTCCTGCTCGGCCATGGCCGCACGGGTCCTCGCCAGCCGCTCGGCATATTCCGTGCGGCTGAATTTCAGATGCGCATCGCTCATGCTCGCTCCGATACGCTTCACGCCCGGCCTGGCCGGACGGATGCTGCGACTCCTGGATGGGGCCAGTGTGGCTTTGAGATGCATCGATGACAAGCATCAAGCTCGACACCTACGACCTGCGTATCCTCGCCACGGTGGCGCGCCGGGGGCGAATCACCAAACGCGCCCTCGCCGAAGCCGTCGGATTGTCGCCGACGCCCTGCTGGACGCGGCTCGCGCGGCTCGAAAAGGCCGGGCTGATCACCGGCTACCATGCCCGTATTGCCCCCGACGCCTTCGGCCCGCTCACCACGGTGATGCTGGAGGTGAACCTGCGCAGCCATTCGCTGGCCGATTCGGAGCGGTTCGAATCGGTGATCTGTGCCCATCCCCGCGTGGCCGCCTGCTGGTCGCTGGGCGGGGGGATCGATTATCTCGTGCGCATCGTGGTGCGCGATATCGGCGAATATCAGAACATTATCGACGGCTGGCTCGCGCGCGATATCGGCATCGACCGCTATTTCACCTATGTCGTCACCAAGGTGGTGAAGGAGGATGAAGCCTTCGTGCCGCCGCCCGGGACGCTCGCATGATTTGCATGCGAACGGGCCACGACGATTTCCGTAACCGGTTTCTGGACCATCATGCGCCTGCTCGCCATCAGTGACCTGCATCTCGCGCATGCGACCAACCGCGCGGCGCTGGATGCGCTGCCGCCATATCCGCGCGACTGGCTGATCGTCGCCGGTGACGTGGCGGAGAAGCCGGAGACGGTGGCGGAGGCCTTCGCCGTGCTCGCGGCGCGGTTTGCTCGCGTGATCTGGGTGCCGGGCAATCACGAGCTCTGGACCACCATGCCCGAGGGTGGCCGTCCGGCGCTGGCGGGCGACGCGAAATATCGCGCCCTCGTCGAGATCGCCCGCGAGGCCGGGATCGTGACGCCGGAAGACCCCTGGCCGGTCTGGGAGGGGCCGGGCGGGCCGTGCCTGATCGCGCCGTTGTTTCTGCTTTATGATTACAGCTTCCGCCCGCCCGGTCTCGCCCGGGAGGAGGTCGTCGCCTGGGCGCGCGAAGGCCGCGCCGTCTGCGCCGACGAGATCCGGCTCGATCCCGCACCCCATGCCACACGGGAAGACTGGTGCGCCGCCCGCATCGCCCTGAGCGGCGCGAGGCTCGAGGCGCGTCCGCACGGGCTGCCGACGATACTCGTCAACCATTATCCCTTGCGCGAAGATCTCATCCACATTCCGCGCATCCCGCGCTTCACGCCCTGGTGCGGCACGCGCGCGACGCATGACTGGCACCGGCGTTTCGATGCCCGCGTCGCGATCAGCGGGCATTTGCATGTGCGCCGCAGCGATATTCGCGACGGCACGCGTTTCGAGGAAGTGTCC
The DNA here is from genome assembly GCA_050485405.1 of Salinarimonadaceae bacterium. Taxonomy (GTDB): domain Bacteria; phylum Pseudomonadota; class Alphaproteobacteria; order Rhizobiales; family Beijerinckiaceae; genus Saliniramus. The sequence continues at coordinate 59,473 of JBJHBI010000001.1, forward strand.
CTCGGTTATCCGCGACAATGGCAGCCGCGACGCGGCATCGCGCCCTATCTGCGCCAGATCTTGCCGTGACGCGCCTCAGCGCGGTTCGAGGCAGGCCCGGGCCAGCGCGACGAAGGCGCGGGCGCGGTGGGAGAGCGCGTTGTCGGGCGCGGCCAGCCAATCGATCCCGTGTTTCTCCTCCGCGCTCATCTCACCGAAGCTGCGCTGCGAACCGTCGGGCACGAACATCGGATCATAGCCGAAACCCTTGTCGCCGCGCGGCGGCCAGATGACGGCGCCATGCACCCGCCCCTCGAAGATCTCCTCGTGCCCGTCGGGCCAGGCGACGACTAGGGCGGAGACGAAATAGGCGCGCCGCTGTTCCGGCGTGGTCGCGCCGCGCTTTTGCAATTCGCGCTCGACCTTCTCCATGGCCGGGGCGAAATCCTTGTTCACGGCCCAATCGGCGGAAAACAGCCCCGGCGCGCAATCGAGCGCGGCGACGCACAGGCCCGAATCGTCGGAGATCGCCGGCAGGCCCGTGGCCTGTGCCGCCGCATGGGCCTTGATGGCGGCATTCTCGGAAAACATGTGTCCGGTCTCTTCCGGCACCGGCAAGCCACGCTCTCCGGCCGATGTCGCCTCGATCCCGAAAGGTGCGAGCAATTCGCGCATCTCGCGCAATTTGCCGGCATTATGGGTGGCGATGATGATGGTTCCGGAGAGTTTGCGGGCCATATCGGTGATCCTGTCGGCGGAAATCTGGATGTCGGTCGGGCGCGGGCCGGATCAGACCGGCGACCAGGTAGCGGGTTTTTCCGTGTGGATCGCGTCGCCCCGGGTTTCGGCGATGGTGTCGGCGAGCGCGCGCAGGGCCTCGGTGACGCCGGTACCGGTGGCCGAGGAGAGGATCAGCGGGGCCTTGCCGCAGGCGCGGCGCAGACGGTCGCGCTGCTTCTTCAGCGTCTCGGCATCGAGCGCGTCGGTCTTCGACAACGCGACGATCTCCGGTTTCTCGGCCAGCCCGTGCTCATAGGCTTCGAGCTCTTCGCGCACGGTTTTGTATGCCTTGCCGGCATGTTCGCTGGTGCCCTCGACGAGGTGCAGGATGACGCGGCAGCGCTCGACATGGGCGAGGAAACGGTCGCCGAGCCCCACGCCCTCATGGGCGCCCTCGATCAGGCCGGGAATATCGGCGAGCACGAATTCGCGCCCGTCGATGCGCACCACGCCCAACCCCGGATGCAGAGTGGTGAAGGGATAATCCGCGATCTTCGGCTTGGCCGCCGTGACGGTGGCGAGGAAGGTCGACTTGCCCGCATTGGGCAGGCCCACGAGCCCCGCATCGGCGATCAGCTTGAGCCGCAGCCAGATCCAGCGCTCCTCGCCGTCCTGGCCGGGATTGGCGCGGCGCGGGGCGCGGTTCGTCGAGGAGACGAAATGCGCGTTGCCGAAGCCGCCATTGCCGCCACGGGCGAGCTTGATGCGCTGCCCGACTTCCGTGAGATCGGCGATCACCGTCTCGCCGTCCTCGTCGAGGATCTGGGTGCCCGCCGGCAGCTTGAGCACCACGTCCTCGCCGGAGGCGCCGGTGCGGTTGCGGCCCATGCCGTGCACGCCCTTCTGCGCCTTGAAATGCTGCTGGTAGCGATAGTCGATCAGGGTGTTCAGCCCCTCGACGCATTCCGCCCAGACATCACCACCGCGGCCGCCATCGCCGCCGTCGGGACCGCCGAATTCGATGAACTTCTCGCGCCGGAACGAGACGCAGCCGGCGCCGCCGTCGCCAGAGCGAATGAAAATCTTGGCCTGGTCGAGAAACTTCATCGTCTTCAGTCTTTACCATGCGAACCGCCCCGGACGGGCCGGGGCGGTGTCGGTTCATCGGCGAGCCGGGTCGCGTATACGCTTACTCGGCGGCTTGCGGCAGATCGTTTTCAGTGCCTGCGCGCGCCGTCAAGTCCCGAAGGAGGGATTGCGACGCGCGCAGCGGCTTTTCCCGCTGCACCTCGGCCTCCTCGCGCCATTGCTCCCGCGTCATGCGGAAGGTGTCGGCGCCGTGGCGGGAGCCGTCCGACATCGCCACCGGCTCGAAGCCGCATTTCGCGAGCACCCGCCGGGAAGCGGGATTGTCGAGAGCGGCCCGCGCCGTCAGGACCTGCGAATCGGCGAACCGGAAGGCGGCGTCGCGCATGGCGGCGACGGCCTCGGTCATGAAGCCCTCGCCCCAATAGGGCCGACCGATCCAGAATGCGAGTTCGGATTCGGTCGCGACCTGCGTGGGAAACACCCCGATCACGCCGATCGGCACGGTCGGGCGCGCCTTGGGTGCGATGGCGAGCGTCAGCCCCGTGCCTTCCATATTGGCGTGGCGGGTGGAGAGGATGAAGCCGTCGGCGCCTTCGTGCGGATAAGCGCGCGGCAGCTTCTTCATCATGTCCGCTACCTCTTTGGCCGCAGCGAGATCCTGCACGGCTCGGGCGTCGCCCTGGCGCGGCCAGCGCAGCCAGAGGCGGGCGGTTTCGAGACGGAAGACGTCGTCACGGGTCAGGTCGGGGAACATGAATTCAGCTCCGATCGCGCGGTTTCCGGATTTCCGGGGATTCCGCATGAAAACGACGAAGGGGAGGTGGTGTTCCACCTCCCCCGGGGTCTTTCGGAGCTCTCTGGCGAGGCATGTTGCCGCATCTGGAGCTTCTTGACCGCCGGGGTGGGTGGGACCCGGCGGGAGCTCCTTCGTCGGACTTTGCTCTCGCCGGTTTACTCTGCAGCCTCCTGGGCCGGTACTACGGATACGATCGATCGGCCGAGTTTCTTGCCGAACTGAACGCGCCCTTCACAGAGCGCGAAAATCGTATGGTCCTTGCCGAGACCGACATTCACCCCCGGATGCACCTTCGTGCCCCGTTGGCGGATGATGATGTTGCCGGCCACGACGCTCTCGTTGCCGAACTTCTTCACGCCGAGACGGCGACCGGCGGAATCGCGACCGTTACGGGACGAGCCGCCTGCTTTTTTATGTGCCATGGGTCTACTCCCCTAATACTGCTTGCATGTGACGCCCGACTCGCGGTCGCGCCTCACGCGGATTTCTCTTCGGCGGCGGCATCTCCGGCTGCCTCGGCCTCGGCCTTGGCGGGAGCCTTCTTCGCGGCGGTCTTGGCAGCGGTCTTCTTGGCCGTCGCCTTCTTGCCGGAGGGCTTGGCCCCGTCGGCGAGGATCTCGGTGATGCGCAGGGTGGTCAGATCCTGACGGTGACCGCGCTTGCGCTTCGAATTCTGGCGGCGACGCTTCTTGAAGGCGATGACCTTCGGACCGCGGGTCTGCTCGACCACCTCGGCCACGACGGAAGCACCATCGACCACCGGCGCACCGACCTTCACGTCGTCGCCATTGGCCAGCATCAGCACATCGGTGAGCGTGACGCTCTCGCCCGCTTCGGCGGAGAGGCGCTCGACCGTAATCACATCATCGGCGGCGACGCGGTACTGCTTGCCGCCGGTCTTGATCACTGCGAACATCGTTTTCTTCCTCGTGTTCGATCCGGCTCTCCGGCGGTGATGAACCGTCGGGGCCGGCTTCTTTGCAGTTTCCGGCTATCATGATTGCGTGCCACCGAGGCAGCACACGGCGCGTGCAAAACACCCGAGTTTTGCTGAAGCGCCGTGGCTACGACAAGTAGCGCCGCTTGTCAAGGCGACGATGATCGCCGCATTGCGCTCGCGCAGAGCGCGATCAGGCCTTCTCGAGATCCTTGCTCCACTCGCCGAGCGAAGCCAGACCGTTCATCTTCGCGCGATGGGCGAAGGCCTTCTGCGCGGCGGGGACGTTCTCCTTCTTGCCGGACCACGCCTTCTGCGGCGCGGCCTGGAGGGCGCGGCCATAGGAGAAGGTCATGTTCCAGGGGAAGCCGCCGATTTTATTCATCGCATCGAGATGGGCTGTCGCCATCTCGTCCGACTGACCGCCCGAGAGATAGGCGATGCCCGGGACGGCGACGGGGACGCAGCGTTCCAGAACCATGATGGTGCGCTCGGCCACCTCCTCGACGGAGGCCTGCTTGGCGCTCTTCTTGCCGGGCACGATCATGTTGGGCTTTAGCACCGTGCCTTCGAGCACGACGCGCTGCTCGTAGAGCTCCTCATAGACGGTCTTGAGCACCCATTCCGTCACGTCGGCGCAGCGCTGGATGTCGTGATCGCCGTCCATCAGCACTTCCGGCTCGACGATCGGGACGATGTTCGCCTCCTGGCAGAGCGCCGCATAGCGGGCCAGCGCATGGGCGTTGGTCTTGACGCTGGTCCAGGTCGGGATGCCGTCGGCGATGTCGATCACCGCGCGCCATTTGGCGAAGCGGGCGCCGAGCGCGTAATAGTCCTTCAGCCGCTCGCGCAGCCCGTCCAGCCCCTCGGTCACGGTCTCGCCGGGGCAGGCGGGGAGCGGCTTGGCGCCGGCATCGACCTTGATCCCGGGAATCGAGCCCGCGGCTTCGATCAGCTTGACCAGCGGCGTGCCGTCGGCGGCCTTCTGGCGGATGGTCTCGTCATAGAGAATGACGCCGGAGATGTTCTCCTTCATCGCCGTTTCGGTGCGAAAGAGCAGCTCGCGGTAATCGCGGCGGCTGTCCTCGGTCGATTCCACATTGATCGCATCGAAGCGCTTCTTGATCGTGCCCGAGCTCTCGTCGGCGGCGAGGATACCCTTGCCGGGGGCGACCATCTTCTCGGCGATATCGGTCAGTTGATCGAGATTCATGACGTTTCATCCCTTGTTTGAGCAAAACCAGGCGCCGGTATCCGGCATCACGCTTCGGTGGCGGCCTCGGCGGGCGAGGATTGGGCGCGCAGCGCCTCCACACCGGGAAGCACCTTGCCTTCCAGCCATTCGAGGAAGGCGCCGCCGGCCGTCGAGACATAGGTGAAGCCGTCGGCGACGCCCGCATGGTTGAGGGCCGCGACCGTATCGCCGCCACCGGCGACGGTGACGATCGCCTTCGCTTCGGTGCGCCGCGCGGCAAAGCGTGCCGCCGCGACCGTGCCCTTGTCGAAAGGCTTGATCTCGAAGGCGCCGAGCGGGCCGTTCCAGACGATGGTCCGCGAATCGCTGATCGCCGCTTTGACCCGCTCCACGGAAGCCGGGCCGAGATCGAGGATCATGCCGTCTTCCGGCACGGTGTCGATCATGTAGACGTTGCTGGCCGCACCCGCCTTGAATTCCTTCGCGACCACGGCATCGACCGGCAGCACGATCTCGCAGTCCGTTTCCTGCGCCCGCGCCATGATCTTTCGCGCCGTGTCGGCGAGATCGCGCTCGGCCAGCGACTTGCCGACGCCGACGCCCTTGGCATGCAGGAAGGTATTGGCCATGCCGCCGCCGATGACGAGCTTGTCGACCTTGCCGACGAGGTTTTCCAGAAGGTCGATCTTGGTGGAGACCTTGGCGCCGCCGACGATGGCGCAGAGCGGGCGGGCGGGTTTTTCGAGCCCCTTGGTCAGGGCCTCCAGCTCCTTCTGCATGGCGCGGCCCGCATAGGCCGGCAGCAGACGGGCGATGCCCTCGGTCGAGGCATGGGCACGGTGCGCGGCCGAGAACGCGTCGTTGACGTAGATATCGCCGTTCTCGGCGAGGGCCTTGGCGAATTCCGGGTCGTTCTTCTCTTCGCCCGCATGAAAACGGGTGTTCTCCAGAAGCACGATCTCGCCGTCGCCGAGCGCGTCGACGGCCTGCTTCGCCGCTGCGCCGATGCAATCCTCGGCGAAGGCGACCTTGCGGTCGAGCACCTTGGCCACGGCTTCGGCCACCGGGGCGAGGCTCTCGCTCTCGACGCGCTTGCCCTTGGGGCGACCGAAATGGGCGAGCAGCACCACGCGTCCGCCCTTGCCCGCGATCTCCCTGATCGTGCCGGTGACGCGCTCGATCCGTGTCGTGTCGGTGACCTTGCCATCCTCCGTCGGGACGTTGAGATCCACGCGCAGCAACACGCGTTTGCCCTGGAACGACACGTCGTCGAGGGTCCTGAAATCGCTCATCGACAAGGCTCCGAAACTGTCAGCGGGGAAGGAAGGCGGGCCGGAAGGCAGTGCCGGGCGACGCGAGGGCCGCCCGGCTTGATCGCAACGCTCAGAGGAATTTGCCCATCAGCACGGCGGTGTCGGCCATGCGGTTGGAGAAGCCCCATTCGTTGTCGTACCAGGAGAGCACGCGCACCATGGTGCCCTCGAGCACCTTGGTCTGATCCATGTGGAAGACCGAGGAATGCGGATCGTGGTTGAAGTCGATGGAGACGTTGGGCTCCAGCGTATAGCCGAGCACGCCCTTCATCGGACCGTCGGCGGCCTTCCTGATGGCCGCATTGATCTCGTCGACCGTGGTGGCGCGCTTGGCGACGAACTTGAAATCGACCACCGAGACGTTCGGCGTCGGCACGCGGATCGAGGTGCCGTCGAGCTTGCCGTCGAGCTCCGGCAGGACGAGGCCCACCGCCTTCGCCGCACCCGTCGAGGTCGGGATCATCGAGACCGCCGCCGCGCGCCCGCGATAGAGATCCTTGTGCATCTGGTCGAGGGAGGGCTGGTCGTTGGTATAGGCGTGGATCGTGGTCATGAAACCGTGATCGATGCCCACCGCGTCGTTGAGGACCTTGGCCACCGGCGCGAGGCAGTTGGTGGTGCACGACGCGTTCGAGATGACGAGGTGATCCTTCGTCAGCTTGTCGTGGTTGACGCCGTAGACGAGCGTCAGATCCGCGCCCGTGGCGGGGGCCGAGACGATCACGCGCTTGGCGCCCGCTTCGAGATGCGCCGCCGCCTTGTCGCGGGCGGTGAAGATGCCGGTGCATTCGAGCGCGATGTCGACGCCGAGTTCCTTGTGGGGCAGTTCGGCGGGATTGCGTACCGCCGTCACCTTGATCGGGCCGGAGCCGACATCAATGGTGTCGCCCTCGACCTTGACCTCGCCGGGATAACGGCCATGCACCGAATCGTAGCGCAGGAGATGCGCATTGGTCTCGACCGGGCCGAGATCGTTGATGGCGACGACCTTGATATCCGTGCGCCCGCTCTCGGCGATGGCGCGCAGGATGTTGCGCCCGATGCGCCCGAAACCGTTGATGGCGACCTTAACCGTCATGACGTCAATCTCCCTTCAAAATGACCTTCTTCGAAACGCGTCCACCGGCCTTCAGCCGTTGTGGCGCGCCGTCACCGCATCCGCCAGCTTCTCCGGCGTGATGCCGAAATGCTGGTAGAGATCCTTGTAGGGCGCGCTCGCGCCGAAACTCGCCATGCCGACGAAGATCCCGTCATCGCCGATCACGGCATCCCAGCCGAACCGCACGCCCGCTTCCACCGCCGCCCGGATCGGCGCCTGGCCGATGATCCGCGCGCGCACGTCTTCCGGCTGCGCCAAGAAGAGATCGAGCGCGGGCACCGAGACAACGCGCGTGGGCACGCCGCGTTCATCGAGCAACGCCTTCGCCTGGATCGCGATCTCGACTTCCGAGCCGGAGGCGAAGAGCGTGGCCTGCGCCTCGCCTTCCGCCGCCGCGATCTCGTAGGCACCGAAGGCGCACAGATTATCCGCCCCGCCCGTCGCGCGCGATTGGGAGAGACCCTGACGGGTCAGGGCGAGAATGGTCGGGCCATCCGTGCGCTCGAGCGCGAGCTGCCAGCATTCCGCCGTCTCGATCGCGTCGCAGGGGCGGAACACGGTGATGTTGGGCATGCCGCGGAAAGCGGAGAGATGCTCCACCGGCTGGTGCGTGGGACCGTCCTCGCCGAGCCCGATCGAATCATGCGTCATGATGTAGATCGAAGGCAGTCCGGACAGCGCGGCGATGCGGATCGAGGGGCGGGCGTAATCGGTGAAGACGAAGAAGGTCGCGCCGGCAGGGCGCAGACCGCCATGCAGGGCGATGCCGTTCATCGCCGCCGCCATGCCGTGCTCGCGGATGCCGTAATGGATGTAACGACCGGCGAAATCACCGGGCTTCACTGGCACGGCGGCCTTGGTCTTGGTATTGTTCGACGGCGTCAGATCGGCGGAGCCGAGCGTCAGTTCCGGCATGACCGGGGTGATCGCCTCGAGCGCCATCTCGCTCGCCTTGCGGGTGGCGACCTTGGCCGGCTCGGCGGCGAGCTTGTCCTTGAGCGCCGTGACCGCACCGGCGAGACCGGCGGGCACCGCGCCCTTCAGGCGACGCTCGAATTCGGCGCGCGCGGACGCCTCGAGCTTGCCGATCCGGGCTTCCCAATCGGCGCGGGCCTGCGCCCCGCGACGGCCGGCGGCTTCCCAGGCCTGCTTGATTTCCTGCGGGATCTCGAAGGGCGCGTGCGTCCAGCCGAGCGCTTTCTTCGCGCCTTCGAGCTCCTCGGCGCCGAGCGGCTCGCCATGGGCCTTGGAGGTGCCGGCGCGGTTGGGGGCGCCGTAGCCGATCGTCGTCTTGCAGGCGATCAGGACCGGGCGGTCGGAGGTCTTGGCTTCCGCGATGGCCTGCGAGATCGCCGCGGGATCGTGCCCGTCGACGCGGATGCCGCGCCAGCCGGAGGCCTCGACGCGCTTGATCTGGTCGGTCGAATCGGCGAGCGAGAGCGGCCCGTCGATGGAGATGCCGTTATCGTCGAAGAGCACGATCAGGCGGTTGAGCCGGAGATGGCCCGCGAGCGCGATCGATTCCTGGCTCACCCCCTCCATCAGATCGCCGTCCGATGCCAGCACATAGGTGTGGTGATCGACGAGATCGTCTCCGTATTCTGCAGCGAGCATGCGCTCGGCCAGAGCCATGCCGACGGCGGTGGCGATGCCCTGCCCGAGCGGGCCGGTGGTGGTCTCGACGCCCGGGGTGACGAAATTCTCGGGGTGACCCGGCGTCAGTGAATGCAGCTGACGGAAATTCTTCAGTTCCTCGATGGTCACGCCCTTCACGCCGGTGAGATGCAAGAGCGCGTAGAGCAGCATCGAGCCGTGGCCGGCGGAGAGCACGAAACGGTCGCGATCGGGCCAGGCGGGATCCGCGACATCGTATTTCAGATGCTGCGTGAACAGCACGGTGGCGATGTCGGCAGCACCCATGGGCAGGCCGGGATGGCCGGATTTGGCTTTCTCGACGGCATCCATGGCGAGTGCGCGCACGGCATTGGCCATCTGCGAATGGGCGACGGGCGTCGAAGAGGTCTGATCGGTCACTGGTTCGCTATCCGTTTTGCTCGCGTGGCGCGGCGCATCCGGTGCTGCCGCCTGATCCTCGCAGAGCGCGGCGCTCGAAAATCGCGGCGCTGCAAGGCGTGCGGGGTGATTAGCATGGCCGGGGCGCGAGTCAACGCCGCGCGCGCGAAAACCGCCGGAACGCGCACGAAACAGGCTGCTTCTGTCCTGACTTTTTGTTGTCTTGCCGAACCATGGCTTGCCGGGGACAAAACTCTCAGCCGAAACAATGTGATTTTCGAGATGTTTTCGATCAGGCCGAAGACGAGGATTGCCAAAAATCTCGACAAACTTCGTCGTGAGCGTTCAACCTGAGAAGTCTGCAGGAGAATCACGCCATGGCCACGCTGAACGTCACCCTCCCTGATCCGATGAAGGACTGGGTCGAGAGGAGAACCCGAGAAGGACGCTTCGGCAATGCAGGCGACTATGTCCGGCACCTGATCCGCAACGACCGGGAGCGGCAGACGGCGCTTGCGGCATTCCAGACTGAAATCACCCTGGGGATTGAAAGCGGCCCTGCCCGTCCGTTTGATCCCGGGGCCTTCACGGCGCGCATGCGGGAATCTCAATACCGGCAATTTCGCACTCGGCCTGCCTCTTGAAACCACGGGCCGAGGACGACCGGCTCGTGGTCGGCAGGATACTCGGAAACCGCCGGCAAGCGTGGCCTCATCGTGCGGGCTTCCTCTGGCCGGACGCCTGCTCGTCGAAGGAAAGACACTCGTGAGAACACCTAGATCAAGAAAAGTAGCCCATTGAAATGTAATACAAATTGTAATGCGTTGAAGCTGTTGAGAGGACGATGAATTTCGAGTGGGACGCTGCCTAGGCGCAGGCAGACGCGGAGAAACACGGTGTCCGTTTCGAGATCGCCGCAACAGTGTTTCTTGATCCGGCCCGCATCACCGCGACCGATGACCGGTTCGATTACGGAGAGGAAAGGCTCGTCACCATAGGGCGCACCGATGACGGGATCCTGGTTGTCGTGACGACCGAGCGCGATCACGGCCGTATCATCCGCATCATTTCTGCCCGCAAGGCAAGCGGGAGGGAAAGGAGCAGATATGAGCACGGTTAAATATACTGTCGATCCGCAGAAGCCACCGAGAATGAGCAAGGCCGAGCGACAGCGTCTGGAAGCCATGCGCGACGAGGATATCGACTATGGCGATATCCCTGAACTGGACGCGGCCTTTTGGGAACAGGCCAAGATTGCCGCCCCGACAACGAAGACGAATGTGAGCTTGCGCGTATCGGAGGATGTTCTGGCCTTTTTCAAAGCCGATAATCCCAAAGGCTATACTGCCCGCATGGCGGCAGTCCTGTCAGCCTATGTCAAGGCGCATACCCCCAGGTAGTCTCAGCAGACGCAGACGAGGCAACGCGCGAGGGCGATGAGAGACGTCGCCGCACAGCCCGCATCCGGGGATATGCCCCATACGGCATCGCCGCCCGCGCGCAGTGACCGTGCCGCCATGGCGTCTAATCTGCCGCGACGAAAAAAACAGCGGGAGAAACGGGCATGGAACGGGTTCTGATCACGGGCGGCGCATCTGGCATCGGCGCTGCCTGCGCGGCACGGGCGCGCGAAGACGGCTATATGCCGATCGTCATCGATCGCGTCGGGGGCGACATCTCCGCCGATCTCTCGGATCCGGAGGCGACGGCGCAGGCGCTCGCCGAGGCGCTGGAGAGCGGGCCGATCACCCGGCTCGTCAACAATGTCGGCGTCGTTCGCCCCGCCACGCTGGAAGAGCAGACCCTCGCCGATCTCGATGCCACGGTGCAGCTCAATCTGCGTTGCGCCATGCAATGCGCGCAGGCGCTTCTGCCGGGCATGAAGGCGGCGGGTTTCGGACGCATCGTCAACATCGCCTCGCGCGCGGCTCTCGGTAAGGAGTTGCGCACCGCCTATGCGGCGACCAAGGCGGGCCTGATCGGCATGGCCAAGACCTGGGCGCTCGAACTCGGCCCCCACGGCGTCACCGTCAACGCGATCGGCCCCGGTCCGATCCGCACCGAACTGTTCGAACGCGCCAACCCGCCGGGCGATCCGCGCACGCAGGCGATCATCGACGCGGTACCGGTGCGCCGGGTGGGCGAGCCCGAGGATATCGCGCATGCGGCGAGCTACCTGCTCGATGCCCGCTCCGGCTTCATCACCGGACAAGTGCTTTACGTGTGCGGCGGCATGACGGTGGGCTCCGCGAGCCTGTGAAGCCGGATATGCGAGGCCCGACCCGCCAGGCCGGGCGGGCCGTCGATGAAGACCGGCACGGTCGCCGCAGAAAAATAGTGACGTTCCTCATCTGGCGTGATACCGGCGCGTTCGATATAACGGTCCGGGCGTTTGAATGAAGGAACACGGCCATGGTCCAGCCACGTATGAACGCGATCCTCTCGGGCATGCCGACGACGATCTTCGAGGAGATGTCGCGGCTCGCCCGCGAGACGGGTGCCGTCAATCTCGGCCAGGGTTTTCCCGATGATCCGGGTCCGCTCGACGTGCGCGAGCGCGCCGCGCAGGCCGTGATCGAGGGCTGGAACCAGTATCCGCCCATGCTCGGCCTGCCCGTCCTGCGTGAGGCGATCGCGAAGCATTACCGGCATTGGCAGGGCCTCGATCTCGATCCCGCCACCGAGGTGATGGTCACCTCCGGCGCCACCGAGGCGCTGGCCGGCGCGCTGCTCGCGCTGATCGAGCCCGGTGACGAGGTGGTTCTGTTCGAGCCGATGTACGATGCCTATCTGCCGCTGGTGCGCCGCGCCGGGGGGGTGCCGCGCTTCGTCACGCTGCAACCGCCGCATTTCGCCATAACGGAGGAGGCGCTCGCTGCCGTCTTCTCTGAGAAGACCAAGGTGGTGCTGTTCAACAACCCGCTCAATCCGACGGGTACGGTATTCCCGACCGAACAGCTCGATCTGCTCGCGCGCTTCTGCGGCGCTTTCGACGCGATCGCCCTGTGCGACGAGGTCTGGGAGCATATCGTCTTCGACGGCTTGCGCCACGAACCGCTGATCGCGCGCCCGGGCATGCGCGAGCGCACCATCAAGATCGGCTCCGCCGGTAAGATCTTCAATCTGACCGGCTGGAAGGTCGGTTTCGTATGCGCCCAGCCGGAAATCCTCAAGGTGCTGGCCAAGGCCCACCAGTTCCTCACCTTCACGACGCCCCCCAATCTCCAGGAAGCGGTCGCCTACGGCCTGGCGAAGGAGGATGCCTTCTTCCAGGGGCTGCGCGGCGACCTGCAACGCGCACGGGATCACTTCGCCGCCGGGCTGGAGCGGCTCGGCTACCGCGTGATTCCGGCACAGGGCACGTATTTCCTCAATATCGATATCGGCGAGGAAGACGACGTCGCCTTCTGTCGCCGGCTGGTGAGCGAGCACGGTGTCGCGGCGATCCCGGTCTCGGCCTTCTACGCCGAGGGCGCGGTGCGCAACGTGGTGCGCTTCTGCTTCGCCAAACGTGACGAGACCCTCGATGCCGCCCTCGCGCGGCTGGAAGGAACGCGCGTGGACGCCGCCTGAGCGCGAAAGCGGGCGCTGTTGGAACTTTGCCGCGCCCGCGCCCAAGACCGGTCCGAATGCCGTCGCGCTTTCGCCGCAAAGCGAAGCGAAAGCCAAGCTCTTGCGGATTCACGACAAAGTGAATGCCGCAAAGCTTGCGGGCAAGACTTCGTCAAGGTTGATGAAATCTTCGCTTAACGTCTTCACGCTACAACAGCCGCGACGCGCATTTCGGACATGCGTCAAGGAGTCGGTTTCGTCATGTTTGCTTCCATCAGCCTCACCCGCGGCCTGCGTATCGCCGCGCTCTTCGCCCTCGGTCTGACACTCGCCGCCTGTGCGCGCGGTGCGGAGGATATTGCCGGTGCCGGTGGATTCGGTGCGGGCGGGGCGGGCACGCCCGGCTCGACGCAGGACTTCACCGTCAATATCGGCGACCGCGTCTTCTTCGACACGGATTCGACCGATCTCAATTCCAGCGCCATCGCCACGCTCAACCAGCAGGCCGAATGGCTGCAGCGCTATCCGCGCTACACCTTCCTGATCGAAGGTCACGCCGATGAGCGCGGCACCCGCGAATACAACTTCTCCCTCGCCGCGCGGCGCGCGCAGGCGGTGCGCGACTATCTCGCCTCGCGCGGGATCTCGAGCAACCGCATGCGGGTCGTCTCATACGGCAAGGAGCGCCCCGTCGTCGCCTGCCCCGAGCCGGGTTGCTGGGCTCAGAACCGGCGCGCCGTCACTGTTCTCGACGGTTCCGCCGGTTCGTGACCGGTTCGAGCCTTCGCTGAATACATAAAGCCCGCGCACGACCGGTTTCGTGCGCGGGTTTTGCATGTTTCCGGCGTGTGGACAGCGCCCGGGCGAACCATGCGCCGCTACAATGCCGTGCGCGAGCGCAAAGCCGCACCGAGCGTGCCTTCGTCGAGATAATCGAGTTCGCCGCCGACGGGCACGCCATGGGCGAGCCGCGTGATCTTCACCGGCAGGTGGCGCAGCGAATCGGTGAGATAATGCGCCGTGGTCTGGCCGTCGACCGTGGCGTTGAGCGCGATGATGATCTCCTCCACCCCGGGCTCCGCCGCCCGCGCGACGAGGCCCGCGATGTTGAGTTCGTCAGGGCCGATCCCGTCGAGGGGCGAGAGCACCCCGCCCAGCACGTGATAGCGGGCATTCAGGACGCCTGCGCGCTCGAGCGCCCAGAGATCGGCGACATCCTCCACCACCACGATGATGCGCGCATCGCGATCCCCGTCCGCACAGATGGCGCAGGGATCGCTCGTATCGATATTGCCGCAGACCGAGCAGGTGACGATGCGCTCCGCCGCGACGCGCGTCGTTTCCGCGAGCGGGGTCAGGAGCTGCTCACGCTTCTTGACGAGATGCAGGGCCGCGCGGCGGGCCGAACGCGGGCCGAGCCCGGGAAGGCGCGCGAGCAGCTGGATCAGGCGCTCGATCTCGGGCCCGGCTGAAGCTTTCGGCATGATGCGCGCCGCGTCTCAGAACAGTTTCATGCCCGGAGGCAGCGGCAGGCCCTGGGTGATCTCGGCCATGCGCTCCTGCACCTGGCGCTCGCCCTTGGCGCGGGCATCGTTGACGGCGGCGACCACGAGATCCTCGACGATTTCCTTCTCGTCCGCATTCATGAGGCTCGGATCGATGGTGACGCCGCGCATCATGCCCTTGGCGCTCATCGTCACCTTGACGACGCCGCCGCCGGCCTGACCCTCGACCTCGATCTCGTCCATCTCCGCCTGCATGGCCTGCATGCGCTCCTGCATGGCCTGCGCCTGCTTCATCAAACCCATCAGATCCTTCATCGCAATTCTCCGCCTGAGGCCGTGTTCGATCCGTCGAGGCAAGCTATACGCGCTCGCGCCGGGTCGGTCGAGGGGGGCGCGGCGACGCGGCGGGACTGCCGTGAGGCCTGCCAGGACCCGAAACTTGCGAAGCCTGAACGAGAAAGCTGTTGAACCTGCGGCTTGACCATGGTTCGTCAGGCTTTAAGACCGTGAAAATGTCGCGATCCGTGATTACATAGAGGAACGAGCGAATCAGACGGAGCGCCCGCAGGGCAGCGCAGTTGCGCGGATGCTTCCCAGGGAAAGATTGATGGCCGAACCAGCAGTATCATCCAACGACGACGCCTATGGCGCGGAATCGATCAAGGTCCTCAAGGGTCTCGACGCGGTGCGCAAGCGTCCCGGCATGTATATCGGCGACACCGATGACGGCTCCGGCCTGCATCACATGGTCTACGAGGTGGTGGACAACGCCATCGACGAGGCGCTCGCCGGCCATGCCAGCGAGGTCAACGTGATCCTCAATGCCGATGGTTCGGTCACGGTGAACGACAATGGGCGCGGGATTCCCACCGACATCCACAAGGGCGAGGGAATCTCCGCAGCCGAGGTCATCATGACCCAGCTGCATGCGGGCGGGAAGTTCGACCAGAACAGCTACAAGGTCTCGGGCGGCCTGCACGGCGTGGGCGTCTCGGTGGTCAATGCGCTCTCCACCTGGCTGAAGCTGCGCATCTGGCGTAACGGCAAGGAGCATTTCGTCGAGTTCCGTCACGGCGTGCCCGTGGCGCCGCTCGCGGTGGTGGGGGATGCCGAGGGCAGGCGCGGGACGGAGCTCACCTTCCTCGCGAGCACCGAAACGTTCACCATGACCGATTACGACTATGCCACGCTGGAGCATCGCCTGCGCGAACTCGCCTTCCTGAATTCCGGCGTGCGCATCGTCATCAGCGACAATCGCCATGCTGAAAAGAAGCGCGAAGAGCTGATGTATGAAGGTGGGGTCGAGGCTTTCGTGCGCTATCTCGACCGGGCAAAGCAACCGCTCCTCGACCAGCCGCTGATGCTGCGCGCCGAGCGCGACGGGGTCGGGGTGGAAGTCGCCCTGTGGTGGAACGACAGCTACCACGAAAACGTGCTCTGCTTCACCAACAACATCCCCCAGCGCGACGGCGGCACCCATCTCGCGGGTTTCCGCGGTGCGCTGACGCGCCAGATGACGAGCTATGCGGAAAGCTCGGGCCTGACCAAGAAGGACAAGGTCTCCCTCACCGGCGACGATTGCCGCGAGGGGCTGACCGCCGTCGTCTCGGTGAAGGTGCCCGATCCCAAATTCTCCTCCCAGACCAAGGACAAGCTGGTCTCCTCGGAAGTGCGTCCGGCGGTCGAGGGCGTCGTCAACGAGGCTCTGCGCGACTGGCTCGAACTGCATCCCTCCGAAGCGAGGGCGATCATCGGCAAGATCGTCGAAGCGGCCGCCGCCCGCGAGGCGGCGCGCAAGGCGCGTGAACTCACCCGCCGCAAGGGCGCGCTCGACATCGCCTCCCTTCCCGGAAAGCTCGCCGATTGCCAGGAGCGCGATCCGGCCAAATCCGAACTCTTCATCGTCGAGGGTGATTCGGCAGGCGGCTCGGCCAAGCAGGGCCGCGCCCGCGAATACCAGGCGGTGCTGCCGCTCAAGGGCAAGATCCTCAATGTCGAGCGCGCGCGCTTTGATAAAATGCTCTCGAGCCAGGAGATCGGCACCCTGATCACCGCGCTCGGCACCGGCATCGGGCGCGAGGAGTTCAACCCCGACAAGCTGCGCTACCACAAGATCATCATCATGACGGATGCCGATGTCGACGGCGCCCATATCCGCACCCTGCTTCTGACCTTCTTCTTCCGTCAGATGCCTGAACTGATCGAACGCGGGCATCTCTATATCGCCCAGCCGCCGCTCTACAAAGTCTCGCGCGGCAAGAACGCGATTTACGTCAAGGACGAGCGCGCACTCGAGGACTATCTCATCGATCTCGGCACCGTCGAGGCGAGCCTCGAACTCGCATCCGGCACCTCCTTCCAGGGCCAGCAGCTGGTCAAGCTGGTCGAGGAGGCGCGCATCGTGCGCAACACCATCCGCGCCCTGCATTCGCGCTATTCGCATTTCGTGGTCGAACAGGCCGCGATCGCCGGCGTCCTGCGCGCCGATATCGTCGACGATGCCGAGCGCGGCCCGCAGGCGGCGGAATACGTGGCGCGGCGCCTCGACATCCTCTCCGAGGAGACCGAGCGCGGCTGGCAGGGGCGCATCGAGAACGGCGGCTACGTCTTCACCCGCGTCGTACGCGGCGTGACCGAGGCGCAGGTGCTCGACGCCGCATTGCTCGAATCACAGGAAGCCAAGCGGATCGACGAATTCGCCACCACCTTGCAGGAAGTCTACGGCCAGCCGGCCAAGCTGGTGCGCAAGAACGACGGCAAGGCGATCTACGGGCCGATGGCCCTGTTCGAGGCCGTCACAGCCTTCGGTGCGCGCGGCGTCAATCTCCAGCGCTACAAGGGTCTCGGCGAAATGAACCCGGACCAGCTCTGGGAGACGACCCTCGACCGCGACATACGCTCGCTCCTGCAGGTCAAGATCAAGGACGTCGCCGATGCCGACGATCTCTTCGTCAAGCTGATGGGTGACGTGGTCGAGCCGCGCCGCGAATTCATCCAGGACAACGCGCTGAGCGTGGCCAATCTCGACATCTGACGCGGAGACGCCGTCCGTGCGATGCGCGGGCGGCTGCCAGCCAGATCAGGCCGTGCTCCGGTCGCCCGAGCGCAGAATGTCCATGATCGCACCCCGATTCGGGCAGAAGGCCGGCGGAGGTGCGCCGTGGCGTA
The DNA here is from genome assembly GCA_050485405.1 of Salinarimonadaceae bacterium. Lineage (GTDB taxonomy): Bacteria > Pseudomonadota > Alphaproteobacteria > Rhizobiales > Beijerinckiaceae > Saliniramus. The sequence goes on from JBJHBI010000001.1 coordinate 76,839, forward strand.
CATCACCGCGATCCGCATCGAGCCAGGCGGCACAATCGCGCCGCGCGCCGCAATCGGCGCAGGCGACGGGCAGAGCCGGCGCGTCGTCGTGATCGGCCCCGAGCAGGTCCGCCCGCTCATAGCCGAGGCTGCGCAGCATATCGTCGAGATAATCGCGATGCGCCGCGACGCGCCGTGTCAGTCGATCTTCCATTGTCTTTCCCCGCATACCGCAATTTCAGGATCCGCCCGCGGGGGCCGGGCATGAAGAGGACATTGACCATGGGCGATCGCCCTGCGCATTGATCCTGCGCAAGGCCGTGTCGCGGGTAGAGACCCGTGATGCTCAGGCGGCGAGGCGTTCGCTCACCAGGGCGCGCAGGGCGTCGAGATCCTTGACGAAGGCGCGGATGCCCTCGGCGAGTTTCTCCGTCGCCATCGCATCGGCATTCAGCTGGAAACGGAAGCGCGCCTCGTCGAGATCGAGCCTCGCCGGTGCCTCGCCGATCGCATCCGGCGAAAGGCGGCGGGGCAGATCGCCGTCATCGCCGGCGAGTTCGTCGAGCAGGGCGGGGGAGATGGTGAGGCGGTCGCAGCCCGCCAGCGCCTCGATCTCGCCCGCATTGCGGAAGGACGCGCCCATCACCACCGTGTCGATGCCGTGGGCTTTGTAATAAGCATAGATGTTGCGCACCGAGACGACGCCGGGATCGGTATCCGGCGTATAGGGGCCGCCGCCCTTCGCCTTGTGCCAGTCGAGGATGCGACCGACGAAGGGCGAGATCAGGAATACACCCGCATCGGCGCAGGCCACAGCCTGCTCGAGCGAGAACAGCAGCGTGAGGTTACAGTCGATCCCCTCCTTCTGGAGGATTTCGGCGGCGCGGATACCCTCCCAGGTCGAGGCGATCTTGATCAGGATGCGCTCGCGCCCGATGCCGCGTTCCTCATAGGCCGCGATCACGGCGCGGGCTTTCGCGAGGGTCGCCTGCGTGTCGAAGGAGAGATCGGCATCCACTTCGGTCGAGACCCGGCCCGGCACGATGCCGGCGAGCTCTGAACCGAAGGACACGGCGAGCCGGTCGCAGACGGCCTGCGCGCGCGCTTCGTCCGAGCCCCCGAGGCTGCGGCCCCAGCTGATCGCCTCGTCGACGAGATCCGCCGAAGCGGGATCGCCGGCGGCCTTGAGGAGAAGCGTCGGATTGGTGGTGCAATCCTGCGGGTTCAGGCGACGCACCGCCGCGATGTCACCGGTATCGGCGACGACGACGGTCATCTCGCGCAGGCGATCGAGCTTGGATGTCATGGCTGTCTCTCCGGATGGCGGCGCTCAGCGCACCTCGAACATGCCCTCGACCTCGACGGCGGCATCGAGCGGCAATTGCGCGACCCCGACGGTCGAGCGGGCGTGGCGACCGATATCGCCGAATACCTCGACCATCAGATCCGAGGCGCCGTTCATGATCTGGGGTACGGGGCCGAAATCGGGCACGCAGTTGATGAACCCGCCGAGCCGCACGACCCGCGTCACCGCGTCGAGGTCGCCGATCGCGGCGCGCAGCTGCGCGAGCAGGTTGATGGCGCAGGCCCGTGCCGCTTCGCGCCCGGCGGCCTCGTCCACGGCATCACCGAGCTTGCCGAGATGAGCGGGCGCGATCTTGCCGTCGGCACCGAGGCAGATCTGGCCGGAAATCACCACGAGATTGCCCGTGCGCACGAAGGGAACGTAATTCGCCACCGGTGCGGCGGGGTTGGGCAGGCTGATGCCGATCTCCGCGAGGCGCGCTTCTATACGACCCTGTGTGGCGTTGCTCATGATGTGCTCCCGTTCGTCTGGATGTCGGATGCGGGACGGCGTCCCTTCTCGCATGCGCTTGTGGCGGATCATGGGCGGCAGGGCAAGGGGTATACGGCAAGGGCAGGGAAGCGAATGGCAAGGCAAGCGAAAGGCTGACGCCTGCGGCGTGATGGTGTTTGCGCCGCACCCGGTCGGCGCTTACAGTCGGCGCGTCGAATCGAAGGTAGTTTGCGCATGCCCATTTCCCGTCCGTCATCCCGCCCCCGGAGCGAATCTGTCGCCGCGACCAGGATCAGCGCGGCTTCCAGCGCGGTTTTCGGCGCGGTTTTCGGCATGACGCTCGGGGTGGCGATCTGCGCGATTTCTCCGGGCGCCATGGCCGGCGAGAGCGATGCGATCACGCTCGCTTCGCATCGCGCCGTCTATGATCTCAGCCTCCTGCGCGGCGGCGGCGACGTGATCGATGCCGAGGGGCGCATCGTCTATGAATTCGTCGGCACTGCCTGCGAGGGCTTCACCACGACGGTGCGCCAGCTCACGACGCTGGTCGGCGATGTCGGGACGATGACGCTCGATACCAATGTGACGACGTTCGAGGAAGGCGATGGCGGCGCATTCAGCTTCCGCACGCGCACCCTGCTCGACGGCGCGCCGATGATGCGCACGCAGGGCGAGGCCGAAATCGCCGACGGCAGCCTCCGGATCGATCTCGAAGAGCCGCGCAATGCGGAAATCGTGCGCGCGGAAGAGCCGGCATTCCCGGCCCGGCACATCATCGCGATCCTCGAAGCCGCGCAACGCCGGGAGCCGATCCTCGCCATGGCCGTGTTCGACGGCGGCGACGAGGGTGACGAGATCCACGACACGCTCGCCGTGATCGGCGCCCCGCGTGGCCCCGATGCCGACGCGGCCTTCCCCGAACTCACGCAGACGGAACGCTGGCGGGTGACGCTCAGCTATTTCGATCGCGGCGAGGCGGGCGACGACACGCCGAGCTACGTGGCCGGTTTCGACCTCCACGAGAACGGCGTCACCACCGATCTCACCCTCGATTTCGGCGATTTCGCGCTCACGGGTACGATGACGGCAATCGAATTCTTCGATACCGAACCCTGCCCCTGACAGGCCGGAAAGCCTTTTCCAGAAAGGGCTCGCGCCGTGCGCCGGGGAACTTCGCGGTGGCGAAGATACCGGACGCCTCGAATTGTGGGGGGCGGCTTAAGCTTCGCGCAAGCTTCGACGGGCAATCTCTTCCTCATGACGGGTTGGGCCGCAGCAAAATCAAACGGCCCAAAGGCATGAAGCCGCTCCCGCCATACCGGTGAAAACCCGGCATGTCCCTTCGTACTTCTCAATCGAAAAGGGACTTTACCATGTCGAGCCTCATGACCAACTCCGCTGCAATGACCGCTCTGCAGACGCTGTCGGCCACCAACAAGCAGATGGACATCACGCAGAACCGGATCTCCACCGGTTACCGTGTTTCCGACGCCGCCGACAACGCCGCCTACTGGTCGATTGCAACCACCATGCGCTCAGACAACAAGGCGCTCGGCGCCGTGCAGGACGCTCTCGGCCTCGGTGCCGCGACCGTCGACGTCATGTACACGGCCCTCAACTCCACCGTGGAGGTCGTCTCCGAGATCAAGGCCAAGGTCACCGCCGCTGCTCAGCCCGGCGTCGATCGCGGCAAGATCCAGAGCGAAATCACCGAGTTGCAGAACCAGCTTCGCAACATTGCGGCTTCCGCGGTGTTCAACGGCGAAAACTGGCTGCAGTTCGACTCCACGAATGCCGGCGCCTCTGCCGATCGTGAGATCGTCAGCTCCTTCACCCGCACCGCCAGTGGCGCGGTGAGCCTCGAGACCACGACGGTCGAAATCGGCAACACGCTGCTGGTCGATCTGGACGCTGGCACGGCTGCCGGTATCCTCGACCAGGACCGCTCAGCTGCATTCACCTTCGTCGGTGGTTCGGTGGACGGTGTCAGCCTGCTTGATCTCGACATCAACGCGGGTGCCGCCGACGGTGACTTCGCGGCGGATATGGAGCGTGCCGTCGGCCTCGTGGATGCGGTCCTGTCCGACATCACCGATGCCGCTACCAACCTCGGCGCCATCAAGAACCGTATCGGCCTCCAGCAGGACTTTGTCGCCGCGCTGAAGGACTCGATCGATCGCGGTGTGGGCCAGCTGGTGGATGCGGACATGAACGCCGAGTCGACCCGTCTGCAGGCCCTCCAGGTCCAGCAGCAGCTCGGTATCCAGGCGCTCTCGATCGCCAACGGCAACAGCCAGAACATCCTCTCGCTGTTCCGCTGATCGAAACGTCTCACGGAGTTCGATACCCACGACTTCGAGACCTTCGACTTGGGGGCCGCGTCACACCGACGCGGCCCCTCTTTCTTGCGCGCGACCAATTGCGCATCGTCCACATCTTCCATGTGCGCGCGGTGATCACCGGCCTCGACTCGGGCGACGGGCTTTGTCACAAACGGAACTCGGTCAGCGAGCGGGGAGAGCGGAAATGAGCGTGCTGCGCGAGGTCGGATTCGTCCATCTGCACGTCCATTCCTCCTATTCGCTGCTCGAAGGCGCGTTGCCCATCGCGAAACTCGCGAAGCTCGCCGAGGCCGACCGTCAGCCGGCCCTCGCCCTGACGGACACCAACAACCTCTTCGGCGCGCTGGAATTTTCCGAGAAGCTCTCGGGCTCGGGTATCCAGCCGATTCCGGGCGTGCAGATCACCACCGCCTTCGAGCCCGCCGATCCCACCCAGCGCCAGAGCGCTCCGGGGATCGCCGATCTCGTTCTGCTCGCCACCTGCGAGGAGGGTTACGTCAATCTCATGCGGCTCGTCAGCCGGGGCTATTTCGACGTGGATCTGGGCGCCGAACCCTGCATCACGGTCGATGCGCTGGCCGAGCACGCCCATGGCGTGATCGCGTTGACCGGCGGCTTGCGCGGCCCCCTCGATCGCGCGCTCTTCCATGGCCGCTCCGAACTCGCCGAGCAGCGTTTCGCGCGCCTGCGCGACATTTTCGGCGACCGGCTCTATGTCGAGATCCAGCGGCACGGCATGGAGGAGGAGCGGGCGGTCGAGGGCGCGCTCGTCGCCATGGCCGATCGGCACGGAGTGGGGCTCGTGGCGTCGAACGAGCCGTTCTTCACCGGCCCCGACGATTACGAGGCGCATGACGCCCTGCTCGCGGTGGCCGAAGGCCAGGTCGTCTCGCAGGATCAGCGCCGCAAGCTGACGCCGGAGCACGGGTTCAAGACCCGCGCCGAAATGCAGGCCCTGTTCTCCGATCTGCCCGATGCGCTCACGAACAGCGTCGAGATCGCCATGCGCTGTGCCTGGCGGGTGCGCACGCGCAAGCCGATCCTGCCCAATTTCGCCCGTCCCGGAGAGCCGGGTTCGGACGAGGATGCGGAGCTGCGCCGCCAGGCGGAGGAGGGGCTCGCGCGCCGCATAGAGGCGCACGGCCTCGCCGACGGATTCACGGAGGAGGATTACAAGGCCCGGCTCGATTACGAGATCGGCATCATCCAGAAGATGCAGTTCCCCGGCTACTTCCTGATCGTGGCCGATTTCATCAAATGGGCCAAGGATCACGACATTCCCGTCGGACCCGGGCGCGGCTCGGGTGCCGGTTCGCTGGTCGCGTATTCGCTGACCATCACCGATCTCGATCCCCTGCGCTTCGGCCTGCTCTTCGAGCGCTTCCTCAATCCCGAACGTGTCTCGATGCCGGATTTCGACATCGATTTCTGCGTCGAGGGCCGCGAAGACGTGATCCACTACGTCCAGCAGCGCTACGGCGAGACCAATGTCGCGCAGATCATCACCTTTGGTACATTGCTCGCGCGCGGGGTTCTGCGCGATGTCGGGCGCGTGCTCGAAATGCCCTACGGGCAGGTCGACAAGCTGACCAAGCTCGTGCCGCAGAACCCGGCGAAGCCGGTCACCCTGCCTCAGGCCATCGCGGACGAGCCCCGCCTCCAGGCCGCAGCAGAGGAGGAGCCGGTGGTGCAGCGCCTGCTCGCCATCGCCCAGAAGCTGGAAGGCCTGCACCGCCATGCCTCGACCCATGCGGCGGGCGTGGTGATCGGAGATCGCCCGCTGCAGGAACTCGTGCCGCTCTATCGCGATCCCAAGACCGGGATGCGGGTGACGCAGTACAATATGAAATGGGTCGAGCAGGCCGGCCTCGTCAAATTCGACTTCCTCGGCCTGAAGACGCTGACCGTGATCAACCGCGCCATCGGCCTGATCGCGCAGGATGGCGGCGAGCGCATCGACATCTCCTCGATCCCGCTCGACGACAAAACCACCTACGACATGCTGCGCCGGGGCGAGACGATCGGCATCTTCCAGGTGGAATCGGCGGGCATGCGCAAGGCGCTCGTCGAGATGGCCGCCGACCGCGTCGAGGATCTCATCGCGCTGGTGGCGCTCTACCGCCCGGGTCCCATGGCGAACATCCCGGTCTATTGCGAGCGCAAGCACGGGCGCGGCGAGCCCGAGGAGAAATGGTATCCGCTGCCCGAACTCGCCTCGATCCTGCGCGAGACCTTCGGCATCATCGTCTATCAGGAGCAGGTGATGCAGGTCGCCCAGGAGCTCGCCGGCTATTCGCTCGGCGATGCCGACCTGCTGCGCCGCGCCATGGGCAAGAAGATCAAGGCGGAGATGGACGCCCAGCGCGGGCGCTTCGTCTCAGGCGCCACCGAACGCGGGATCGCCAAGGAGAAAGCCGACGAAATCTTCGATCTTCTGGCGAAATTCGCCGATTACGGCTTCAACAAGTCGCATGCGGCGGCCTATGCGCTGGTGTCGTATCAGACCGCCTGGCTGAAGGCGAACCACCCGGTCGCGTTCATGGCCGCCTCCATGACGCTCGATATCGACAATACCGACAAGCTCTCGGAATTCCGCCGCGAGGCGCAGCGGCTCGGCATCATCGTGGCGCCGCCCTCTATCAACGAATCCGGCGTCGAATTCGCGGTGCGCGACGGGGCGATCATCTATGCGCTCGCGGCGGTGAAGGGCGTCGGGCGGCAGGCGGTGGAGAGCATCGTCGCCGCGCGCGGGGACGAGCCGTTCAAGGATCTCGCCGATTTCGCCCGTCGCATCAATCCGCGCGCCCTCAACAAGCGCACGCTCGAGAACCTGGTCTCGGCCGGCGCCTTCGATGCGCTCGAACCCGACCGCGCCCGCGCCATGGCGGCGGTGGATCCGGTCTTCGCGCTGGCCCAGCAGGCGAGCGAGGCGGAAGCGGGCGGCATGATCGACATGTTCGGCGGCGTCGCCTCGGCCGATGTCTCCCTGCGCATTCCGGAATATACCCCCTGGACCGCATCCGAGCGGCTGCAACGCGAATATGACGCGGTCGGCTTCTTCCTCTCGGGCCACCCGCTCGACGAATATGAAGGCCTGCTCGACAAGCTCCGGGTGCAGCGCTGGAGCGATTTCGTGCGTGCGGTGAAGAGCGGATCGAGCGTCGGGCGCGTGGCCGCGACCGTGCTCGACAAGCAGGAACGGCGCACCAAGAGCGGCTCGAAGATGGGGATCTACCAGCTCTCCGACCAGAGCGGGCATTTCGAGGCGATCATCTTCTCCGAGGGGCTGCAACGCTATCGCGACATTCTCGAACCCGGCGCCGCCGTGATCCTGATGATGCAGGCGGGCATCGAGGGCGAGGAGATCCGCGCGCGCATCGGCACGGCGGAGCCCCTCGACGAGGCCATCGCCAAGCATCAGAAGGGCATGCGCATCTATCTGCGCGACGAGCGGCCGATCGCCTCGGTGCAGCAGCGCCTCTCGGCGCGCGGGGAGGGCGAGGTCTCGCTGGTGCTGATCCTCGACGAGGGCGCGCAGGAGGTCGAGGTGAAGCTGCCGGGCAAATATCTCGCCACCCCCCAGATCGCCGGGGCCTTGCGCGCTGTGCCGGGTGTCGTCGAGGTCGAAATCAGCTGAGGCCGGGTGATCGGCGCAGCACGAGCGGGTTTCGCAAAAAAACGTCGCAACGAAAAGCGCCACAACGAAAAACGCCGCAACGGATGTGGGCCAATGCCGATGGCATGCCCTGGCATCCGGGCTATCGTCGGTGCATCAGCCAACGAGCCCGGACGATCCGCCATGAGCCAGAAATCCACCGATGCCGCCGCGAGCGATCCCGTTCTCGTCACCCGGGACAGCACTGTCGCCATCCTCGCCCTGAACGAACCGGCCAAGCGCAACGCGCTCACCATGGATCTGCGGCACGCCCTGCTCGGCGCTCTCGATGCGCTGATCGCGGATGCGCAATGCCGCGCCATCGTCCTGACGGGCGAGGGCGGTGCCTTCTGCTCCGGCGGTGATCTCTCGGCGATGCGTGCCGATGATCCGATGGGTGCGCGCCGCCGGCTCGGCATCATCCACGATATCGTGCGACGCATCGCGGCGGGGCCGAAACCGGTCATTGCCGCCGTCGAGGGCGCGGCCTTCGGTGCGGGGCTCGCACTCGCCACCGCGAGCGACGTGGTCGTCGCCGATGCGGGGGCGAAATTCTGCGCCTCCTTTGCGAAGGTCGGGCTGATGCCCGATGCCGGGCTGATCTGGTCGCTGCCGCCGCGCGTCGGTCTCGGTACCGCCAAACGCATGATGCTCGAAGCGCCGGTGATCGGCGGCGAGGAGGCCAAGGCGCTCGGCCTCGTCGACGTGCTCGCTCCCGCCGGCAATGTGCGCGACATCGCACTCGCCCGCGCCCACGAGATGGCCCGCCTCGCACCGCTCTCCATCGCCATGACCAAGGCGGCGTTCGCCCGCGGCACCGATGACCTCGACAAGGTCCTGGCCTATGAAATGGACGGCCAGCCCATGCTGTTTGCCACCGCCGATCATGCGGAGGGCCGCAAGGCCTTCGCCGAGAAACGCGATCCGCAATTTCGTGGGGCCTGAGCGCAGTTGCGCAAACTTTCCTGGATGCGATGATCGCCGAGCTTGCGCACCGGCAAGGTGCCGCTTGTCGCGGTTGGTGATGCGTCGCCCGCTCCCGATCTGTAGAACAGTGAAGCGGGCGGTAGCGCCCTGCGCAGGTTCAGGAGGCGAGCATGAGCGTCGCGGGTATTCATCATGTCACGGCCATGGCGGGCACGCCCTGGCGCAACCGGGATTTCCATACCCGGGTTCTCGGCCAGCGGCTGGTCAAGCGCACCGTCAATTTCGACGATCCCTCGACCTGGCATCTCTATTACGGCGATGCCGAGGGTCGTCCCGGCTCGGCGCTGACCTTCTTCCCCTGGCCGAACGCCGCCTCCGGTCGCCCCGGCGACGGCGAGACCGTGGAGACGGCGTTTCGTGCGCCGATCGAGGCGATCGATTTCTGGCGTGACCGCCTCGATGCCGAAGCCGTGGCCTTCGCCGAGGAAGAGCGGTTCGGACACCGCACGCTGACCTTCCGCGATCCCGACGGCATGGCGTTTGCCATCATCGGCGCGGACGGCGCGGCGGATGAACCCGCCTGGACCGATGCCGGGATCGAGGCGGCGCAGGCGCTGCGCGGTTTCGCGAGCGTGACGCTGGGCGTGCGCGATCCGGAGGCGACGGCGGCGATCCTGCGCGAGGTGCTCGGTTTCCGCGACAGTAAGGCGCGCCCCGGCCATATCGGGCTCGCGGGCAGTGATTCTCCGATGACCGCCGTCGAGATCGTCGAGACCGCCTACGGCACCCGCCCCCGTCTCGGCGCCGGTTCGGTGCAACACGTTGCTTTCCGCGCCGCCGACGATGCCGCCCAGGCGGCCATGGCGCAGATTCTGCGCGGCCGTTTCGGGATCACGGCGACGGAGCAGCGCGACCGGAACTACTTCCGCTCGATCTATTTCCGCGAGCCCGGTGGCGTGCTCTTCGAGATCGCGACGGACGGGCCGGGCTTCGCCGTCGACGAGGACCCCGCGCATCTGGGCGAGAGCCTCATGCTGCCGCCCGGCCTCGAGGCGCGCCGCGAGACCATCGCGGCGATGCTGCCCTCACTGGAGCGGGAGGACGCGTGATGAACGACATGCTCGCACAGGCGCGAACCAGCGACGCATTCGGCTTCCGGCACATTTTCGTGCCGCCCGCACCGGGCCGGGAACAGGCGCCACCCCTGCTGCTCCTGCACGGCACGGGTGGCGACGAGCGCGATCTATTACCGCTCGCCGGCCATATCGCGCCGGGCGCCGCGATCCTGTCGCTGCGCGGCAATGTCGACGAGAACGGCATGCCGCGCTTCTTCCGCCGGCTCGCGGAAGGTGTGTTCGACGAAGCGGATCTGCGTGCGCAGACCACGGCGCTGGCGGCTTTCATCGATCAGGCCTGCACCGCCTACGGGCTCGCACGACCGGTCGCGGTGGGGTTCTCCAATGGTGCGAACATCGCAGCATCCCTGCTCTGGATGTCGCCCGACAGCCTTTCCGCAGCGGCCTTGTGGCGGGTGATGCGGCCCTTCGCGCAGGCGCTGGAAACGCCGCTTGCCGGCAAGCCCGTCCTGATCCTCGCCGGAGCCTCGGATCCGCTGATACCGGCGGCGCGCTCGCAGGAACTGGCTGCCGCGATCAGCGAGGCCGGCGCCGCCGTCAGCCTCGAAATCCTGCCCGCGAGCCATGGGCTCACCCAGGCGGATCTGACGATCACGGCGCGGTTCATCGCGGGGCTGACAGCCTCCTGAAAGCTCACATCTAGTCGCCGGCGCGGCGCATGGCCGGGGGAAGTGGCGTCTCGCCGAAATCGATGCGCGAGCGTTGCAGGATTTCCCCGGTCTCGTCGACGACGAGGCGCAGGCGGCTGTTTTCGTGAAAGAAAGTCAGCCGCCACCGCCCCGCATCCTCGCCCGCGCCGCGCTCCGTCAGCGTGGTGATGCTGCCGTCGCGTAGTCCGGCCATGACGCGCTCGGGGGTGAGTGAAAGCGCCTGCGCGACGAGGCGCGCATCGACCAGCGGATCCCCGCCCTCGAAGGTCACGCGCTGATGCCGGCTTGTCTCCTCGCGCATCGATCCCTCAATTCGCCATCAGGACGGGGAGCGCCGGGCCCTTGTCGAAGACCATGTGGCTCGCGCTGCCATAGACGAGATCACGCAGCCGGGCATGGCGCTGTGCGCCCATCACGAGGAGATCCGCTTCCTGCTCGGCGCAGAGTTCGGCGATACAGGCGCCGACGGGACGCCCCCGGCGCGCGACCGCCTCGAACCGGGCGTCGATCCCGCGCTGCGCGAGGCGTCGGCAGAGCTCGATACCGGACTGGCCCGAACGCGCATCGCCGTCATGGATGGTGGTGACGATGACGCGCTGCGCGGCCCGCATGAGCGGCATCGCGTCATGCAGGGCGCGCGTCGCCGCGCGTGAGGCGTCCCAGGCGACGACGATGGTGGAGGCCGAAAACGGCGCGGCGCCGGGTACGAGCAGGACCGGTCGCCCGGTATCGAAGAGAATGTGATCGGCCAGATGCTTGCGCGGGAAGGTGAGAGGCCCCTGCGTGCCGATCAACACGAGATCGCTCAGGCGAGCGTAATCGGCCAGGGTTTCGGCGATGGTGAAGGCGTAATTGCGCCCGGTCACGACCTCCAGCGGGACGGAATATGCCCGCGCGGCTGTGATCAGGGCATCGCGCATGGCAGCCTGCGCGGGCGTCGTCTCGCCCTGCGCCTCGCGCGCCATCTCCGCTTCATCCTCTTCCTCGGCGGCGAGGTCGGTGATCTCGAAGACGAGCGCCGTGACGCGCCCGGACAGATGCGCGGCGAGGCCGAGCGCATAGGCCGCATGGGCGGGAATCGCATCGCCCGCATGGTCGGACGCGCGCATCGCGCCCGTATCGACGGGAGAGACCTGGATGAGGATGTCCACGAGCTTCGCACTCCGGGCAGGCGGCGGGAACGTCCTGCAATGTGCGCCCGTCGGCATCGCGCCACAAGGCGTGCGATTGCGGATATTCGTGGTTTCCCCCGCGCCTCTACGCCGCGCAACGCGGCTCTCGCGGTGATGGAAACGCCGGCGCCGATATGGCATGCTCCGCAGATCGCGCCGACATTCCCCAGGCGCCGCCATTCATCCAGAAAGCCCGATCACGGATATCCCGATGCGCAGTGATACCACGCCCGTCTTCTCGAAGAGCGCCGTCGCCGCGCCCTCGCCGCTCGCCGCCGAGACCGGTGCGCGGGTTCTGGAGGAGGGAGGCAACGCGATCGAGGCGATGATCGCCATGGCCGCGACCATCGCCGTCGTCTATCCGCATATGAACGCCATGGGCGGCGACGGGTTCTGGCTGATTCGCGAGCCCGGCGGGAAAGTGGCCGGGATCGAGGCTTGCGGCCCCGCCGGCAGCCCCGCGACGCGGGATTTCTACCGTGATGGCGGGCACGAGACGATCCCCGCACGCGGCCCCCTCGCGGCTCTCACCGTGGCCGGCGCCGTCGGCGGCTGGCTCGAAGCGCAGAAGGCGGCGAAGGCGATGGGCGGGCGCCTGCCCTTGCCGGTTCTCCTCGAAGACGCGATCCGCCATGCCCGTGAAGGCTACCCCGTCGCCGAATCCGAGCAGCGCTACTGGGATCGCGAGGCCGGCGGCGCCACGCTCGAGGCCCTGCGCGCCGTTCCCGGCTTCGACGCGACCTATACGCTGGCCGGCGAGCCGCCGCGTGCCGGCGCATCGCGGCGTGTCCTGCCTCTGGGGGATACGCTGAGCCATCTCGCGGATGTGGGGCTCGCTGATTTCTATCGCGGCGATGTGGGGCGCGAGATCGCCGCCGATCTCGAACGCGCCGGCGCGCCGGTGACGCGTACCGATCTCGAAAGCTTCGAGGCGCGCATCGTGCGCGCGCTCAGCCTGCGCCTGACGGATGCGACCCTGTGGAACTTCCCGCCGCCGACCCAGGGCATCGCCTCGCTCCTGATCCTCGGCATTTTCGAGCGGCTCGGCGTGACGCGCGGCGACAGCCTCGACCATCATCACGGGCTGATCGAGGCGGTGAAACGCGCCTTCGCCATCCGCGACCGGGTGGTCACCGATCCCGCCAGGCTCGATGCCGATCCCGACACTTTGCTCACCACCGAGGCGATCGCCCGCGAAGCCGCCACAATCGACATGGCGCGCGCCGCACCCTTCCCGCTCGCCGCCGATCACGGCGATACGATCTGGATGGGCGCGATCGACCATGAGGGCCGGGCGGTCTCGTATATCCAGTCGGTCTACTGGGATTACGGTTCGGGGCTCGTCCTGCCCGCCACCGGGGTGCTGTGGCAGAACCGGGGGATGTCGTTCTCGCTCGATCCGGCTGCGCGCAACCCGCTGCAGCCGGGGCGCAAACCCTTCCATACCCTCAATCCGGCGCTCGCGGTCTTCAATGACGGGCGGGTGATGTCCTATGGCTGCATGGGGGGCGACGGTCAGCCCCAGACGCAGGCGCAGATCTTCACGCGCTACCGTTTCGGCATGGATCCGGCTACGGCGGTCGACGCGCCGCGCTGGCTGCTCGGGCGCACCTGGGGCCAGGAATCGACCACGCTGAAGCTCGAAAACCGCTTCGATCCCGATATCGTCAGGGGGCTCGGCGCGCGCGGCCAGGCGGTGGAGGAGATCGGCGAGGCCTATGCGGATCTCCTCGGCCATGCCGGCATGCTGGTGCGCCATCCCCTGGACGGGCATATCGCCGCGACCCATGATCCGCGCGCGGGCGGGGCGGTACGGGGGATCGGCGGATCATGACACAGGCCCGACCGGACCGGATTGCCCGTCACGACGCGTCGCCCACCCCCGATCCGCGCACGCGCTACGCGATCTATTTCACGCCGCGCGCGGATACGGCCTTGTGGCGCTTCGGCTCCCGCATTCTCGGATACGATTCCGCCACCGGCGAGCAAGTGCCGCAACCGCGCCTGCGCTCGCTCACGCCGGAACGGCTCGAAATCCTCACGCGGCGCCCGCGCGTCTATGGGTTCCACGCCACGATCAAGCCGCCGATCCGCCTCGCGGAGGGCTGCGACGAGGCGGGCCTGATCGCTGCGCTCGACGCGTTCTGCACGCAGGCGGCACCGGTCACGCTCGCGCCGCTCGTTCTCGCGGAACTCGGTCCGGACGGTGAGGATGCCGCCTTTCTCGCACTCGTGGAGCGGGGAACGGACGAGGGTCGCGGGCAGACACCCGCCTTGCGCGATCTCGAGGCGCGGGTGGTCGAGGCGTTCGAGCCGTTCCGCGCGCCGCTGACGGCGGAGGAATATGCGCGGCGCAATCCGCAATCGCTCCCGCCGCGCAAGCGCGAACTCCTCGATCGCTACGGCTATCCCGGCGTCCTCGACGCGTTCACCTTCCATATGACGTTGAGCGGGCGGGTCCCCGGGGCCGAACGCGCGGCGCTCTCAGCCGAGCTCGCGGATCTGTGGCGGGAAACGGCCAGAGACGAACCGGCCAGAGGCGAGCCGGCCAGAGGCGAGCCGGTCGTGATCGACCACCTCGGCCTGTGCCGGCAGATGCCGGGCGAGCCCTTCCGCATCCTGCATCGATCCGCATTCGCCCGCAGCCGCGGCTGACACGGAGGCAGGGCGGGCGCTCAGAACAGGCGGCGGCGCAGCAGCGTCGATTGCAGGGCGCTGAATTCCTTCGGCATCAGATCCTCGTCGCGCAGGGTCTCGACCTGCGGCGCGGCGCCGGGGGGCTTGGCCGAGCCGGTAGCGTTGGCCGAGCCGGCTGGCTGCCCGGATTGCCTCAGGCTGGCCCTGACGGGGGCGGTTTCGCGGAGCACGGGTGCGTCCTCGACCTCGACCGGGAAACTCTCGGTCGTCTCGCGCATGCTGCCGGCCCGGCGCCAGCGGGAGACGACGGCCGCGATGTCGTGATGGCTCAGCACGGGATCGTAGCCCGCCCGCATGTCCTGACCCGGGCCGGGCAAGAATTGGGCCGGCAGGCTATCGAAGCGGATGCGCATGGGCAGCGGCACCGCTTCACCGAAGGCGAAGACCTCGCGGATACCCAGTGCCGGGACGAAGGCGACGAGCGATTCGGCGGCATCGGAAACGGCGCTCTTGACGATCGCCTGGTCGCGGTCATTGGCCATGCGCATCGCGAAGAGCGTGCTGCACTGGGAGATGATCGGCGGATCGAGATCGGCGGGGCGCTGCGTCACGAGCCCGAGGCCGATCCGGTACTTGCGCCCTTCCTTCGCGATCCGCGAGACCGCTTTCTTGGTCGGACCGAAGCCCAGATGACGATCGGCGGGAGCGTAACGGTGGGCCTCCTCGCAGACGAAGAGCAGGGGAACGGCCCCGCCGCTCCACAAGCCGAGCTCGAAGGCCAGCCGCGCGAGAACGGAGACGACCGAATCGACGACTTCCGCCGGCAGGCCCGCCAGCTGCATCACGGTGAGGCGGCGCGTCGGATCGGTGAGGTTGAAGAGATTGTCGAGCGTCTCGGCCATGGTATCGCCGCCGATATTGGCGTCGGCGAACATGAAGGCATAGCGCGGATCCTGCGAAAGCGAGCGGATCCGCAGGATCAGCCGCTGGTAGACCGGCACTTCCGCCCGGTTGTCGAGGCGTCCCATTCCATCGTCGAGCAGCCGCAGCAGATCGGTGAGACGGTAGGGGGCCGGCGTATCGACCGTGAAGCCGGCATCACCGCTGCCGGGACGGCGCAGGGCGAGGCCCGATCCGGAGCGCTCGCGCGCATATTCGGTCTTGGCCGCCATGATCGCTTGTGCAAGCAGGTTCACCTCGGCATCGACGCCCGGGCGCGCGCGAAACAGCGCGTCGACGAATTCCTCGAATGCGAACATCCAGAAGGGAAGCCGCAGGTTCTCCGGCGTGATCAGCCGCATCCGCTCCGGTTCGAAGCAATGGGCGTATTCGGCATGCGGATCCAAGAGGAAGATGCGCTGGTCGGGGCGCTCGGCGAGGACGGCGCGCAGCATCAGGGCGATGCCGCTCGACTTGCCGACACCCGTCGTGCCGAGCACGGCGAAATGCTTGGTCAGCATCTCGTCGATATCGATATAGGCCGTGACGTCGGGATCGAGGGCGAGCGTGCCGAGCGCGATGGCGCGCCGCTCGTGGCGGGTATGGATGTCGCGCAGCATGTCGCGATGCATCCGCATGACCTGCGCACCCAGACGCGGATAGATGCTGACGCCGCGCTGGAAGAGCGTTCGCCCGTCGGGCAGCCGCAGGAGTTCGCCGAGCATGTCGATACGCGCATGCGCTCCCGTCTCGGCCCCTGCTTCGGTAATCTGGGTGATCACGGCGATCGTCTGCGACATCGGCGTGGTGATGCGCACGAAGTCGCCCACCGTTACGCTGCCGCCCCGCGTGATCCAGACCCCGGCATGTGCCCCGGCCAGATCGACGAGCGTTCCGAAGGATTCCTCCTCCTGCGCCGCGACGGATACGGTCTCGATGCCTTGATCGGGATTTCGCATGATTTCCACGACGTTCCTGCAAAACCGTGACTGAGCCCCGGCAAAGCCCGGCGCTTGCGGAATGCGTGCCGAACACGATCCCGGGCGTGCATGATGCCGGTCGGACGTTAATGTCGCGTTGAAATCCGGGGCAGGGCGCGGTTACGGGCTGCGCGGCCAGCGGAAATCATCCGCCCGGCCCGCGACGGGCGCGGGCGTCACACCCTCTTCGAGGACGCGTTCGGTGATGATGCGGGTGGCGGGGTCGAGCGGCGGCGAGCCCGACAGCAGGATCCCCTGCGCCGAGACGTCGATGCGCGTCAGCGGCATTACCGGGCCGACGGGCTCGCGGCGTGCGGTGTAGAGCAAGCCAGGGGCGAGCGGCAATTCGCCGAGCGAGCGCCGGATCAGCATGTCGATCGCGGCGACCCGTGCGGTCTCGTCGTCGGCGGCCTCGATCGCGGCGCGTGCCACGGCGATCTCGTCGGGGGTGCGGGTGATGAGGCGCTGGATCTCGACATCGGCGAAATGCGCGGCCTTGCGCGAACCGGCACCGGTGAGATGGATCCCGTCCGTCGTGCGCAGCCGCGCGGGCTGGCCGGAGAGATCGGGGCCGGTCGCGGTGTAGCGGTCGTTCTCGTCGACGAAACCCTTCCAGATATCGACATAGACGACATCGGTGCGGCGCAGGCGATCCTGGATGAATTCGTTGATGACGGCGAGATCGGCGGAGAGCCGGCCATTCTCCATCGGCGGCAGGCCCACCCAGACCAGGGGAATGCCGGCATCGGCGAAAGCCTGCGCGATCGCATCGACGCGCCGCCCGTATTCCTCGCGCCAGGGATCGGAAAGCGGAGCCGCGCTCGCACCATCGACCCGCAGCGCCTGTCGGTCGTTGAGGCCGACCTGCATCACGGCGATGTCGAAGGCGGGGTCATCGGCGAGGATGCGCGCGAGATTGCCGGGCCAATCGAAGAAATCGTCGCGCACCAGCCCCGACGAGCCCCGCGCCTGGACGGAAACGGCGATCTCCGGATCGTCCTCCATCAGCGCTTGCAGGCCCTGGCCGAGATTGGTGGCGAGCGAATCGCCGAACACGGCGATCCGGGTCGAGACTTCCGCTTCGCTGGCCGGCGCGACGGCGAGCGGCGCCGGTGCCGCCGGCTGGGCGGGGCGCGTCTGACGGCGTTGCTGCGTCGGTTGGGGAGGCGGCGGTTCAGGCTCGGAGCGCTGGAAGAGGCGCAGGAACGCGTATTGCGCCGGTGCGCCGGTTTGCATCGTGGAAGCGGGTGCATGGGCACCTTCGCCGGGCATCGCCACGGCGTCACGGCCCGAACCGAAGACCAGTATCGACAGGGCGAGGACGAGGGCCGGCAGGAGCCGGGCCGCGCCGCAGCCGGCATGGATGATCCGCATCATACCCTGATGATAGCGCAACCGGGCGCCCGCGTCAGCGCGGAATTCGCCGCGCTCACCGGCTCGAGCGCAGGGTCTCCAGGAGCGCCATATTGGCGTAGCCGTCGGCCGGGAGGCCGCGCCCGCGCTGGAAATTGCGCACGGCCTCGCGGGTCATCGAGCCGAACATGCCGTCGATATCCCCGCGATAATAGCCGAGATCGCGCAGGCGGCGCTGCAATTCCTCACGCTGCGAGGCGTTCATGCGCGGCTCGTTGCGCGGCCAGCTCGCCTGAACGGCGGCCCCGCCGGTCAGCCGGTCGCCCAGAAGCGCCACGCCGAGTGCGTAGGCGTCCGAGGAGTTGTAGCGCTTGATCACGTCGTAATTCGCGGTGACGAGGAAGGCCGGGCCGTTCGATCCGGCGGGCTGGAACAGGGTCGCCTCCCCGCGACCGGGCAGCGATCCGCCGGCGGCGGGCCTGACGCCGAGGCCGGACCATTGCGCGAAGGAGGCCTTTTCCACGCTGTGGTTGAAATTCGACGGCAGGCGCACTTCCATGCCCCAGGGCAGACCCGGCTGCCAGCCGTGCTCGCGCATGTAGTTGGCAGCCGAAGCCAGCGCGTCCGGCACCGAGTTCCAGATGTCGCGGCGCCCGTCGCCGTTGCCGTCGGCGGCAAAACGCAGATAGCTCGTGGGCATGAATTGCGGATGCCCCATCGCGCCGGCCCAGGAGCCCTTCATGGCGTCGCGGGAGACGTCGCCCTGTTGCAGGATCTCGAGGGCGGCGAGAAGTTCGCCCTGGAAGAAATCGCCGCGATGGCCCTGATGCGCGAGGGTGGCGAGCGAGCGGAAGACGTCCTTGGAGCCCATATAGCTGCCGAAATTCGTCTCCATGCCCCAGATCCCGAGCACGATCGATTGCGGCACGCCATAAGCGCGTTCCACCGCCGCGAGGGTCTGGCCATGGCGCGAGCGCGCCTCGTTGCCGAGCCGCAGCCGCGTGGAGGAGACCGCGCCGTCGAGATATTCCCAGATCGGGCGGGCGAATTCCGGCTGGCGCTGCGTCAGGCGGATCACCTCCTGATCGGGCGTCACGCCGGAGAATGCGCGGTCGAAGGTCGCGCGCGAGACGCCGCGTCTTTCCGCCTGCGGGCGCAAGCTCTCGATATAGGCCGAGAAATCGGACGGGCGCGTGCTGTTGCCGGAGCCGCTGCGGCTCGGCGCATCGAGCGATGCGGCCTGTACCGAACCCGTTCGCTGCGTCCCACCGCGTTCGGCGAAGGCATCGCCGCCGATGCAGCCTCCGAGCGGCAGGATCATGGCGGCGCACAGGATGGCGTGCAGGCGCCCCCGGGCTGAGGTGCGAAGCCGTGCGGGCTGGATGGCGAAGGGTCGGCGGCGCATCGGGAAGATCCTCGTCTCGGGCGTACGTCCCCCAAACCACCAAATCATGATGAAGGAATGCTTAATCGGCAACCCACGGAATCCGACGATTTCAACATGACGAAATCGTCATCTTCCGGACACGACGCCGAAAACGCAGCCCGGCCATGTTGAACCCATCGAAACACCGAACAGGACCCGACATCATGAAAATGCTCGCTGTGATGACTTTCGCCGCCGCTACGGCACTCGCGACCGTTCCCGCTGCCGCCGAAAGCCCGGCACGCGGCCCCCAAGGCGGCCCCCAAGGCGGCCCTTCCGCCATGTTCAGCCAGGATGACCGCGCCGCCCTCACCGATGCGCGCATCGCCGCCATCCGCGCCGGTCTGCGCCTCACGGAAGAGCAGGAAGCGCTGTTCGAGCCGGTCGAGGAAGCTCTGCGCGCCATGAGCGAGAATGCGGTACCGCGTCAGATGCGCGGGGCGCGCGGCGATGGTGCGCGCCGGGAGATGCGTCGCGAAATGCGCGAGACGATGCGCGACATGTCGGAGGACGAGCGTCGCGAGATGCGCGCGGAAATGCGCGAGCGGCGTGGTGACCGTCACGGCCACGATTTCATGGAGCGCCTCGAGCGTCGCAGCGAGACGTCGAGCGCCAATGCCGCGCTGATGAGCGATCTCACCCAGGCGATGCGTCCCTTCTGGGACGGGCTCGAATCCGATCAGCAGCGGCTCCTGCCGGTCCTGATGCAGCCGAACATGGCCATGGGCCAGCATCGCCACGCCCGCTACGGCCAGTCGCGTTACGGCCAGCCCCGCTACGGTCATATGGGCGAGCGCGGTGGTCGCTGGATGCGCGGGCGCAGCGCGACCGAGTGAACGGCGCGAAAATCTGCAGCCAAAACCTGCATCAAGGCGCTCGCCCCCCAAAGAGGAGGGGCGGGCGCCTCATGCTCCCGCGGCGGTGGTCCTGCGTGGGCGCGCCTGTTCCAAGGTGACCGTTCCATCTGCCGCGCAGGCGATGCGTATGCCGCCGAGCGTGCGTCCCGGCATCGCCGCGCCCTCGCGCAGGGCCGTCTGCAACGCGCCCGAGAGCGCCTCGATTTTCTCGAGATGAGGCCCGTAGCTGCCTCCCTCCGCCTCGCCGTGACCGCAGGCGATGAAGGCCCGGCGCAGCACACGCTGAACGAGCGCCGCCGGTGTATCGCGCAGGCCGTTTCCGTCCAGGGCGAGCGCATCGCCGGGAGCGTCGCGACGCAGGCGCGTGAAAAGCGCGTCCGCGGCGAAATCGAGTGCCTCCCGGGTCTCGCCGGCGCGCCGCGCGAGGCGCAGCAGCCGCTGGGGCGTGAGGCCCTCCTGCGCGAGCGCGGGGAGGAGGGTCCGCAGCCGGGCGCGGGTATGGCGGTGATCGGTATTGGCCGGATCGCGGACATGCCACCAGCCGAAACCCTCGCAGGCAGCGACGAGCCGCGCCTTGGGAATGCCGAGGAACGGCCGCACGAGGCTCAGCCCGGTGCCGGTCTCCCCCGCGATCGTATCGAGCGGCACCTTCTGGGCCATACCGGCGAGCCCGTCCATCCCGCTGCCTGCGCAAAGCCGCATCAGCACCGTCTCGGCCTGGTCGTCAGCCGTGTGCGCGGTGAGGAGGGTCGTCGCACCGGCTTCGCGGGCCGCCTCGGCGAGCAGGCGATAGCGCGCTGTCCGGGCCGCGCGCTGGATGCCGGAAGCGGGAATCTCGCCATGCTCCCAGCGCCGCGCATGGGCAGCGAGGCAGAGTTTGCGGGCCTGCGCGACGGTTTCAGCGGCTTCCCCGGCGCTCTCGGGGCGCAGGCCGTGATCGATGCTCACAATGGTGGCGCGATGCCCGTGCCCGCGTGCGACTAGCGCTGCGACGGCATGCATCAGGGCAGTGGAATCGGGTCCGCCGGAGACGGCGACGACGAGATCTGTTTCTTGAGGTGCGAGCACGCCGGCAATCAGTTCCGCCCCGGTCTCGGGCGAAAGCGGGCTCGTATCATCCGGTCCGGCGATCTCGGACGGCGTCACGCGCAGCCGACGCGCGCTTCCTCACGCGCGATATTCTCCTGCAGGGCCGAAGCCGCCTGCGGATATTGCTGCGGGATCTCCGCGAGAGTGGCGCAGGCCTGCTCCCGGGCACCGATCTCGGCCAGCGCACCGCCCAGCCGCAACATGGCCTGCGGGGCGACCTCCGAATCGGAATGATCCGTCGAGATCGTCAGATACTGTTCCGCAGCCTCGCGGTGGCGGCCCTGCCCGCGATAGCTCTCGCCGAGCCAGTAGCGGGCCTGCGGGGCCAGCGCATCACGCGGATGGGATTGCAGAAACTGCCGGAAACCCATTTCGGCATCGGAATAGGCCCCCTGGAGCAGGAGTGCATAGGCCGAATCGTACAGGGCGCGCGGATCGGCATCCCCTGTTGCCGCGATGCTCGGGCGCGGCCCGGTCTCGCCGTTCGGTGCGCCCGGCTGAGCGGCGCCGTTCAGATCCGGGTTGCGCAATTGCGGCAGGCTCATGCCGAATCCGGAATCGCCGAATCCGGAATCACCGTTGCGCGGCTCGCCTTCGCCGTTGCCGAGGATCGCTCCGGGAAGCGCCAGCGGCGCGGAGGGTTGCGTCGTGCCCAAGGGCTGCGGCAGGCCCGGGGCTGAGGGATCGCGACCCGGGTCGAAGGCGTCGCCGCGTCCCGGCCCGGCCTGCTGCGCGGGGGCGTCGAAGGAGGGCCGGGCGAGATCGGGGACGTCCATCTGCGGCGCGGGCGTGGCGGGTGCGCGATCGTCGAAGGCGGGGGTGTTCTGCCCGGAGCGCTGCGGTGCCGGCCCGGCGCCGAGCTCCTCGAAGCGGAAATCGACGTCTTCCTGCATGCGCTGGAGGCGATCGCGCAGCTGCCGGTTCTCGAATTGCAGCTCTTCCACCTGTCCGGAGAGGCTGCGCACCTGCCCTTCGAGCTGGTTGAGCCGCAGGACGAGCTCGGACACGTCCTGCGCCTTCGCCGAGGCGGGGACGAGCAGGCTCAGACCGGCAATGAGTGCGGCTACCGCGAGCGCGCGCGCGAAGAAACCGAACAGGGGGCGAGTAGGCAATGCCTTCATGGCCTGGCAAATCCTCGAAATACGATGCCGGACGTCTCCGGCACGCTGTCCGCGAAGCCTTATCACAAATCTCCCCGAGCGGCTAAATTATGGCGCGCCCGGCAATCTTGCGGCAATCGCGCATGCTCGAGCCGCTCAGGAGGGCTCCTCGTCATCTTCGACCCGGGTGCCGTCGGTACAGATCGCGCGCAGATCGGCCCATTCCTTGGAAGTCAGAAGTGGCGGCGCCGAGCCCGATGGCGCCCCTCGCCGCAGCGCCGTGACCGCGCTCTCGCGCTCCTCTCCCATCGGATGCGTGGCGAAGAACCCGGGCTGGTCGTTGCCGATATCGAGCAGGAAACCGGCGAAAGGGTGGGTCGGGCGCCCCAGCGCATGCAGCGTCTGCGCGGCGAATCGATCGGCTGCGAGCTCCTGCCGACGTGAATATGTCGCCATCAGGCTCGTCTGCGCGAGCCCGGCGAGCACGCCTCCGCCGATGAAATCGCCGAAGAACAAACCCATCAGGAACCCCGTCCCGCCGGCCTGGATGAGATTGCGCAGGCCGTCGCGATGGGCCACATGGCCGATCTCGTGGGCGATGATGCCGGCCAGCGCATCAGGGCCGTCGACATGCCTCAACAACCCCTCGAAGACATAGATCCGCCCGCCGGGCAGGGCGAGTGCGTTGACTTCGCTGCGCCTGACCACGGCTGCACGCGGCTCGACATGAAGGGTGTGCACCGCGCTCAGCCGTGCCGTCAGCCGGTCGAGCGCCGCCGCGCCCGGCCCGATCTCGCAGGTCACGAGGTCCAGATGATCGCGCAGCGCCCCGTCGACCGCGTCACCGAGTGCGATCTCCACGCGCGGTGGCACGAGCGGGGCGATCCGCTCCGCGAGGAGCGGGATCAGCAGAAGGGCGGTGAGGAGGATCGAAACCGTCGCCGCGATCAGCCAGAAGACGATACGACGCGTTTCCCGCGCCGTTCCCCGCTTCGCGGTGTCGGGGCCGATATGGCGCAACACGGCTGCGCGGGCGGCGGGGTCATGCACCTGCAAGCGCGCCCGTCCGTCGCCGCAGGCGAGGATCAGGCGGTCATCGGGGCCGGGCAGGCGGTGGATCTCGCTTCGCGCCCAGAAGACCGGCGTGCCGTCGCAAGCGGCAAAACCGATCCCCTGAGGCGTCAGCCGCAGCATCACTGCCTGCCGCTCGGCGCGCTGGCCGTCGAAATAATCGGCCCGCAGAGCGTCCGTAGCCGGCGATTGCGGCTCAGGGCCCGATGGCGAAGGCATCGGCGAGCCCCTCTCCGGCCCCTGCGGATGTCGGTTCGCTGTAGCGCAGGCGGTCGATCAGGGCCTGCGGTTGCGTCACGGCGAGCGTGCTCGTCACCGCGACCCAGACCGCGCGCTCGACGAAATACCGCCGCATGGCGCCGATCAGGGTCAGGACCAGGAGAATGCCGACCATGGTGAGAAACGCGGAAAACGTGCTCGGATTCTCCTCGGTCCCGAACAAGGCGCGGGTCTGCTCGGGAAAATTCTGCGTCAGGAATAGGCCGATGACTCCGAGCAGTGCCATGATGAGAATGAGCAGGAACACCACGCCCGTGCCGAAGCGCAGATAGCAGCCGACGACCTGCCGTGCCCGCAGCGCGGAGACGAAACGCGTCGTGCCGAAAGCCAGGTGATTGAGCCGCCAGCGATGCCAGATCGCGACGTAGACCGCATAGAAGGTGAATCCGACCACCACCGCCGCGATGATCGCAAGTCCCGTTCCCGTCATGTCTCCGCCGATTTCCCGCAATTCGGGACCGGCGGCGACGATCAGGGATGCCAGAAGGGGTACGCTCAGTGCGGCGATCGCCAGCCAGACCAGGGCGGCGATCGACCAGCCGAGATAGACCCGCCATGCCAGGCTCCAGCCCGTGCCGGTAAACTGCGCCTTCTGGTCCCCGATCCGGCATCCGCCGATCAGATAACGGTCGAGGGAAGCGCGACGAAACGGGATGGCGAGGCCGAGACTGAGGATGGCGACACAATCCCAGCCGATGCGACGCGTGAAATAGCCGCCGAACTCGGCATCGAGCGAACCGGCAATGCCGCGATAGCGGCTGCGCGTGATGCGATAGGCGAAGGTGCGGAACTGGGCGAATTGCTGCAGGGCCATCAATCCGAAGAATGTCGGCCCCATCAAGGCGGCAGAGCCGCCGAAGGAGGTCAGCCCCAGGAGCGTCAGGAGCAGATTGATCGGGATCAGCACGGCCATGCCGATCAGGAAGCCGCGCAAGAGCTCGCCCCCGGTTCCGGCATATTCGAGCGGTTCGCCGGCAATCACGGTGTTGCCCCACAGGTGGCGCCGGATGTCGGTGATCAGCCAGAAGCGATACAGACCGAGGGTCGGCAGCGTCATGAGGCTGCCGCGCGCGAGCAGGCGGGCAAAGGCCGGCCGGGACCCGGTGAAAGTGATGGCGTCGCGTCCGTGCCCGGCAGTCGCCACCTCGTTCTCATCGTGGCTGGCGCGGGCCGGCGGCGTTTCGACAAGGATCGGAACGAGTACGGGTTGCGCGGGCGATGCAGCGGGCTCGGGATCGGCGTGGCTCACCGGTTCACTGGCGCGTTGACCAGGCGGGGCGATCACCGCACGGATGCGGGCATGCGGAACGGACGAAACGGAAGCGCGCGCGGAAGCCATCGATTCTCACTGAGACAATGCGTAAAATTATCTTGTGTTGCATCAGCTATATGACGCGTATCAGGAATCGCAATCGCGCAGCTTCATCATGGTAAAGGAAGGTCGTATCGGCGACGGGCGGGTCGGCGGCCCGTCGCCGTATCGCGTAGCGTCACGCGGCGAGGCCGCCATCGACGATCAGCGTCTGGCCGGTCACGTAGGAGGCTTTCGGCGAGACGAGATAAGCCACCGCATCGGCGATCTCGGATGCGGCGGCGTAGCGGCCCATCGGAATGCGTGCGAGGCGGGCATCGGTGGGCTCGCGGGTGTCGACGAAGCCCGGTGCGACGGCGTTGATGCGGATGCCGTCCGCCGCCAGCGGCTTGGCCGCGAGGCGGATATAGCCGTCGAGCGCCGCGCGCTGGGCCACGGAGGGGGCGAAATCCTGATCCGTCTGGGCAATGGCGAAGCTCGACAGGGCGCAGATCGCCCCCTTGCTCTCGGCCAGCGCGGCGCGGGCATAGCGCACGAGGCGCACTGTGGGCAGCATCATCATGTCGAGGGCGCCGTGCCAGTCCTCGTCGGTGAGATCGAGCACCGGCTTCTTGGCCGCATGGCCTGAATTGGGGATGATCGCATCGATCCGCCCGCTCTTCGCGAGCGCAGCCTCGACGAAACCGGCGAGATCTTCCGCCTTGCTGACGTCGCCCCTGAAGGCGAAGCCACCGATCTCGTCGGCGAGCGCCTCGGCCTTCTCGGAGCGTGCCATCACGCCCACGAGATAGCCCTCGTTTGCCAGTGCGCGCGCGACCGCGCCACCGATACCCCCGCTCGCAGCCGTGACCAGAGCCGTCTTCTGCATGGAAATGCCTCCCGTTCGTTGCTGCGCGCGCAGCCGTTTCCCGACGGCAGGTGACGCCGTCCCATGCGGCGAAATCTATGCGCCCCGTTCGGCGCGATCACGCGGCGGTTTTGCGCTTCTCGTATTGTCCGTGCTTGCGGAAGCGCTTGAGATAGCCCGGAACGATCGCTTCGAGCGAGGTCGGCGTGATGCCGAAAGCGGCGAAGGTCCGGCCATCCGCCTCGGCCTCGTCGGAGACGACGTTGTCGCGCGCGAGCATCAGGAGCTGATCGCGGGTGAGCACGATTTCGGACGGCATCAGGCCGAAGGTGAACCTGTCGAGGGTTTCGGTGATCGTCGCCTGGAGCCGGGCCAGCGCCGGGGGCATCTCTGTGACGAGGCGCTTGCGCTCGGTCACGGTGAGCACATAGGCGAGCAATTCGCGGAAGCTGTAGACACCCGGCCCGCCGAGCTCGTAGATCCGGCCGCCTTCGACCGCGCCATCCACGGCCTGCGCGATCGCCTCGGCGACATCGGCGGCATAGACCGGCTGGAAGCGCGTCTCGGCGCTCGCAATCGGCAGGACGGGGAAGACCCGCGCGAGGGTGGCGAACCGGTTGAAGAAGGAATCGCCCGGCCCGAATATGATCGAGGGACGCAGGATCACGGCCTGCGGCGCGACCGCCATCACCCGGGCCTCGCCCTCGGCCTTGGTGCGTCCGTAATGGGCGGGGCTGTCCGCGTCGGCACCGATCGCGGAGACATGCACCATGCGCGCGCCGTTCTCGCTCGCGGCCCGCGCCACGGTCTCGGCGCCGACGGTCTGGAGCGCCTCGAAGGTCTGGCGACCGCCTTCCTGGAGGATGCCGACGAGATTGATCACGGCATCGGCGCCCTGAGCCGCCGCGCGCACCGATTCCGGATAGCGCAGATTGGCCTGGACCCCGTGGATTTGCCCGACGGCGCCCAGCGGCTGGAGATGCTGCGCAAGATCGGGCCGCCGAACGGCGACGCGAACGCGGTAGCCGCGCCGCGCCAGCGTCTGCACGACGAAGCGACCGAGAAAGCCCGATCCACCGAATACGGTGACGAGTTTCCCGTTGGCCGGGCGCGGCTGCTGATTGGAGGCGCTCATCATCATCCCCTGAAACTGGGTGTCCGAGTAAAAAACTGGCTCGCCCGGTTCAATAGTCAAATCCGGCCCGCCTGTGAAGCGCCGTTTGCACCGCATCATCAGCGCGACAGCATGAGGCCTCCGTCGACGGTCACCGTCTGGCCCGTCACCATGGCGGCGCCGGCCAGCAGATAGACCATCACTTCCGCGATATCCTCAGGCATGCAGCGCCGTTCGAGAAGCGCCTTTTCGGCGCTGGCGCGGCGTTTCTCGGGTGTCCATTCCACCATCCAGGGCGAATCCACCGCGCCCGGTGCCACCGCATTGACGCGGACCTGCGGCGCGAGCCCGCGCGCGAGGTTCTTCGTCAGGCTGATCACACCCGCCTTGGTCGCGCCATAGGCAAGCGAAGAGCCCGGGCTGTCGAGGCCGGCGATCGAAGCGACATTGACCACCGCGCCGTTGCGTGCCCGCAAGGCTTGCGCCGCCGCCCGCGTGCAGCGAAACAGCCCGCGCAGATTGACCTGCAATACCGTCTCCCAGAGCTCTTCGCTCAAGGCGTCGAGTTCGCCGGGGGCGATCTGGCGCGTCGTGCCCGGCGTGCCGGCATTGTTGACGAGCCAATCGAGCCCGCCCAGGGCCGCCACGGCTTCGCGCACCATGCGCGGTCCGTCATCGGCATCGCCGACATTGCCCGGCGCGGCGATCACGTCGTAGCCGAGCCCGCGCAGCCGCGCGACTTCATCGGGGCCGCGCGGATCGCCTTCCAGATGGTTGATCGCCACGCGCGCACCCGATGCGGCGAGCAGCGTCACCGTGGCGAGGCCGATCCCGGAGGCGCCACCGGTCACGAGCGCCGTGCGCCCCGTCAGATCATAGCGGATCATGGCGTGTTTCCTCCCGTTTCGCCTTGCTGCTCACCGAGCAGCTTCAGGAGCGCGATCAGCCGCGCGTCGCGTTCGGCTTCGAGATCCGCCATCGTGCGTCCCGCCATCAGCGCGTCGACGCCTTCGATCAGGGCGCTCTTGAGGGCATCGTCGAAGACGGGCGTGCGCTGCATCGTCGCCCACCAGGCCTCGAAGGCGGGGCCGAACTGCTCCACCGAGGCGCGGATGCCGCCGCGCCCGCCGGTCATGTTGAAGATCATGTTGGGGCCATAGAGCGCGTAGCGCAGGCCCGGCCCCTTGGCGATCGCGGCGTCGATATCCGCGGCATCGGCGAGGCCGTCCTGGAGGCAGTTGAACGCCTCGCGCCAGACCGCCACCTGGAGCCGGTTGGCGAGATGGCCGGGCACCTCTTTCTTGAGCATGATCGGATGCTTGCCGATATGCGCGTAGAAGGCGTGCGCCCATTGCGCGGCTTCCGGATCGGTGGCTTTCGAGGCGACGACCTCGACCAGCGGGATCAAATGCGGCGGGTTGAAGGGATGGCCGACGACGAAGCGCGCCGCGCTCGCGATCCCCGCCACGAGATCGGTGAGGATCAGCCCCGATGTCGAGGTGGCGAGGATGCTGCGTTCGGGCAGCGCGGTATCGATGCGTCTGTAGAGCGCCTGCTTGATCTCGAGGCGTTCCGTGGCATTTTCCTGCACGAAATCCGCCTGAGCGACCGCCTCCTCCGGCGTGTCGACGCAGGTGAGGCGGCCTGCGGGTTCGCGCGCG
This sequence comes from Salinarimonadaceae bacterium, assembly GCA_050485405.1. Classification (GTDB taxonomy): domain Bacteria; phylum Pseudomonadota; class Alphaproteobacteria; order Rhizobiales; family Beijerinckiaceae; genus Saliniramus. The sequence goes on from JBJHBI010000001.1 coordinate 105,163, forward strand.
GCGCCGATCTGCGCGACCTGCGGCATGGCATGCGCGGTAAAGGCTTCGAGCCGTTCGCGCCATCCCTCGGCGGGGTCCCAGGCGACGACATCGTAGCCGCGGGCGAGAAACCACGAAGCCCAGCTCGCCCCGATCGTGCCGGTTCCCAGAACCGCGATGCGGCGCACTTCCTCGACGGGGACGTATCCGCCCATCTCTGCCTCCCAGATATGGTCGTTCTTCTTCGGCATCATAGGAGCACCGGAAACCGCCTCACGGCCAGCGATGAAGCCGTGACGAAGGACGCTTTCCGGTCAGGCGCGATGCCCGCACCATTCGTCGATGCCGGAGCGTCGGGCGCGCGCGTGCGTCTCGTCTCGCAAAATGGTCCCAATACCAAGATTACGTTGACAGAACAGGCTTGCGTCATACAATTCAATCGCCGCCCTTTCCGGGCGGCGCTTTGTTTTGCGATCCGCGTGATGCGGCGCATCAGCCAGAAGGAACAGTTCAGTGAATTCGCCCCTCGTCCCGAATTACGCCCGCGTGCCGCTCGCCTTCGAAAGAGGCGAAGGATCCTGGCTCGTGACGCGACGCGGGGAGCGATATCTCGACTTCGGTTCCGGCATCGCCGTCAACAATCTGGGCCACGCCCATCCGCAACTCGTCGAAGCGCTGAAGGCGCAGGCCGAGAAGCTTTGGCACGTCTCGAACATCTTCGAGATCCCGGAAGGCGAACGTCTCGCGCAGCGGCTCGTCGATGCGAGCTTCGCCGACCAGGTGATGTTCTGCAATTCCGGCGCGGAGGCCAATGAAGGCGCCATCAAGATGGCCCGGCGCTACCATTATCTGAAGGGCCGCCCCGAGCGCTTCCGCATTCTCACCTTCGAGAACGCCTTCCACGGGCGCACCATCGCAACCATCGCCGCCGGCGGCCAGGCCAAGTATCTGGAAGGTTTCGGCCCGAAGGCCGAGGGCTTCGACCAGGTGCCCTTCGGTGATCACGAGGCGATGCGCGCTGCCGTCACGCCGGAGACCGCCGCGATCCTGATCGAGCCGATCCAGGGCGAGGGTGGTGTGCGCGAAGTCCCGCATGTATGCCTGCGGGGCCTGCGCGAATTATGCGACGCGACCGGTACGTTGCTGATCTACGACGAGGTCCAGACGGCTTTCGGGCGCACCGGCAAGATGTTCGGCTATGAATGGTCGGGCGTCGCGCCCGACATCATGTCCGTCGCCAAAGCGCTCGGCGGTGGATTTCCCGTCGGTGCGGTGATGGCCACCGCCGATGCCGCGACCGGCCTGACGGCGGGCAGCCACGGCACCACCTTCGGCGGTAATCCGCTCGCCATGGCGGTGGGCAACGCGGTCATGGACGTGATGCAGGAGCCGGGCTTCCTCGAACAGGTCAACCGCTCCGGCCTGATCCTGCGTCAGCGCCTCGCGGAACTGCGCGACCGCTTCCCCGAGATCATCGGCGAGATCCGCGGTGCGGCCCTGATGACGGGTCTGCGACTCAACGTGCCGAATGCGGATTTCGTCGCTGCGACGCGGGAGCAGAATCTTCTGTGCATCCCCGCAGGAGACAATGTGGTGCGGCTCTATCCGCCGCTGACGATCAGCGAAGCCGATCTCCAGGAGGGCGTGCGGCGCATCGAGGCCGCCTGCGTGGCATTGCAGAATACCGTGCAGGCAACGGCGAAAGCGGGAGCTTCGGCATGAACGACACCATGATCCCCAGCGAAGCCATGATCCCGCCCCGGGCGAAGCCGCGTCACTTCACCGATCTCGCCGTCATGGATACGGCCGAGCTGCGCCGCATCCTCGCGCTCGGCTCCACCATCAAGGGCAAGCGCCGCAAGGGCGTCCCCTCGGCGGTGAAGCCGCTCGCGGGCAAGACGCTCGCCATGGTCTTCGACAAGCCCTCGACGCGCACGCGCGTCTCCTTCGATGTCGGCATGCGCGAGCTCGGCGGCGAGACGCTGATGCTCACCGGTACCGAGATGCAGCTCGGGCGCGGCGAGACCATCGCCGACACCGCCCGCGTGCTCTCGCGTTACGTCGATGCGATCATGATCCGCATCCTCGAACAGGAAGCGATGCAGGAGCTCGCCGACAATGCCGAGGTTCCGGTGATCAACGGCCTCACCAAGGAGACCCATCCCTGCCAGATCATGGCGGATGTGATGACCTTCGAGGAGCATCGCGGCTCGATCGCCGGCGCCACCGTGGCCTGGACGGGAGATTCGAACAACGTGCTCGCCTCCTGGATCCACGCGGCGGCACGCTTCGACTTCACCATCAACGTCGCGACTCCGGCCGAGCTCGCTCCGCCGGAGGAGATCATCGCCTGGGCGCGCGCGAACGGAGCGCGCCTCAATCTGACGACCGACCCCCGTGAGGCGGTGGCGGGCGTGCAGGCGGTCGTCACCGATTGCTGGGTCTCCATGGGAGACGAAGACGAAGGCCGGCGCCACAATCTGCTCAAGCCCTATCAGGTGAACGACGATCTGATGGGCCTCGCCGACAAGGGCGCGCTGTTCATGCATTGCCTGCCCGCCCATCGCGGCGAGGAGGTGACCGATGCCGTGATCGACGGCCCGCATTCCGTCGTCTTCGACGAGGCGGAGAACCGCCTGCATGCGCAGAAGGGCGTGCTCGCCTGGTGCTTCGGCCTCGAAGCCGATCTCTGGGAGGGGTCATGAGCGTGCCGTTCGACGGCGGCGACGACCTGATCCTGCCCTTCGCCGTCGAACCCCTCGATCTGCGCGGGCGGGTGGTGCGGCTCGGTCCGGCAATCGACACCATGATCAAGCGCCACGGCTATCCCGAGCCCGTGGCGCGGGTCCTCGGTGAGGCCGCCGCCCTCACCGCCCTGCTCGGCGCGTCCCTCAAATTCGAGGGGCGCTTCCAGCTCCAGACCCGCACCGACGGCGCGGTCGAGATGATCGTGGTCGATTTCGACACGCCGGACCGGCTGCGTGCCTTCATCCGCTTCGATGCCGAGCGCGTGGCGCAGAGCATCGTGGCGGGCGAGGCCGATGCGGGCCGGCTGATCGGGCACGGCCATCTCGCCATGACCATCGATCAGGGGCCGACGATGAGCCGGTATCAGGGCGTGGTGCCGATGGAGGGCCAGAGCCTCGAAGAGGCGGCGCATCAGTATTTCCGGCAATCGGAGCAGATCCCGACCCGCGTACGCCTCGCGGTGGCCGAGCAGATCGGCGAGGCCGGTTCGACCTGGCGCGCCGGCGGCCTGCTGGTGCAGTTCATGCCGGTCTCGGTCGAGCGGCAGCGCCAGGCCGATCTCGATCCCGGCGATGCGCCGGCGGGTACGCTCATGCAGGCGGGCGATGCCGGCGAGGACGATGCCTGGCTCGAAGGCAAGGCGCTCGTCGACACCATCGCCGATCACGAACTCGTCGATCCCGGCCTGTCGAGCGAGCGGCTGCTCTATCGCCTGTTCCACGAGCGTGGCGTGCGCGTCTTCTCCGGCCAGCCCCTGCGCGAGGGCTGCAATTGCAACCGCGATCGCATCATGCGCATGCTCGCGAGCTTCTCCGCGCAGGAACGCAAGGACATGGTCCGCGAGGACGGGCGTATCGGCGTGACCTGCGAATTCTGCTCGCGCCATTACGAGCTCGGCGCCGAGGAAGTCGAGGCCGCCGTCGGTGAGCAAGGCGAGGCCTGAGGCCCCGCCCGACCGGGATCACCGATCCCTGAAACTCAGGCCGCGCGCGAATCCATCAGCGCCCCGATGAAGCGCGAGACCGCGCCCTGGAGGTCCTGCGAGCGTTGCGACAGGGCGCGCGCGGAGGCGAGAACCTGCGCCGAAGCTGCGCTCGACGAGCCGGCAGCCTCGCGCACGCCGGAAATCACCTCGGAGACTTCCCGCGTGCCGCTCGACGCTTCCTGCACGTTGCGGGCGATCTCGTCCGTGGCGCTGCCCTGTTCCTCGACGGCGGCGGCGATGCCGGTGGCGATGTCGGCGAGTTCGCCGATCACGCCGGCAATGTCCTCCATCGATCGCGCCGAGCCGGCACTGGCGTGCTGGATGCCCGAAACCTGCTCGCTGATCTCGACCGTGGCCTTCGCGGTCTGGTCGGCGAGGTTCTTGACCTCCGCCGCGACGACGGCGAAGCCCTTGCCGGCCTCTCCGGCGCGCGCGGCCTCGATCGTCGCGTTGAGGGCGAGCAGGTTCGTCTGTTCGGCGATGGAGCGGATCAGGGCGACGATGTCGCCGACTTTCTCCGCCCGCGCGGCCATGGCCGAGACCTCCGAGACCGTATCCTGGGCCTGCGTCGTCGCTGTGCGCGACATGTCGCTCGAGCGGGTGACCTGCTGGCCGATTTCGCTGATCGACGCGGCGAGTTCCTCGCTGGCCGCGGCCACGGTCTGCACGTTGGCCGAAGCCTGTTCGGAAGCCGATGCGACGGTCGCGGCCTGCAACGAGGTCTCCTCGGCGGAGGCGGTGAGGGTTCCCGCCGCCTGCTCCATCTCGCGCGCGGAGGCGGCGAGCGCTTCGACGATGGAGCCTACGGCCTGCTGGAATTGCTCGGCCAGTTCGCGCATCAGGCGCGCCTTCTCGGCCTCGGCTTCGGCCTCGCGCGCGGCGCGGGCGTGCTGCTCGGCCTGTGCCGCCTCGATCGCGTTCTGCTGGATGCGCTCGACGGCGGAGGCGAGTTCGCCGATCTCGTCGCGCCGGCCGCGCCCGAAGATCGTCACATCCGTGCGACCGTCGGCGATGGCGCGCAGGGATCCGGCGAAACCGCGCAGGGCGGCGGAGATGGTCACCCCAAGGAAGAGCGCGATGGCGATACCGGCGAGCGTCAGCACGATCCCGGTCATGGTGCTGTCGCGCGCGATGGCGCCGATGGCCGCGAGTGCATTCGTGCCGATCCCGTCCTGCTGCACCTGCAACGCGGCGGTGACCTCGTCGAGAGAGGCGTCGAGCCGCGCGCCGAGAGCGCCGAGTTCACCCACCTGCGCATTGCGCAAAGGCACCTGCGTGAGTTTGGTGGCGACGGCGGAGGCGAAAATGTCGAGCCCGCCGGAAGCGCGTTCGATCAGCCCGAAATGGCCCGGATTGGTCGCGATGCGGCGCAATTCGTCGAAGGCCGTGCGCGCTTCCTCGATCGCTTCGCGGACCGCATCCGCCGCGGAATCGGCGCCGGTGCGATCGAAGGTGACGATCTGCAGCTGGGCGCGCTGCAGGGCCTGGAGGGTGCGTGCGGCATGATAGGCGGCAGCGACGTCATTGCTCTGATAAGAGCTGTTCATCACACCGTTGAGGGCCCCGCCGACATCCGCGCCGTGACGCGTGGCGCGTTCATCCGCAGCATTGATCGCGGCGATGGTCTCGACCAGTTGCGAAGCGCCTTCGCGATAGGCGCGAACATCGTCTTCGTTCTGCGCGATAGCCGCGGCGAAAGGCGCACCTGCGAAGATTTCCTCGCGGATTTCCGCCCGATCGAGCAATTCGTCGATCTGGGCGAAGACCTGCTCGGATGCCGAATCCGCGCCGGTTGCGAGAAATTGCAGGGCGGCGGAGCGTGCCTGGAGGAAGTCCTGGCTCATCTGGTAGGCGCTCGCGCTCTGACGTGCGCTGTCGCGATAGCCGTCGAAATAATCGCCGACCTGCGTGACGCTGAATACGGCGAAAGCGGCGAGACCCGCGAGGCCGGCGGTCAGAATACCGAAGCCGGCGAAGATCTTCGTCTTGAGAGAAAGGGAAAGCATGGTGCCGTCATCCTCCGGTCCGGCATTCGCGCCGGGGACGGTATCGCTGGATCTGCGCTTTCGCGCGTATCCCGTCCGACCGGGTGCATACAGACCCGTGTACGAAAAAGAACACTGCGATGCCTGAGCGCAGATATTGCTACAGATTGCCGCGATTATCTGCGCGGATACGCAAAGGAATGGTTAATTTCTGGCGTATTTGTTTGTTCTCGAAAGTATAGAACTGTAACATTTATGGCAATTTATGATTTCTTTGCGAAGACTGATCAATCCGAGAGGCGGATCAGTCCAGCAGCCGCGTCACATGTCCCATCTTGCGGCCGGGCCGGGCCTCTTCCTTGCCGTAGAGCGTCAGGCGCGCGGCGGGGTCGGCGAGGATTTCGCGCCACGATTCCACCTCGTCGCCGATCAGATTACGCATCTCGACGCGCCCGAAACGTCCGCTCGGCCCGAGCGGCCAGCCGCAGACGGCGCGCACATGCTGCTCGAATTGCGAGGTCTGCGCGCCGTAATCGGTCCAGTGGCCGGAATTATGCACGCGCGGGGCGATCTCGTTGACGACGAGATCCTCGCGCGCGGAAGCATCACGGGTGAGGAAGAGCTCGACGGCGAAGGCGCCGACGTAATCGAGCGCATCGGCGATCGCATGCGCGATCTCGCGGGCCTGCTGCGCCGTCGCCGCGTCGATATTGGCGGGCACGCTGGTGAGGGCGAGGATGTGGTTCTCGTGGCGGTTCTCGCAGATGTCGAAAGCCGCGAAGCCGCCATCGGGGCCACGGGCGGCGACGACGGAGAGCTCGCAGACGAAATCGACGAAGCCCTCCAGGATGGCGGGTGTACCGCGCATCGCAGCGAGCGCCGCCTGCGCGTCAGCCGCCTCGCGGATCGCGGCCTGGCCCTTGCCGTCATAGCCGAAACGGCGCGTCTTCAGGATGGCCGGCATGCCGATCGCCGCGAGGGCGGCATCGAGATCGGCGGCGTCGTCGACGGGGCGGAACGGTGCGGTGCCGATCCCGAGATCAGTGACGAAACGCTTTTCCGCGAGACGGTCCTGGCTCGTGGCGAGCGCCGCCACGCCCGGGCGCAGAGGCACGATCCCCGCCACCAGGGCGGCGGCTTCGCGGGGCACGTTCTCGAATTCGTAGGTGGCGACGTCGACGCTGCGGGCAAAGGCCGTGAGCGCCGCCTCGTCGGTGAAGGGCGCGCAGGTGGTGGCATCGGCCAGCGCGAAGGCGGGGCTCGCCGGCGTATCGTTGAAGACGTGCACCTTCAGGCCGAGACGCGCGGCGGCGGAGGCGATCATCCGCCCGAGCTGGCCGCCGCCCAGGATCCCGAGCGTCGCGCCGGGGGCGATCGTGACCGCGCTCATGAGACCTCCGCGGGACGCTCGGCCACGCTCTCGCTCTGCGCGGCGCGCCATGCATCGAGCCGGGCTGCCAGCGCATCGTCATGCAGGGCGAGCACGGCGGCGGCGAGGAGCGCGGCATTGACGGCGCCCGCGCGTCCGATCGCCAGCGTGCCCACAGGTATGCCGGCTGGCATCTGCACGATGGAGAGCAGCGAATCCTGCCCCGAAAGCGCCTTGGACTGGACCGGAACACCGAAGACGGGAAGCGGCGTCAGCGCCGCCGTCATGCCCGGCAGATGCGCCGCACCACCGGCACCGGCGATGATCACCTTGAAACCGGCTTCCCGCGCCCCATGCGCGAATTCATAGAGACGACCGGGGGTGCGATGGGCCGAGACGATGCGGGTATCATGCGCGATGCCCAGCGCCTCGAGCGTCTCGACGGCGTGGCGCATGGTCTCCCAGTCGGACTGGCTGCCCATGATGATGGCGACCGGCGCCGTGGCGCCGCCTTCGGTCTGCTGATTCATCTCGCGCCTCGCGCCGTTTTCCGAAAGCGAGGTGGATAGACGAGCCGGGGCCGCATCACAAGTGCCTCACGCGGCGTTTGCGGCTATTCGATCAGGGTGTCTGCGGCGGGACAGGGCCCGTCGCCGGGGCCGGGCGGCGACGCAGCTTGTCGGAAGAGGCGATCAGCGCGCCGGCCACGATCAGGAAACACGCGCCCCACAGATAGAGCGTCGCCTGCGCATAGCCGGCGAGGATCAGCGTCAGGGTGGAGATCACCGGTGCGGAATAGGCGCCGACGCCGAGCAAGCGGATGTCACCGCGCTTGCAGCCGATATCCCAGGCATAGAAGGCCGCGCCGACGGGGCCGAGGCCGAGCGCGGCCACCGCCGCCCATTGCAGGGCGTCTTCCGGCCAGACCGTCGTCTCGAAGGCGAGATGGGTGACGATTCCGAGGATCGCGGCGCCGATGCAGAAGCCGGTGACCGCATCCGTCGGCACGGCGGCGAAGCGCCGCGAGAGCACCGAATAGCTCGACCAGAACAGCGCCGAGCCGATCGCGCAGAGATAGCCCGGCCAGTGCCGGGCGAAATCACCGCCCTCGCCGCCACCCGAGAGCACCACGATCCCGGCAAAGCCGAGCACCGCGCCGACGACGTGGATACCGCGCAACCGCTCTCCCGGAAGCAGCCCGGAGAAAAGCACGATCAGGAGCGGCCAGAGATAGTTGATCAGCGCCGCTTCGGCCGGCGGGGCGAGCTTCAGCGCGGCGAAGAAGAGCGCGTGAAAGCCGAACAATCCCCCGATCCCGAAAGCATAGACCCGCCAATCCTGTCGTAATGCGGCGCGGCGTCGCGGCTGGGCGATCATCACGGCGAGGCCGAGCGCGCCGCCGATGGCGAAACACATCGCGTTGAGCTGAAAAGGCGGGATCGCGCCGGTCGCCGCCGTGAACAGGGCGAGCAATCCCCAGGAAAGAATGGCGATACCACCGATCACGGTGGCGAGTGCGGAAGACATGGGACCTCATCGACAGGCGGGCGGACAGCTTTGCGCCGCCTCGGCCTCGAGCGCAAGTCGCCGGATGCGACGAGCGGATCGGATAACGTGCCGGATTCCACAGATTCCGACGCGAAAAACTTCTCCTGTTGAAAACGAATCAGCGTGCCGGGGGACTCTTGCGCCCGAGTCACCGGTTTGTGTAGGGTCGTCGCCATCAGAGCAATCATCTGATGCGGCGAATCCCCAAGTCTTCGCAAGACGGGCGCGCGGTCGTGATCGATCGTCCGCGAGGGAGAGGGATTCCGAGAGGCACGGCGAGTCCGCGAGGAGGCGGCATGACGGATACGAGCGCGACCTGGAACGACGAACGCGTCGAACAGCTCAAGAAGCTCTGGGCCGAAGGCAAGAGCGCGAGCCAGATCGCGGCGGAGATCGGCGGCATCAGCCGCAACGCGGTGATCGGCAAGGTGCATCGCCTCGGTCTCGCCGGGCGCCCCAAGGCGGGGGCTGCGGCGGGTGCAGCGGCTTCGGGAGCGAATCCGGGCGGTCGCGGGCGCTCCGGCAATGGTGAGGCGAAGCCCGCCGGCGCCAAAGGTGCATCGGGATCGGGAGCGGGCGTCGCGCCGCGGATGCAGGCGGATGCGGCCGGTCAGTCCCAGTCTCATGCCCACACCCAAACCGATGCCCGCGCCGAGCGGAACGCCCGGATGCCCGGCGGCGGCATGGCCTCCGATACGGCGCGCACGAACGCGGCTTCCGATGCCGGCCTCGACCGGATTTCCGGAGCCGAAGAGGTCGCGCCGAGCCGTCAGGGCGATGCCGCCCGGCGCGCCGGCAATGTGGCGGCGATCCCCGAGACCGAGGAGCGCGTCACCATCATGGAGCTGCGCGAAGGGATGTGCCGCTGGCCGATCGGCGACCCGACCTCCCCGGAATTCCGCTTCTGCGGCGCGCGCTCGGATATCGGTTCGCCCTATTGCGACCACCACGCGCGCATCGCCTACCAGCCCGCCGCCGACCGGCGTCGCGAGCGCAAGGCGGCAACCGGCTGATCCATCGGCCCGATACTCGCGAAATCCGGACAGGGGCGCATTTGCGCCCCTTTTTCGTGGATGCTCGCCGCAATCCCCAAACCGCCGCGACACCAACTTCGCGCAAGCCTCGTCGGCGAGATTGACCCCGCATTCTGGCGCCGGGTGCGTGATCCGGCGCGCCGGAGACGGGGGATTTAGATGAGTCAGGCGGTCGCGGGTGATAGCACCGGTCTCGTGCAACGGCGCGGGATGGAAGTCAGTTTTGCCGCCGGCATCGTGCTGATCCTCACGATTCTGTTCCTGCCGATACCGAAATTCGTCATCGATATGGGCCTTGCGATCTCCATCGCGCTCTCGGTGCTGATCCTGATGGTGGCCTTGTGGATCAACAAGCCGCTGGAATTCTCCGCCTTTCCCACCGTCCTCCTGATCGCCACCATGTTGCGCCTGTCGCTCAACGTGGCGACGACGCGGCTCATTCTGGCCAATGGCGACGAGGGCGGCGCGGCGGCGGGCTACATCATCGAGGGTTTCGCCCAATTGGTGATGAGCGGTGATTTCGTCATCGGCATCATCGTGTTCGTCATTCTCGTCACGGTGAACTTCCTCGTCATCACCAAGGGCGCGACCCGCATCGCGGAGGTCGGCGCGCGCTTCACCCTCGACGCCATTCCCGGAAAGCAGATGGCGATCGACGCCGATCTCTCCGCCGGCATCATCGACGAGAAGGAGGCGCAGCGCCGCCGGCGCGAGCTGGAGGAGGAGAGCTCCTTCTTCGGCTCCATGGACGGTGCCTCGAAATTCGTGCGCGGCGACGCCATTGCCGGCATCATCATCACGGCGGTGAACCTGTTCGGCGGCATCATCATCGGCACGACCCGCCACGGCATGCAGCTCGGCGAGGCGGCGGACGTGTTCACGCGGCTCTCCGTCGGCGACGGGCTCGTCACGCAGATCCCGGCCCTGATCGTGGCGCTTGCCGCCGGCCTGCTGGTCTCGAAGGGCTCGACGCGCGGTGCCGCCGAACAGGCGGTGCTCGGTCAGCTCGGCGCCTATCCGCGCGCACTCTTCGTGGCCGCGAGCGTGATGGTGCTGCTCGGCGTCACGCCCGGCCTGCCCGCCCTCCCGCTCTTCGCGCTCGCCGCCCTGCTCGGCTTCGTCGCCTGGATCGTGCCGCGCAAGCGCGCCCAGATCGAGGCCCGCAAGGCCGAGGAGGCGCAAGCCGAAGAGGTCCGCGTTCAGGAGGAGAGCCGCGATTCGGTCAAGGAATCGCTCAAGACGGCGGAAATCGAACTGACGCTCGGCAAGCAGCTCGCCAGCGAATTGCTGACGGCCCATGGCGAACTCGCCGCCCGCGTCGGCAAGATGCGCCGCAAATTCGCGCGGCAATACGGTTTCGTCGTGCCCGAGATCAAGCTCTCCGATTCCCTCGTGCTCGCACCGAAATCCTACGAGATCCGCATTCACGGCACGACGGTCGCGTCGAGCGCGCTGCGCGTGGGCGAGGTGCTCGTCATCACCGGCGATGCCGGCAAGCCCGACGTGCCGGGCGATCCGGTGCGCGAACCGGCCTTCGGCATGAACGCGATGTGGGTGTCGGAGAGTTACGCTGCGGAAGTGCGCCGCGAGGGCTTCACGCCGGTGGACATCGTCTCCGTGCTGCTGACGCATCTCTCGGAGACGATCCGCAACAACCTGCCTTCGCTGCTCTCCTATAAAGACATGCGCGCGCTGCTCGACCGGCTCGATCCGGAATACAAGCGCCTCATCGACGATATCTGCCCGGCGCAGATCTCCTACTCGGGCCTCCAGGGCGTGCTCAAGCTCCTGCTGGCCGAGCGCGTCTCGATCCGCAACCTGCATCTCATCCTGGAGGCCATCGCCGAGATCGCGCCGCATGTGCGCCGCTCCGAGCAGGTGGTCGAGCATGTGCGCATGCGCATGGGTCAGCAGATCTGCGGCGATCTCACCGAGGGCGGGGCGCTGAAGGTGCTGCGGCTCGGGACCCGCTGGGATCTCGCCTTCCACCAGGCCGTCAAGCGTGACGCCAAGGGCGAGGTGATCGAATTCGACATCGATCCCCGCCAGCTCGAGGAGTTCGGTCAGGCCGCCTCCACCGCGATCAAGGAGCGCATGGCGCAGGGCCACAACTTCGCCCTCGTCGCCGCCCCGGATGCGCGCCCCTATGTGCGCATGGTCATCGAGCGCCTCTTCGCCACCCTCCCGGTGCTCTCGCATGTGGAGATCCCGCGCGGGGTCGAGGTCGAGACGTTGGGCGCGATCTCGTGAGCCTGATCTCCACGGACATGATCCTCGCCACCTTCGTGGTCTTCTGCCGCGTGGGTGCCTGCCTGATGATCATGCCGGGATTCTCGTCGAGCCGTATCCCGATGCAGGTGCGGCTCTTCGTGGTAATCGGGCTGAGCCTCGCCATGAGCCCGATGCTGATGCCGAGCGTCATGCCGGCGATCGCGGGAACCGGACTCGCCGGGCTCGTCGGGCTGATCGTGACGGAGAGCCTGATCGGCGCCCAGTTCGGGCTGGTGGGGCGGCTGTTCTTCCTCGCGCTCCAGACCATCGGCCAGGCCATCGCGATGTTCATGGGCTTCGGCATGATGGCCGGCGTGGCGATCGACGAGCCCGACCCGGTCCCGGCCCTCACCTCCTTCATGATGCTCACGGCCACGGCGCTGCTCTTCATCACCGATCAGCACTGGGAGATCATACGCGGGCTCGCGGGCACCTATGTGCTCCTGCCGCCGCTCGGCGGTTTCGACGCGCAGTTCTCGATGATCCGGATCGCCGATGCCCTTTCGGAAGCCTTCGTTCTGGCCCTGCAGATCGCCTCGCCCTTCCTCGTCTTCTCCTTCGTCCTGAACTTCGCCATGGGCGTGATGAACAAAATGATCCCGCAGGTGCCGGTCTATTTCGTTTCGCTGCCCTTCCTGATCGCCGGCGGCTTGATGATCTTCTATTTCCTCTCCGACGAGATCTTCGTGCTCTTCAACCAGCGCTTCGGCGCCTGGCTCGCGGGGGGCTGACCCATGGGCGAGGCACGCGAAAGGCTGCGCCGGCTCGAGCGGCTCCGGGAGGTTCAGAAACAGCGCCACCGGCTGGAGGAATGGAAGCTCGCGCGGCTGCGGCAGGAGGAGAGCGGCCTGCGCAAGGCGCAGGAGGAAGTGCTCGACGCGCTCAATGCCGATCATCCGCTGCACGGCCTGTTTCTCGCCGGTCTCGGTGCCCGGGTGAGCAGTCTCGGGCGCGCCATCGCCGGCAAGCAACGCGCCAGCGCGCAGCAGGCGGTGAAGACGCTGGAACAGGGCCGTCGGCACGAGGTCGCGGACAAATTCGTCCACCGCGCCCGGCGCGACGTGGAGGAGGAAGATCGGCGAAACGATTTCCTCGACTATCTCGATCGCCATCTCGCGGAGCGTTCCGGCGAGGCACATGAGAGCGGCGCGGCGGATACCGGGATCGTGGGCATGCGCAAGCCTGGCGTAAGCGCCGGGCTCTAATGTGAAAGGCGTCACGTTCGCCTGTCCGATCCACGTTGCAGGAGGTTACTGCCGATGATCAACCCGCCTTCGGATATCATTCTCGATGTCGTGCGCGCGGCCGATCCCGGCAAGCAGGCCAAGGCCTCGCAGCGCCTCGCGGCCCTTGCCGGCGACGGCTCGGGAAATCCGCGCGCCTTCGCCGCCGCCATGGAGAATTCCTCGCGGAATTCCGGGGCCGGCCCGGCCGCCACCCAGAACCCGTTCCGCGCCGCCGAAGCGCGGGTCGCCATGCATAACCGCGATACCCTCGGCGCACCGGGTGGCACCGGCGCCTCGCCGGGCTCGTCCGATCTGCGCACGCGGCTCGATCCGATGGCGGGTGCGAGCGCGAGCGAGGAGGCTGCGAGCCGAAGCGCTCCCGCGGCCAACCGGCCGATGACGCCCGATCAGGAATTCGAGGCGTTCATCCTGCGCACCTTCGTCGAGACCATGCTGCCCGACGATGCGACGGCCTCCTACGGGTCAGGCACGGCGGGCGATATCTGGAAGGGCATGAAGGCCGAGCAGATCGGCAACGCGCTCGCCCGTTCGGGCGGGATCGGCATCGCCGACAAGCTCGCCCGGCTGCATCCTTCCGAGGCGCCCCAGCCGAGCGGGGCCGGCTTCGGCGTGACCCCGACCCAGGCCGCAGCCACGATCCAGGCTTCGAGCGGCGAAGCCGAGGGTGCCGGCACGATCGAGCGCCTTATGGGCGCGCAGACGCCGACGGGCGCACGTCCCGCGCTCGAGGATCTCGCGCATAGCGACGACATCTTCTCCGATCCGCACGAGGCCAGCCTGTTCTTCGCAGGATTATGGCGCAACGGCAGCTGACCGAAACAACCATCACGACATCTTCATCCGGAGGAATACACCATCATGCCAGCGGCGACGACGATGCCGGTATCCCGGCCCTCGGACGACAACGACAACCTGCCGACGGCATTGCCGGCCGCTGCGGAGGATGCCGCCGCGACCCATGATTCCGCGGGGGCCGGAACGGTCTTTGGCGATGGCGATCCGATACCCGCGATGAGCCCGGCGGCGAATGCCGCCCTCGCCGTCGCCGGGCGGCTCGAGGCTCTCTTGCGCGAGGAGATCACCGCCCTGCGCGGCGCTTCGGTCGATGCCCTCAAGCAGATGAATCACCGCAAGAGCCAATGCCTGCTCGAACTCAGCCGCGCGGCGCGCGCGCTCGGCGACGAACCCGCGCCCCCGGCGCTCGCCCAGGGCCTCGACCGTCTCAGGCAGGTGGTCAGCGACAACCAGGACACCCTGTCGACCCATATCGTCGCGGTGCGCGACATTGCCGGGCTGATCGCGGAGGTCATGCAGGCGCACGAATCGGACGGCACCTATGCCGACCGGCCCATTCCCCGCCCCCCGCTCGGCGGTGAGACCGCCGTCGAGCCGGCGGCGAACGCTCCGGCACAGGGAGGCGCAACGCCATGATGCGCATGATACTGGCCGGTTTCTGGCTCTGTCTCGTGACGCTGGCTTCGGGCTACGGCGCGGTGGAATATTTCACCCGCCAGGCCGGGGCCGCGACCGATGACGGCGGCTATTTCCAGGGCATCACCTACGAGAAGACCCGCGCCATGACGGTGCCGATCATCGCCGACGGCGCGGTCGACGGCTATGTCGTGGCGCAGTTCGTCTATACGGCCCAGACGCGCCAGCTCCAGGCGCTCGGCGTGCCGCCGGAATCCTTCATCGTCGACGAGGCGTTCCACCACATCTTCACCATGGAGAACATCGATTTCCGGGATCTGCGCCGCTTCGATACCCGCGCGTTCCTCGCACAGATCACCGAGCGCGTGAACACCCGGCTCGACAGCCCCGTCATCCGCGAGATGCTGATCGAGGAATTCAACTTCGTCGATGCGAGCCAGCTGCGCTGACGCGCATTCCCTCCGGATTCAGGTGGGCCCCCCGCGCCGCACCTTGAGTGAAGCGCCGCGATCTGCATTATCGGGCTTCATGAATTGCGAAAGCCCGGAGGTGGATCATGCATGCGCTGTTCTTCGAGGTGCGCCCCCTTCCGGGGCATCTTCCCCATTATTTCTACCATGTCGACCGCCTGCGTCCCGCCCTCGCGCGCCACGAAGGGCTCGCCTTCCTCGAACGCTACGGCGCGTGCGACGACGCGGATCTGCTGCTTTCGCATCAGCTCTGGGAGAGCGAGGACGCGATCGTCGCCTGGCGCAAGGATGCCGGCCACCGCTATTCGCAGGAGGCCGGGCGGCAAAAGCACTTCGCCGATTACCGGATACGCGTCGGCGCCCGGGTCGCACATTGGCGCGCCGACGGACCCGATGATCCCGCGCTTGCGCAAGGATCGGCGGAGTTGCCGCGCGTCGTCGCCCTCTATGGCGGGGCGGATGTCGCCGCTCCCGGCTTTCGTGCCTTCGAGAGCGTGAACCATGCCGGGCGCTTCGTCGCGCTTGCGAGCATCGACGATTCCGACGAGGCGCAGGCCCTGTTCGACGCCCATACCGGCATATCAGGCCTCGAAGCCGCCGCCATCTACGCGATCCGCCGCGATTACGGGCAATTCGACCGCGCCCAGGCGCCGCGATGACGCCCTGCGCCTTGCATCGTGCCTGATGCGGCGCTCAGCCGTCAGCGGCGCTCAGCCGTCAGCGGCGCCCGCGAGCCTCAGATGCGTACCCCAGGGATCGGCGATCGTCACGGCATCCGCCTCGCGCGCGACGAGGTTGCCGTCGCGCGATGCCTCCTCGGCGATGCGGGCGAGATGGGCGGGGTCGCGCACCACGATGTCGAGACGGGCGAGGCCGGTGCTGTGCCCGGGACGGCGCCCCGCGCCCCTGCTGTTCCAGATATTGCCGGCGAGCTGGTGGTGATAGCCGCCGCTGCCGTAGAAGCTCGCACCGGGATAGCGGGTCGCGATGTCGAAGCCGACGCACCCGGCATAGAACCGGTCGGCCTGGGCCGTATCACCCACCTGGAGATGCACGTGGCCGATCACGCCGCCTGTCGGGAAACCGCTCCAGACGGTCCCGGCCGCCGCGTCCCGAAGCGCTTCGAGGTCGAGGGCGAGGTTCGCCATGCGGACCTCTCCCGAGGGTGTCTGCCAGTCGCGCGCGGGGCGATCGACATAGATCTCGATGCCGTTGCCCTCCGGATCGGCGAGATAGACCGCTTCGCTGACGAGATGATCGGCGGCCCCCTGCAAGCCGATGCCGGCCTCTCCCGCATGTGTGAGCCAGCGGCCGAGATCGGCCTGATCGGGCAAGAGGAAAGCGGTGTGGAACAGGCCCGCCTCGCGCGGATCATCGGGCGCGAGCGCGGGATCGCCCTCGAGAATGACGAGAGCCTGCGCGCCTGCCCCCAGCACGATACGGTTCTCGTCCCGTGCGATGAGTCCGAGGCCGATGACTTCGCGATAGAATGCCGCGACCTTCTCGATATCGCGCACCGCGAGCGTCACCGTATCGATCCGCAGCGGCGCGGCGCGCAGGTCGAACTTGCCGGTTGCCGTATCATTCATGATCCCGCTCCTCGCGCTGATGCCCGTCGCGCATGCCGCGCTCCGCCGGGCGACTTCTATTGCAGTCTCTTGCCTTCCCGATATTCCCCTGCCGTCAGGACGAAGGCCCGGCAGGCGATTCCGTCCTTATGGATGCCCCCGGTATCGCGCATGCCGATCTTCGTCGCGACGGCGATCGAACGGGTGTTGCGCGTATCGATATCCGCGACGACCCGGGGCAGGCGGAGGGTTTCGAAAGCGTGATCCAGAACGGGGGCGACGGCCTCGCGCGCATAGCCCTTCCCCCAGGCCGCACGCGTGAGCCGCCAGCCGATATCGATCTCGGGGCCGCTTCCTTCGTAAGGGATCAGCAGAATCCAGCCGAGCATGTGATCGGGTGCCTCCCGGGTCACGATCGACCAGTAGCCGAGCCCCTCGCCGAAATCGGTTTCGATGCGCGCGCGCACGAAGGCTTCGTGGGCCACCGGATCGTTCCACGGGCCGGCAATGAACTGTGTCACCTGCGGATCGCGATCCATGGCGAGGCAGGCGGGGAGATCGGCGAGCGTGCGCGGCCTCACGATCAGACGCTCGGTCTCGAAGCCGGGAAGTCCGCTCATTCTCGTTCTCCAGTCTCGCGCCCCTCCATCGGGGGAACCGCCATGCGGGGCGATCAGGTGCGCAGGGGGCTCCGCTGCCCGCCCTCGGCGTCGAAGTTATCCGGCGACAGCCAGGCCTCGTAAATCGGCTTCAGC
The DNA here is from genome assembly GCA_050485405.1 of Salinarimonadaceae bacterium. GTDB lineage: Bacteria > Pseudomonadota > Alphaproteobacteria > Rhizobiales > Beijerinckiaceae > Saliniramus. The sequence continues at coordinate 122,553 of JBJHBI010000001.1, forward strand.
CGCTGCCAGTCGCCATCGGTCATGGCGAACCATGCAGTATCGCGGTTTGCACCCTTCACCACCATGTGCTGGCGAAACACACCCTCCGCGCGAAAGCCGAAACGCTCCGCCGCGCGCTTCGAGGGCAGGTTGAGATCGTTGCATTTCCATTCGAATCGGCGATAGCCCAGGGCGAAGACGTGGTCGGCGAAGAGAAACAAAGCCTCCTTGGCCATGCGCGTGCGTTGCAGGGCCGGTCCCCACATGATGCTGCCGATCTCGATGACGCCATGGGTCGTGTCGATGCGCATCAATGCCTGACGCCCCTCGGCGCGCCCGCTCGCCTTGTCGATCACCGCGAAGAACAACGGATCCGCCTTCGCCGCCGCCGCTTCGACCCAGCTCTCCATATCAGCACGATCGGCGGGCGGGGTCTCGAACAGCCAGCGGAAGCGGGCATCGGTGCCGGGGGCGGATGCGGCGGCGTAGAGATCGTCGACATGCGTGAAGGAGAGCGGTTCGAGCCGCGTATAGCGCCCCTCGATGACCATGCGCTCCGGGCGCGGCACGCCGTTCCATTCCCGCAGATCGCTCATGATTCAGCTTCCTTCCTCGATGCTTCGGTTATGGAAACAATCGTGCCGGGAAAGTAAAGCGGCGAAACCGCCCTGCGCGGCTCCGTGCGCCCGCACCCGGCTGCGCGCCGCGATTGCTTTCGAAAACCATGGCGTTTTCGGACGAAATCCCCCATATACCGGACGACGACCAGCGGAAGCGAGACGATGAGCGCATTGGCCGGCAGGCGATTTCTGAAGATGAACGGGCTGGGCAACCAGATCGTCGTGCTCGATCTGCGCGGCACGGCGATCAGGGTGTCGGCGCATGAGGCGCGCGCCGTCGCGGCGCATCCCCGCTCGCCCTTCGACCAGTTGATGATCATCCACGATCCGCGCGGGCCGGGTTCCGACGCCTTCATCCGCATCATGAACAATGACGGATCCGATGCCGGGGCCTGCGGCAACGGCATGCGCTGCATCGCCTGGGCGCTTTGCGTCGATCCGCAGATCAGCGGCGGCATCGCCCGCGATCATCTGCGGCTCGAAACGCAGGCCGGCATGCTCGAAGCCTGGATGCGCGACGAAACGACATTCACGGTCGATATGGGCGCGCCGCGTTTCGCCTGGCAGGACATTCCCCTGCGCGATCCGTTCCCGGATACGCGCTATATCGAATTGCAGGCCGGGCCGATCGATGCGCCCGTCCTGCATTCACCCTCGGCGGTGAATATGGGCAATCCGCATGCGATCTTCTTCGTCGACGATATCGATGCGCATGATCTCGGCCGTTTCGGGCCGATGCTGGAGAATCATCCGATCTTTCCCGACCGGGCCAATATCTCGCTCGCACAGGTCCTCTCGCCGCGCCATATCCGGCTGAAGGTCTGGGAACGAGGCGCGGGGCTGACGCAGGCTTGCGGATCGGCGGCCTGCGCGGCACTCGTCGCAGCGGCACGGCGCAAGTTCACCGGGCGCGAGGCGCGGATCAGCCTGCCGGGGGGCGATCTCGACATCGCCTGGCGGGAAAGCGATTCCCACGTGCTGATGACCGGGCCGGTGGAATTCGAATGGGACGACCGGTTCCCGGCGGAGATCTTCGCCGGCGCGGCGTGAACGCGTGCCTGCCTGTGGGCAGGTCCGCAGGACGGCAGGATGGCCGCACCAAAGCATCAAGGGATCACAGGATCACGGGTTATACGGCCCGGCTCCATCGAGGATGATGATACAGGACGCATGAGCATCGATCTCGTCACATTCGGCTGCCGGCTCAACACCTACGAGTCCGAGGCGATGGAACGTCAGGCCCGCGAAGCCGGGCTCGAGGACGCCGTCATCGTCAATACCTGCGCGGTGACGGCGGAGGCCACGCGCCAGGCCCGCCAGAGCATCAGGCGCATCGCCCGCGAACGCCCCGGCGCGCGGATCATCGTCACCGGTTGTGCCGCCCAGGTCGAGCCGGAAACCTTCGCCGCCATGCCGGAAGTAGCGCAGGTCGTGGGCAATCACGAGAAGATGCAGGCGGGAACCTGGCGGAAGTTGCAGGCTTTCGGCATCGGCGAGAGCGAGAAGGTCATCGTCGACGACATCATGGCCGTGCGCGAGACCGCCTCGCATCTGATCGACGGGATGAAGGGGCGCACCCGCGCCTTCGTGCAGGTGCAGAACGGCTGCGACCATCGCTGCACCTTCTGCATCATCCCCTATGGCCGCGGCAATTCGCGCTCGGTGCCGATGGGTGTCGTCGTCGAGCAGATCCGCACGCTCGTCGAGAACGGCACCCGCGAGGCCGTGCTGACCGGGGTCGACATCACGAGCTACGGCAAGGATCTGCCCGGCGAGCCGCGCTTCGGCACCCTCGTGCGCGCGATCCTGCGGCATGTGCCGGAGCTCGAGCGGCTGCGCATCTCGTCGATCGATTCCGTCGAGGCGGATGACGATCTGATGCGCGCGCTCGCCGAGGAGGAGCGGCTGATGCCGCATCTGCATCTCTCGCTCCAGGCCGGAGACGACATGATCCTCAAGCGCATGAAGCGCCGGCATCTGCGCGCGGATGCGATCCGCTTCTGCGAGGAAGCACGGCGGCTGCGCCCGGATCTCGTCTTCGGCGCGGACATCATCGCGGGATTTCCCACCGAGACCGAGGCGATGTTCGAGAATTCCCTCGCGCTCGTCGATGAATGCGATCTCACGCATCTCCACGTCTTCCCCTTCTCGCCCCGCCCCGGCACCCCCGCTGCGCGGATGCCGCAGGTCGATCGCAAGCTGGTGAAGGAGCGCGCCGCGCGGCTGCGCGCCAAGGGCGAGGAAGCCCTGCAGCGCCATCTCGACGGAGAGATCGGGCGGACCCGCAGCGTCCTGACCGAGACCGCCGATACCGGACGCAGCGAGGGCTTCACTCCGGTGCGTTTCGCCACCCCGGTCACCCCCGGCGCCATCCTCAGCGTGGCGATTACCGGCCATGACGGGCGCGTCCTGCACGCGGCCTGAGCCGGGTTTGCCTTCGCGGGCTTGCCTTCGCGATTCTGCCTTCGATTGTGCATTGCAGCTTCGACCAATGGCGGGCTGGCATTTCGCATGATAGTGATGTGCAATCCGCTCAAGCACGCATCCGGGCAGTATGTGGCCCTAAACGAAAGCGTGCATCGAAAGCACCGAAGCTGCTTTCAGCCGAGGGGAAACGGCGGGGGGTGATCATGCCGAGAAGGCGAACGCGACCGCGAAGGGCGGCACCATCATTCCGGCAGGAACGGACCGGTGCTTCGGATTTCGGAAGCAGAATGCCCCGCGCGCAGAATCGTCGACGTGGAAGCCTGACGACGGAGGCGCCATGCTGCCGCGACGCCTGATGGAGGGGTATGGCGCCTATCGCGAGAAGGCGCGGGGGCCGTTGCGGGTGCGCTTTGCGGCGCAGGCGCGCGATCAGCATCCCGAGACGATGGTGATCGGCTGCTGCGATTCGCGGGTGGCGCCGGAGACGATCTTCGATGCCGATCCCGGCGATCTCTTCGTCGTGCGCAACATCGCCAATCTCGTCCAGCGCAGCGATTCACCGATGGGCGACGGCAGCCTCGCGGCGGCACTCGAATTCGCGGTGCTGTCGCTCGCTGTCCGGCACATCGTCGTGCTCGGCCATGCCGGATGTGGCGGCGTGGCCGCCTTCGCCCGCGGCAGAAGCGATCTGTCGGCGAAGAACCATACCGGGCGCTGGATCGCGGGGCTCGAAGATGCGCAGCGCGCCATCTCCGCGACAGAACGCAGCCGACCCGATTACAATGCGCTTCTCGAACGCGCCTCGATCGCGGCGAGCCTGCGCAATCTGCGCAGCTACACCTTCGTGGACGACGCCGTTCAGGCAGGAAAGCTGACCCTCCACGGTGCCCATTTCGACATCGTCACCGGCGATCTCGCGCTGTATGACAAGCATGCGGACGATTTCGTCATCGCGACGTGAGCACGCTGCGACAACCGCGAAAACCGCTTGCACAGGTCCCGCTCCGGGCGCTATGAGTAGCGCAACGCGGGCGTAGTTCAGTGGTAGAACGTCAGCTTCCCAAGCTGAATGTCGTCGGTTCGATCCCGATCGCCCGCTCCATTTTCTTTTGCAACTATAAATGCCTCCAAAGGACTTCGGCTCTGCCGAGAGCGACCCGGATTGACCGAAATGCACCGGCGATTTTGGGATGATGGCAGAATCAGATACGTTGGAGCGCCTGATAGTTTTTCCGCACCGAGGCGGCCTTGCTTTCGCTCGGCGAGCGGTTGCCTCGGTCGGGCGTGTGCGCCTCCGGTGAGTTGCAGAGATCGCTTGTCTTCGTCAGGCACGTCTCAGACGCTCAGCCGCTTTCACGCTGGCGGCGCCGGATGCTGGTCTTGGGTGACGGGGTTCGCCGCTTCTCTGGTGCCGACCTTCGACGTCGACACTATCAGTATCGTTCGAGAATATCGGAACTGGGGCGACCCCGGGGAATGTCATCAATGCTGCAGCAAATGCGAAACGGTCGAATTCGGAATCTCGGGAGGAATAATGGGGTCGGCCTACGCCTTTAGGGTACGATATCCGATTAGGTCGGATCCGGTGATCGGGGATGCTCGATGCTACGGCGAATCGCTTCTCTTGCAAGATAGAATACGCAAAACAGCGCTGAAAAAACAAATGCCGTAGCCATGAGACCGATCGCGTCCACGAGCGCGCCACCGGCGACGGCGGTTATTAGCATGGCGAGATTGACAATCGCGTACTTGAAGGAAGAGACGAGCGAAATATCGCTCGACCGGACCGAGACCACGAGACGCGTCTGAAAGTGTACGAACAAGAGTTCGAATACGAGAATGAAGGCGAAGTATAGTGCGAAGCTCGTCTCTAGACTGCGCGGCAGGGTGGTTGCAATGAGGAGCGCCGCGCCTGTGTAGCCGACTGCACCAGCAATGTATCCAAATCCGTCCGTATTCGCGAAAACGGCGCGGTAAATGAGGACGCCCACAATGATCGCAACGCCTGTAACGACCTGCAGAATACCGACCGCTCCCTCGCCTGCGGCAAGATGCAACAGTGGCAGAGCCGTACGGGCTACGTTGTGAAAGCCTTGAAAAATACCGCAGACCAGAACCAGACAGAAGAGCGCCTCGAACACGCGGGCGTCGGCGGCGGCAATCCGAAGCGCCTCGGCATAGGCGCGGACGGAGTAGGCGCCGCGTTCTGCCGCCGGCGTGACCTCTGCCGCCGCCGAGGGTAGCGTTGCCAGCAAGGCGGCGGTGGCGAGATGCGCCGCAACAGCGCCGCCCAGCACAATTGCCACTGACTGCTCCTCCGGAACGATCGCGAAGAGCGCGCCGCCTAGCGCACCGCCGATATACATTGCGCTGGCAAGCGAAGAGACGGATTTCTGCAGTGCCTCAGCCCGATAGAAGCGCTTGAGGGCGACGAGTCGGCCATTCTTCACCAGCGCCTCCAGGCTTCCGAAAACAGCGCATACCGCCAGCACCGTCGCGATCGTCGGCATGACGATCGCGACCGCTGCTGTCAGCGCCGCGAAGCCGAGTGCAGTGCCGAGCATCAGCCTGCGCGGCTCGAGCATGCGCCCGGCCTGTTCGATGCGCAGCACGAGTAGGACCGGGAGTACCCATTGCGAGGCGAAGACGAGGCTCGCCAAGAGCGCCGACCCCGTGCTCTCCAATATCCGCGAGGCGAGCAGGAGGTACACCGTAAAGTTCGCCGTCGTGGCCAGGAGGGATCCGAGCCAGAGTTTATGAAAGGCGGTCATTGGGTGTTCAATAAGTCGCCATTGGGCACCCAAGGGCCTCTTCCAGTTCGGCGATGAAGAGGCGGCCTAGCCGCTTGGCGTCCTCGTGATCCTGTGCGCCGAAGCCGATGCGCCCGATCGCTGCGAAATTGCCGGTAAAGGCCGGCAGCTGCATTCCCGGCGTAACCTGTAGCGTGTTTTCGAAGAGCGGGTAGCGCGCAAATATTGCCTCGAGCCGACCCATTATGTCATTCGGCGCTACGCCTCCGTCGCGCGTACCAACCGCGAGCGATCCCGCTGCGCGGCGTGGCACGAGCTGCGCCGGATCGAGTAACCTGCCCGTATGTACAGCGATGAGGACCTCGAACGGATCAACGTCTGCCACATAACCGTACATTTGGGGCAGGGTGCCCCCCATCATCCGCGGATTAATCTCGACGAGCGCAGGACCGTCCGGCATCATTATGACCTCCACATGAAACAGACCCACAGATAGTCCAATAGAGGAGAGAACCTCCTCCACGTAGGCAAAGACGGCCTTGGTCTCCGCCTCGCCCAGATCCGATGGCATAAATGCCCCGATTTCTACGAGTTCATCGTGGTCAGCGCGCGCGCGCCCGGTCACGGCGAGCGGGAGGAATTGCCCGTCCGCCATTGCGACCTCAGCGGAATAGAGCGGCCCCGGCAGGCGTTCCTCGACCAGAAAACGGTCGCTGAGGAAGCGCTGGAAGGCAGGATGCATCGCCGCGCGCGTCTCCTTTTCTCGAGCAAAGAACTCGCAGAGGTCCGCTTCGTCGTCGCAGAAGGCCGAAAGCTGTTTTCCCACGCTGCGCGTTGCTTTTATGACAACGGGAAAGCCGATCTTTACGGCAGCTGCGTTCGCTTCCTCAAGCGACTTGACTGATTCATGGCGCGCGGAGCGCAGCCCGCGAGCGGCGAGATGGGCCCGGCAGCGATCCTTGAAAGCTGCAGTTCGCAGAGCCTGCGGATCACAGAAGCGAACGCCGAGCGCCGCGGCCGCGTCGGCTACCGGCAGGACGGCGAGTTCCGAGACCGTGATGAGTGCGTCGATCGGTTCCTCGGCATGGAGCATGCGCAGTGCCTCGATCAGGGGGGACCCGGTGAGGCTGTCGATCTCGATATCGCGATCGACCTTCTCCAACGCAGCCGCGAGTTTGTCTGGAGCAAGCCCAAACAAATTCGCGAACAGGAGATCACGAGGACGTACGAATGAGACGCGGTCGCCCAGGCGGCGAGCTGTGTCAAACGCAGCGAGACCGGTGGCTGAGGAATCAACAAAGACGAGATGGGCCAAGGTTGTGCTCCATGGGTTAGCTCAGGATGTGAGGCCGACTAAGTCGCGCGCCGGCGGGCGTCCGTTCGGCCAGACGCCGCCGCGATAACTGCCGGCACCGGTAACGCCATAAAGATCTGCGAAGCTCTCCGGCAGCGGGCGTGAGCTGCGATGCGCCAGCCAAAGCCTCAACAGGAGGCGCCGCCGGTCCGGCTCAGGGTGGTCCTCGAAGGCCGTCCGCGCGTGGAAGACCACATTATTGTTCAGTATCTGCACATCACCGGGTTCAAAGGGCATCTCGTGCGCCATACCCTCGCTTTCGATCAGCGAATCGAGCGTGTCGAGCGCTGCGACGTCGGCGTCCTCGAGGCGCGGCGCCTCTGGGTGGCGTTGCGAATCATGGATGAAGCGGCGTAGGTAGCGAGCAACGAAAACCCCTTCGTTTTCCGAAAAAATCGGAATCTCAGAGAAGGGTCTCTCACCGGGCGCAAACTCGCCACGGCGATCTTGGGGAAGTGGCCGGTACAACCGCCCCGCGAGCGCAGGTGATACGTTGCCGAGCTTGTCCGCTAGTGCGCGCGCGCTTACGACACGGCTGCGCCCGCCGGTGCGAGCCGTGCGCACGCAAACGAGGAGGACACGGTCGGCTCGATCGCAGTGGAAAGCCAGTTCGGCGGCGGTCTGGTGACCTCGAACTGTATGACTGCGCAAGTCGTGCCCGCGATCCTCCACGCGAGCGACAAGGTTACCTGCGCGCGTCTGGGAGACCGGTTGCCCGAAAAGGAGCCCGAACAGGAGAGCTACGCGTTCGTCAACTGCCGGATCTCCTGACAGTGCAAGGCCGCGGATCAAGCAGAAGCCGACCCCACCTTCGAGCGTGCTCTCCACCTGCTCTTGCAGGGCGACGACTGAAGCATTCGAATGCCAGTCTGAGATTGCATCAGTGATATCGCGGGCATGTGTCGCGCGCTCAAGGATCTGCTTTGCGATTTCAGTGGGCACGGTGATCCGCCAGCTTTCCGGTTTGAGATCACACGCCCGCCAACCACGTTGATTCCGCCACAGCGCAGCTGCATCGTTTGGCGGTCGCTTCATGGAGACAAGCCCGGAAAGGCGATCGATCGAGGTCATGGCATTCTCCTCCTCGGCCGGGATGGAATGACGGTCATACTCTGAAAACCGCATAAAGTCTGAAATATTGTATCTTTTGATTTTTTAATCAACGCTTGACAATCAAAAGCTGTGTAAATAGCTTTCTTATAAGTGATCTGTAGCGGATGATACAAGTCGTCGGTGATGGTGACCTCAGTCGGCGGCGGCTGCGCGGGTGAGAAGGAAATCCTTGAATGCCTCGCATTACTCATGATGCCCTGCGCGATAGCGAAAGCTGCAGGCAGGAAATTTCGAGTGCCGGCGTTGTGGCGCTCAGGGGGCTCTTCGGTCCGACAGCGGTCGAAGCTATGGGAGCTTGGTTCAGTGACATTATGGCGCAGGGGCGCGATATTCCCGAAAATTTTGACCCTGAGTTTGAGTTGGGCACCGACGCGGTTCGCAAACTGCGTAGAATTTTCTGGAACGACGAGGATTTCTGGTCGGGCATTCTGAATGATGCCGGCCTGCCCGCCCTTGCATCTCGGCTCGTCGGGGCCCCTGTGGCACTTACCTTCCACGCATCGTTCTTGAAGCCGGCTGAGGTCGGCACTCCGGTCGCCCTTCATCAGGATCAGGCCTTGTGGAAACACGACTACCCGAACGCTATCAGTGTCTGGGTCGCGCTCACACCGGCTCGGCGCCACAACGGCTGTTTAATCGGCTGCCCTGGCTCTCACCTGCGCGGCGCGATTGCGCATACGGATATTCCTGGCCACCCCTGGCACGGTGGCATCGATTGGCGCTCCGAGGCGCTCACTGAGCCGGTCCCCTACGAACTGGAAGCCGGGGACGCCTTGATCTGGGATCGCTACTTCGTGCACGGCAGCGGGTCGAACCATTCGACGGAGCCGCGCTGGGGAATGGTCATGGTGTTTGTCGATCGGACCTGCTCGCAATTGCGCACTACCGATCGTGCGGATTTCTGAGCCCGATTTCAGCCGGAGCAGAGCGAATGAAGACAAATCAGGATATCGCCGCGACGAAGGCCTTCGGTGATCAGGTCGATTTTGGTTGGGCAGCGGTCGAGTACAGGAGTTTCCGCGCGGGCTTTCCCGGCGCATTCTTTGACGCACTCGTGGTCCGCAACTGGATCGCTGCCCGTCTGCGTGCGCTCGACCTCGGAACGGGAACCGGGACCGTAGCCCGCGGCCTCGCCGAGCGCGGGCTCAAGGTGGTCGCAACAGACCCGGCGCCCGCCCTTCTCGAACAGGCTGCAGAGCTCGATCAGGAGGCAGGCGTCTACGTGGACTACCGCGTCGGGAAGGCCGAAATGATCGAGGCTCCCGAGAATGCGTTCGACGTCGTTCTGGCGGGACAGTGCTGGCACTGGTTCGATCGACCGAAGGCCGCGGCCGAAATTGCGCGCGTACTCGTGCCCGGCGGGCGTGTCATCGTCGCCCATTTTGATTGGTTGCCTCTACCGGGGAACGTGGTCGAGGCGACCGAACGACTAATCTGCTCATTCAACCCAGACTGGACGATGGGTGGTGGAACAGGGCTCTATCCGCAATGGCTGACGGATCTCGCAGTGGCGGGCTTCCGATCGATCGAGACGTTCTCGTTCGACTTTGATCAGCCTTACACGCCCGAGAGGTGGCGCGGCCGTATCCGCGCGAGCGCAGGGGTCAAGGCAAGTCTGGATGCCGAGGCTATCGAGCGCTTCGACGGCGCATTGGCTGAGACGCTCGTTGATGAGTTCCCTGGAGACTTCCTGATGATTCCACATCGAGTCTGGGCAGTAAGCGGCGTGCGCTGAAACCCCCGTCAAGCAGGCGAACGAGAGGAAATAATATGCGAATCGCGAGCGAGAGCATGCGCGATGGTGCGCGCGTGCGCGTGATCGACGCTACCTTGCGCGAAGGATGTCAGGCGCCCGGAGTCGCCTTCGACGGGCGCGCCAGCGTGGAAATAGCAAGGCTGCTGGTCGGTCTCGGGGTCGACTCCGTGGAGTGCGGGCATCCGGCCGTATCGGAGGCCGAACGCGCTCGCATACGTATGGTGCGGAGCGTGCTGGTCGAGACTCCGCTTCTCTGTCACGCACGCGCCACGGTCTCCGACGTGCGCGCTGCCGCGGAAGCAGGCGCCGATTGGGTCGGTATATTCATCGGCGTGTCTTCGCTATCGCTGGCCGCAAGGCATGGCCTGAGCCGAGACGAGGCGCTGCGGCGCATTGCCGAATCGACGCGTGAAGCCGTCCGCCTCGGGCTCGACGTCCGCTTTACGGTGGAGGACACTAGCCGTACCGACGAAGCTGCGGCGCAGGCGGCCTATGCTGCAGCGCTGGAGGCCGGCGCGCAGCGTATCTGCTTCGCCGACACGGTCGGAGTGCTCGGGCCGGAGGAAGTTCGCACGCGAATCGCCGCGCTTACTGCGTCGTTCCCCGGCACTCCGGTCGAAGCGCATTTCCACGACGATCGTGGGCTTGCTCTTGCCAACGCGCTCGCGGCGATTTCAGCCGGAGCGACGTGGATCTCGACGTCCGTCAATGGGCTCGGCGAGCGCTGTGGTATCACCGATCTCGCTGCTCTGCTCGCCAATCTCGCGCTTGCAGAGGAGCGCAAGATCGCGCGCCCCGATATCCTGCACGCACTAAGCGCACGCGTTGCCGCTCATGCGCGCGCGCCCGTGGATGATCGGCGTCCGATCGTCGGACGCCACGCATTCACGCATACAGCGCGGCTGCATCGCCTCGCCGTCGAGCGCGATCCGCACACGTACGAGTGGATCGACCCAGCAAAGATCGGTCGCGCGCACGCTGTCTCGGATGCACCGTTGGACCGGGTGCCCGCGTCGCTCGTGACCGTCCCTCCGGTGATCTCGGCGACTGAGTTGCGGCACCACCGGCATGGGCCGGGCGAACGCTACGTGATGATCGACGACCGCTTCGTACGCGACAGCCGTCAATATTGTATCGTCCGGCGCGTGCCGCGACTGGATGAGTACGGTGCGGGGCATGTCGACAGGCACGCGCATGGCTGTGACAGCCTCTTCATGTTCATTGGTGACGAGGATGATCTCAAGGGGCTTTCGGTCGAGGTCTCGCTCGACGACGAAGTCTTTGCTCTCGAAAGCCCTGCCTCCGTTTTCATCCCGGCTGGTCTCGAGCATTCCTATCGGGTGCTCGGTGGGGCCGGGCTCTTTGTAAACCACGTCCTGGCCGGCTCCTACAATGAGAGCCTGCTGGATCCCCTTCCCCTGATCGACGAGGTTGTCTGATGCCTGACATCGAGAATCCCAAGGCCGCCGCGTGGAACCTCGTTGGTGGCTTGTTCTGGACCAAGGGACGCGCAACCGCCCGGCCCACCGAATCCGAGATCGATATTTTCTTGTCGAATCTCTCGCCAGGCTCCCGCATTGCAGTAATCGGTGCGAGCACAAAAGAACTCGTAGAGGTCGCGCTGGACCGCGGCCTGCATCCGAGCGTTCTCGATTTCTCGGCACGTATGTGCGCCGATCTCGCGGACGCCGTCGGTTCCGGAGCCGATGTGCGCGTGGCGGACATCACCGGCGTGATACCCGAGGATCTCCTCGGTGTGCACGAGGCCGTTATCTCGGACCGGCTCATAAACCGCTTCACCCACGAGGAGGGTGTCAAGGCGCTGTCGGGGATGCTGGCGCTAGCGCGGAAAGGCGCGACGGTTCGGGCCTCGATCAAGATGGGATTCTATCAGATGGACGAGCGCATGATCGAGGAAGGTCGTCGCCGCGGTACGCTCGACAGATTCTTTGATGCACGGACCCGCACGATCGATTTCCCCGCAGCGGGGGACGTGCTCGAGGCGTGCCTTCTGCCGCACGGCGAGATCGACCGCGGCATCTTGCTGGACTGGTATCGCGGTCGCGGGCGGGAGAGCCGGTTTGACGACGCGGACATCCGTGCCATGGCGGGGCGGGCACATGCTGGGGATCTCATCGTCGGTGCGGTCGATGCAGTATCATTCCCCGACGCCGAGGCGACGACCTGTTACCACTTTACAGTTCGCTCTGCGGAGGACGACTGACCATGTGCGGCATCGCAGGCGCACTGACGACGGCCGATCCCGACTTGACGCGCGCCCGGGCCGACAGGATGACACAGGCAATGGCTCATCGCGGCCCCGACGGGTTCGGCCTTGCAAGGTCTGGAGGCGCCACGATCGGCATGTGCCGGCTGCGCATCCGCTCGGCGCCGAACGCACAGGTGCCATTCGAGCTGCCTCACGGTATGAGAGCGGCCTTCAATGGAGAGATCTACATGGCCAACGGCGGCCCGCCTTCCGGCGGCGCCGGCGAAGTCGCGGGCATCGTCCAGGGGCCTCCGGACGCGACCGACGGCATGTTCGCTCTCGCGCTTCTCAATGCCGACGGGGGCGTGCGGTTGATGCGTGACCGGTTCGGAATCAAACCGCTTTTCCTACGAATGGAAGATGGTACGACCAGCTTTGCATCGGAACTTCCAGCGCTTCTTGACGTAGGTGGCCCTGTCGAAATCGACGGGTCAGCCCTCTACGAGCTTCTGGCCTTCGGTCGTACGCTCGACCGACGCACGCTGTATCGCGGCGTTTGCGAGCTGCCACCAGGCGCGGACCTTATGGTCGCCCCCGATGGCACGCTTTGTGCCAACGAGGCGCACCAGGCCACAGTGCCGGAGACCGATCCTACCGACGCGCGCACGATACGCGCATCCGTTCGGGAAGCGCTTGAGCGAACGATCGTTTCGGACCGCCCACTCGGACTTGCCCTGAGCGGGGGGCTCGATTCGACGATCCTGGCCTACGAACTCAAAGCGTTGGGTGTACGCAACCTGCGCACGGTCTCGCTCTCTCTGCCCGACAACCGGGATGGCATTTCCCGCCTTTCGGAACTGGGCTTCGGCGAGGACCTGACCAGGGCCGGTTGGCACCATGTGGTACAGCCGATCGACGAAGCCGGCTATATTGCTGATCTCTCGGAAGCGGCGCGCCGGATGGGAGAGCCATTCCGCATGTCTAGCCTGCCGCTCTACTTCACTCTCGGCGAGGCTACTGCGGCGGCGCAAGCCACCGTTTTGCTCCTCGGCGAAGGCGCGGACGAGTTGTTCGGCGGCTACCAGAGCTATTGCAGCGTCGATATGTCACTCAGTCGCTCGGCTACGACAGCGATACGGGACTTCTATCTCGGCGGCACATCTGGCGCCTATCTCACGCGGCTGATCGGGGCGGCGCGCGCTGCCGATCTCGGTCTTCGACTTGAAGCGATGGTCGCTCCGCTCACGATCGGGCGCTCGCCAAAGCAGGCATTGCTCGCGGTCGAGCGGCGTCTCAGCTTGGAGCCGCTCCTGCGACGGGCGGACCATGCCCTGATGGCGGCAGGTGTAGAGGGGCGCACCCCGTTCCTGCATGGCCGGATACCGGTACTCGCCGAATCGCTGTCGGATGCCGATCTCTGGTCGAAGGGAGAAACCAAAGCCGCTTTGCGTCGCGCCTATCGAGGGATACTGCCGCCTGCATGCGCCGCTGTTCCGAAGCGTGCACTCCGTGCGCCCGGGAGGCTTTGGCGTGAGCAAGGAGTGATCGCGATCGACCGTCTGGCCAGCCGCGGCATGCCACTCTTTTCGGCGCTCGATCTCGCCGAAGACGGAATCGCTGCCGTGCGTGACGGGTGCGCCGCCGGGGACCCGACGGCGATTCCTTTCGCAGTCGCCCTGATTTCCACGGCCGCATGTCTGGTGCGCCTGGCGGAAACCAACAGGCTCGCCGATCCTGTGCTGGCGCGCGCAGCGTTCGAGGCACGCGCGGCTCTATCGGTGCGCCCGACCAATGCCCGGAGAGAGTTGCATGCTGCCCCTTCCAGATGACGTGTCGCAGACCGCGCAGCGGGCGCGGAACGCGGATGAGATAATCGCAGATGCGTCACGGGCTGGCCTCTTTCTTTCACGGGTCCGTTCGGGAGGCGTCGACTTAGCGCTCTGGAGTGCGCAGGCGGGCCCGAACGCACCTCCCGTCCTCTTGCTGCACGGGGTCACGTATTCTTCTTTGAGCGTCTTCGACCTTGCTGTCCCGGGTGCGCCCAGACACGAATTCTCCCTGCTCCTGACGCTCGCGAGAATGGGCTTGGCTGCATATGCTCTCGACGCCGAAGGTTACGGTCTTTCTGGCGCTCGTCCAGAGGGATCGACTTTGAGCGGAAGCGCGTCTGATCTCGCGGCTGCGATCGATGCTGTAAGTATGCGGCATCAAGGGGCGCGTGTGGCGCTCATCGGCTGGTCATGGGGCGCACAGGTCGCCGCACGATTCCTGAGCCGCGATGCCCCGGAGGCGCCGGTCTCGCATCTCGTGTTCTGGGGCAGCTGTTGGGGGGCAGGCCCCGCAGGCCCTCCGGAGGCGCTGCGCGGCCTAGAGCCTCCGAGCGTCCATAGGCGGGTCAATACGGCAACGCACGCGGGCGCGGATTTCCGCACGCCCGGCACCTATTCCCCTGAGGTACGCGAAGCTTTCGTCACCCGCGCTCTTCAACTCGACCCGACATCGCCGACGCTCGGCCTTCATGCGGTTGCACGCGCGCTGCCGTTACACGATCCAGAACGCATCCGAGTTCCCGTGCTCGCCGTCCACGGCGAGCACGACCCCATGGCTTCTCCGGCGGACCTGCGGGATTGGCTCGCGCGAATCGGCAACGAGCGACGCGCCTACATCCGGATCGCAGGCGCAGATCACAATGTCCAACTCTCTTACGCCCGGGCAGCGCTCGCTGGGGAAATCACCGCTTTCGTCAGGAGCTGACTTGGAGGCTCGTCTCGGTGGGCGGTCTGGTGGCACACGAACAGGGCGACGACCGAACCCGGCTTATCCATACGGCGTCGGCCTAGCGCATACCGCATGTGCCGACGATCGTCTCTTCGGCCCAACATTGCGGGCGGGCGACGCAGGTCCACGACATTGGAGACGTACTGGCCCGCCTATGCCGCGCGATGGGAGACGCTCAATCTCCTGCGCATGGCTGCGTCGTTCATAGCCGCAGGCGGAGCTCTCGTCGCGCTCGTCCGGTCCGTGCGTGCAGGCGCGGCGCATGTGCCGGAGAGAAACGGCACATATCGTTGACGGAATGAGGCGACCGCCTGTCGGATTTTCGCCGAAATCGTACGGATTTCCGGATTAAACCCGCCGCTCATCCGTCTTTCCCACGCATTGCCCGATCAAATCGACGCCCCTCGCGACGGGATGCGTGCCGCGAAGAAAGCCGCGGCACGGTTCTCCTCGCGGCGGGCGTCGCGCTGATGACGGGCGGGTCAGTGGGAGAGGTCTCGATGAACGCTATGCATCGCAAGGATCATGATCACGCGAGCGCGGAGCCGGCACGCCTGCCGGTTCGGGCGCGCCTGCGCAATCTCGCATCCTTCGATCCACCACCCGATCAAGGCACCAGGACCGCGTTGCCGGTCGGCCCCTTTCTGCCGCGCGCCGCGCGTGAAGGCGCCCTGCGCCGGCGGATGCGCCGCCTCGGCTGGGCCGTGGTGGTGACGGGTGGATTGTGGCTCGTCCTGACCGCCGGTGGCGCGGATTCGCTCGCTTTCGGCATTGCCGCCGTCGCGCTCGCCGGGGCGCTCGCCTTCGCCACGACGCCGGCCACCCGCTGGCGGATCGCTCCGGTCGCGGCGCTGCGCTTCGCCGGCTGGTTCGCGGTGCAATCGGTGCTCGGCGCCACCGACGTGGCCCGCCGCGCGCTCGCCCTGCGGATGGATCTCGCGCCGGGCTTTTGCCGCTATCCACTTCGCCTGCCGCAGGGGGCGCCGCGGATATTCTTCGCCAACGCGGTCTCGCTCCTACCGGGCACGCTCAGCGCCGAGATCGAGGGGGCGAGCCTCGTCGTCCACAGCCTCGATCTGCGCCGGAATACCGATGCGGAACTCGCGGCGCTCGAATGGCGTGTCGCGGCTCTGTTCGATCTGCTGCCGCGCGCAGAGCGTGCCGGTTCATCGGCGGGAGGTGCGGCATGAGCGCACTTCTGGCCATTGTCGCGATCGTCCTGCTCGTCTCGCTGCTGATCGGCCTCGTGCCGGTGTTTCGCGGCGTGATGCCCGCCGATCGCATGCTCGCCGCGCAGCTCACCGGCACCACCACGGTGGCGATCCTGGTGCTCATGTCGCAGGTGATGGAGATGCCGGCCCTGCTCGACGTGGCGCTGGTCTTCGCCCTGCTCGCCGCCGTCACCCTCGTCTGTTTCGTCGTGCTCGCTTCCCGGGGAGCCAAGGAATGATCCTCGTCGATATCCTCGCCGCGCTCGCCATCGTGGCCGGCGCAGGCTTCTTCATGGCCGGAACCATCGGGCTGGTGCGCTTTCCCGATCTCTTTTGCCGGCTGCATGCCCTGACCAAGGCCGACGGGCTCGGTCTCGCGCTGATCTGCCTCGGCGCCGCCCTCCTCGCAGGATCGGCGGGGGAGATCGCGCGGCTCGTGCTGATCTGGCTGTTCGTCGTCCTCTCGGGAGCGACCTGCGCCCATCTCGTCGCGCGCCATGCTCGCACCGATACACTTGCCCGCACCGATGCACATGCGCTCGACGATGCCGGCGCGAAGGAGGAGACCCGTCCATGATCGACGCTCTCATCGTCTTCGATCTCGTCCTCGCCCTCGCGATCATCGGCATCGCCGCAGCCGTGCTCATCCTGCGCGACGCCTTCGCGATGATCGTGTGTTTCGTCGTCTTCGGTCTCCTCTCGGCGCTGGCCTGGATACGGCTCGCGGCGCCCGACGTGGCGCTGGCCGAAGCGGCGATCGGCACCGGCGTGACCGGCGCGCTGCTCCTGAAGACGCTCGCGCATCTGCGCGGTCGCACCCTGTCGCCGCCGCTGCGCATCAATGGCGGGCTCCTCGTCAATGCCGCCCTGTGCGGCGTGGTGACGCTCGCCGGGATCGGAGCGTTCCTCGCCACGCCCATCGGGGGGCCGGGGCTCGAAGTGCTCGTCGCGCAGAACCTCGTGGCGAGCGGCGTCGAGCATCCCGTGACGGCGGTCCTGCTCAACTTCCGCGCCTTCGACACGCTGATGGAAGTGGTCGTCCTGCTCGCGGCGATCGTCGCCGTCTGGTCGATGGAGCGCGGCATCGCCCAGGCGCCGGCTCCCGCGATGGGCGAAGTCTATGCCGGGTTCGCGCGCCTCGTCCTGCCGGCTGCGGTGATCATCGGGGCCTATCTGCTCTGGGTCGGTGCGATCGCCCCCGGCGGCGCCTTCCAGGGCGGCGCGGTGCTGGCCGCGGTGGGGCTGATGCGGCTGATCACGCGGGCCTATACGCCGCTGCCCGCGCATCGCGGTGCGGCGCGCATCGTCTTCGTCATCGGCACGGCTCTGTTCGCCGCCGTGGCGCTCTTCGTCGCCCAGGGCGGGCGCGCGACATTCGAATATCCCGCCGCCCACGCCAAGAGCCTGATCCTGATCATCGAGGCGGTGGTCACGATCTCGATCGCCGCGACGCTCGCTGCTCTGTTCCACGGGCGCGAGCCGGTGGCCGTCACCGTCAGGGAGACCCGCAGATGAACCTCGATACGACAATGCTCGATACCGGCGTGATCTTCGGTATCGCCGGGATGATCGTCTTCGGCATCGGCCTGTTCGGTTCGCTCAGCGTACGCGACAGCCTGCGGCGCGTGCTCGCGCTCAAGCTCTGCGGTGTCGGGGCGAGCTTCATCCTGATCGTCGCCGCCTGGCGCGGCCCGGCCATGCCGGCCGATCCGGTGCCGCATGCCCTGGTGATCACCGGAATCGTCGTCATGGTCTCGGCGACCGCCGTCGCGCTCGCCCTGATCCGTCGCATTCACAGCCTGGAGAATGGCCGGGATGTCTGAGTTCGTTTCCCTCGACTGGCTCGCCCTGACCGTCTTCGTACCGCTTCTGGGCGCGGTGGCGAGTTTTCTCACACCGCGCACGGCGCCCCAGATCGGTCTCGCGACCCTCGTCGTCACGACCCTGTGCGTCGTGATGCTTGGATTGCAGGTCTTCAACGGCGGCCCGGTCGTCGTCTCGCTCGGCGGCTGGGGCGCGCCTCTGGGGCTCGATCTGCGTGCCGACGGGCTCGGTATCGTGATGCTCGGCATGACCATGCTGGTGGGGCTGTTCGTGAGCCTCGGTGCGCTCGACACCTTCTCCGCACGGCGCGAGGGGGAAGAGAATGCGCGCATGCGGCGCTATTTCTGGCCGCTCTGGCTGCTGCTGCTCTCGGGGCTGAACGGTGCCTACATCTCCACCGACATCTTCAACCTCTACGTCATGATCGAGGTGATCGCCCTCGCCGCGATCGGGCTGACCGTGCTGACCGGGCGGCTGGACGCGATGCGGGCGGGGCTCGAATACATGTTCGCGAGCATGCTCGGCGCGCTGCTCTTCCTGATGGCGGTGGGGCTCATCTATCTGGAGCTCGGCCGGCTCGACTTCGCCGGTCTCGTCGCGGCGGAGCCCGCACCGGCGCTCACCGTGGCTTTCGCCCTGCTGACGGCGGGTCTGCTCCTGAAGACCGCACTGTTTCCGCTGCATTTCTGGCTCCCGGCGGCCCATGCCAACGCGACCGCACCGGCATCGGCACTGTTGTCGGGGCTCGTGGTGAAGGCGTCGCTCTTCATCTTCCTGCGGCTGACGCAATACCTGCCTCTGCCCGACGAGATGATGGTCACGCTCATCGGGCTGCTCGGTGGCGGCGCGATCATCTGGGGCGGCGTCAAGGCGTTGCAGGCGACCAGTCTCAAGCTCCTCGTCGCCTGGTCGACGGTGGTGCAGATCGGTCTCATCTTCGTCGCCTTCGCCCGAGCCGGGCAGGTCGGCCTCGTCGAGAGCTGGAAGGCGGCGGCACTCCTGATCCTCGCCCATGCGATCGCGAAGGCCGCCATGTTCCTCGCCGCCGGGCGGATCAAGGACGAGGTCGGCCATGACCGGATCGCGGATCTCGACCGCTCGCCGATCCGCCCGACCCTGGCGCAATTCACCTTCGCGCTCGCCGCGATCAGCCTGATCGGATTGCCGCCGAGCCTCGGCTTCGCCGGCAAATGGGGGCTGCTCGAGGGCGCGATGGCGGCCGGCTACTGGCATTGGGTGGTGATCACCATGGTCGGGACCCTGCTCAGCGTGGCCTATTTCAGCCGTGTGATGACCGCCTTCCTGCGCTTCGACCGGCAGCGCACGCCCGTGGGTGAGCATCAGGGCTGGGCCATCGCGGATGCGCCGCCCCTCGTACTCGCCCTGACCGCACTCGGACTCGGCCTCGCCGCCGCGCCGATCCTCGCCTTCATGGATATCGGATACCCGTTCGGAGCAAGGCCATGACCGAAGCACCGCTTCTGCCGCTGTTCATTCTTCTGTCGTCGCTCGGCATCGTGCCGCTGCTCTTCGCGCTGCCCGAGCGCGCGGCGGGATTGCGCACGGCGATCAATCTCGGTGCGGCCGGCATCAAGCTCGCGCTCGTCGCATGGCTCAGCTGGAAGGTCAGCGAGGGCGTCATCTACGATGTGCGCTTCACCATGCTGCCCGGCCTCGAGTTCAAGCTCCAGGCCGATCCGCTGGCAATTCTCTTCCTGGCACTGTCGGCGGTGCTCTGGCTGATCACGACGGTCTATTCCGTCGGCTATCTGGAGAAAGGCCCGCATCGCGCGCGTTTCTTCGGCTTCTTCAGCCTGTGCGTCGCCGCGACGGTCGGGATCGCCATGGCGGGGAACCTGTTCACCTTCCTGCTCTTCTATGAGCTTCTGACCATCGCGACCTACCCGCTCGTGATCCATCGCGGCACGGCGGAGGCGCTGCGGGCGGGGCGGATCTACCTGATCTACACCCTCGCCGGCGGGCTCGTGCTGCTCGTTGGCACGCTCTGGCTCTGGGTCATGGCGGGCAGCACCGATTTCGCCGCCGGCGGCATGATGGCCGAGATCGCCGCGGAAAAGCCGGTCCAGGCGCTGATGCTGTTCCTCGTGCTGATCGCCGGGCTCGGCGTGAAGGCGGCGCTCGTGCCGTTCCATGCCTGGCTGCCCATCGCCATGGTCGCGCCGGCACCGGTCTCCGCGCTCCTGCATGCGGTGGCCGTCGTCAAGGCGGGGGCCTTCGGCATCATGCGGGTGGTCTACGAGGTGTTCGGCATCCATGCCGCCGTCGATCTCGGCGTGACCCTGCCGCTCGCGATCGCGGCGGGGATCACCATCATCTACGGCTCCCTGCGCGCCCTCACCCAGGACGACATCAAGAAGCGGCTCGCCTATTCGACCGTCTCGCAGGTGAGCTACATCACGCTGGGCGTCGCGCTCGCGAGCCCGATCGCGGCGATCGGCGCGCTCGCGCATCTCATCCATCAGGGGCTGATGAAGATCACCATGTTCATGGCCGCCGGCAATCTCGCCGAGGGGCTGGGCGTCAAGAAAGTGAGCGCGATGAACGGCGTGGGGCGGCGGATGCCCGGCACCATGCTCGCCTTCACGCTGGCGGCGCTCGCCATGATCGGTCTGCCGCCGCTCGCGGGTTTCGTGAGCAAGTGGTACCTGGCTACCGGCGGGCTTGATGCCGGCCAGGGCTGGGTGATCGCCCTGCTGCTCGGCTCCAGTTTGCTCAACGCCGCGTATTTCCTGCCGATGCTGCACCGGGCATGGTTCGTCGATGCGGATTCGGCGAAGGGGACGGACGAGGGCGCGGACAAAGCCGCCGGGCATCGGCGCATCGGCTGGATGCTGTCGGCGCCGCCGCTCGTCACCGCCGCCTTGGTGCTGATCGCCGGCGGGCTCGCCAACGCGCCGTTCAGCCCGCTGGAATGGACCCGCTTCGTCGTCGCCATCGAATACCGCCAGTGAAAACCGTATCGCCTGTGAATACCGTATCGGGAGTGAAGTCATGTCGGATGTGATGCTGCTGGCCGCCATCGCGGTCCCGCTCGCCCTCGCGGTCGCGGCGATCCTGCCCGCCGCACGGCCGCTCGTCCTGCGGCTCGCCGTGATCGCGCCGCTGCCGGCGCTCATGCTCGCGCTGCTCGCGCCGCCGTCGACGCTGAGCGAGCCCTGGCTTATCATGGGGACGGTGATCGGACTCGATTCCGTCAGCAAGATCTTCCTCGCCTTCACCGCGATCCTCTGGGCGGCGGCGGCGGCGACCGCGCGGCGCTGGCTGCGCGGCGATGTACATGCGACGGGTTTCGTCACCTGCTTCCTGCTCGCCATGACGGGCAATATCGGGCTGATCCTGGCGCAGGACGTGTTCAGCTTCTATGCGCTCTTCGCGCTGATGAGCTTTGCTTCCTTCGGTCTCGTCGTGCATGCGCGCAGCGACAACGCCTATCGCGCCGGGCGGCTCTACATCGCCTTCGTCGTGGCCGGCGAACTCGCGCTCTTCGCCGGGCTGTTGCTCGCCACGAACGAGGCGGGTTCGCCGCTGCTGGTGGATCTGCGCATGGCCGAGCTTTCGGGACTGGCGGTGGCGCTCATCATCGGAGGCTTCGCCGTCAAGCTCGGCATCATGCCGCTGCATTTCTGGCTGCCGCCGGCCCATGGGGCCGCGCCGGTACCCGCGAGCGCCGTCCTCTCGGGCGCGATGATCAAGGCGGGGCTCTTCGGGATGCTGTCGAGCCTGCCGCTCGGCCTCCATGCCTATCCCGATCACGCCACGGTGCTGCTCGCGGCGGGGCTCGTCACGATCTTCGCCGCCGCGCTCATCGGTGTGCGTGAGGAGAGCCCCAAAACCGTGCTCGGCTTCTCGAGCGTCAGCCAGATGGGGATCATCGCGCTCGGGCTCGGGGCGGGATTGCTCGCGCCCACCGCCTGGCCGGTGCTGCTTCCCGTCATCGTCTTCCTCGCCGCGCATCATGCGCTCGCCAAAGGGGCCCTGTTCCTCGGCGCTGGTGTCTACGGAGCGATGGCCGGTGCGCGCGCACGGATCTTCGTGATGCTCGCCCTCGCCCTGCCCGCCGCCGCTCTGGCCGGGCTGGTCGCGACATCGGGAGCGCTCGGCAAGGAGGCGCTCAAGAGCGCGTTCGAAGCGGGTTCCGCAGCCTGGCTGCCCTGGCTGATCGTCGCGCTGACGCTCTCGGGCGTCGCGACCACGCTCCTGATGGCGCGTTTCGCCTACACCTTGTGGAAGCAGGCCCCGGTGGCGCCCGAGGGCGTGCGCGCGCAACCCGACAGCCTCGTCGTGCCCTTCCTGGGTCTCGTCGCCCTGTCGGCCTCCTTGCCGATGGCCTGGCCGCTGATCGTGCCCGAGCCGTCCTTCGCCGTCCTCGACGCGAAGCCGGCCGATCCTCTTCCGATCATCGCCGGCATCATGATCGCGCTCGCGGCGATCATCCGGGCCCACGCGCTGCGGATCGGATCCGGTGTCTTCATCGGGCGGATCACGGCGCCGTTCATCGCGCTGCATGCGCGGATGGAGGCGCAGAGCCGGCGGACGGGGCGGGCCTTGCGCCGAACCGCACGGCGCATTCCCCGGACGCTCACGCAGCGCGCCGAGGCCCTGCGCCTCGGCCAGACCGCCATCGCGGCCCTGATCCTCGTGATCATCGCGGTGGGCATGCTGGAGCTGCGGGTCGTGGAAGCCGAAACCGGCTTGCCCATGTCCTTGCCCATGACCTTGCCCGTGATCGAGATCGACATCGACATCGACGAGACGATGGTGCCGGAATGAGCCGATCGCCCCGATGATCCGCGCGGCGGGCCGCATCTGCACGGCCCGCCGGCTCTGTCGCTCGATCTCGATCAGGCCTCATCCCGACTATGCCCGCTTGTCCACGAGCACGAAAAAGCCGCCCGGACCATGTCGGGGCGGCTTTGGTCGTCGAATACCGGCGCGTACCGGGCGGGGCGGCGTTCAGGCATGGAACAGCGAGATCCCCCGATCCTGCCGATCGTCGCGGCGATGCGCGTCGTTGCGATCATCGGCAACCGAGTACGTGGCGGGCTCGTCGTATCCCGCGCGGATCGCGAGGCGCTCGACATCGACGGCGAGCATCGCCCGCGACAGACCGAGAATCGCGAGTTGGCGATCGTTGAGCCGCTCCAGCACGCGGGCGATCGCGGTGATGTCGCGCTCGAAGCGCCAGTCGCGATAGGCGGTGCCGAGCCGGTCGAGGCTCTCGTGAACGAGCTGACGCATCAGCCCTTCCTGATGGCGTGCGGTGGGGGATGTCGCGCGCGAATGATCAATGCGTGCCAGCATCGGAATTCTCCTCCTGTTGCGGTTGCTTTCCCCCGATCAAACGGGGTGCGCGCGGTTTTCATCCCGCCTGCGACGGGATGTCGTCATTTGCAGGCGAGAATCCGAAATCGACTCGTCTTCGGGATGAAATCGCGACACGGCCCGTTTGCAAGGTGTCATTCGAAACCCGGAGGCTGTCATGACCATTCGCGAAGACGTGACCACGCGCGAGCCGGCGAATACCGGCGCTGCCAATGCCGCGATCGGCTTCGCGGCGATGCCCGCTCTCCGCGCCTTGCCTGCTATGCGCTCGCTGCCGGTGCTCGCCGATCTGCGCACCCATCCTGTCCTGCATACGCTGCCGGCGAAGGCCGTGGCCACCGTGCGCGACAGCCATGCGCGCATCCGCTCGACGGTGGAGAACTGGCTTGCGCGGTTGCCGACGATGGAGGCGATCATGCGTTCGGCCCGGCGCGAGGCGCTATGCTTCCTGCGCGACAACGGCTTCGCGCCGCTCGCGGGATTGTTCGTGCTGTCGCCGCGCCTCGCCTGGGCGATGATGCTGCCCTTCGCGCTGACCTGCCTGTTCGGGATCTTCATCTTCGGTGTCGAACTCGTCCTCGTCTGCGCGCTCGGCCTGTTCTTCGCGATGCTCGTCGCCAACGACGCCGCACGCCGGCTCCAGGAGGAGGCGCGCTCGCGCAAGCCGCGCGGCATCGCGGTGACCGACATGACCGCGACCGACACGGTCGCGATCGACATGGCCGCGATCAATATGAGCGCAATCGACATCGCGGCCCCGGAAACAGCGGCGCATGGCATCGAGGTCACGAGGGAAGAGACGGGTGCTTTCGAGACCGGATCGGCATTGCGCGGTCACGAGATTCGTAAGGAGGTCTGATCATGGCACATGCCGGCCACCTTCCCGCAGGGGCGCATGGCGGGCGCCCGGATGGCGGACGCGCGAATGGCGGACGATCGAGCGGCGAAGACCGTCGCTCGCGCGCCCTCGTACCCGTGCCGCAGGACGAGACCGCCGTCGAGGCCCACACCCCGCGCGCGCCGCGTGCGCTCGCCGTGGATGCCGCGATCTTCGTCGCCCGGATCACCTTCGGGCGCGACTGGCGCACCATCGCACGGCGCGGCCTGATCGGCTTTGCCGGATTCCTCGTGGTCTATTTCGGCATCATCGGTTCGGTGATGACGCGCATGGACGCGAATCCGGACTTCATGCCGCCGGCTGCGGTCGAGGGGGGCAGCCATGCCATGAACATGGCGATCGCCCTCATCGACCGGGAGGTCAATCAGCATGGCTGGTTGCCCAACGACCCGTGGTTCATGCCGGGCGGATTCCGCGACAACGCGCCGAACTTCCAGCTCGGCATCATCCAGGCGCTGGGACGCTTCTCCTTCGAGATGGTCGACACGATCGGTCGTGCGCGGGGATCGTCGCGGGCGGATCCCGATCTGGAGCGTGCCGCCGGCTTCCTGCAGTTCCCCGGCGACATCTGGCACATCGAGTTCGACAAGTCGCTGATGCCCACCGTGACGAGCGATCAGCAGTATCGTGCGGCCCTGCGTGCGCTGACCTCCTACAACAACCGCGTCGCGCAGGGACAGGCGATCTTCGAGCGCCGCGCCGATGCGCTCGCCTCGACGCTGACCCGGATCGCCGACGATCTGGGCTCGCAGACCGCGCAGCTCGAGCAGCACAGCCGCAACAACGTGTTCTGGCTGATCGATTTCGAGGCGGACGACATCTTCTTCCGCAACAAGGGGGTGACCTACGCCTATTACCTGCTGCTGCGCGAATTAGGGCGTGACTTCGAGCAGCTGATCACAGCGCGCGGTCTCTCCTCCGTCTGGAACCAGACCGTGACGACCCTGCGCTACGCTTCGCAGCTCGACCCGCCCATCGTGATGAATGCACGCAGTGACGGGCTGCTCGCCAACCACCTGGTCTTGCAGGGTTTCTACATCAACCGCGCCGTCATCCAGATCAACGAACTGGTGACCACGCTCAACTTCTGAACCGATCGAGCCGAGGAGTAACGCTCATGCAACCGATCCAGCTTCTGCGCATTCCGATGCCGGTGGTCGCGCTCGTGGCATCGCTCATCCTCATCGCCTACGCGATGCGCGCCGATCTCTACGCGGGGCCGGGCATCGTCACGAGCCTGCTCGCCATCGCAGCCGTGTTCGTGGCGGCCAAGAACGTGGCCCAGCCGCTGCGGCGGGACTGGCGCGACATGGCGATCCTCGGCATCGCCATCGCGGTGGCGCCGCTGGTGCTCGCGCCCTTCATCGCCTTTCCGCTCGGGGCCTTCGCGGTGCATCTCCTGTGCGGTGCGCTGATCGGCGTGCGCGCGGGGCTCGAATTGCGCGACGACGTCACCTGAGCAGGGCCGTTCGCGGCGGCATTCCCGCCGCTGCGCACCCTGCGTCACCCTGCCGCATAATGATTTCGCCCGGCGCATGGATGAAACCGCCCGCCCACCCGTCTGTGGTTCGATATAGAGTTGTTCCAGAGGAGGATGAGGCGGTGTCGCGGCAGGATTTGAGTGAGCAGATCACCGGGCATGTCACCAGTTTGCGCCGTTACGCCATGGTGCTGACGCGCAAACCGGACGAAGCCGAGGACCTCGTCCAGGATTGCCTGACCCGCGCCATCGCGGCGGCGGATCGCTGGCAGCCCGACGGTGACCTGCGGGCCTGGCTGTTTCGCATCATGCACAACGTCTTCATCGACAATGTGCGCAAGAAGCGCGTACGTGAAGCCGCCCAACCCGCCATCGCCGAGCCGGCAGAACCGCCGGCCCAGCCCGTCCGAGTCGAGTTGCGGCAGGTGCTCGACGCCTTGCACGCGCTTCCAGAAATCTATCGCGAGCCCATCGTGCTCGTGGCGATCAACGAAATGAGCTATGCGGACGCCGCACGCGTCGTCGATGTCCCGCTGGGTACCTTCATGTCCCGTCTCGCACGCGGGAGAGAGGCGCTGCGGCGTGTCGTCGGAGGGCAGAAGGCCCCCCATCTCCGGCTCGTTTCCTGAGGAGGAGCTAGAACGATGAACGATTCCAACCGCACCGACGAGGTGACCGACGACGATATCCAACGTATCGTCGACGGCACCCTCGACCCTGAACGTCACGCCGAGATCGTCTCCCGCATCGCGCAGGATCCCGAGCGCCTCGAGCGCGTGGAGAGCCTGATCGCGCACAATGCGGCGCTGAAGGAGGCCGCCGCGGCGCTGGCCCCCTACGAGAACGATCCGGCCGAAACCGATGCGCGCACGCGCGAACTCACCGATACGCTGGTCGATCGCCTCGAGGCCCGGATGGCCGGGCGTCGCAGCTGGCGTGCTTATCTGCCCGCCTATGCTCGCAATACGGCGGCTGCCGCGATTCTGGTCGCGGCGGGCTGGTTCGGCCATTCCGCCTATGATTACGCCAACGCGCCCTATCCCGGCTATGTCGCCGATGCGGCGGGCGCGCATCTCGTCTTTGCCGAGGATTCCCACAACCCGGCCGAATTCTCCGCCGAAGCGCTGGCGCTCGCATCGAACTGGTTCGCCGAGAAGCTTGGACGCGAAGTCTCGCCGCCGAGCCTCGATGCCGTCGGGCTGCAACTCGTCGGCGGGCGCCTTCTGGGCAGCCAGACCGGCCCGCTCGCACAATACATTTACGAAGACGATGCCGGCGAGCGTCTGTCGCTCGTGGTCAAGGCGGCGGACACGGATGCCCGGCGCGCTCCCACCTACCGGACCCTGCCGCAGGGCCGTGCCAGCTACTGGAGCGACGGTCTTTTCGAATACGCCTTGATCTCGCGCTACGAGGATCCGGCCCTGCACGGTTCGATTACCGAGGTCAGTCGTGCCGTGCTTGCGCGCGGAAGTGCATCGTCCAACGTGATCATGCGTGGCCGCACGTGACGGGGCAGGATGAGCGCAGGCTGCCGACTGGGCCTCAGACGAAGTGCTTCGACAGCTTGAGCCCCTGCGCCTGATAATTCGAGCCAGCGCCCGCGCCGTAGAGCACGTCCGGGCGCGCGGCCATGCGTTCATAGACGAGCCGGCCCACGGTCTGGCCGTCTTCGAGGATGAACGGGACGTCGCGCGAGCGCACTTCGAGCACCGCCCGCGCGCCGGCGCCACCAGCCCCCGCATGGCCGAAACCGGGATCGAAGAAACCGGCGTAATGCACGCGGAATTCGCCGACCAGCGGATCGAAGGGTACCATCTCCGCGGCGTAATCGGGCGGAACGTGGACCGCTTCCTTCGATGCCAGGATGTAGAACTGGCCGGGATCGAGGATCAGATCGGCGCGGCCGGTATTGTAGAGCGGTTCCCAGTAATCGGCCGTGCGGCAGGCGCCCGGCACGTCGACGTCGACGAGCGCGGTGTGGCGCTTGGCGCGGTAGCCGACGAGTTTGTCCGGGCCGAAGCCGGCGAGATCGACGCTGACGGCGACGCCTTCCTGAAACGAGGGCTCGGCGCTGGTGACGAGGCTCTCGCGCGCATGCAATTCGGCGAGTTCGCGATCGCTCAGGCGCACTTCGCCCCGGCGCAGACGCAATTGCGACAGGCGTGAACCCATCCGCACCCGCACCGGGAAGGTACGCGGCGAGATCTCGGCATAGAGCGGGCCGGTATAGCCGGCTTCGATCGCATCGAATTCGCGGGCGCGGTCGGTGATCACGCGGGTGAACACGTCGATGCGCCCGGTCGAGCTCTTGGGATTGGCGGAAGCCGAAAGGCCCGGTGGCAGGGCGAGGCTCTCCTGCAATTCCGCGATATAGACGCAGCCCGTCTCGAGCAGCACCGGCTTCGTCAGATCGATCTCGTGCAAGGCCAGATAATCGAGGCAGTCGCCGACCTTGCGGCCGGGTCCGGGCAGGAAGCTCGCGCGCACGCGATATGCCTTCGCACCGAGCCGCAGATCGAGGCTCGCCGGCTGGATCTGGTCGCTCGCATAGGGCGTCTGCGGCGCGATGGCGCCCTGATCCGTCAGGGCGGCGATGACATTCGCCGGCTGGATTCCGTCACGCAATTGCACTGGCGTCCCCGTCTCTCGCGCCTGATCGGCAAAAGGCCCGTCTCGCCTTCTTCCTAGGCGTGACGGGCCTTTGGTGCAACCGCGTTATACGCTTCAACCGATGACGAGCTGGAACAGCAATCCCGAAACCAGCGCTCCGGTCACCGCGATGGCGATATAGAGCGCGAAGACCGGCGGGCGGGCGAGCGCCCAGACCGCGATCGCGGCGGGGATCGAGGTGACGCCGCCGGCCAGCAGGAAGGCCATCGCCGCACCGCTCGCCATGCCCCCTTCGACGAGGCCGGAGACGAGGCCGAGCGCGGCATAGCCGTTGAGATAGGCCGGAATGCCGACGATCACGGCGGTGGGGATCGCGAAAGCGTTGCCGCTGCCGAGCGCCGCTTCGATCATCGCGGCGGGGATATGGGCGGTCATCAGGAATTCGAGGGTGAAGGCGAGCGTCATCCAGCGCGCGAGGAAGAGCGTGACGCGCCCGAATTCGCGGGTGAACAGGCCGCGCCGCTCCGCCTCCTGCCAGAAGGCCCAGTATGTCGGCTTGCGCGTGCGCACCCGCCCGCCCGCGCAGCCGCCGTCGCCGATGCCGGGCCGCAGCGGATCGGCGAGCCAGCCGCTACGACCGAGGGCGAGCGTGAGATAGCCGCCGGCTGCGCCGATGCCGATCGCCGCGATCGTCTTGCCGATGGCGAAGGGCAGGCCCATCACGCTCGCGGTGACGAAGAACATGGTCGGGTCCATCAGCGGCGAGGCGATCCAGAAGGCCATCACCGCCGCGAGTGGCACGCCCATCGCCAGAAGGGCCGCGACGAGGGGAATCACCCCGCAGGAGCAGAAGGGCGACAGCCCGCCGAACAAAGCCGCGAGCGCGATCATCGTTACGGCGTTGCCGCGAAAGACATCCGCGATGAGATTATCCGCGCCGCTCGCCTTGGCATAAGCGGCGATGGCCACGGCGGCGAGGAGGAAAGGCGCGATGCCCGCGATCGCCTGCGCCACGAACGACGTCATCGGGAGGAGACGGGCCTGATCGAACAATGCCGTCAGCGCGAAGATGGCGACGATGGCGAGCACGACGCGGTCGAGGCCGGAAAGCTGCCGCAGGAGGGCCGCCAGAGGGCCGGGCGGTGCGGCGGGAAGGGGGGTGGACATGGTGAAATCCTCGAAGGGGACTGTCGTAAATATCTGATAACAGGCACTTCGATATGCTGTCAACGGTAATTCTGCAAATATCGAAATATGAGAACGAGCGTCGCTCCTTCCCGACGGGCAAGCCGTTTCAGGCATTACGAAAAAACCGGATTCCGGTTGCGAAATTCATTGACTTTCCCGCAGCATCAAACGATATACGCAGTTGGCCGCCTGGGGGCGGCCTTTTCATTCATGTCCGAGAGAACCATGGACTGCTGCTCTAGTAGCGGCCCGGCAAACGATACAGCCAGCCGGGTCCGTGAGGAAAAGATGACGTATCGCGTCCGGTCGTGGACGGCGTGCGGGTGAGCAGGGCTCGCCTCTCGCCATCCCCGGATCGGGCGGATGGTTTCGAGAAGAGGCGAAGATGAGACCGAACCAGATCAGCTTCAGCGGCAATCGGAGTATGGCGGCGCGCACGCGCCGGATCACGATTGCGATGAACCCCCTGACGCACTCTCACTACATCCACGTTCTGTAATCCGCTGGCCAGAAGGATCGACCGGCATGACGCTTTCTCTGACGCACTCCGCCCGCCCCGCCTCCGTTCTGGACGCGGCCCGCGAAGACCACTTCATCCGCCGCGACGGCCGCGTTTTCGCCGGTACGCATCTGATCATCGAGGTCGTGAACGGTCACGGGCTCGACGATGAAGCGCGCATCGAACGCGCCTTTCGCGATTGCGTCGATGAATGTGGCGCGACGCTCCTGCACATCCACACGCACAAGTTCAGCCCCCAGGGCGTGAGCGGCGTGGCAGTTCTCGCGGAAAGCCATATCTCGGTTCATACCTGGCCTGAAATCGGCTACGGCGCCTTCGACGTGTTCATGTGCGGCGAGGCCGATCCGTGGCGCGCGGTCGACGTGCTCAAGGCCGCTTTCTCGACCGGCGACGTGCGCGTGCGCGAATTGCTGCGCGGCGAAGGTCTCGTCGAGGCCGTGGAGAACGCGGCATGACGCAGTGGATGCGTGAGACGCTGCACGGTGACCACGCGCAGGCCCTGCGCGTGGACGCCGTCCTCTACGACAGCGAGACCGAACACCAGCGGCTGCGGGTTTTCGAGAATGCGCGATTCGGGCGCGTTCTCACCCTCGACGACGTGGTTCAGACCACCGAAGGCGACAATTTCATCTATCACGAGATGCTCACCCATGTGCCGATCTTCGCGCATGGATCGGTGGAGCGCGTTCTGATCATCGGTGGCGGCGACGGCGGCATGGCCCGCGAGGTGCTGCGCCACGAGGGCGTGCGCCACGTCACCATGGTCGAGATCGATGCGGGCGTGGTGGAATTCTCCAAGAAATACCTGCCGCGCCTCTCGAACGGTGCCTTCGACGATCCTCGCCTCGAACTCGTCATCGATGACGGCGCCGTATTCATGCGCGATACGGTCCAAAAATTCGACGTGATCATCGTCGATTCGACCGATCCGATCGGCCCGGGCGAAGTGCTCTTCACCGATCATTTCTACGGGCATGCCAAGCGCGCGCTCAATCCGGGCGGCATCCTCGTGACCCAGAACGGCGTGCCCTTCATGCAGCCGGGCGAGCTGACGGGGACGATGCGGGCCTTCGCGACGCTGTTTGCGGATCGCACCTGCTATCTCGCGACGGTGCCGACCTATGCCGGCGGGCCGATGGCCTTCGGCTGGGGGACGGACGGCAATGCCCGTCACACGCCGCTCGCCACGCTGCAGGAACGCTTCGCGAAAGCCGGGTTCACGCCGGATTACTACACGCCGGAAGTCCACCAGGCGGCCTTCGCCCTCCCGGGCTACGTCAGGCGGCTCTTCCCCGATTGAGCGGGGGGCGCTTTCGCCGGCCCGTCACGGGCATTCCCGCAGGACATTCCTACAAGGCTTGCAATCGGGCGCGCGACACCGTATACGCGCGCTCATTCCACACGCGGAGCAGTGTCGGCGGCAGATCCGTCGTCGCGCAAACCCGGTGACCATCCTGCTCGAAGGGTGGTTCACGGCTCCGCGGAGGTCACAACCGGAGTAGAAAAGAATGGCACTTCCCGATTTCTCCATGCGTCAGCTGCTCGAAGCCGGCGCGCATTTCGGCCACCAGGCCCATCGCTGGAACCCGAAGATGCTCCCCTACATCTTCGGCACCCGCAACAACATCCACATCATCGATCTCGCCCAGACCGTGCCTGCGCTGTATCGCGCGCTGCAGGCCGTGAGCGACACGGTGGCCAAGGGCGGCCGCGTGCTCATCGTCGGCACCAAGCGTCAGGCGCAGGATTCGGTTGCGGATGCGGCGCGCCGCTCGGCCCAGTACTACGTCAATGCCCGCTGGCTCGGCGGCATGCTGACCAACTGGAAGACGATTTCCGGCTCGATCTCGCGCCTGCGCAAGGTCGACGAGATCCTCGAGGGCGGCGGCCAGGGCCTGACCAAGAAAGAGCGCCTGATGCTCGCCCGCGAGAAGGAAAAGCTCGAGCGTGCACTCGGCGGCATCAAGGATATGGGCGGCGTTCCGGATCTGATCTTCGTGATCGATACCAACAAAGAACAGCTCGCCATCAAGGAAGCCCAGCGTCTGGGCATCCCCGTCGCGGCGGTGGTCGATACCAATTGCGATCCCGACGGCATTGCCTTCCCGGTTCCCGCCAATGACGACGCGGCCCGTGCCATCGCGCTCTATTGCGACCTGATCGCCCGCGCGGCGATCGACGGCATTTCGCGCGGCCAGGGCGATGTCGGCGTCGACATGGGTGCCTCCGAGGCCCCGGTCGTCGAGGAACTGCCGGTCGAAGTCGCGACCAGCTCCGAGCAGACCGACACCTTCGAAGCGCTCGGCGCCCCGCGTGGCGCGCCGGACGATCTGACCAAGCTCAACGGTGTCGGCCCCGAGCTCGAGACCACGCTCAACGACGGCGGTATCTTCCATTACTGGCAGATCGCGGCGATGACCGAAGCCGATGTCGCGAAGGTCGACGGCGATCTCAAGCTGAACGGCAAGATCACGCAGAACGGCTGGGTCGCCCAGGCGAAGTCGCTGATCGAAGAAGCCGCCGCGTAAGGCTTCGCGTCACACGGGTGTCATCGGCGCGTGCTGCGCGTTCGACACCCGCTCCCGCGTGCGGATGCCCCAGAGGCGCGCGCGCCGAAGCATCGATGTTGATTCCGTTTGTGTAACCCGGCGCCAGACCATGGCGCCGGGTTCCCCCATGATCAGGAAAGGACGAGCCATGGCGAACATTTCCGCCGCTCTGGTGAAGGAACTGCGCGAGAAGACCGGCGCAGGCATGATGGACTGCAAGAAGGCCCTCGGCGAGACCGACGGCGACATCGAAGCCGCCGTCGACTGGCTGCGCACCAAGGGTCTGGCCAAGGCCGCCAAGAAGGCCGGTCGCGTCGCGGCCGAAGGTCTCGTGGGCATCGCGATCGCCGGTTCCGAAGCCGCCGTGGTCGAGGTGAATTCCGAGACCGACTTCGTCGCCCGCAACGAGCAGTTCCAGGGCTTCGTCGGCGCGACCGCGCAGGCCGCGCTCGGCACCGACGGCAGCCTCGAGGCGCTGCAGGCCGCCAAACTCTCCGGTGGCGCGAGCGTCGAGGACACCATCAAGGAACTGATCGCCACGATCGGCGAGAACATGACCCTGCGTCGTGTCGAGAAGGTCTCCGTGAAGGACGGCGTCGTCGCCGCCTACATGCACAATGCCGTGGCCGAGGGCCTGGGCAAGATCGGCGTGCTCGTCGCGCTCGAATCGACCGGCGACAAGGAATTCCTCAACACGCTCGGGCGCCAGATCGCCATGCACGTGGCTGCGGTCAATCCCATCGCCGTCGATGCGTCGGGCGTGGATGCGGCCACGATCGAGCGTGAATCGGCCATTCTGCGCGAGAAGAATGCCGGCAAGCCCGATCACGTCATGGCCAAGATCGTCGAGAGCGGCGTGAAGTCCTATCTCAAGGAAGTCACCCTGCTCGACCAGCCCTTCGTCCACGACACCTCCAAGACCGTGGCGCAGGTGCTCAAGGAAGCCGAGAGCAAGGCCGGCGCGCCGGTCAGCCTCACCGGTTTCGTGCGATATGCGCTCGGCGAGGGCATCGAGAAGGAAGAGAGCGACTTCGCCGCCGAAGTCGCCGCACAGGCCGGCGTCAAGGGCTGAAGCCCGACCATTGCGGTTTGCGGAAAGGGCGTCCTGCGGGGCGCCCTTTTTCGTTCGCCGCCGCCTGCGGTGCCCGAGCGGCGCCGCCTATTATCTGGGCAGAGCCTCTTTGCCTAAATTTTAATCAGTCGTCCATTAAGCAAGCTTTTACCTGCCGCCTGTTTTTGCGGCAATCCCCCGTGACACCCCCTGCAACCTCTGATTCGGGTGAAATCGCTGCAATGCGGCGACGATCGGGCGAATTGGCACGGCACTTGATTGTGAGCCCTCGGGACGCGGCGGAACGATGAACCGCCGTCTCACGTCAACGCATCCGCAAGCTGAGCCTGCGGCATCGAAGGGGGCACAAACCCATGAAAATCGTGATGGCCATCATCAAGCCGTTCAAGCTCGAGGAGGTGCGCGACGCGCTCACCGCTCTAGGCGTGCACGGCCTGACCGTGACCGAAGTGAAGGGATACGGGCGCCAGAAAGGGCACACCGAAATCTATCGCGGCGCCGAATACGCCGTGAGCTTCCTGCCGAAGATCAAAGTCGAAGTCGCCGTGGCCGACGATCAGGTCCAGGGCGCGATCGACGCCATCGCCCAGGCGGCCCGCACGGGTCAGATCGGCGACGGCAAGATCTTCGTCGTTCCGCTCGAGAAAGCCGTGCGCATCCGCACCGGCGAAACCGATTCCGATGCGCTCTGAGCGCCCCAGTGAAGCCTTCTCAGGAGTTTACGTGATGGTTCAACGTCTTTTGACACGCAGCGCCGGGGCCGCTCTGGCGCTCGGCCTGATGAGCGTCGCCGCTCTCGCGCAGGATGCCGAGGTGGCCGCGGAGGTCGTCGAAGTCTCCACCGAAGTTCCCGCCGACGGCCAGTTCGTCTTCAACACGCTGCTCTTCCTCATCGGCGGCTTCCTCGTGATGTGGATGGCGGCGGGCTTCGCCATGCTCGAGGCCGGTATGGTGCGTTCCAAGAACGTCTCCATGCAGTGCCTGAAGAATATCGGCCTCTATTCCACCGCGGGCCTGATGTACTGGATCATCGGCTACAACCTCATGTACGAGGGTGTGGACGGCGGCTGGTTCGGCACGCCCGGCCCGGTCGACATTCCCGATCCGGCCACCGAGTCCGGTGACTACGCGGTCGCCTCCGACTGGTTCTTCCAGATGGTGTTCTGCGCCACCACCGCCTCGATCGTCTCGGGCACGATCGCCGAGCGCATGAAGCTCAGCTCGTTCCTGATCTTCGTCGTGATCCTCACGGGT
>JBJHBI010000002.1:0-152142 GCA_050485405.1 Salinarimonadaceae bacterium
TAGGAAGCGTGGCGAGAACGGAGCGGATTCCCGATGAACATCCTGTCGATCCAGTCGCATGTGGCCTACGGGCATGTCGGCAACGCTTCCGCCGTCTTCCCGATGCAGCGCCTCGGCTGCGAGGTCTGGCCGATCCACACCGTGCAGTTCTCCAATCATACCGGTTACGGCGACTGGACGGGGCGCGTCTTCGACGGGCCGGCGATCGAGGAACTCGTCGACGGCATCGCCGCGCGCGGCGTGCTCGGGCGCTGCGACGGGGTGCTCTCGGGCTATATGGGCTCGTCCGATATCGGCAACGCCATCCTCTCGACGGTGGCGCGGGTGCGCGAGGCCAATCCCGCGACGCTCTATGCCTGCGATCCGGTGATCGGCGATGTGGGGCGCGGCGTCTTCGTGCGCCCCGGTATCCCGGAATTCATGCGCGATCACGCGGTACCCGCCGCCGATCTGATCACGCCCAACCAGTTCGAACTGGAATATCTCGCGCAAGTGGAAACGCCGACCCTCGATGCGGCCAAGGACGCGATCGCGCGTGTGCAGGCGCTCGGGCCGCGCGTCGTGCTCGTCACTTCGCTCCATACCGCCGATACGCCCGACGATGCGATCGACATGCTCGCAGGCGAAGGCGGGACCTTCTGGCGGGTGCGCACGCCGAAACTGTCGGTATCGGTGAACGGGGCGGGGGATGCGATTTCGGCTTTGTTCTTCGTGCATTATCTGCGCACGCGGCGTGCTGATCTCGCTCTGGCGGAGGCGGCCGCCTCGATTTACGGGCTTCTGCATCGCACCGAGGCCGCCGGATCGCGCGAGATCCTGACCGTGGCGGCGCAGGACGAGTTCGTCGCGCCGTCACGCAGATTTGCCGTCGAGCCCGTCTGAGAAAAGCCTCAGTCGGGCTCGGCGCCGGATTACCGCACCATGTTGATGGTGGCTTCCATCATCTGCTGCGAGGTCGTGACCACGCGGGTATTGGCCGTGTAGGCCTGCTGCGTGATGATCATCTTGGTGAATTCCTCGGCGATGTCGGCATTCGACTGCTCGACCGCACCGCCGATGATCCGCGCACCCTCCGGCGAGAAGGTCGGCTGGCCGGATTCGATCGTCTGCTCGAAGGTGCCGCCGTCCCGCGGCTTGAGCATGTTCGGCGCCGCGAATTGCGCGATCGCGACGCGCGCGATGGCGAAGGACTGGCCGTTGGAGTAGATGCCCGAGATCCGTCCGTCGCTCGAGATCGAGATATCCTGCAGCACACCCGCCGGAAAGCCGTCCTGGCTCAGTTCGAGGCCCTGGATCAGGTTGTTGGGAACGGCGAACTGGCGCAGGCCCTCGGAGCCGAAATTGATCGTGAGATCTTCCGACAGCGCCTGGCCGTTGATGACGGTGTTCTCGTCGATCTGGAACGAAGTGGGCGAGCCGCCCGCCATGGTGCCGTCCGCATTGAACGTGATCGGTGCGCCGCCGAGCCGGGTCCACATCGGCTCCGCGCCGCTGGCGCTGGAGTTGCTCTGGTAGAACAGGCCCCACTGGTCGTTTTCGAGCTTGCCCCAGCGGAGCTGAAGGTCGATCGGCGCGCCGGCCGAGTTGTAGACGACCACCGAGCCACCGCTGATCGTGCGTGAGAGGAAGGCCGACGATTCGTTGGCGCGGATCTGCGGCCAGTCCGCATAATTGTCCGCAGGATCGCCGGGATCGTCGATGACGGTGTCGACGTTGTTGGCATTGTAGTAATTGGTTCCCGCCGTAGAGGGCAGGACGGCGCGGTAGTTCACCGTCTCGGTGGCATTGGCAGGCACCGTCGTATCCGTAATGCGCAGGATGCCGTTCGTGCTGGTGATCAGGCCGTCGAGATTGATCGAATCGCCGCGCAGATACATGCCCGCGCCATTGACGAGATAGCCGTCCTTGTCGAGCTGGAAGTCGCCGCGACGCGTGAACAGGTTGTTCTCGCTGAAGACCGGCTGACCGTCGCGGAAGCCCGAGATCTGGCTTACCGAGATGAAGCCCGAGCCGTTGATGGCGATGTTGGTGTTGTTGCCGGTGGGCAGGATGTCGCCCTGCAGGCTGATCGCCTGGTTCGACTGGGCGCGCACCGAACCCGCGATCGCCTGCTCGCGCGGGCGGTCGATCACGAGATCGACGAAGCTCGTATCCATGCGCTTGTAGCCGACGGTCTGGGAATTGGCGACGTTACCCGAAATGTTCTCCATTGCGTAGGATTGCGAACGCAACCCGGCAACGGCGGTTTGAAGAGCCCCGAAGATACCCATAACTCACTCCTGACGCACAGCGATGTCGCAAGGTGATGAGCAACCGCCGTGCCAGAGCGCGGGCGATCGCGCGACGAAGCGAAAATGTCATGTGTATCAAAGTGTTGCCGGAAAGCGTCGCCGTCCCCGTCCGCGCCCGCGGCGACGCATCCGGGTGGATCGGCGCGATTCCTGCCGGGCGGGCGGCAGAATTTGCCGGGCGATTCCTGCCCGTCCGGGCTGATCTTAAGGCTTCGTTAACGCAGCTTGCGCTTTGATTAACCACATCGAATCGACACCTGCCGGGAACCCGCAAGGCCATGGCCGCAACCGCTCTCACCGAAGCAGACAACGAGAGACCCTCAGCCGGCATCGACGACGGCGCCGAATTCGATTCGCTGACGGGACCGCAGCGCGCCGCATTATTCCTGCTGATGCTGGGTGAAGAGCACGGGCGGACGATCTGGGCGCTGCTCGACGAGGAGGAGGTGCGCACCGTCTCGCACGCCATGGTCCAGCTCGGAACCGTGGATGCGAAGACCGTCGACCGGCTCATCGTCGATTTCATCCACCGCGTGTCGAACTCCAGCGTCTCGGGCTCGGTCGAGCGCACGGAACAGCTTCTGATGAAGGTGTTCCCGGCCGACCAGGTCGCCACCATCATGGCCGAGATCTACAACACCTCGGGCAAGCGCATCTGGACGCGCCTGTCGCAGATCGATGCGGAAATCCTCGCGAACTACCTGCGCAACGAATATCCGCAGACCGTTGCGGTGGTGCTCTCGCGGGTGCGGCCCGACCACGCGGCGCGCGTCCTCACCATGCTGCCCGACGATTTCGCCATGGATGTCGTCAACCGCATGCTCAAGCTCGAAACGGTGCAGAAAGAGGCCCTGCATCATATCGAGGAGACGCTGCGGCTCGAATTCGTAGGCGCCGTCGCCCAGACCTCGCGCCGCGACGCCCACGAGATCATGGCCGAGGTGTTCAACGCCTTCGACCGCCAGACCGAAACCCGCTTCCTCTCCGCCCTCGACGATGTCAACCGGGAGGCTGCAAAGCGCATCCGCGAATTGATGTTCACCTTCGAGGATCTCACCAAGCTCGATGCCGGCGGCATGCAGACGCTGATCCGTTCCGTGGAGCGCGACGTGCTCTCGCGTGCCCTCAAGGGGGCCCCGGAGCCGGTGCGCGCGCTGTTCTTCTCGAACATGTCGCAGCGTGCGGCGAAAAATCTTCAGGACGAGATGGACGGGCTGGGGCCGATCCGCCTCAAGGAGGTCGACGAGGCCCAACTGGCGATGGTCAACAAGGCCAAGGAACTCGCCGATTCCGGCGAGATCATGATCTCCAAGAACAACGCGGACGACGAACTGGTCTACTGAGCGGTATCAGCCGACGCGAATCTCAGCCGACGAAGGCGCGCTCGACGACGAATTCGCCCGGGCGCGCATTCGAGCCCTCGTTGAGCCCGGCCTTCTCGCAAAGCGCCTTGCAATCGGCGATCATCTCCATCG
Source organism: Salinarimonadaceae bacterium (assembly GCA_050485405.1). Taxonomy (GTDB): domain Bacteria; phylum Pseudomonadota; class Alphaproteobacteria; order Rhizobiales; family Beijerinckiaceae; genus Saliniramus. The sequence continues at coordinate 3,767 of JBJHBI010000002.1, forward strand.
AGCCGCAAATCATGACGCGATCCTGCGCCGGATCGAAGGGCGCGAGGCCGAGATCCTCGAAGAATGAGCCGTTCTCGATCGCGGTGGTGATGCGTTGCGTGCGCGGATATTCTTCGCGGGTGACGCTGGTCCAGTGGCGCAGACGCCCCGTGGCGAATTCCGAGACGAGCGGATCGTCCTTGATCGCGGCGACGAGATCCTCGCCGTAGCGCAGCTCCGCGACCTCGCGGCAGCTATGGGTGAGGATGACTTCCTCGAACTTCTCATAAGTTTCCGGGTCGCGGATCAGGCTGGCGAAGGGGGCGATGCCGGTGCCGGTCGACAGCATGAACACGCGCTTGCCGGGAAGCAGCGCATCGAGCACGAGGGTACCCGTCGGCTTCTTCTTCATCAGGATGGTGTCGCCGACCTCGATCTTCTGCAGATGCTCGGTCAGCGGCCCGCCCGGCACCTTGATCGAGAAGAATTCAAGTTCGTCGTCCCAGGAGGGGCTCGCGATGGAATAGGCCCGGAACACGGGCCGCTCGGCATTGGGCAGGCCGATCATCACGAATTCGCCGGAGCGGAAACGCAGGCTCGCCGGGCGCGTGATGCGAAAGCGGAACAGTCGGTCGGTGTAATGCTCGACGAGGGTCACGGTCTCCGCAAAGGTATTGGCCGGAATCGGGAACTCCGTCGCGCCGCTCGCCGGTACCGCCTGATCCATCGTGCCTCTCCTCGTGCCGTTGCGCGGCGCAAGCGCGCGGCACCGGGGTTCGGGTGCGCGTGAATGCCGCCTCGTCGCAGTGCCTCCTACTTAGCACCGTCAGCGCGAACGTAAACCTCGCCGTCATGCGCGGACCGAATAGCGGCTTTGAACATGCCGACCGGGCTCGCGCGGCTTTGCGAAGAAAAACGGGGCGGGATATGGTCTTCGTGGCGGTGTGGCTGATTTATATCAGCAATTCCAGATATGTATATGCACTTGTCGACACCGCGTATCGCCTATAGGGGATAGCGTCGAGGCCGGTCGTCATGTAATCCCTTGCGGGTTCACTCTTGAAGAGGCCGCACGGCTGGCCGGTCGTCGAAGACCGCAACGGGAGCCCGCATATCGTGATCCAGAAGACCAAGACCTTCACTCTCGCCGCCGCCCTCGGCCTGATCCTCGCCGCACCGGCAGGCCTCACGCCCGCGAGCGCCCAGGATCGTGAATTCCGCATCGGATTGATCACCCCGCCGGCGCATGTCTGGAACCAGGAAGCCGCCGCGCTCGGCGAGACGCTCGCGGAACTGTCCGACGGGCGCTTCAGCGTGTCGCTCTATCCCTCCGGCCAGCTCGGCAGCGAGAGCACGATGCTGCAGCAGCTCCAGACCGGCGCGCTCGACATGGCCTGGCTGACGACCGCGGAAGTCACCACGCGTGCGCCCGATCTCTCGGCCCTGCACGCGCCCTTCCTCGTCGACAACATCGCCGATGCGGCGAAGGTGCTGCGCAGCGATCCCGCCCGCGAGATGCTCGACACGCTGCCCTCCGCGACGGGCACCGTCGGTATCTGCTACGCCATGACGGGCATGCGCCAGCTGATGACGCGCAATCCGATCGACGACGTGTCGGATCTCTCAGGGATGCGCTTTCGCATCACGCCCGCCCCGCCGATCCGCGGCTTCTTCGAGATGCTCGGCGCCGCGCCCGCCCCGATGCCGCTCACGCAGGTCTACGACGCGCTCGCCAATGCGCAGATCGACGCGATCGACATGGATTTCGAATCGATCATCAACTTCCGCTACTACGAGCACGCCCCCAACATGCTGGTCACCAACCACCACATGTTCGGCATGGTCGCGCTGGTCTCGGGCCGCGTCTGGGCGCGCATTTCGCCGGAGGATCAGGAGATCCTGCGCGAGGCGGTGCAGCTTCATTGCGACCGCACGATCGACCGTTTCGTCGAGGAGGAGGACGACAAGCTCGCCCGTCTGCGCGAGGCGGAGGGGCTGACCATCACCGAGGATCTCGGGCCGGAATTCTTCGGTGACATCGTCGAGCGCTGGGATGCCGAATGGGCCGAGCGTACGCCTTACGTCGCGCGCCTGCGCGAACTCGTGGCGGATTTCTGATGGGCGGACCCGTTCCGCTCCGGGAACCGGTGTGAGCGGGTTCTTGCGGAGTACGGCCATGTTCGAGGCGATCCGCAAAATCTCGCGGATATTCGCGGCGATCGACCGGGCGCTACTGATGGCGCTGATCGCCGCGATCACGCTGCTCGTGCTGGCCAATGTCGGCGCGCGCAGCATCGGCTTCACCATCGCCTGGGCGGATGAACTCGCCGTCTACGGCATGATCCTGGCCGGCTTCGTCGGCGCCTCGCTGATGCTGCGCCTGCGCACCGCGCCGAGCGTGACGCTGCTCCACGAAATCCTGCCCGAGCGCATCGTGAGGCTCCTGCGGATTGCGATCGCGCTCGTCGCGATCATCTTCGCCTGCCTGCTCCTGTGGATGTGCTGGCTGTGGTTCGATCCCGCCGGGCTCGCCGCTGCCGGCTTCGACACACGCCGCTTCGAGGGCGCCACCTTCAACTTCATCTATACCGAGACGACGCCGGTGATGGGCCTGCCGGCGGCGTATTTCTTCGTCGTGATGCCGTGGTTCGCGCTCACGGCGCTGATCCACGCCGCGACGAATCTCGCCGAGGATGCCGGCTTCATCGTACCCGATGCTGCGCAGGAAGAGGGCGCATCGAACGGGGAGGGCGCGGCATGACTGGGATCACGCCGCTCGTCTTCATCGCGCTGCTCGTCATCGGGGTGCCGATCGGGCTCGTGCTCTGCCTTGCGGCCTTCGCCTATATCGTGGCGAGCGGCAATGTCGTGCTGCTCGAATCCTATCCGCTCAAGCTTTTCTCGAGCCTCGACAATTTCGGCCTGCTCGCGATCCCGCTCTTCATCCTGATCGGCGAGATCATGAACGGGGCCGGCATCACCACGCGGCTGGTGCGGCTCGCCTCCGCCTTCATCGGGGCGGTGCGCGGGGGGCTCGCCTATGTGAACCTGCTCGCGAACATGTTCGTCGCCTCGATCCTCGGCTCGGCGACGGCCCAGATCGCGATGATGAGCCAAGTCATGGCGCCCGAGATGCAGCGCGCGGGCTATGATCGCGCCTTTGCTGTCGGCGTGACCGCCTTCGGTGGCCTGCTCGGCCCGATCATCCCGCCCTCGATCGTCTTCGTCGTTTACGCGGTGCTCGCCCAGGTCGCCGTGCGCGACATGCTGATCGCGGGGATCCTTCCCGGCCTGCTGATGACGGGTCTGTTTCTCGGCACCGTCGCGCTGATGGGGCTGCGCTACAATTATCCGCGCGGCGAGAGGCTGAGCTGGGGCGAGCGGGGCAGGGCCTGCCTCAAGGCGCTGCCGATGCTCGCCATTCCCGCCGTCATCGTCGGGACGATCGTCGCCGGCATCGCCTCGCCGACGGAGAGCGCGGCGATCGGGGCCCTCGTCGCCACGTTGATCGGCCTGTTCTATACGCGCTCCCTCAGACTTTCCGATTTTCCGGCGATCCTGCTGCGCACCGGCCTGAACACCGCGCTGGTGCTCTTCCTCGTGGCCGCGGCGGGCGTCTTTTCCTGGGTGCTGATCTTCGGACAGGTGCCGCAGACGGCTGCGATCTGGATCCAGGAAGTCGCGACGACGCCCGTCGCCTTCATGCTGCTGGTGCTGGTGATGCTCCTGATCGTCGGCACCGTGATCGACGGCATACCCGGGCTGATCATGGTGGTGCCGATCCTTTTGCCGATCGCGACCGAAATCTACGGCATCCACCCGCTGCATTTCGGTGTCGTCGTCTCGATCAATCTCATTCTCGGCCTCCTGACGCCACCGGTCGGGATCGGGCTCTATGTTGCGGCGAGCGTGACGAATGTGAGTGCGTTCCGCGTCTTCCGCATGGCGCTGCCGTTCTTCCTCGTCGCCTGCCTCGCGCTGATCGTGCTCGCGCTTGTGCCGTGGTTCTCGCTCGCGCTGCTGTGAGGCCCTTTCACGCCAGGGGGCTTCGTGCCATCCTGCTTCTACGGGAAAACAGGATGGACGATGCCGATGACCGACCTTGCGCTGCGCCCCGACGACGCGTTTCTCGTGATCGACATGCAATACGATTTCCTGCCCGGCGGCGCGCTCGCCGTGCCGGATGGTGATGCCGTCATCGCGCCGATCAACGCGCTGGTAAAGCGCTTTCAGCGCGCGGGGGCGCATGTGCTGCTCACGCAGGACTGGCATCCGCCAGGCCACTCGTCCTTCGCCTCGAGCCACGAGGGCGCCGAGCCCTTCACGCAGATCGAGATGCCCTACGGATCGCAGACCCTGTGGCCGGATCATTGCGTACAGGGCACGCGCGGCGCCGAGATCACGCGCAATCTCGAGATCGAATGCGCCGAACTCGTCATCCGCAAGGGTTTCAACCGCGCGATAGACAGTTATTCGGCTTTCCGCGAGGCCGATCGCGAGACCCTCACGGGGCTTGCCGGTTATCTGCGCGAACGCGGGCTGCGGCGCGTTTTCTGCGCGGGGCTCGCGCTGGATTTCTGCGTGTTCTGGAGCGCGCGTGATGCGGTCGCGGCGGGTTTCGAGACGGTGCTCGTGACCGATGCCTGCCGTGCTATCGACATGAACGGATCGCGCGAGTCCGCGCTCGCGGCGATGCGCGAGGCGGGTATCGTCTTTTGCGAGACGGGAGACCTTCTCGGCAACGGCTGAGGCGCGACGGCAAGGCGCCGCCGCGCGCCGGGTCTCACCGGGTGGTGGGGTCGCCGGTGCCGATCGGGGCGCCTTCGCGGGACGCCCATTCCGTCCACGATCCGTCGAACAGGGCCTTCGGCGGATGGCCGATCCGCATGAAGGCGAGGGTCAGGATCGCCGCCGAAACGCCTGACCCGCAGGACGTGATGACCGGCTGCGACGGGTCGATGCCGTGGCGGTCGAGCGCGTCGCGTATGCTCTGCGGATCCTTCAGGCGACCATCCTCGATGATCTCGGTATGCGGCAGGTTGACGCTGCCCGGCATGTGCCCGGAGGGCAGGCCGGCGCGCGGCTCGGGGGCCTCGCCACGAAAACGCGCCGCCGAGCGGGCATCGACCACCTGGATCGTCGGATCGGCGAGCGCGGCTTCGATTCGCGGCAGATCGGCCACGGCTTCGCGGTCGAGCTTCGCGGTGAAGTTCTTGGGGTCGCGCCGGCGTGCCGGGCCTTCCTCGATGGAGCCGCCGGCAGCCCGCCAGGCCGGGAAGCCGCCTTCGAGGATCGAGACGTTGTTCGCACCGAAGATCGTGAACATCCACCAGACGCGCGGCGCCGAGAACAGCCCCGCACCGTCATAGACGACGATGCGGCTGCCGTCGCCGATACCCATCGCGCCCACTGCCGAGGCGAATTCATCCGCCGACGGGACCATATGGGGCAGGGGGTTGGTGCGATCCTTGACCGTGTCGATATCGAAACGCACGGCGCCGGGAACGTGGCCTGCGAGGAACTCAGCCTCGGCATCCCGGTTCATCGCGGCGAGGTAATACGAGCCGTCGACGACGACGAGGTCGGGCGCGTCGAGATTCTCCTTCAGCCAGTCGGCGCTGACAAAGGGGAAGGTGCCCGCATCGCGGGCGTCGGTTGCGCTCATCTGGTTTCTCCCGTTGGGTTCTCGGGGCATTCCGTTACGCGAGCTCGATGCGCACACGCCGGTTCTGTTTGCCCTTCTTCTGAATCTGCGTGACCTGGACCTTGCCGATCTCCGCCGTGCTCTTCACATGGGTGCCGCCGCAGGGCTGGTAGTCGATCCCCTCGATCGTGACCATGCGCACGCGCCCGGCCCCGCGCGGCGGCTTCACCGACATCGTCTTGACGAGATCGGGATTGGCGTCGAGTTCCGCGTCGGTGATCCATGATTCGGTGATCGCTGCGTCCCGCGCGACCAGCTCGTTGAGCTTTTCGGTGATCTCGTCCTTGTCGAGGCCCGAATCGGCGATGTCGAAATCGAGCCGACCCTCACCGTCCCCGATCGCGCCGCCGGTCACCGGATAGGGCAGGACGACGCTGAGCAGATGCAGGGCCGAATGGATGCGCATGCGCGGCAGACGCGTTTCCCAATCGAGCTTGCAGGTGATCCGGTCGCCCTCGGCGAGTGTGCCCGCACCCTCGGCGGGGACGTGCACGATCTGCTTGCGATCTTCCGCGTAAACCGTTGTCTCGATGGGGATTTCGCGTCCATCGCCGGTTACGAGCGTACCCTTGTCCCCGGGCTGTCCACCGCCCTGCGGATAGAAGATCGTGGCGTCCAGTATGTAGCCGCGCTCATGGATCGCGGTCACGGTGGCGTCACACTCGGTGCGGTAGGCGTCGCTGTAGAGCGGTTCGGTCACGCGCGGGTCTCCTCATGCGATGATTTGGCGCGAGACTACCACGGTGCGAGGCGGGTACAAGCCGTGACGAAACGGAAGCGAATGGCGGAAAACACATGTGGTTCATGAAATTTCATGTTCAAATATTAATGGTTTTTCGCTACTAATTCATTCTCATGGCTTGATCCGATCGACGCGCTCGCGCGTAGTGCGATCATGACGAACCGAAACTCGCGCGGGAGGCCGCGCCTGGTGAAAGAAGTGACGACACGCGAGACCATACTCCCCGACGAGATGCCTAACGAGGCGGCCCTCGATACGCTGCTGGCGCATTACGCGCGCGGTGCCCTCAGCGCGCCGCTGCATGTGCTGGTTGCGAGCCATCTCGAACTCCGTCCCGAAAGCCGCCGCTTCGTCAGCGCGCTGGAAGGTGTCGTCGCGTCGGCCATCATCGAGGAAGAGCCCGCTCCGATCACGGATCGCGACGCCCGCCTCGCCGCCATCTTCGCCGAAGATGACGACGGTGAGACGATGGCGCGCCCCCGTGTCGCGCAGAGCGCCGTCTCGGGCGGGATGCCGCATCCGCTCGCGCGCTATCTCGGCCAGTCGCTGAAAGATGTGCCGTGGCGCACGCTCCTGCCCGGCGTGAAGGAATACCGTATCGAGGATAACGAGCAGGGCGAGGCGACGCTCTACTGGATCAAGGGCGGGCGCAAGATGCCCTTCCACACCCATGAGGGCTCGGAATACACGCTCGTCCTGAAGGGCGCCTTCAGCGATCTGAATGGTCACTACGCCCGCGGTGACATCGCGATCGCCGATGCCGATGTGGATCACCGGCCGATCGCCGATGCGGGTGAGGACTGCTTCTGCTTCGCCGTCACGGACGCGCCCTTGAAGCTCACCGGCCCCATCGGGCGGATCGTCCAGCGGTTGTTCATCAAGCACTGAACCGGGCCGGCTGGCTCACGACGACAAAAGCCCGCCTGTGACGGCGGGCTTTCTCGTCTGGCAAGTCCTTATTGAAAGGTCGCGGCGATGAAAGCCGAGAGATCGGCGATGTCCTCGTCGGAGAGTGCTGCCGCCACGGGCATCATGAGCGCGGAGTTGGGGCCGACCTGTTCGCCCTCCCGATACTGCACCAGGCGCTTTTCGATATACTCCGCATCCTTTCCGGTGACCGACGGGAAACTCGCCATGCCGCGCCCCGTGCGACCGTGACATTGGGCGCAGGCCTGCGCATACATCGCTTCACCGGCTTCGATGTCCGCAGCCTGCACCTGCGATGTGCCGAGCGCCAGAACAGCGGCTGCTACGAGACGGATACCCGCTTTCATTCGCGTTTTTCCTCGATTTGCGTTGTCGTCCGGCGCTTGCGCATCCGGATCCGGGGGAATTCGCGCCCGGCGGCCGGGCACGAGAAGGCATCGGCCCCGGATTCGAGGTCGATGCCCGGTTTCACGGCGGTGAGGGCCGCCGGTCGCGACGGATCACATCATTCGGGGATGATGCGATAGATGTCGCCCTCGTCGATGGCCGCGTAGAGATTGCCGTCCGGTCCCTGGACGAGGGAGCGGAAGCGGCCCGAGCCCATCGGCAGCGGCATCTCCGTGACGTCATTGACCGAGAGACCGTCTTCAGCGACGTCGATGATGTCGATGCGCTGGCCGACGGGCGTGCCGCCGAAGCCGATCCCCATCAGGCCGACCGCCATGCGACCGTCCCATTCGCCCCACTGGTCCCCGGTCAGGAAGACCGCGGAGGACATGCCCTGCGAGAGGCCGTTATTGTCCCAGGCGGGGGGCAAGGCGTCCGGATAGGTCTCGAAATCGGTCATCGGCATATAGGCCGCGCGCTCCGCCGGAGGCATGGCCTCCATCTGGACGGGCTCGTAGCCGCAATATCCGTCCGGGCAATCGCCGCGTCCGGCCATGTTGGGACGCGGATCCCAGCCGCCATTGCCGCCCGGCACGAGCGCCGTAATCTCGTCGGAATGCCACGGGCCGTGTTCCGCCGTGAAGGCCTGGCCGGTCTCCGGATGGAAGGCGATGCCCTGCACGTTGCGGTGTCCATAGGTGTAGATGCGCGGATCGAAGCCGTCGGGGGCGTTGTTGCCTTCCGCCGCGTTACCGTCGCGATCGATACGGATGACCTTGCCGCCCAGAAGCGTCGGGCTCTGCGGCACTTCCGCACCGTGGATGTCGCCGGTGGTGAGCCAGAGATAGCCGTCCGGACCGAAGCGCACGCGCCCGCCATTATGCGCGCCGGGACCGCCGAAGGGCTGATCGCTGGCTTCCGGCTTGTAGGGCACGTCCTCGATCAGGTCGGTGCGGTCGGCCACGGAAGCGAGGTCCTCGCCGACGGTGAAACGCATCAGGCGGTTCGTGCCCGGCGCGGTCATGCTCGAGGTGGAGTAGACGTAGATGAAGCGGTTATCGTCGAAATCCGGATCGAGCGCGATTCCCATCATTCCCGCCTGCCCCTCGCAGAACAGGTCGTCGGCGGTGCTGTCGTATCCGTCCGATCCCGTCATGCCGAGAAGGTTGTTCACGCTGCCATCGGGCAGAAGCACCGAGAGGCCGAGGCATTTCTCGGTATAGAACATCGTGCCGTCGGGCATGAAGGCCATATCCCACGGATCGGACAGGTCCGACAGGACGGTCTCGTAGCTCAGGCTCGGTGTGTGGTCGCTCGACAACGCCGCAGCCGGCAGCCCGACTACCAGCACGGAAGCGAGGGCCGTTCCGAGCGGCCAGGTTCTGGTTCTGGAAATCATAGTGGTTCCTCCCGGGTTCCGCAGGAGACGATCCGGCGGATTGACGTTATTGACGCGTTTGCCGTTCCGCAACGCGCGGTAGCGAGGAGATTAGGCCTGGCAGTAAGAGAGTCAATTGGAAATTTTCAAGTATCTGCGCTCGCATGATGCGCCAATGTTGCATCGCGGAAATAAATTGCTCTATTTAATTTCTGATATCATAGAATCGATGCTGCAACTGCGAGCGTAACGGAGGTGATCAGCTTGGCCGTAATTGATGGCCGATACGCTGCGGCGCGATATGGAAAAGCACAGGGGCGGCAAATGCTTGACGATTGCGTTGCATGAATTGATGCGCCGCCGCAAGGCCGCGATCAGGCAGGCAAACGGTCGGGCGCATCTGAGCCGCTATGCTGGTCGTCCTCGTCCAGATGATAGGGGGCGATCAGCGGTTCTGCCGGGATTTTCCAGGCACGGTTGATCGTCTGGATCATCGACAGGGTCAGGCGACGTTTCCGGTTCATGACTTCGGAGGCCCGGCTCTTGCCGCCGATGAGCTTTCCCAGATCAGCCTGCTTGAGCCCGCGCATGGCCATATATTCGCGGATCATCTCGACCGGATCCGGTGCGTCGATCGGGTAGTGCCTGTTCTCATAAGCTTCGATCAGGTCGGTCAGCACGTCGAACCGATCTGCTTCCGGCGTACCAGGCGTGGGCGGGCTGTCGAAATAGCGCTCGATCTCTGCCAGCGCCCAATCGAGATCTGCATCATTCCTGATCGGCTTCACATCCATCAGACCGTCTCCACATCGATCTTGTCGTATTCCGCATGCGTACCAATCCACTTTATCAGCACGCGGTAGTACGGAGCATAGGCGACCCGCGCGACCAGTCGGTACTTGTTACCACCAATGTCCCAGACGACGCGACTGTCTGCGACAAAATCAACCGTCTTTCCGTACTGATCCTTGATGTCCTGTGGTTTGGACCATATCGAATTGCTTGCAACATCGTGCCAAACCTCCAGCGGCGCCTTTGCGTCCGCATGCCTTTCCCAAAAATCTCGCAGTGTTTTCTTCGAAAGAACACGCATGATAATCCATCTGGGGTTCCCGAACAGGGAACCACCTTAAAATAGTTACCGATATGGGAACCTGTCAAGGTTCAAGTGATCGATCACCCGGCCTTGCGCTCCCGCTCGCCGCGCTCCCAGCCTTCCTTCGTCTCCGCGATGAAATCCTCGAGCCGCTCTTCGCGGATCGCCTTGCGCAGGCCGGCCATGAGATCCTGGTAATAGGCGAGGTTGTTCCAGGTCAGGAGCATCATCGCGAGGATCTCGTTGGCGCGCACGAGGTGGTGGAGATAGGCGCGGGAATAGCCGTTCGAGGCCTGGCAGGAGGAGGCGGGGTCGAGGGGGGAGAGATCCTCGGCATAGCGGGCATTCTTGAGATTGAGCCGGCCTGCGCGGGTATAGGCCATGCCGTGGCGCCCGGCCCGGGTGGGCATGACGCAGTCGAACATGTCGACACCGCGCCGCACGGCCTCGACGATGTCGTCGGGCGTACCGACGCCCATGAGATAGCGCGGCTTCTCGCGCGGCAGATGCGGCTCGACCGTCTCGATCATCGACAGCATGACATGCTGCGGCTCGCCCACCGCGAGGCCGCCGATCGCATAGCCCTTGAGATCGAGCCCGACGAGCTCGCGCGCGCTCTCCACGCGCAGATGCGGCACGTCGCCCCCCTGGACGATGCCGAACATAGCCTTGTCGGGTTGCTCGCCGAAGGCGATCTTGCAGCGTTCCGCCCAGCGCAGCGACAGATGCATGGCTTTCGCGACGACTTCCTCGGAGGCGGGAAGCTTGACGCATTCGTCGAGCTGCATCTGGATGTCGGAGCCGAGCAGCCCCTGGATCTCGATGGAGCGCTCGGGGGTGAGCACGTGGCGCGAGCCGTCGATATGCGACTGGAAGGTGACGCCGCTCTCCTCGATCTTGCGCAGGCCCGCAAGTGACATCACCTGGAAACCGCCGGAATCGGTGAGGATCGGATACGGCCAGTTCATGAAGGCGTGCAGTCCGCCCAGCCGCGCGACGCGTTCGGCGCCGGGGCGCAGCATCAGGTGATAGGTGTTGCCGAGCACGACATCCGCGCCCAGCACCTTCACCTGATCGGGATACATCGCCTTGACCGTCCCCGCCGTCCCCACAGGCATGAAGGCCGGGGTGCGGATGACGCCGCGCGGCATGCGGATCTCGCCGGTGCGCGCAGCGCCGTCCGTACCCGTGAGGGTGAACATGAATTCATCGGCCATGGTCAGCGTTCCTGATCTGCATCCCTGGTATCATCCTGTCCGGCGGCGTCGCGAAAAAGCAGGCTCGAATCGCCGAACGAGTAGAACCGATACCCCGTTTCCACCGCATGGCGATAGGCCCGGCGCATGGTATCGAGGCCGCTGAAGGCGCAGACGAGCATCATCAGCGTCGATTTCGGCAGGTGGAAATTCGTCATCAGCGCATCCACCGCGCGAAAGCGGTAGCCGGGCGTGATGAAGATGTCGGTATCGCCGGCAAAGGGCTCGATCGTGCCGTCCTCGGCCGCCGCGCTCTCCAGGAGCCGCAGCGAGGTGGTGCCGACCGCCACGATCCGCCCGCCCGCCGCGCGCGCCGCATTGAGCGCGTCGGCGGTTTCCTGCGAAACGAAACCGGTCTCCGCATGCATCAGGTGATCGCGCGTATCCTCCACCTTCACCGGCAGGAAAGTGCCGGCTCCCACATGCAGGGTGACGAAATGGCGGGCGATGCCGCGTGCATCGAGCCGCGCGAAGAGATCATCGGTGAAATGCAAGCCTGCCGTGGGCGCGGCGACGGCGCCTTTCTCGCGGGCGTAGATCGTCTGGTAATCGGCCTCGTCGCGCGCGTCCGTTGCGCGCTTGCCGGCGATATAGGGCGGCAGCGGCAATTCGCCGAGCACGGCGATAGCCTCGTCGAGGGCGGGGCCGGCGAGATCGAAATCGATGGTGACGTCGCCGCCCTCGGCTTTCTCCGCAATCGTCGCTTCGAGCCGCCCGGTCTCGCATACTGGTCCGGCATGGTCAGCGCCGAAGACGAGGCGGTCGCCCGGCTGGAGCTTCTTGGCCGGACGGGCGAAGGCGCGCCAGCGCGCGGCGCCCTCGCGCTTGTGCAGCATGATCTCGACGCCTGCCACGATCTCCCCACGCACGCGCCGCGCATGCAGGCGGGCGGGGATGACGCGGGTATCGTTGAGGACGAGCACGTCGCCGGGGGCGAGCAGATCGGGCAGGTCACGCACCCGCGCGTCGCTCAGTTCAGACGCGGCGCCGGGGCGCACGATTAGCATGCGCGCCGCATCGCGCGGCTCGACCGGGCGCAGGGCGATCCGGTCCTCGGGCAGTTCGAAATCGAATTCGTCGACGCGCATTGATAGCTTCTCGCAAGACGGCGCGCCCCGGGCGGGCGGACGGGCCCGGCACGAGGCGCCCGGCCCTGAAAACGCCCGGGACGGCGACGGGTTCAGCCGAAACGATTGTTCTTGGGGAAACCCTTGGGTGGCAGGCGCCCGGATTCGGCCCGGTTACCGAGCCAGCCGCCGGCGAGATCCTCGGGCGAGACGGTCCAGGTGCGCCCCGACGTATCGAGCCAGGTGAGCCCGTCGGCGAGGGTGAAGACCTTGGCGTCGGACACGCCGCCATCCTTGTAGCGCTGAAGCCGCACGCCCTTGCCGCGCGACATCTCCGGAATCTGGTCCATCGGGAAGGCGAGGAGCTTGCGGTTCTCGCCGATGATCGCGACGTGATCCCCTACAGCCGGAACGCAGATCTTCGCGCTGGTCTTGTCGTCGACGTTGAGCGCCTGCTTGCCCTTGCGCGTATTCGCGACGAGCTGGTCGGTCGGCGCGACGAAACCGCGTCCGTCCGAGGCCACGAGCAGAACCTTGGTCCCCGGCTCGTGGACGAAGGCGGTGACGATCTCGGCATCCTCGTCGAGATCGACCATCAGCCTGATCGGATCGCCGAAACCGCGCCCGCCCGGCAGCTTGGCCGCATCGAGGGTGAAGATACGCCCGTTCGAGGCAAGCGCGAGGATCTTGGAGGTGGTCTGCGCGTGGAAGCCGAAGGCGAGGGCGTCGTCACCCTTGAATTGCAGATTGCCCAGATCGTTCTGGTGCCCCTTCAGCGCGCGGATCCAGCCCTTTTGCGAGACGATCACGGTGACCGGCTCGCGCTCGACCATGGCTTGTGTGAAATCGATATCGGAGGTATCCGGCGCGTCGTCGAAGGAGGTGCGGCGTTTGCCGAGCGCGGTTTCGCCGCCGAAATCCTTGCGCACTTCACGGATCTGCTTCGCGACGACCTTCCACTGTTTCGCTTCGGATTCGAGCAGCGCCTCGGTCTGCCGCTTTTCCTCGGTGAGCTCGTCGAATTCGCGCTTGAGCTCCATCTCCTCGAGCTTGCGCAACGAGCGCAGGCGGGTGTCGAGGATGGCGTTGGCCTGGATTTCGGTGAGTTCGAAGACGCGCATCAGCTCCTGCTTGGGCTCGTCCTCCTCGCGGATGATCTGGATCACCCGGTCGAGATCGAGATAGATGATCAGCAGGCCGCCGAGAATTTCGAGCCGGTGCTCGATCTTGCCGAGTCGGTGGCGCGAGCGGCGGATCAGCACGTCGCGGCGATGGTCGAGCCAGGCGCGCAGGGCCTCGGCGAGGCCAATCACGCGCGGCACCGTGCCGCCGACGAGCACGTTCATGTTGAGCGGCACGCGCGATTCGAGATCGGAGAGCTTGAACAGCGATTCCATCATCAGCACGGGATCGACATTGCGCGCCCGCGGCTCGATGACGACGCGCACGTCCTCCGCCGATTCGTCGCGGATATCGCCGACGAGCGGCAATTTGCGCTCCTGCAGAAGCTCCGCGATCTTCTCGATCAGCCGCGCCTTCTGGATGCCGTACGGGATCTCGGTGACGACCGCCGCCCAGGCGCCGCGTCCGCCATCTTCCTTGTGCCAGCGCGCGCGCACGCGAAATCCGCCGCGCCCGGTGCGATACGCTTCCGCGATCATCTCCTTGCGTTCGACGATGATCCCGCCCGTGGGGAAATCGGGGCCGGGCACGAAGGTGAGGAGCTGGTCGGAGGAGGTTTCGGGATGTTCGATCAGATAGAGCGCGGCATCGCACAACTCGCCCGCATTATGCGGCGGGATCGAGGTGGCCATGCCCACCGCGATGCCCTGTGCGCCGTTGGCCAGCAGGTTGGGGAAGGCCGCCGGCAGCACGGAGGGTTCGTCGGTCGAACCATCGTAATTCGCGCGGAAATCGACCGCATCCTCGTCGATGCCTTCGAGCAGCAGCCCCGCCACCGCCGTCAGCCGCGCTTCCGTATAACGATAGGCGGCGGCGCCGTCGCCGTCGATATTGCCGAAATTGCCCTGACCGTCGACCAGCGGATAGCGCGAGGCGAAATCCTGCGCGAGCCGCACCAGCGCGTCATAGATCGCCTGGTCGCCATGGGGATGGAACGAGCCCATCACGTCGCCGACGACCTTGGCCGATTTCTTGAAGGGCGAGTTCGGTGCCAGCCGGAGCAGCTGCATGCCGTAGAGGATGCGCCGGTGCACGGGCTTGAGCCCGTCGCGGGCATCGGGCAGCGCGCGGTGCATGATCGTCGAGAGCGCATAGGCGAGATAGCGCTCCTCGAGCGCGTTCTTCAGCGCGACGCTTTCGATTTCGCCGTCGGACGGCGGGTTCACGGGCTTGCCCATCTTGTGCTCCGTTCACGATCCCTCACGGGCAATCGTTCTCGCGGGTCAGGCTTTCGACGAAACGCGCACGCTCGGGCGGAGGCGCCCGGTCATTCGGTTCGTAGATCCAGCGCTGGAGAAAATAGCCGGTCAGCGCGAAGGCTTCAGCCAGCGCCTGCGGCGCAACGCGGTTCGCAGGCCCGTCATACACAAGAAATCGAGGCAGCGTTAAGAGTTTTTCGCGATATGGCGCCCCCGCCTGTGCACTCACCGCCCGCCCGGTGCGAGGCGAGACGTAAGTGAGATCCTCACGCGTGCCCGTCGCGGCGCAACTGTCGAGGTCGAGACCGAAGCCGAGCTCGGCCAGGAGCATCAGCTCGAATTCCACGAAGAGCGGCCCCGCCGCCTCGGCATCGGGCAAGGCCTCGCTCAGATGGATCACCGCGTCATAGAGCGCGGGATGCGGGTCGCGCTCGGGCAGGTAGCGCAGGGAGGCGGCGAGAGCGGCGAAGCCGTAGAGCGCGTGCGGCGCGTCGATGAAGCCCGGCGCGCGCAGCCGTGTCGCCTCGACCGTGAGCGTGCCCAGATGTTGATCGAGCCGCGCCCGCCAAGTCACCGCGAGGCTGTTGCCCGGCTGGATCAGCGGCAGCGTCTTGCGCGAGCGCCCGCCATGCAGAAAGCCGAAATGCCGCCCGTGATCGCGCGTCAGCAATTCGAGGAGCACCCCCGTCTCGCCATGCCGGCGCAAACCCAGCACGATAGCCTCGTCGCTCCACTCCATCGGCGCAGCATCTCCTCGCCCAACGGTTTACGGGATGACGCTGCGCGATGCCAGCACCGAGGGTGTTTTCGAATCGGGAGGCCGCGTATAGATCCAGGATGGAACGGGTAACGTGATGGCATCGAGCACCACCCTCAATGTGAAGAACCTCGCCGCCCTCGGCGCGGAGCGGCTGGCGGCGCTGCTGATCGAGACGAGCAAGGGCAATGGGGCGGCGAAAGCCCGCCTGCGTCTCGCACTCGCGGAGGCGCAGGGCTCCGGGGACGTCGCGCGCGAGGTCGCCAAGCGGCTCACCAGCATTGCCGGGGGCAGGGCGCGCGTCACATGGCGCAGGCGCAAGAAGCTCGTCGATGATCTGGAAACGCAGCGGCGCGCCATCACCGAACAGATCGCGCCGTCCGATCCCGCCGAGGCGCTCGAACTGACATGGCGCTTTCTCGCTCTCGCCGCGCCCGTGTTCGAGCGCTGCGACGACGGCAGCGGGACGGTCATCGCGGTTTTCCACGCCGCATTGCGCGATCTGGGTGAGATCGCGAGCCGGGTCGAGCCTGATCCGCAGGTACTGGCCGACACCGTGTTCGCAGCGTTGCAGGACAACGATTTCGGCCAGTATGACGGGCTGATCGCGATTCTCGCGCCCGTGCTCGGCGATGGGGGGCTCGCCCGGCTCGAACAGCGCGTCGAGGAGATTGCCGGCGCGGGGCCTCCGCGCGGCGCGACGCGCGAACATGCCAGACGAGACGAAATCGCGCGCGGGGCGCTGCGGGACATCGCCGATGCGCGGGGCGACGTCGATGCGTATATGGCGCAATACGATGCGCATGCGCGTAGTCGCCCGCAGGTCGCCACCGCGATCGCATCGCGCCTCCTGAAGGCCGATCGGCCGCAAGATGCGCTCGCGATCATCGAGGGCACGCAGATCGACGAAGGCGGCTACATACCACAATCGTGGAAGCAGATGCGGCTTGCGGTGCTCGAAGCGCTCGGCCGCCATGACGAGGCGCAGGCGCTGCGATGGAGGTTCTTCGAGGCGGAGCTGTCGGTGGCATTTCTGCGCGATTATCTGAAGAAGCTGCCGGATTTCGACGATATCGAGGCCGAAGAACGCGCGATCGCCTTCGCCGCGACCCACCGCGATGCCTTCGAGGCTCTGCGGTTCCTGCTGGAATGGCCCGCCCATGATCACGCCGCCGCGCTGGTTCTCGCGCGCCGCGACGAGATCGACGGTGATCGCTACGATATTCTGACCCCGGCTGCGGAGGTGCTCGCCGAACGCCATCCGCTGGCCGCCACCATCGTCTTGCGTGCGATGGTGGATTTCACCCTGATGCGGGCGCGCGCGACACGGTACCGTCACGCGGCCCGGCATCTGGCGACCTGCGCCGAACTCGCCGCACTAATCGAGGATTTCGAAGGGCTCGAAAGCCATCAGGCCTATCTGGCCCGATTGAAGAACGAGCACGGGCGCAAGCAAGGGTTTTGGTCGCGTACGATTGCACAGTGACTTCGCAATACTGCATCATCGCGCCTGCAGGCCGGAAGTCGCGCGCAGTAGGTGCTCGTCAGCCGCCGGTGGCGTCCGCCTTGCGGATGCGGAAGATCAGGAGGTCGCCGTCGCGGCTCTGCTCCTCGATATGGTCGCGCGTCTCGCCGATCAGATGCGGGATGTCGATCGCGGCCATCGGGTCGGTGCATTCGACGCGAATGATCGTGCCCGCCGCGACGCGCGAGAGCGCCTTGCGCGTCTTCAGGGCGGGGAGGGGGCATTTCAGCCCGCGCAAATCGAGCAGGGTATCGCTATCGGCCATGGGCGCCTGTCTGATCGGTTGGCATCTCGCGAGATATACTGCGGGAGAAATGGCGCGGAACCGGTCGGCTGACCAGCCCGCGCCATGTGCTTACGCCTGAAGCCGCTCCAGCGCTTCGCTCACCTTGGCCCGCCGGGCGAGGGCGGTCTCGCGCCGTTCGCGCTGTTCCTCGACCACCTCTTCCGGGGCACGTTTGAGGAAATCGGCATTGCCGAGCTTCGCGTCGATCTTCTTCACCTCGCCATCGAGCTTGCCGATCTCCTTGTCGAGACGCGCGCGTTCGGCGGCGATGTCGACGACGCCTTCGAGCGGCAGGGCGGCGACGGCACCGCGCACCAGCAATTGCACGCTGGCCTTCGGTGCGGCGGAAGCGGTCTCGATCGTCTCGATGCGCGCGAGCCGCTTGATCATCCCGTCCCAACGCGCGACGCGGGCGGCGATCGCCTCGTCGGGATTGATCAGTTGCAGCGTGATCTGTGCGCCGGCGGGGACATTCGTCTCGGCGCGGGCCGAGCGGATCTCGCTGACGAGATCGACGATCCAGCCGATTTCGGCATCCGCCGCGTCGTCACGCAGATGAGCGAGCGAGGGCCATGCGGCAAGCGCGAGCAGGGGCTCGTCGCGGGCGGAGCCCGTCTCGCCCTTCACCGCCCAGAGTTCTTCGGTGAGGAAGGGCATGAAGGGGTGGAGCAGCTTGCAGATCTGGTCGATCACATAAGCCGTGGTGGCGCGGGTCTCGTCCTTGGCCGGGCCATCCTCGCCCTGGAGAACGGGTTTGGCGAGTTCGAGATACCAGTCGCAGAACACGTTCCAGACGAAGCGATAGGCTGCGCCCGCCGCCTCGTTGAACTTGTATTCGGTGATCCCCGCCTCGATCTGCGCCGCCGCATTGGCGCATTCGGAGAGCACCCATTTGTTGAGGGTGATCTCGACCTTCGTCGGATCGAAATCCGCGACGCGCTCGCAGCCGTTCATCTCGGCGAAGCGCGCAGCGTTCCAGATCTTCGTCGCGAAATTGCGGTAGCCCTCGACGCGCTGCATCGACAGCTTGATGTCGCGCCCCTGCGCGGCCATGGCGGAGAGGGTGAAACGCAGGGCGTCCGCGCCGTATTTCTCGACCACGTCGAGCGGATCGATGACGTTGCCCTTCGATTTCGACATCTTCGCCCCCTTCTCGTCGCGGACGAGGGCGTGGATATAGACCGTGTGGAAGGGCGTCTGATCCATGAATTGCAGGCCCGACATCATCATCCGGGCGACCCAGAAGAAGATGATGTCGAAGCCCGTGACGAGCACGTCGGTGGGATAATAGCGCTTCAGCTCCGGCGTCTCGTCCGGCCAGCCGAGCGTCGAGAACGGCCACAGCGCAGAGGAGAACCAGGTATCGAGGACGTCCTCGTCGCGGCGCAGCGGCACGTCGCG
Organism: Salinarimonadaceae bacterium; assembly: GCA_050485405.1. Lineage (GTDB taxonomy): Bacteria > Pseudomonadota > Alphaproteobacteria > Rhizobiales > Beijerinckiaceae > Saliniramus. The sequence goes on from JBJHBI010000002.1 coordinate 22,653, forward strand.
GCCATGTTTCGCGCGCGCCTGCTCCTGCGCTTCCGCCTCGTCATAGGCGACGAAGGCATTGCCGTCCTCGTCGTACCAAGCCGGGATCTGGTGGCCCCACCAGAGCTGGCGCGAGACGCACCACGGCTCGATGTTCTCAAGCCACTGGAAATAGGTCTTCTCCCAATTGTTCGGCACGAAGCTGGTGCGCCCGTCGCGCACGGCGGCCATCGCCTTCTCGGCCAGCGGCTTGACGTCGACATACCATTGATCGGTCAGATAGGGCTCGATCGGCACGCCGGAGCGGTCGCCATGGGGGACGGTGTGGGTGTTGGCCTCGATCTCCGCGAGGAGCTCGCGCGCCTCCATCATGGCGATGATGCGCTTGCGGGCCTCGAACCGGTCGAGCCCGTGCAGGCCCATCGTCTCGGCGAGATCGGCGCTCTCGGCCAGGCCTTCGAGGAAATCCTCGTTACCTTCGAGCGTGATCCGCGCTTCCGGATCGAAGATGTTGACCATGCGCAGGTTCTGGCGCTTGCCGACATCGAAATCGTTGAAATCATGCGCCGGCGTCATCTTCACCGCGCCGGAGCCGATTTCCGGGTCGGAATATTCGTCGGCGACGATCGGGATGCGGCGTCCGACCAGCGGCAGGATCGCGAACTTGCCGACGAGATCCTTGTAGCGCTCGTCCTCCGGATGCACCGCGATGCCGGTATCACCGAGCATGGTCTCGGGGCGCGTCGTCGCGACGGTGATGAAGCGGCCGGGCTCGCCTTCGATCGGATAGCGGAAATGCCAGAGATGGCCCTTGATCTCGAGCTGCTGCACTTCGAGATCGGAAATCGCCGTCTGGAATTTCGGATCCCAGTTCACGAGGCGCTTGTCGCGATACATCAGCCCCTGGCGATGGAGCTCGACGAAGAAGCGCAGGACCGCCTTCGAGAGCCCCTCATCCATGGTGAAGCGCTCGCGCGACCAGTCGCAGGAGGCGCCGATGCGCTCCAGCTGCTGGCGGATGCGCCCGCCGGATTCTTCCTTGAAGGCCCAGACTTCTTCGAGAAACTTCTCGCGCCCGAGGCTGCGGCGATCCGGTCGGCCCTCGGCGGCGAGCTTGCGCTCGACGACCATCTGCGTGGCGATGCCGGCATGATCGGTGCCCGGTTGCCAGAGCACGTCGCGCCCGCGCATGCGCTCGAAACGGCAGAGGATGTCCTGGATCGTGTTGTTGAGCGCGTGGCCCATATGCAGCGAACCGGTCACGTTCGGCGGCGGGATCACGATGGTGTAGGGCTTCGCATCCTTGCGCTCGGGGCGCCCGGCGCGGAATGCACCCGCATCGTTCCAGCGCACGGCGATGCGCGCCTCGACGGCGGCGGGGTCGAAGGTCTTGTCCATCATGGCTTTGGCCGGTCGTGTCCGTGTTGACGAATGAGAATGGGTCGTTGCGCTAGAAAAAGCAGCGGCGCCGACAAGTCAACCTGTGCGAAACAAGTCGACCGGTGCGAATGATGCCGGGAGGCGGCTGGCGGCGCTGTCGGCGGTGCGGCAGGGCAGGGTGCGACGTGGGATGATCCGCTTCAGCGGCCGCCGCGTGATACCCGCTCGATCTCGGCGCGTACCATCCGCTCGACGATGGTCGGCAGATTGTCGTCGAGCCATACCTTGAGCATCGGCCGCAGCATCTCCTTGACCAGATCGTCGAGCGTGCGACCGTTATTCGCGAGCACGGTATGGGCGAGCTGGTTGAAGGCGCTGCCGACCGCCTCGTCGGTCGCGCGGGAGAGCAGGCGCTCCTCGTCGACGAAGGCCTGCTGCGGCGGTGCAGTATAGGCCGGCTCCGGGTCGAAGGCGGGTTCCGGCTCCGGCTCCGGCTCGGCTGCATGGCTGAATTCGAGGCCGCCGTCGTCTTCCATGTCGTCCTCGGCGCCGATCGCGTCGAAAGCGGCGTCGATGGCGTCTTGTCCCTGGAGGGTTTCCGGTTCTTCCTCTTCTTCGTCGGTGGAGACGGCGTCGAAGTCGATCTGACCGTCATCGCCGCGAAAATCGATATCGTCATGGTCCAGTTCGAGATCGGCGGGCGGTACGGGCTCGCCGACTTCGGCGAGATCGAGGATGTCGTCGTCTTCCTCGCCCTCGTCCTCTGCCGATGCGGCCTCGAAGGCGTCGGGCATCTCGGCACCGTCATCGCCGATCGCATCCGCCATCGCCTGTTCGAAGGGATCTTCCTCGTCACCCTTTCTGGCAGCTTCCTGATCGTCGGCGATGATGCGCCGGATCGAAGCCAGAATCTCTTCCATAGAGGGTTCGTCGGTCTTCGGATTAGCCTGGCTCATGCGAAACTCTCACCGCAATCGAGTGCGCCGACGGCGAGAATCACCCGCCGTTACATCTGTTATGGTTAAACGAAGCGGCGCAGATGCGCAAAGGGGCACAAGGGTTTCGCCCACAGGCGATTTGCCGGATCAGCGCGATGCCCGATGCCTCAATCGCCGGAGGGCGTCGAGGTGCCCCAGATGCGCCCGCGTACCTGCTCGTAATGCTCGCGCGAGTCGTATTCGACGACGGCGAGGCCGAGCTGGCTCGGCGTCAACCGGCCCATGGCCTGGACCAGCGAATAGGCCGCGACGACCCGGTCGCGCTGGGCTGTGATCAGGTTGACGCGCGCGTTGAGCAGTTCCTGCTGCGCGTTCAGCACGTCGAGGGTCGTGCGCTGGCCGACGCGGGCCTCCTCGCGCACGCCGGTGAGGGCGGTCTCCGCCGCCTCGACCTGGATCTCCGCCGCCTCGATCTGCGCCGTCGCCGCTTCGAGCGAACCCCATGCGATGATCACGTTGGAGCGGACTTCCTCGCGGGCCTGTTCGAGATCGAAGCGGAACTCGTTCACGGTCTCCTTCGCCGCGCGCACCCGCGCGGAAACCTCGCCGCCCTGATAGAGCGGTACCGTGAGCTGCGCGGTGATCGAGGCGCTCGTCTGGCGATCACCCCGCTGCGCGGCGTCGAAGCGCCGGTCGATCGAGCCGCGAACGCTCGCACGCGGCATGAGTTCGGCTTCCGCCACGCGCACCGCGATCTGTGCGCCGTCGAGGGCGTGACGCGCGGCGATGATCGCCGGATTCTCGGTGAGACCGAATTGCATGGCGACGTCGAGATTGCCGGGAATGAGGGCTTCCGGCGCGCGACCGGGGCCGAGTTCACGCGGCTCCACGCCGATGATCTGGCGATAGCGACCGATATTGGCGCGCAGATTGGCCTCGGCGAGGCTGACCTGCGAGCGCGCCGAGGCGAGCCGCGATTCGGCCTGCGCGACGTCGGTGCGGGTCACTTCGCCGACCTCGAACCGGTCGCGCGACTGCCGCAGCTGCTCGTCGAGCACTTCGACGTTGTTGCGCTGGAGATTGAGGATCGCGGTATCGCGCAGGACGTTCATGTAGATTTCGGCGCCGCGGAACAACGTCTGCTGAACCGTGGCCTCGAGCCGCATGCGCGCGGCGAGAACCTGCGTTTCCGCGCGGCGAACGGCGTTGCTGGTGCGCCCGCTGTCGAAGATGTTCTGTGTGATCTCGAGGCCGATGCCGCGCGGATCGCGCGATGTCGATGTGGTCCCGCCGGTGATCGGATCGGGCCGCCATGTGATCTGGCTGCCGATATCGGCGGTGGCGTTGATGCGGGGGCGGTAGCCCGAGCGCGCTTGCGGCACGCCCTCGTTCGTCGCGCGCAGGCTCGCGCGGGAAGAGTTGATGATCGGGCTGTTCTGGTAGGCGCGGGCGAGGGCCGTGTCGATCGTCTCCGCCTGCGCCGCGCTGCCCGCAGGCAGGGCTGCCATCGCGAAACCGGTCAGGAGAAGACCGGTGGTCGCGAGGAAAGTGACGAAGGGACCCCGTTTTGCTCTGGTCACGAAATGCTTCCCGTTGCTGCGCCACCTTGACGATCCTGCGCGCGGATTTCGTCCCTGAAGGACTCGATCTGCTTCCTCAATGTAAACCCGTCTCACTCTCGGCGAAACCCGGGCGGCGCATCCGGCGCAATTGCGGCGCGGTCGTGGCTTTTTCGCAACGCCCCGATCGCCGCCGGAATGGGCTCCGTCCTCAGAAGACGAAGCCGGGTTCCTCGCGGAAGGCCCTGAGAGGCTGCGCGACGGCATCGAAGAGCGGACGATCGCCGATCACCCCGCCGGTGCGCACGAACATCGTGACACGGCTGGTGCGCCCGCCATCGCCGATCACGGTGATGAGGCGGCCATGATCGGTGAGTTGCGCGAGCAGCGATTCGGGGCGCTTCGCGATCGCCGCGTTGATGAGAATCGCGTCGAAGCCCTCACTCGCGCCGAAATCGGCGTCGAACGGTTTTTCGATGATCTCGACGCCGGATATTCCGGCGCGGGCGAGGTTCTCGCGGGTCTTTTCCGCTAGCGCGGCATCCGGCTCGGCGATGCTCACGGCGACACCGAGCTTGCTCGCGACTGCAGCCTCATAGCCCAGCGCGCCTGCGATTATCAGAAGCCGCTCGCCCTCGCGCAGATCGAGGTTCTGCAGCATGCGGGCATAAACCATCGGCGCGAGGAAATGGCGGGTCTCGCCCTCGTTGCCCTGCGCGACGATGAGCGGGCGGTCGGAATAGGCGAGATTGGCGAGCTCCGCCGGGGCGAAGATTTCGCGCGGGACCTCGTTCATGGCGGAGAGCACGCCGAGATCGCTGATATCGTAGGTCCGCAGCTGGTTGTCGACCATCATGCGGCGGACTTTGGCGTAATCGATCATGGCTCGTCTCTCAGCATGGCCCCCGGTCGCGTGCCGGCAAGCCGGGTTTTGTGGCATCGGCGCGCAAAACGCAAGAGCCGGTGCGCGCGATGTCGGGTAGCGGCGTCGCGAGCGCGCGCGGCGTCCTCAATCGTCGTTACCCGTATGCAGCTCTTCCGGGCGTCGCCCCTCGTCGCAGCCGCGCCCGCGCAGATGCCCGTTGGCGCGCAGCCAGTCCGTGAGTATGCGATTCGCGAGCTCCTCGCGCGAGGGTGACCCCGGCGCGAGGCGGCTCGCTTTGTCGAGCCCGTCGAGAATGGCGGATGAGAGCCGGATGGTCTCTTCCGGTGTGTTCGCGGCGTCTTTTTCCTGCTCGGCCATGGCTTGCGTCTCGCTCGTCCTCGATCGCGCGGATCAATCCAGGTGGAATTTCGCGAATTCGCGGTGCTCGGCGCGGATGCTGCGCACCGTGCCGGTGGCCGAGCGGTAGACCACGGTCTCCGTCTCGATCACCTCCGGGCCGAAGCGCACGCCGGCCACGAGCGCACCATCGGTGACGCCGGTCAGCGCCACGATGACGTCGCCGGAGGCGAGCTCGCTCATGTCGTATTTCTTATTGGGATCCTTGACGCCCATTTCTCTGGCGCGTGTCAGCGTATCCTCGCGGTCGAGGATCAGCCGGCCCTGCATCTGGCCACCGATGCAGCGCAGGGCGCCTGCGGCGAGAACGCCCTCCGGCGCGGCGCCGATGCCCATATAGATGTCGATCCCGGTCTTCTCGGGCATCGCCGTGTAGATCACGCCCGCCACGTCGCCATCGCTGATCAAGCGCACGCTCGCACCCGTGGCGCGCACGGCGGCGATCATTTCCTGGTGGCGCGGACGGTCGAGGATCAGGGCGGTGATGTCGGAGGGCTCCACGCCCTTTGCCTTGGCGAGCGCGCGGATATTCTCTTCCGGCTTCGCGTCGAGATCGACGGTGCCCTTGGGATAGCCCGGGCCGATCGCGATTTTGTTCATATAGACGTCCGGCGCCGCGAGCAGCGTCCCGGCCTCGGCCATCGCCATGACGGCGATGGAGCCGGGCATGTCCTTGGCGCACAGGGTGGTGCCTTCCAGCGGATCGACGGCGATATCGACCTTCGGCCCGTCGCCACGCCCGACCTTCTCACCGATGAAGAGCATCGGCGCCTCGTCGCGCTCGCCTTCGCCGATCACGACGGTGCCGTCGATCTGGAGCTTGTTGAGCTCGCGGCGCATGGCGTCGACGGCGGCCTGGTCGGCGGCCTTCTCGTCGCCGCGCCCGCGCAGGCGGGCAGCCGAGACGGCCGCACGCTCGGTCACGCGCACGAGTTCGAGGGTGAGAATGCGCTCGATGAAGGGGTTGGGCGTAATTTTCTTGTCGGCCATGGGGCGAACCTCCGAAAGCGATCGCACGATCCGGCGATCTTTACTGGCTGTCTCTGCAGACGATCTCGGTTTTTTATCATTCTCTCTCGATGCGGATGACCTGTGCATCCTCTGCGATCAGCCCGTCCTGCGCAATCTGGCGAAGCGCGCCGCGTACCGCTCCCTCGCTCGTCGCATAGGTGATCAGCACGACCGGGACCGGCGCGCCGGAGCGTCCCGTCGGATCGAGCGCGGCGGCTTCCGAGCGCCGTTGCAGGATGCTCTCGAGCGAGATGTCGTTCTCGGCCATGTGGCGGGCGATCCCCGCAGCCGCGCCGGGACGGTCATAGACCGAGAGCCGCACGTAATAGCCACCCTCGTGGCGCTGCATCGGCGCGCGCTCGGGCACCTCCATCCGTGCGACGGGCCAGCCGAAGGGCGGACGCGCCGGGGTGCCGGCCACATCGGCGATATCGGCGAGTACGGCGGAGGCCGTCGCGTCGCCGCCGGCGCCGGGGCCGATCAGGGTGAGTTCGCCGACCGCATCGGCATCGATCGTGACCGCATTGGTGACGCCCATGACCTGCGCGATGGCGGAATCACGCGGCACCATGGTGGGGTGGACGCGCTGCTCGATCCCGGTCTTCGTGCGCTCGGCCACGCCGAGGAGCTTGATGCGGAAACCGAGATCGTCCGCCATCTTCAGGTCGAGCGGGGTGATCGCCGAAATCCCCTCGACATAGATCGCATCCGCATCGATCTGCGTGCCGAAAGCGAGACTCGTCAGCAGGGCGAGCTTGTGGGCGGTGTCGTAGCCCTCGACGTCGAAGGTCGGATCGGCCTCCGCGTAGCCGAGCCGCTGCGCATCGGCGAGGCATTCGGCGAAGGAGAGCCCCTCCGCCTCCATACGCGAGAGAATGTAGTTGCAGGTGCCGTTGAGGATCCCGTAGAGCCGTGTCACCCGATTGCCGGCCAATGCCTCGCGCATGGTCTTGACGATGGGGATGCCGCCGGCGGCGGAGGCCTCGAAGGCGAGATGCACGCCGTTCGCCTCGGCCAGCGCGGAGAGCGCGTTGCCGTGTTTCGCGAGCAAGGCCTTGTTTGCGGTGACGACATGCTTGCCGGCCTTCAACGCCGTCTCGACGGCATGGCGCGCCGCGCCCTCGTCGCCGCCGATCAGCTCGACGAAACAGTCGATATCGTCCGCGCCGGCGAGGGAGACGGGATCGTCGAACCAAGTGAAGCCGGAGATATCCACACCGCGATCACGGTTGCGGTCGCGCGCGCTCACGGCGGTGACGGCCATGGGGCGTCCCGCGCGCGTGCCCATCGTCTCCCCATGGGTCCCGAGGAGCAGCACCAGAGATGCGCCCACGGTTCCGAGCCCGGCCACGCCGATCCGCAATTGCTTCGTCATCGATCTCACCCAAATCACGTCGACGGCCGGCTCTTCCGCAGGGACATGAGCGCTCCGTCGATCGGTGCCTCTCTTGCACGGTTTTGCCGTGCGGTTCAAGGAAGCGTCGCGGCGACAGGCCCTTCATGCACATTTGCACCCGCGCGATAGCGGGTCCATGCTGGTGCCGATGGCCCGGATGGCGCGTTGACGCATCCCGGGTGTTCTATTAAAAGAACGATCGTTCTTTACAAGACACGATTTTGCACAATCGGCAATCGGACAGAAAACCGCGCAATGCGCGCAAGGGAGATGCAAGCGATGACAGAACACGTGCCCGGTTTCGATACCCTCGCCATCCATGCCGGCGCCACGCCGGATCCGGCCACCGGCGCACGCGCCACGCCGATCTATCAGACGACCTCCTTCGTCTTCGACGATGTCGATCACGCGGCGTCGCTGTTCGGCCTGCAGGCCTTCGGCAACATCTATTCGCGCATCACCAACCCCACCTGCGCCGTGCTCGAGCAGCGCGTCGCGGCGCTCGAGGGCGGTACTGCGGCGCTCGCCGTGGCGTCGGGCCATGCGGCGGAATTTCTCACGCTGCACGCGCTGATGGAGCCCGGTGACGAGTTCATCGCGGCCAAGAAGCTCTATGGCGGCTCGATCAACCAGTTCACCCATTCCTACAAGAACTTCGGCTGGCAGGTGAAATGGGCCGATACCGAGGATCCCGCCAGCTTCGATGCCGCCGTCACCGGCAAGACCAAGGCGATCTTCATCGAATCGATCGCCAATCCCGGCGGCGTGATCGTCGATATCGCGGCGATCGCGGAGATCGCGAAGAAGCACAACATCCCGCTCATCGTCGACAATACGATGGGCACGCCGTATCTGGTGCGCCCGTTCGAGCACGGCGCCGACATCGTCGTGCATTCGGCGACGAAGTTCCTCGGCGGCCATGGCAATTCCATCGGCGGGCTGATCGTCGACGGCGGCAGCTTCAACTGGGTGGGCGACAAGCGCTATCCGATGCTCTCGGCGCCGCGCCCGGAATATAACGGCATGGTGCTCGGCGAGACCTTCGGCAATTTCGCCTTCGCCATCGCCACCCGCGTGCTCGGCCTGCGCGATCTCGGCCCCGCACTCTCGCCCTTCAACGCCTTCATGATCCTCACCGGGATCGAGACCCTGCCTTTGCGCATGCAGCGCCATTCCGACAATGCGCTCGCGGTGGCCAAGCACCTCGCCGCGCATCCGGCGGTAGAATGGGTCAGTTATCCGGGGCTGGAAGGGGATCGCTACAACGCGCTCGCCAAGCGTTATTGCCCCAAGGGCGCCGGCGCCGTCTTCACCTTCGGCCTGAAGGGCGGCTATGACGCGGGCGTCGCGCTGGTCTCCAAGCTCCAGCTGTTCTCGCATCTGGCCAATATCGGCGATACCCGCTCGCTGGTGATCCACCCGGCGTCAACCACCCACCGCCAGCTCACCGACGAGCAGCGCGTCGCCGCCGGCGCCGGCCCGGAAGTGGTGCGCCTGTCCATCGGCATCGAAGACGTCGCCGATCTGATCGCCGATCTCGATCAGGCGCTGGCGGGGTAAGGCCGACGGAAAACGACGACCGGCGCCCGGATGAGGGGCGCCGGTCGGGTTTTGGGGTGTTCATTTCATTTGCTGATTGTGCAACTGCAGAAACGTGGTTGTTTCGGGGAAAACGATTCGTCAATCGGCGCAAAGCGTTGTTCAATAACATTGCGAATCGAGGGAGGTGGAAATGACGGGCGCGCTGACGGAGCTGATCGAAGCCGCGCGGCTGATCAGACAAACACCCGAACAACGCGAAGAGCAACGTCGTAGCTTCGCCTACGGCAACACCGCTTTCGGAAACAGCCGGATCACGCGGGAGATGATCGCCGAACAGGCTGAGCGTCTCGCGCGGGAGGAGAAGTGTGAAAATGACGCTGATTCAACGGATTTTCGCGCCCTAGCCGGAACTTTTATATTCTCATCGGAAACCATTAGGAGGAAGTGATGGCAGTTGAGGAGCATGAAAAGTTTGAGGAGTGGAAGTCCGCTCTTGAGGAGCTGATTGAAGCGAAGGAAGCGCAAAGAGCAGGGAAAGCAACCCAAAAGGATGTCGAAAGGGCTCGGGAAGCCTATATCAGAATTGCTGATGAAGTTTGAGTTCCACTGGTCCTAAAAGTGAGAAGCGCCCTGCCGACATGACCGGCGACACCTTTCATATATTGGTATTGCTATCGGTGAAGGCGGAGATTTGGGACGAAACGCACTAGAGGGATTCCGCCACATTTTGGTGGGGCCGCCAAGGCGGCAAGAAGTGCGCCTCGGGCACGAAGCTCGTGCGAAGAGCTGGAGTTTTCCGGAAGGCAGAGCGGTAGCGTTCGGTGGAAAAGCCTCTAAGGGATTGACCAATGGTGATTTTTATGACCTACTTGGAGGTCTGAAAAATCACCATGGGGCATGCCGATGCGTCGACCGGAAACAAGCATACTGATTGAGGAATGGGACATCAATCGCCGGTTGGCAGAATTGGGTCTCGATAAAAGGAGACTGCTTCGTGTGCGGGATACCGCCCTTGCGGGGAGCGATAACAGCGGACCTTTCCATTGTCTAAACACACCAGGAACCTACGCCCATCACGAAGGCGTAGCAGGTCTGCGTGAACAATACGTGGGACACGATTGGGACCTCTGCCGAAGTGATGGGATTGAGGGGATAAGGCACAAAGAGACGGGGACGAAGATTGGTTTCCAGAACGTCGATATCGCACACGACCTGAACCACGCCCCAAAACCAAGAAGCGAGAAAGGAGTAGGTGCGGAGCGTGCGGCAGAGGCCAACCTGTTCGGGACCCTCCCGCGGCACTATAAGCCTCTTAACGACATGAGAGGCGCTCCACTCTACTATCTGATGGTTGATAAGAGCGGTGCATGTGAGCTTTCACGTCCGATTATCGAGAACAAGACGTTCAAGGACTTCATCGAGCGTATATTCCTTGACGATGGATCGGGAGGCGATAAAGAGGAATTCTCAATATCTGATGACGGCGGTACACTGACCGACTTCGACGTTCCAGTCTCCAAAAAGGGATAAGCATGTCATTTGAGGGCGGTCGGCTCGGCCTGGCGCGGAAGCGGCGTCGCCTGACCATGAAGGCATTGGCCGAGAAGGCCGGGCTTGGGCAAAATACACTGACGCGGCTGGAGAAAGGCGTTGGGGTTAACCCGGACGCGGAGACCGTAGAGGCGTTAGCAAAAGCACTCAGGTATCCTGTGGAGTTCTTTTTCCGACCGTTGGTCGATGAGGTTGACACCGCAGCAGTCAGCTTCCGAAGTTTCAGCAAGATGAGTAAGCGGGAACAGGACGCCGCCGAAGCCGCCGGTTCGCTTGGCTTCGATCTTGTTGCGTGGATGACCCAGCGCTTCAATCTGCCAACGCCGGATCTTTTAGACCTAAGCTATGAGACGGATGCGGCAGCGGCCGCAGAAATGGTTCGTCGGCACTGGAACCTAGGTCTGCGCCCGATCGGCAACCTAATCGGGCTTCTGGAAAGCAAGGGCGTCAGGGTACTTTCCCTCTCTGAGAACACGGCGTCCGTAAACGCTTTCTCATTTTGGAGGGATGAAGTTCCCTACGTATTTTTGAACAACTTTAAGTCTGCTGAAAGTTCAATCTTTGACACCGCGCACGAACTTGCTCATCTCGTGCTCCACAAGCATGGCGACCCGAAGGGCATCCGGTCCGCAGAACGTGAAGCGGACGAGTTCGCGTCATCTTTCCTGATGCCGGAACGCGATGTTCGTGCGCGTGTGCCCCGTCGCATAACGGTTGCGGCGATTATTGATGCTAAGCAGCGCTGGCGCGTGTCCGCAATGGCTTTAGCTCGACGGCTTTACACCTTAGGAATTGTGTCAGAGTGGAACTACAAGTCCCTGTGCATTGAACTGACGAAGCGCGGCTACAGAAAGTCGGAGCCGGTCGGCGTCGAACGCGAAACCTCGATCGTTTGGAAAAAAGTCCTGTCGAGCCTATGGGCTGACAGGATAACTAAGAACCAGATTGCAAGCGAACTGGCCATCCCACTTGATGAATTAGAGGGTCTAATTTGGAACCTTACGGGAGATCTGCCTCAACCACTGCCTGGTGCGCGCGCCCCTTTCAAGCTAATCGACAACTCTTGTTTTTGAGAAAAAACCCTGACATATCAAGGTTATAAACAAGCTGTCTCCGGGGCACGCGTCCAGATATTCTCATTGCTTTGTAAGAGATCGCCCATGCACTCGCTCACCCGCGTAGTCGACGTGCCGATAAGGCAATCCACACAATTCCTGCACATGGCATGGAACATGGCGTAGTAGGCCGTAGTGAGCGCGTGCTCGAGATCAGATTGGCGCGGCTTTCGGGTCGCCTGCTGATTGGCCGTCGCTCTCGCAATCGCGATCAGGTCACGCGGCTGCACCCTGGTGCTCCGCAAGCGACTTGAAGGAAAATACTGGAAAACGGGTGCTGTGACCCCCGATAACTCGTCCATCTGATGCTAGAGTCCGGCCCAACCGGAGGACCGGACATGAAGCGATCGAGATTTACCGAGGAGCAGATCATCATGATCCTGCGGGAACAGGAGAGCGGAGCGAAGACCGCGGACTTGTGCCGCCGGCATGGGATCAGCAGCGCCACGTTCTACGCCTGGAAGGCGAAGTTCGGGGGGATGGATCCTTCGGAAGCCAAGAGGCTGAAGGCGCTTGAGGACGAGAACGCCAAGCTGAAGCGGCTCTTGGCCGAAGCGATGCTCGACAACACGGCATTGAAGGATCTGCTTTCAAAAAAGTGGTGACGCCCGCCGGGAGGCGTGATGCGGTCGCCTATCTCGAGGGGCATTACGAGATGAGCGAACGGCGGGCGTGTTCAGCCCTGGGCGTGGATCGATCGTCGGTGCGATATCGACACAGGCGACCCGATGACGCCGAGTTGCGCGAAGTCTTGCGCAAGATGGCCGAGAAGCACCGGCGGTTCGGCTATCGGCGGCTGCACGTGATCCTGCGTCGCGACGGCCATGTGATGAACCGCAAGCGCACCCAGAGGCTCTACCGCGAGGAGGGTCTGGCCGTCCGGCGAAGGCGGGGCCGCAAGCGCGCCCTCGGCACCCGCGCGCCGCTTGTCACCGAGGCGGTGGCCAACGCCCGATGGTCGGTGGATTTCATGCAGGACCAGTTCGCCGATGGGCGCCGCTTCCGGATCCTCAATGTGCTGGACGATGTCACGAAGGAGTGTCTCGCGTCGATCGTCGACGCCTCGATCTCGGGCAGAAGGGTGGCGCGCGAACTGACAGCGTTGATCGAGCGGCGCGGGAAGCCCGGGGTGATCGTGTCGGACAACGGCACCGAGTTCACCTCGAATGCGATCCTGGACTGGGCCAACAAGGCGCAGGTGAAGTGGCACTACATCGCCCCGGGCAAGCCCATGCAGAATGGCAATGCCGAGGCGTTCAACGGCCGGATGCGCGACGAGCTTCTCAACGAGACCTTGTTCTTCGGCATCGACCACGCCCGCAATGCCGTCGCCGATTGGGTCCAGGCCTACAACACCGAGCGTCCCCACTCGGCTCTCGGCTACCAGACCCCGACGGCCTTCGCCGCTCAACTCACCGCAATGGGCGATCGGCTCCGCGCAATTGAAACGCTGCGCCGATCGCCCATTGCTCCGTCGCCGCAACCGCGCCAGATTCAAACGCCGACTCTGGTCTCAGCCGGATGAGCTTCGGGGGTCACAGCACGGGGCTCGCCGATATCTTCGAGCGGCTCCCTCAAGAGGCGGCTCAGCGACTTCACCTTTTGCGGATCAAGGCGACCGTGGGCGTCGTCGAAAACGATCACGACCCGCAGATACGCGATGCCGTCATGGTCGGTGTCATCGGTGACGCGCAGGTCGGCGACGACCGCATCCCCCAGATCATGCCGGACGACTTTGTCGATCGTCGCTCTGACGGGTTCGGCAATTGGTTTCATGCGAATACACTCTGCTCACGCGTGCCCGCAAAAGCGGGCTGCCATCATCAAAGCGTACCAACACTCACCCCCCATGCAAGCTCGCCCCCCTCACATCACCTCCAACAACGCCGCCGCTGCGGCCTCGCCGCTGTCGAAGGCGGCTTCGACCCTCGGGCCGAGGCACCAGTCGCCGCAGGCGGCGAGGCGGCGGGTGGGGTCGATGAGGCAGGGTTCGCCGAGCGGGTCGGTGACCTGCGCGTAGCGCCAGCGATGCGCATCGCCGTGGACCGGCTCGTCCATGATGCCGGTAACGCCGACATAGCGGGCATAGAGCTGGCCGATCAGCTCCTGCGGATCCTCCTCGAGATGCGTGCGCGACCAGTCCGGCGTGGCATGGATGACGACGCAATGCATGTCGCTCTCGCCGCGTGGCAGGGGGCGGTCCGGCTTGCTGCTGTTGTCGGCGATCCAGGCGATGGTGGCATCCTCGATCGCCATGGAGGCGGGCAGATCGAGCGGCTCGGGATAGCCGAGCATGAGGGTCAGGCACGGGGCGTAGCGCTCGACAGCCAAAGCTGCAGGAGACCACGACGCGGTCTCGGCGAGCGTACGTGCCTGGTTGGAAGGAACCGCGATCAGCACGGCGTCGAACAAGGTCTCCGGCGCGCCCTCCGCCACGACCCGCCAGCTTTCGCCCTCGCTGCGCAGGGCGGTGACCGGATTACCGGTCAGGACCGGCAGATCGCCGATCAGTGCCTTGACCGGCGCGTTCATCGCCGGCGTGCCGACATAGCGCGGATGCGTGTCATCGCCCTCGTGATCGGCATCCCAGACCGCGACGAGGCCGGCCTCCTGCCAGCTCTGGACGGCCTGCGCAAAGCGCGGATTGCGGGCGCGGAAGAACTGGGCGCCGTGATCGAACACGCCACCGTCGAGCCGGCGCGTCGCCATGCGACCGCCGACCCCGCGGCTCTTGTCGAACAGGGTGACGGCCATTCCGGCATCGGCGAGGCGCCGTGCGGCGGCGGCCCCGGCCATCCCGGCCCCGATGATCGCGACATGCGCTGGGCGCGCCATATTCTCTCTCCCGGATGATGGATGCTGCGGATCGGCATCGCCCCCTGCGACGGTTTGTGCCTCTTCCCGCGCAATCTACGCACAAGCAAGATGCGTAGACTGGATAGCAAGGGGAGATGAACGATGCAAAGACGCCGTGCCCAGGACTACCTTTCGCTGGCCCGCTACATGGTAAAGCAGGCGCGCATGCTCAAGCAGATGGGGCTCGCCGCGAAGGCGGGTGCGCTGGTGGAGCGGGCGCTCGCCTATCATCGCCTCGGCTGGTCCCTGCAAGGGCGCGAGCCCGCATTGCAGCCGGTGCGGGTACGCAGCCGGCGCTGAGCGAGCCTCAGCCTGCGTGACGCGGACGCACTTCACCCTGCGCCTCGTCGAGAACACCCTCGACGAGCGGGCAGGCGAGCAGCCGCGCCGGATCGACCGGACCGGGCAGCCTGAGGTGCCCCGGCGGCACCGGCGCGAAGCCGAAACGGCCGTAATACGGCGCATCACCGACGAGCAGGACGAGCTTCTCGCCGCGTGCGCGCGCTTCCTCCAGCGCATGGCGCACCAGCGCACCGCCGATGCCGCGCTCCTTGAAGGCTGGTTCGACCGTGAGCGGTCCCAGAACCAGTGCCGGCACGCTCCCCGCCCAGATCGCGCTCAGGCGCACCGATCCCACCAGTAGCGTCCCCACATGGGCGGCGAACGAGAGCGAGAGATCGTGATCGACGCCCTCGCGCAGGCGAAATGCGGTGCGCGCGAAACGGCCCGGCCCGAAGGCGCGGGCGTGGAGCCGGTCGATCGTGGCGTGATCACCCGGATGCTCGGGGCGGATGGTGAGCGTCAGTTCGGTCATGGTTCCGTCAGTCGCAATGGCAGGTCGACGCTGTGCTGCTTCGAAGTGAAACCAACGCGACGCAGACGCGCATAGCAGTCACATCCACGGGGCGCAACGCCCTCGGATGCCCTCACCATTCCGGAGCCGGCGGGCGCCCCTCGCGCCATTCCGCGATTCTCCGCAGGGTCGCCGGCGAGGTGCCCTCGGGCAACGCATCGAGGGCGAAGAACCCGCGCTCGGCGATCTCGAAGCGCGGGCGCGGCGTATCGAGATGCGTGATCGCCTCCGCATGATAGAGCGCGACGTGATCGCGGCGCGAGGCGGCTTTGTTGTGATAGAAGCCGAGCAGGGCTGGTGTCCGGGTCAGCCCGACCGCAGCCTCTTCGCGCAATTCGCGTTCGAGCGCATCGAGCGCCGTCTCACCGGGTTCGACGCCGCCCCCGGGCAAAAGCCAGCCCGGCGTATAGGTATGGCGCACGAGGCAGATGCGGCCCTGCGCGTCACAGGCGATCACGCGCACGCCGAGCGTCATGCCGCGCGTCAGGCGCCATAGCAGGTCCAACGGGGTGCGCAGCAGCGGATTCAAGATCGAAATACTCCGTTCGGTGAGGGCGCGGCGGGGTGAAAGGGAGCCCGTGCCCCAATGTCGGTGCGCCGGATCGAAGCGCAAGGCCGTCACGAAAAATGCACGCTTGCATAAGAAAAGCAAAGCCGCACGCGCCCTTCGTGCTTGACCTTGCGGCCCTGCCGCGCGAACTCTGCTAGGACCATGGCGTTATTGGATACAATGTTTCGCATCGCTCACATCACCGACCCGCATGTCGGTCCGCTGCCCCGCCCACGCCTGCGCGAACTGATGGGCAAGCGTCTGACCGGTTTCATCAACTGGCATCGCGGACGCGATCGCGCACACGACATGGAGCTGCTCGCAGCCCTCGTCCAGGACATGCGCAACCAGCAGCCGGACCACATCGCCTGTACGGGCGACGTGGCCAATATCGGTCTGCCACAGGAATGGGATACCGCCCGCGAATTCTTCGAGAGCCTCGGCGAGCCGGATGTGGTGAGCTTCGTTCCCGGCAATCACGACGCCTATATCGAGGGGGCGCTCGCGGGCATGCTCACCGTCTGCGGCCCCTGGACGCGTGACGATTCGGGCGATGAGGGGACGTTTCCCTATGTGCGCCGGCGTGACCATGTCGCGCTGGTCGGCCTGTCCTCGGCGATCCCGACCGCGCCTTTCGTGGCGAGCGGGCGTATGGGGCAGACACAGCTCGATGCCGCGGAAAAACTCCTCGACGAGCTCGCGGAGGAGGGGCTGTGCCGGGTGGTCATGATCCACCATCCCCCGCATGTGGCCGGAGCCTCGGCAGGGCGTAATCTCACCGATGCGCGCAAGTTCGAGGAGATGATCTCCCGCACCGGCGCCGATCTCGTCCTGCACGGGCACAACCATATCGGCACCGTCGCGACGATTCCGGGGCCGGACGGGCGCGTGCCCGTGGTCGGGGCCCCCTCGGCCTCGTCGCGCGGCGGCACCATCGCCCATCGCGCGGCCTATTACCTCTTCGACGTCGCGATCGCCGATTACGGCTTCAACATCAAGGCGCAGATGCGCGGGCTGAAGCCGGATGGCAGCATCGGTTTTCTCGAGAACGTCTCGCTCGCGCGCAAGAGCGGCGGGTTGCGGGAATCACTCAGGCGCGGCAAGCACGCGCGGCAATAGTCCAGTATCAGGGGAGGGGGCGATGACGGAGCATCTGCCGGATGCCGCGCAGCGTGTCGCGGCGGCAGCGGACAATCTCGGCCTGTCGATCGCGGTGATGCTGATGCCGGATTCGACGCGCACCGCCGAGGAGGCGGCCGCCGCCTGTGGCTGCCGCGTCGGCCAGATCGTGAAATCGCTGGTCTTCATCGGTGCGACGAGCGGGCGCGACGTGCTTCTGCTTATCAGCGGCGACAACCGGGTGGACGAAGCTGGTGTCGCGGCGCATCTCGGCGAGGCGCTGGAGCGTCCGCGCGGCGCGCATGTGCGCAAGGTGACCGGTTTCGCCATCGGCGGCATCCCGCCCTTCGGCCATGCGGCGCCGCTCGCGACATACATGGACGAAGACCTGCTCGCGCATGACGTGGTCTGGGCGGCTGCGGGAACGCCGAATGCGGTCTTCTCGGTCGATCCGAAAGCGCTTCAGGCGGCAACCGGCGCGCGGGTGATCAGCGTCAAGCCTTGAGCGGGCTCACGAACCGGCCCAGCCGACGATCTCGATCAGAGCCTGCGAGAGCGCCTCGTCGAGCGCGCGCACGGCGGCGGGGCCGGTGACGGTGCTCACCGGCGCGCTGGCGCGGAAGACGCGGGCACGCGCGATGCGGCCATCCGATTCGCGCGTGGCGCGCAGGGCGAGTTCGACGACGGCCTCGCGGCGGCTGGTATCGATCTCGAAGCGGCGGATTTCGGTATTGATCTGGAAATCGGGACTCACGCGATCGCCGGGCCGGCTGACGGCGCCGATGCGGGAGGTATTCTCGAAGGTCGCGACCATGCGCGACTGGACGAGCGCGGGAAGCTGGTCGGCCCATTGCGCACCGGGCAGGTAGCTCAGCGAGCCGTCTCCGCCGCGCACGACGATACGCTCGCTGTTGAGGATCTGGATCGTGGAGGGCTCCGCGATCAGCAGCAGGCCGGGAAGGTTGCGCGCGGCGGAAATCTGCTCCTCAGGCGCGCTCAGGGTGAAGACGGTCAGCGCCGGTGCGGCGCCGCAAGCCGCCACGAAGCCCGACAGCGCGATGGTCGCGGCGAGCCGGCGCAGGCTACGCCCGAAGTTGGACGCGCGCCCGTGACGATGATTCTGATCCGACCCTTTGCCCGACACTGTTACCAAGCCCCCCATGACCTTGTCCCGATATCTCTATGGAACTGCTCCGTAATTTCCTAACGCCGCGCGCCACCGTATTCCGGCACGCTCGACTGACCGCCGAAGATGATCTGCTGCGGGTTGCGTTCGATCGCCCGCACGGCGCGGCTGATATCCTGCAACGTGCGGCGCCCGTCATCGGCGAGCGCGCGGTATTCCTGCAGGCCCGGACCGGTGAAGCGGTTGATGCCTGCGGTGATCTCCGCCGTGCGCGCATCGAGATTGTCGGCGAGCGTGCGGATCGCGACGGCGGCCTCGCGGATATCGTCGAAGAGACCGTCGCCCGCTTCGTCCTCGGCCGTACCGAGGAAGCTCTGGGCCGCCTCCAGCACGCCGTCGATCCGGTCTGCGGACTGGTTCAGCTTCTCCGAGATGGAGACGGCATTGGAGATGATCTGGTCGGCATCCGCGCTGCGGTCACCGAGAACCTGCGCGAAGCGCTCGACGTTCTCGAGCGTTCCGGCGAGCTGCTGCGGATCGATCGCCTGGGTCAGGCCGGCGAGATCCTGCATGACGGTATCGAGATTGCCGCGATTCTCCGCGAGCGTCCCGGAAAAGGCCGAGACGTTGGCCAGCGTCTCGCGCAGAACCTCACGATCGATTGCAGCGACGAGGCCGTTGATCTCGTCGAGTGCGCTGTCGACCCGCTCGCGGGTGGCGCCAAGATCGTCGGTGAGCGTGGCGACGTTGCCGATGATGCGGTCGGTATCCGCGCTGCGGGCGCTCAGGACCGAGGTGAAGCTCTCCGCATCCGCGACGATACGCCCCAGCCGCTCGGGATCGAGCGCGCCGGCGATACGGGTTGCATCCTGGATGATCGCGTCGAAATTCTCGCGGTTATCGGCCAGGGTGCCGCTGAATTCGCGGATATTGGCGAGCGTCTGGGTGACGTCCTCGCGGTCCACCGCATCGAGCAGGCTGGTGACCTGCGCGACGGCGCCGTCGATCTGCTGCGCCGTGGTGTTGAGGTTGTCGGTCAACGTGGCGGCGTTCGCGATGACCTGCGAGACTTGATCGTTGTTGTCGGCCAGCATCTGCGAGAAGCTCTCGATATTCGCGATGGTGGCGTTGATCCGGTCGGCATCGACGGCCTCGATGCCGGCTGCGACCGCGTCCAGCGTCTGCTCGAACTTGATCGAGGTCTGGTTCAGGCGATCGGCCATCGAGCTGGCATCGGCGAAGATATTCTCGATCTGGTCGCGGCTGTCGGCGAGGACACTGGTGAATTCCTCGACATTGCGCACGGTCTGCGCCACCACGTCGGGATCGACGGCGGAGACGATCGCGTTCGTCGAGCGCGAGAGCTGGTCGAGCGAATCGGCGAGCGGCCCCACGCGTTCCGCCGCCTGGCCGACCTGTTCGAGAAAACTGTCGATGCCCGGGGCGTTGTCGCTCAGCGCCCGGGAGAACTGCTCGACATTGCTGATCGTCGCGGTGATCGTCGTTTCGTTGTCGTCGACGAGCCGGTTGATCCGCTCGAGCGTATCGGCGGCCTGGCGGGCGATGTCGCGGCCCGACTGGATCAGATCCTGGAAATCGGAGCGCTCCGCCGCGATCACCGGCGGCTGCTCGCCGGGTGTGGAGGTCAGGCGCTGCGCGTCTGGCGTGCCGCCGGTGAGGGAGATGTTCGCGATCCCCGTCAGGCCCTGATATTCGAGCTGGGCGCGGGTATCGGCGCGAACCGGCGTATCCGCCATGATCTGGATGCGCGCGACGACGCGGCTGGGATCGTCCGTATCGAGGCGCAGCGACTGCACGTCGCCCACCCGCAGGCCGTTGAAGGTGACGGGCGAGCCGCGCGACAGGCCGGCGACCGAATCACGGAAGACGATCTGGATCGCGAGCCGCTCCTGCCCGCGTTCGCTGACGGCGAACCAGTAGACGAACAGAAAACCCGCCGCCACGACGAGCAGCGTGAACAAACCGATCAGAGCGTAGTTCGCCCGGGTCTCCATTCCGTCAGTTTCCTTCCTGCGCAGTGGTTTCCACCGCGCGTGCCCGCTTTCCGTGGAAGTAGCTCTTCACCCACGGATGGTCCGATTCGAGCATTGTGCGCATCGGACCCTCGCATACCACCTTGCCGTCCGCCAGTGCCGCTATCCGGTCGCAGACCGAGAACAGACTGTCGAGATCATGGGTCACCATATAGACCGTGAGCCCCAATGTCCGTTGCAAGGTTGCAATGAGGTCGTCGAAATCGGCAGCGCCGATCGGGTCGAGACCCGAGGTCGGCTCGTCGAGGAAGACGATGTCGGGATCGAGCGCGAGCGCGCGAGCCAGCGACGCGCGCTTGATCATGCCGCCCGAGAGCTCCGAGGGAAACTTGTCGGCGGCATCGGGCTTCAGGCCGACCATGTCGATCTTGAGCATGGCGAGTTCGTCCATCAGCCGGTCGGGCAGATCGAGATGCTCGCGCATCGGCACCTGGATGTTCTGCTTGACGGTGAGGGCGGAAAACAAGGCGCCTTGCTGGAACAGCACGCCCCAGCGGCGCTCCATCGCCCGGCGTTCCATGTCGTCGAGGCTGTCGATGTCGCGCCCGAATACCTCGATCGAGCCGGCGCGTTTTGGGATCAGGCCGAGAATGGCACGGGTGAGCACGGACTTGCCCTGGCCCGAACCACCGACGAAACCGAGGATCTCGCCGGCATAAACGTCGAGATCGAGATCCTTCATGATCGTCTTGGTGCCGAAACCGACCTCCAGCCCGCGCACGCGGATGATCGGCTCCCCTCTGGCGGGCGGCGCCTGTGTTTGCGGCATGGTCGCGGTGGCACTCATCGCGGCTCCTCAATAATCGATCGCGGCGAAGAAGATGGCGAACAGGCCGTCCATCACGATCACCATGAAGATCGCCTTCACCACCGAGGATGTCACCCGGCGCCCGAGCGATTCGGCGGAGCCCTGTACCGCCATGCCCTCGATACAGGCGATCACCCCGATCACCAGCGCCATGAACGGTGCCTTGATCAGGCCGACGAAGAAGGTGTTGAGCGCGATGCCCTCGCGCAGGCGTTCCAGGAACACGTCCGGCGTGATGCCGCCATAGATCCAGGAGACGACCATGGCGCCGAACAGGGCGGCTATCGAGGCGAGGAAGGTGAGCAGGGGCAGGCCGATCACGAGGGCGAGGAGGCGCGGCACGATCAGCACCTCGACCGGATCGAGCCCCATGACGCGGATCGCGTCGATCTCCTCGCGCATCTTCATCGAGCCGATCTCGGCGGTGAAGGCCGAGCCCGAGCGGCCCGCGACCATGATCGCCGTGAGCAGCACCCCGAGTTCGCGCAGTACGAGAATGCCCACGAGGTCGACGACGAAGCTCGTCGCCCCGAACCGCTGCAGCTGGAAGATCCCCTGCTGGGCGATGATGGCGCCGACGAGGAAGGAGATCAGCGTGATGATCGGCACGCCCTTGAAGGCGATCTGTTCGAGCTGGTTGACGAGTGCCGTTCCGCGAAAGCGGCGCGGATGCAGCGCAAGGCGGCCCAATGCGGAGCAGACCTCGCCGAGGAACGAAACGCCCTTGACCACGTCGCGACCGCTTTCGACCATCGCCCGCCCGACATCTTCGAGCATGTTCACGAAGCGCGAATTATGGACGATGCGCGGCGGCTCGCTCTGGCGGCGGGCGACTTCGCGCAGAAGGGTGGCGTGTTCCTCGCGCTGCCCGGCAAAGGTCACGCGCAGCCCCGAGCGCTCCCAATCCGCCCTGGCCTGGGAGAGCATCAGCGCGCCGAGCGTATCGAGCCGCTCCAGGCCCGAGAGATCGACGGTCAGAGCACCGGCGGCGGCATATGGCGGCATGCCCGCCAGCAGGCCTTCGAGCGCGTTGCCGTTCGCCGCGATCCACGCACCGGCGAGCATGATCTGCCCGTCGCCCGCTTGGGCGAAACGCGGCTCGTGCTCTTTTGCGGGATCGGTTCGGGCGTAGGCCGTCACGGAGAATTCGCCTCTCGACGCTGGTCGTCTGTTGGAAAGGTGATAGCCTGTCGGGCAATGCCGAGTCGAGGCGTAAACCATGTTCGAGACGGTGAGACGATGAAACGGACCCTGGAAGTCGCGATCGAAACCTTTCCGATCGCGGGGAAATTCACGATCTCGCGGGGATCGCGCACGGAGGCCACCGTGGTCACGGCGACGATCCGCGAGGGCTACGGCACGGGGCGCGGCGAGTGCGTGCCCTATCGCCGCTACGGCGAATCGGTGGAGGGCGTCGTCGAAACCATCGAGACGGCGCGCGAACTGATCGAATCCGGCGGTGATCGCGAGGCCTTGCTCGAAAAACTGCCCGCCGGCGCGGCCCGCAACGCCCTCGACTGCGCCCTGTGGGATCTCGAGGCGAAGCTCAGCGAAGTCCCCGCCCATATCAGCGCCGGCATCGACCGGATCGCGCCCATCACCACCGCCTATACGATCAGCCTCGATACGCCCGATGCGATGCGCGAGGCCGCGGCCAAGGCATCGGGGCGTCCGATCCTGAAGATCAAGCTCGGCGCGCCGGAAGGCGATATCGAGCGCATCCGCGCGGTGCGCGAAGCGGCGCCCGAGGCGGTTCTTCTGGCCGATGCCAATGAAGGCTGGCCGCCCGGCGACGTGCAGCGCTATATCGACGCCTGCGCCGAGGCCGGCTTCTCGCTGGTCGAACAGCCGCTCCATGCCGATGCCGACGAGGCCCTGCGCGACGTCGAGCGCCATGTCCCGCTCTGCGCCGACGAGAGCGCACACGACCGCACCAGCCTGCCGCGTCTCGTCGGGCTCTACGATCTCGTCAACATCAAGCTCGACAAGACCGGCGGCCTCACCGAGGCGCTGGCCATGGCCGCGGAAGCGCAGAAGCGCGGTTTCGGCATCTTCGTCGGCTGCATGCTCGGCTCTTCTCTCGGCATGGCGCCCGCGATGCTCCTGACGCCGCAGGCGCGCTTCGTCGATCTCGACGGGCCGCTCCTGCTCGCCGAGGATCGCGACAACGCCCTGCATTATCACGACGGTCTGGTGCATCCGCCCGAGCGCGCGCTCTGGGGCTGAGCGCGACGCGCGCCTCAGCGTAGCCGGGACGCTCCGATCAGGACGCAGGCACCGCCTGCGAGCGCGACGGGGACCATCAGCCAGTAGGTCCCCGTTCCCAGATACGGATAGGCGAAGCCGCTGAGGATCATGCCGCTGGCCGTGGCGAGCGCCATACCGGCTCCGAAATACCCCTGCGCCTTGCCGCGTCCGCCCGGCGGCGCGTAGCGCGTCAGCGCCGCCATCAGGCCGAGATGCGTGGCGCCGAAGGTCAGCCCGTGCAGGATCTGCAGGCCGATGGTCGCGACGAGATCGGGGGCGAGGGCGAGCCCGGCGAAGCGGATCACCGCTGCACCGGCGCCGATCAGCATCAGCCGAACGATGCCGTCGCCACGCCCGACACCGCGTCCGATCAGCCAGAACAAGGCGATTTCGGCGACGATGCCGATCGCCCACAGCCATCCGATCATCAGCTCGGAGAATCCCTGCGCGCGCCATGCGATCGAGCCGAACCCGTAGAGCGTCGCATGGGAGGCTTGCAGGATAGCGCCGCCGGCGATGATCCAGATCAGCCCGATGGGCAGGCGCGACGGCACGGGGCTGCCATCCGCTTCCGGTGCGGCCTCGCGCAGACGTGCGGGTGCGCTGCGCGAGACGATCGCCCCGATCACGGCGATGCAGACCAGTGCGATCACCGCGGCATCGGCGGGTGTGCGCGTCAAGAGAAACCCCGCGCCGACATTGCAGGCGAGGAAGGCGGCCGAGCCCCACAGGCGGATACGCCCGTAATCGAGCCGCGAATCGTTGCGTACGGCATCGGTCGTGAGCAGGTCGATGGTCGGGGTGAGCGGCGCCTGGGCGATCGCGATCAGGATCACGATGAAACCGATCACGATCGGGCCGTCGACCCCCAGAAGGATCAGATAGAAGAAGGCCAGTGCAATCTGTGCCGTGATCAGCAGATTGCGCGCTTCGACGGCGCGCTCCGTCAGCGCCACGAGCGGCGCGGTGGCGATGATGCGTACGACGAGCGGCAGCGCGACGATGATCCCGATCACCGCCGGCGTCATCTCGCGCGATTCGAGCCAGATCGGGAAGAAGGGCATATAGATGCCGATGCCGGCGAAGGTTGCAGCATTGAGCGCGGATAGCCGCAGGGCGGGGTAGGGGGGAAGCGAAGGGCGTGGCATGCTGGACGATCATCGACGGGAGCGCGTATTCTGCGCCGGTCGGGCGGATCGGCGGGCGAGCGGCGCTTATAGCACGGCGGACGCGCGGTTCGGCAATGGCTTTCGGAGCCTTCGGGAGACGCATGAGCATGATCGCGTGGCGATACGGCATCCGGACGCTGGCGGTTCTGGTGATCGGATTTGTCGCGATGGTTCCAGCCAGCGCCTTCGTGGCGATCGAGGGCGAATTCGTCGCAGCTCATGCCTGCCCGGCCTGGCACGCCCTGGCGCGGCGCGACAATCCCGGATCGGTCGTGCTCGTTCCCGCCCAGCGCTACGCCGTCGAGGGGCTCAACCGTGCGGATGGCGATTACGTGCGCCTGCGCATGGCGCAAGCCGAGCCGCCGCAGCGCTGGGTCGCGCGTGATTGCGGGGAGATCATTCTCGCGTCTGATGGTGTCGGGTCGGACGATACCGAACCGGCGCCCGATTTCGCACCGATCTTCGGAGAGGTCGTGCCGGCGCCCGGGCGCGACGCGTTCGACGACGCCGTCCTCGCGCTTTGTGGTGAATGGGGATCGCGCCCGTCGCGCTCCGCGTTCCGCGCCTCGTTCGACGATCCGGCCCATGCCGACGCGGCGGAACGGTTGGGGGAGGCGCTCGGTCATGCCCTGCCGGGAGCGGCGCCGGGGCGCGCGGCGTTCTTCGACGAACTCACCCGGATCTGGTTCGCGCGCGAGGGCTTTCGCCATATCTTTTGCGGCGAACCGGGCGAGACGGGGCTCGGTGGCCTGCATTATCGCGGGCGCATACATCAGCTGGAGGAAGAGGGCTGGGGTGGTCTCGCCGATTGCCGCAGCGCGGTCCACGCCCCGCCGATCAAGAGTATCGGCATCGCTTTTCGCACGCCCGGGGGCGCGGTCGCCGAGGCCTGCCCGAAGAGCTTCCTCACCGGGCATGATGCGCTGTCGCTGCTGATCGAGGTGACGCGCGCCTTCGCGACGAAGAAGGAGCATGCGGCCGGCGAGCGGATGTGCCTGCACGCGCTCTCCTCCGAGCGCTCCCCGACACACTCCGAATCGTCGCTCGATCTCGCGGTGCTCGTGACGCGTGACGGCGCCATACGCACCTTCTACCCCACCGCGAGGCCCCGTTGTGATGGGGGAACACCCCCGGATAACTGCCTATGCGTGCGTTGAAGCAAAAGGACTTTGCGCGCACGTGAGGGCAAGCCCGTATTGACGCTGAACTCTTCCGGACAAATGTTCATAAGCATGATTGCGGTTCCCCCCTCGAACCAGATGTGAGATCGGCGTGCGCATACATATCGTAGAAGACGATTACGGCGTTCGAGATGCGTTGATCGAACTCGTCAGTGGCCAGGGCCACAAGGTTCTCGCCTATGCCGATGGCGAGGCCTTCATGAACGGCTGCTCGCCCCATGGCGGCGATCTGGTCTTCGTGGATCTCGGCCTGCCCGGAATCGGCGGGGCGGACGTGATCGACTGGCTGAGCGGTCTGCCCGAGCCGCCGCGCGTCGTGGCGATTTCCGGGCGTCCCCGAATCGATATCGAACTGATGATGCGACGGCTTCCTGCAAACTTGCAACTTCTGCGCAAGCCGCTCGCCCCGGAAGCCATTTCCGCTTTGCTGTGACACCCGACATTTGCGCTGGATCAATCCCCGCCGCCTCAATGTCGCGGCGATATTCGCGTTGGTCAAGTGACTGATCCGTCAGTGTGAATCGGCTACGGCCACGCCTCCGTGCTTTTCCCATCGTGGCACTGCTTAAGGGCAAACACCGATGTGTTCCGCAGGCGGCGAAATTACACGTTCCTCATCAACGCTCCGTTCCCCCGGGCGATTTCGAGGACGACGCCATGGATGCGATAGTTTCCCGTCAGAACGCCGAAGCCGGCGGTTTCAGCAACACCAAATTCGATGCCGGCTGGAAGATTTCCTTCGAGGCCGATCTCCGGGACGGGCCGGCCCCCGATGCCCGTGTCGCCTCCTTTCCGCCGCGCTCGCTGATCGTCGACGAGGGTGACGAGACGACGAGCGTCTACGAGGTGGTCGAGGGCGGGGTGTTGCTGTTCAAGCTGCTTCCCGACGGTCGCCGCCAGATCATCGAGGTGCTCGGCGTCGGCGACGTGTTCGGGCTCGCTCCCAACGGTGTGTCCGATGTCGGGGCGGAGACGCTGACCAAGGCACGCATCGCGCTCTACGAGAAGCGTCGCCTCGATGCGGATGCGGCCCTTCGCGACCGGATTTTCGCGCGGCTGCGTGCCCAGCTCTGCGCCTTGCATGATCATGCGCTGCTGCTGGGTCGCAAATCCGCGCAGGAGCGCGTGGCGACCTTCATCATGCGCCTCGTTCCCGGGCGTGGTGGCCATGCCTGCATCGGCCCGCTGGGTGCGATCGACGAGACCCGCGTCGACCTCGCCATGACCCGCCAGGAGATCGCGGATTATCTCGGTCTCACCATCGAGACCGTGAGCCGTGCCTTCTCCGCCCTGCGCCGCGCGGGCACCATCGCTTACGACAAGCAGGATTGCGTGAAGATCCCCAGCGTCTGCAAGCTCTGTCACCTGACCGGCTCTCACTGAAAAACGAAGGTCCGCTCCGGCGCCCGGGGCGTTGTGGCACCTGAAATCCGTGAGCATTGCAATAATCGAAGGGCCGCTGCGCGAGAGGCGGCCTTTTCTTTTGCTGTGTGACGCGAGATAAATAGAGCGCCCGACGCGACTCCCCCGAGATCACGCCGGGCGCTCACGGCGGTCTGTCGCCATTGAGCGTTCCGCCGTGGGCACCTTTTTACCGCATGCGATCAGCGCGACATTGATCGATCGCAAGGGGCGGAAAATTTGGATGCGAGAATTTGGTCTCGAGAATTTTGAGCGTGACGGAATCGAGCATGATCAGTTTGCGTATCAGGTATTTCCATGACGGGCATGCGGCTGGTGGCCGGCTGCGTTTTGTCGCGCCGGGTGTCGTGACATCGTGAGTTTCTCGTCGCCACCCCGAGCCCTTCTCGTCGCCGGGCAACTCGTCAGCGCCCTCGTATTCGGCGCACTCTTCCACATGGTCGGGATACCCGCCGGCTGGCTCTCGGGGGCCGTGATCGGCACGATCGTCTGGGGCGCGTTGCTGCCGGCGGGGATCGCCTCGCGGGCGCGCGTTCCCAAGCCGCTCGTCGACGGCGCGATGCTCGTCGCGGGCGTGGTGATGGGGGCTGGAATCACGCCCGAAGCGCTCGGCGCGATCGCCGCCTATCCGTTCAGCATGCTTGCCCTGACGCTCGCCGTACTCGCCGTGACGCTGGGCTGCGCCGCGTTTCTCATGGGCGTCTACGGCTGGCGGCGCGACGATGCGATCCTCGCATCACTCCCCGGCGCGCTCACCGCCGTGCTCGCGGTCGCCGTCGATCGCAAGGCCGATGTGGGCCGCATCGCGATCATCCAGTCCTTCCGGTTGATGGTGCTGATGGCGATCCTGCCCTTCCTCGTCTCGCTGACGACGGACGGAGATCCGCGAGCACTGGTCGGGGGTGGCCAGGCGATCGCGACGCCGGGGGCCTTCGCGCTGATGATCGCGGGCGCGCTCGCAGTGGGGCTGCTGTTCGAGCGGTTCGGCGTCGCCGCGCCGCTTCTGCTCGGTGCGACGATCGCCTCGGCGGTGCTTCACGTTACGGAAATTACTCCGGGTGTCGTCCCTCCGGAGATCGCGACGGCGGCTTTCGTCGTGATCGGCGTATTTATCGGGGAGCGCTTCACGACCCTCGATCGCTCCGCGATCCTGCCGCTCGCCGGTGCGGCCTCGGGCGTCTTCCTGATCGGCCTCGCCATATCGGGGGCGTTCGCGCTGCTCACCGCCTTGGTGACCGGAATCGGGGCCGGGGAGGCGCTCGTCGCCTTCGCGCCGGGCGGGCTGGAGGCGATGGTGGTGCTCGCGCTCGTGCTGGGGGTCGACCCGCTCTATGTCGGCATCCACCACACCTATCGCTTTCTCGGCATCGGATTCGCGCTCCCGATTCTCTTCCGCAGCAATAGGTCGCCTTGAACCGAGGGGCTGCCGCGCGTTATTGAAACACGCAGATCAGTGCGGCATTCGAGGGAGGCGCAGATGTTCGTGGCGATGAACCGGTTCAGGGTCGGGAAGGATCGCACCGACGCCTTCGAGGAAGTCTGGCGGGGGCGGCGCACGCGCCTCGACGAGATGCCGGGCTTCATCGCTTTCCATCTGCTGCGCGGTCCCGAGCGCGAGGACCACGTCCTCTACGCCTCGCACAGCCTGTGGGCCGACGAGGCGAGTTTTCTCGCCTGGACGCGCTCGGAGCAGTTCCGTGATTCGCACAGGAATGCCGGTCAGAATCGCGATCTCTATCTCGGGCCGCCCGATTTCGAGGGATTCACGACGATTCTGGCGGAAGGTGCCGCGATCGGCGGCGCTGATTGAGTGCCGCCGCAACCCGGCGGCGATCTCAGTCGAGCGGGGTGGTGAAGACTTCGAAGCTCGCGAGCTGGTTACGCGCCTCGTCCTCGAGGGTCGGGTCGATCGGACGGTAGCGCGCGTTCTCGCCGGGCCGCGCACGCACGCGACGGCGCTCCACGGCACGCTCGAAGGAGATGAAGGCCTCGATCTCGCCATCGGCATCGCGCAGCGGGCGGATGTCGAGTTCGCAGAGATAAGGTGATCCATCGGCGCGGTAATTGGTGACGCAGGTATGGAACGGACGCCCGGCGCGCAGGGCCTCGCCCATGGCCTTGCGGGTGAAGGGGCTCGTGGCCTTGCCCTGGAAGATTTTGGGGGAGCGGCCGATGACGCTCTCGCGGGTATGCCCGGTCAACGTTTCCACTGCGGGGTTGGCGTAGAGGATCTTTGGTCCGGCTGCGGAGAGGTCCGTATCGGTTACGATGACGGCGGTATTCAAATCTTCTGCGAATCGGCTGACGAGTTCGACGACAGTCATGATCGCCCTTTCTCGAGGGTCGCAACCAGCCGGCGACGACAGGTTGGTGGTTATCACGTTACGTCAGTTTCAATGAAACGACGCGGGAACAGGTTCAATACTAGACTTAAACATATTTTGGAATGGTTCACCAATTTCGCAGCCTTGGCCGTATCGCTTGTTTTTTGGGCAATTGCGGCGTGCAACCGGGGTGAGAATTTGCCTGATCCATGTTGTCTTTCGCGCATAGCGTGATTATGGTCGCGCAGCCCTTGCAACGGTTCGCGCGCTACATTCCGCATGCGTTGGTCTGGGCATATAAAAATGAACCGGGGCGGGACGTGAATGATAATGGAGGGTTTAGAATGGAACGTCGTCTATTTCTGAAGGGTGCGGCTCTCGGTGGTGTCGCCGCGGCATCGACGCTGGCTGCGCCGGCGATCGCCCAGGGTGTGAAGCGCCTGCGCATGCAGACGACCTGGCCGCGCAACTTCCCGGGCCTCGGCACCGGCGCGAACGTGCTCGCGGAGATGATCGGCAAGATGTCCGGCGGCTCGATCCAGATCGAAGTGCTCGGCGGCGGTGAAGTGGTTCCCCCGTTCGAGACGATCGACGCGGTCGAGGCCGGTACGCTCGACATGGGCCACGGTGCTTTCTACTACTGGAAGGGCAAGGTCCCCGCGACCGACTTCCTCGGCGTCATTCCCTTCGGCTTCAACGCAGCCGAGACGAATGCGTGGTTCAAGTTCGGTGGTGGCCAGGAACTCGCCGACGAAGCCTATCGCGAGATGGGCTGCAAGGTGTTCCTCTCGGGCAATACCGGTTCGCAGATGGGTGGCTGGTTCTCGCGTCCGATCGAGGATATCGAGGATTATCGCGGCCTGCGCCTGCGCCTGCCGGGTCTCGGCGGTGAGGTCAGCGCTGCTGCCGGTGCTTCGGTGGTGAACCTGCCGGGCGGCGAAATCCCGCCTGCCATGGCTTCCGGCGCGCTTGATGCCGCCGAGTGGGTCGGCCCGTACAACGATCTCGCGCTCGGTATGCACCGTTCGGGCTGGTACTACATGTATCCGGGCTGGCAGGAGCCGGGCACGGGCCTCGACAACTTCATCAACCTCAACGTCTGGGAATCCTTCTCGGACGAAGAGAAGGCGATCGTCGAAGCGGCCAACGCCTATGCGAACGACTTCGTGCTCTCCGAGTTCATGGCGAACAACAACTCGTCGCTCGACGAGCTGGTGAACGAGCACAACGTTCAGCTCCGCCGCTTCTCGGACGAGACCCTGGTCGCGCTGGCCGAGCTCTCTGCCGATGTGCTCGACCAGATCGCCAACGGTGATTCGCTCAGCCGTCGCACCTATGACAGCATCCTGCGCTTCCGTTCGCAGGCGATCGAATGGGCTTCGGTGGCCGAGGGCGCCATGGCTCAGGCGCGTGCGCTCGACTACCGCTTCTCGCAGCCGTCCGAGTAATCGCGGCCACGCGATACATCACCGCCGCAACGGGGGCAGCGACGCGAGTCGCTGCCCCTTTGCTTTGGCGCATCGTTTTGTCCGTCGGTCGGCATCCACCTGACGAAGTGATACGCCAATGAAAAGAGCCGGCGGGGATGCCGCCGGCTCACTATCCTGGTTCACGATAGCGGAGGCGATGCCCCGCTCGTGCTTGCCCGTGCTCAGATATCGGCGAAACGGCGCGCGGTGGTGTCGATGTCGTAGCGGTTGATGCCGACATCGGCGAGTTCGCGATCACTGAGGCGGCTCAGCTCGTTGAGGGTCTCGCGGTAGCGCAGCCAGGCGCGGTAGCGCTCGAGCAGATAGGTGATGAACATCGTCGGTACTCCTGGGGTCAAATCCGTCGGGCGCGTCCTGCGCGGCCCTGTTGAATCGCAATATGGCGACGCTCACGGAAAACCACCATGGCTATTTCGGCGCTCCAGCCATGCGCTGGGCGCATGATCAGGGCATCCGATCGTCATGATCGCGTCGCAATCGATTCAGGCCGTCATGGTCCTGCCACAGGAGTAAATCTGCCTCATTCTGCGGCTGCCCGCGTTTTAGGCGGTCTGCGATTGAGCACTTCGCGCAAAAATCGGCCGGTATGGCTCTCTTCACTGGCCGCGACATGCTCGGGTGTGCCTTGCGTCACGATCATGCCTCCGCCATCGCCACCCTCCGGACCCATATCGATGATCCAGTCGGCGGTCTTGATGACCTCCAGATTGTGCTCGATCACGACGACCGTATTGCCCTGCTCGACCAGTTCATGCAGCACTTCCAGAAGCTTCGCGACATCATGGAAATGCAGCCCCGTGGTCGGCTCGTCGAGGATGTAGAGCGTGCGGCCCGTGGCGCGCTTCGACAATTCCTTCGACAATTTCACGCGTTGGGCCTCGCCGCCGGACAGCGTCGTCGCCTGCTGGCCGACCTTGACGTAATCGAGCCCGACCCGTGCCAGCGTCTCCATCTTGTCGCGGATCGAGGGCACTGCCTTGAACAGGTCGCGCGCCTCCTCGACGGTCATGTCGAGGAGATCGGCGATGGATTTGTTGCGGTACTTCACCTCCAGCGTCTCGCGGTCGTAGCGCTTGCCCTTGCAGACGTCGCAGGTGACGTAGACGTCGGGCAGGAAGTGCATCTCGATCTTGATGACGCCGTCGCCCTGGCAGGCCTCGCAGCGCCCGCCCTTGACGTTGAAGGAAAAACGCCCCGGCTGGTAGCCGCGCGCCTTCGCCTCGGGCAGGCCGGCGAACCATTCGCGGATCGGGGTGAAGGCGCCGGTATAGGTGGCCGGGTTCGAGCGCGGCGTGCGCCCGATCGGCGACTGGTCGATGTCGATCACCTTGTCGAGATGCTCCAGCCCCTCGATGCGGTCATGCGGCGCGGGGTTCTCGCTCGCGCCGTTGAGCTTGCGTGCGATCGCCTTGTAGAGCGTGTCGATCACGAGGGTCGACTTGCCCCCGCCCGAGACGCCGGTGATGCAGGTGAAGGTGCCGAGCGGGATCTCGGCCGTGACGTCCTTGAGATTGTTGCCGCGCGCGCCGACGAGGCGCAGCATCCGGCTCTTCATCGGCTTGCGCCGCTTGGCCGGCATGCGCACCGAGAGTTCGCCGGTGAGATACTTGCCGGTGAGCGAGGCCGGATCCGCCATGATCTGCGCAGGCAGCCCCTGCGAGACGATCTCGCCACCATGAATGCCGGCGCCGGGGCCGACATCGACGACGTAATCCGCCTGCAGGATGGCGTCTTCGTCATGCTCGACGACGATCACCGTATTACCGAGATCGCGAAGCCGCTTGAGCGTGCCGAGCAGCCGCTCGTTGTCGCGCTGATGCAGGCCGATGGAGGGCTCGTCGAGCACGTAGAGCACGCCGGTCAGCCCCGAGCCGATCTGCGAGGCGAGGCGGATGCGCTGGCTCTCGCCGCCCGAGAGCGTCCCGGAGGCGCGCGCGAGGGTGAGATATTCGAGCCCGACATCGAGCAGGAAACGCAACCGCTCGATGATCTCCTTGAGGATGCGCGCGGCGATCTCGTTCTGCTTGGTGTCGAGCCGATCGGGGAGGGCGGTGAACCAGTCATGCGCATCGCGCACCGACAGGCGGGTGATGTCGCCGATATCGCTCGCATCGATCTTCACCGCGAGCGCCTCCGGCTTGAGGCGCTTGCCGCCGCAGGCCGCGCAGGGCGTCGCCGCCATGTAGCGGCTGATTTCGTCGCGCGACCAGTCGCTCTCGGTCTCGCGATAGCGCCGCTCCAGATTGGTGACGACGCCCTCGAAGGGTTTGCGCACTTCGTATGAGCGCAGGCCGTCATCATAGGCGAAGCGGATCGACTGGCCGCCCGAGCCGTAGAGGATCGCATCGCGCGCCTCCTGCGCGATCTCTTCCCAGGGCGCGGTCATCTTGAACCCGTAATGCTTCGCCATCGCCTCCAGCGTCTGGCCGTAATAAGGCGATGTCGATTTCGCCCAGGGGGCGATGGCGCCCTTCTTCAGGCTGGCCTTCGGATCGGGCACGACGAGTGCGGGATCTATGCGCATCTCGTGGCCGATTCCGTCGCATTCCGGGCAGGCGCCGGTGGGGTTGTTGAAGGAGAACAACCGCGGCTCGATCTCCGGGATCGTGAAGCCGGAGACGGGGCAGGCGAATTTCGCCGAGAAGACGAGCCGGCGCGGCGCGCCCTTGTCGTCCTTCTCGTCGGCGAATTCGACGAAGGCGATCCCGTCGGCGAGATCCAGCGCCGTCTCGAAGGATTCCGCCAGGCGCGGCGCCATGTCCTCGCGCACCACGATGCGATCGACCACAACGTCGATATCGTGCTTGTATTTCTTGTCGAGGGCCGGCGCGTCGTCGATCTCGTAATAGCTGCCGTCGATCTTGACGCGCTGGAAGCCCTTCTTCTGGAAATCGGCCAGCTCCTTGCGATACTCGCCCTTGCGCCCGCGCACCACCGGCGCGAGCAGATAGAGTCGCGTCTTTTCCGGCAGCGCGAGCACCCGGTCGACCATCTGGCTGACCGTCTGGCTCTCGATGGGCAGGCCCGTGGCCGGCGAGTAGGGGATACCCACCCGCGCCCAGAGCAGGCGCATGTAATCGTAGATCTCGGTGACGGTGCCCACGGTGGAACGCGGGTTCTTCGAGGTGGTCTTCTGCTCGATGGAAATCGCCGGCGAGAGCCCGTCGATCTGATCCACATCGGGCTTCTGCATCATCTCGAGGAATTGCCGCGCATAGGCCGAGAGCGATTCGACATAGCGCCGCTGCCCCTCTGCATAGATCGTATCGAAGGCGAGCGAGGATTTGCCCGATCCCGACAATCCGGTGAAGACGACGAGCCGGTCGCGCGGCAGCATCAGATCGACGTTCTTCAGATTATGCTCGCGCGCCCCCGTCACCGAAATCACCCGGGCATTGGGATCCCCGGCGCGGGCGCGATCGAATAGCGCGTCGATCTCGCTGCTCCCGGAGCCGCGCACCGGCGTTGCGGAAGTGGCGGGTGCCGCCTTCTTTGACGTGCGTGCGCGAGCGGGTTTCTTCGCTTTCGATGATGTGGTCGAGGGCATGGTTCGGGCTCTGGGCTTTCGGCTCGTCGGATCAGAGGCAGGCTTGTTCGGCGATGCGGCAACAGCGCCTCACATAGTGCGCCGCCCGCGTCAAGGCGACCCCGGCAACCCTAGAACAAATCGCGTACAACGAGCAAGTGCGAGAAAGCGGATCCGGTCATCTACGTATAGTCGCGAGCAGCCGCGCCCGGTTTCCGCTGCTGACCTCCCGGCGAATACATCCCATGCAGCGCTCTCAGCCCTCCCGCGCGGTCACCGGCACGCCGTCGGCGATGCGGTCGCTGGGATAGAGGATGACGCGCTCGCCGGCTTCCAGCCCGTCCTCGACAATGGCGAAGCTGCCGTCGCGGGTGCCGGGGGTGATGTGGCGCAGGCGCGCGATCCCGTCCTCGTCGGCGACGAAGACCGCCCAGTCACCCGATTGCCGGAACAATGCCCCGAGCGGCACGCGCAGGACGTCCTCGAACTCGTCGAGGACGATGCGGGTCACGACGCGAAATCCGTGGCCGAGACCCTCGCGGGCTTCAGGCGGATCCTCGAAATCGAGCACCACGCGCACGCGCTGCTCCTCGATGCCGAGCGCGGAGACCTTGGTGAAACCCGCCGATTCGACCCGCCGCACCCGCGCGGCGAGAACGGTATCGCCGCCCCAGCCGTCGATCTCGGCGCGCAGGCCCGGGCGCACGCGCACCGCCTCGGAGGAGAGCAGCTCCACCTCCGCTTCGAGCAGGCGGGGATCGCCGAATTCCACCAGAGGCTCTCCGCCGCGTACCACCGTCTCGCTGCGATGATGCACGGCGAGCGTCTCGCCGGTGATCGGCGCATGAAGCCGCAGGCAGCAATCCGTTCCGGCTTCCGGGCGGTGCGGATCGATCGTCTGCGGCACGGTGAGACGCGCACGTGCGGCTTCGAGCTCACGCTCGCGCACGGCCAGCGTCGCCTGCGCGCTCGCGACACGCGCCGAAGCCGCGTTCACGGCGGCGCGGGCACGGTCGAATTCGCGCTGGGAGACGATGTCGCGCCGGGCCAGCTCGGCGATGCGGTTGAGTTCGGATTGCTGAAAGCTCCAATCGGCGGAGGCCTCCAGCTCCTGCGCGCTGGCGAGTTGCACCGCAGCCCGCGCGGCCTCGATCGCGGCCTCGGCCTCCGCCCGCGAGCGTGCATCGAGGAATTCCGGCGTGACCGGGCGGATGAAAGCGACCTCGGTCTCGCCGGCCACGACCGCATCGCCCACATCGAGCGGTGAGCGCAGGACCGTGCCGCCCATGGGCGCGGAGACCACGTAGATGTCGCGGATGCGCGTGCGCCCCTCATCCTCGACGCTCAGGATCAGATCGCCGCGATCGATGGTGGCGAGGTCGACCGCCATCGGCTGCGGGCGCATGGCCCAGAAGGCGAGCGCGCCGAGCGCAACCACGCCGACGACGATCAGCAGGCGTTTGCGCCATGTCTTGCGCGTTTGTGCGGCCATCGGGTTACTCCCTGGTCTTCAGAACTTCGATCAGATCGAGGCGGTCGATTCGGCGGCGGACCATCAGCGCCGAGAAGGTCGCTGCGGCGAGAACCACCCCGCTCGCGGTGGCGAAAGTCGCGTGCGAGATCACGAAGGGGAGGCGGAACAGGTCGCTCGCATATTCCTCCAGCATCACGATCGCGAGGCCGTAGCCGATCAGCCAGCCGAGCGGGATCGCGATCAGCGTGAGCACGATCAGTTCGCCGAGCAGGATCCACGAGACCTCCGCGCGCGTGAAGCCGAGCACGCGCAGCGACGCGAGTTCGCGGGCGCGCTCGGAGAGCTGGATGCGGGCGCTGTTATAAACGACGCCGAAGGCGATCACGCCGGCGAGGACGACGTAGATCGTCATTGATATCCAGATCATCTCGTCCATGGTCTGGCGGAAATTCGAGAGCGACACGCGCTGCAAGCCGATCGCGCCGATCAGCGGCGATTGCTTGACGCGGTCGTAGAGCGCGTGCTCGGCATTCTCGTCGAGGCTGAAATGCGCCCCGGTGACGACGCGCCCCTCGCGCATCGCCGCGTTCACGGCCCCGATCTCCATGAAGGCGCCGAGGCCGATATAGGTGTGGGCGAGGTCGGTGACCTCCAGCATGACGGTGCGGCGCGCGCCCTGGAGGAATTGCACTTCGAGCAGATCACCGCGCCGCACGCCGAGCTTCCCGGCGAGCGCCACGCTCGGCACGATGCCGCGATCGGGCAGGGTCAGCGGATTGTGGTTCGCATCGAGCGCCCGGGCGAGCTCGCCCTGCGCGGGCATGCCGGTGATCTGGGCGAGATGCTCGCGATGCCCGTGGCGCAGCCGCGCGGCGACGACGCGCTGACCCTCGACGGCGAACACGCCCGGCCATTGGGCGATGGCGTGGAGGGTGCCCTGGGGCGCCTCGCGGGTAAAATTCACGGTGGCGTGCTGCCGCTCGGCCTGGAAATAATGCACTTCCAGCATTTCGTAGATCGAATCCACGAGAAACAGCGACCCGATCAGGATCGCCACTGAGAGCGCCATGCCCAGAACGGTCATGCCGGCGCGCACCGGCGCACGCATCATGTTGCGCCCGATCATGATCGCGGTCTTGGGCAGATAGGCGGCTATATCGAGCCAGCGCGGCAGGATGCGCCGGTAGCGCGGCGGGGCGGGGGGCTGCATCGCGACGGCGGGGGCGAGGCCGAGCACGCTCCAGACCGCCTTGAGCGCACCGATGCTCGCCGCGGCAACGGTGGCGAGAAAGGCGATCAGATAGAGATCCGCCCCCGTCGTGAAGAGCAGGTAGGGGAAGTGGAAGAACTCCACCAGCATCACCGTCATGCCGCGCGCGAGCAGGGTGCCCGCGATCGCACCGATGACGACGCCGATCGCGGCGATCACGCCGGCGAATTTGAGATAATGCGCGGCGATCGCCACCGAGCCGTAACCGACCGCCTTGAGCAGGCCGATCTGCTCGCGTTCGAGCGCGATCAGGCGGGTCAGGGTCATGTTGACGAGGAAGGCCGCAATGAAGAGGAAGATCGGCGGCAGAACGCGGCTTAGCGCTTCGATCTGTTCGATCTCCGCCTGCACGAAGGCATGGCTCTGCTGCAGGTCGCGCCCATGCGCGCCGGTGCCGCCATAGCGGGCGAGCTCGCCGTCGATCGCGGCGATCACCTGCGGCTCCGATGTGCCCCGCAACAGCCGGACCGAGATCTCCGAGAACGCGCCCTGGAGATCGAAGGCGGCGGCGAGCGCCGAGCGCGACATCCAGATCACCGCGAAGCGCCGATCGTCCGGCACCACGTCCCAAGGGCCGATCGCGTAAATGAATTCCGGGCTCTGGGCGATGCCGACGATCGCGAGATTGCGGCTGCGCCCGTTGACGATCGCGCCGAAACGGTCGCCGGGAACGAAGCCATGCGCATCGGCGAAGGCCGCATTCACGACGACCTGATCCGGGCGCGCGGGATCGGGCAGCGTGCCGCGTGCGAGGCTGATGCGGTTGAGCCGCGCGGTGCCGCGATCGGGCAGGGAGAGGAGCTTGGCGCTGCCCGGCTCGACCATGTCCTCGATATCGAGCACGGCATTCTCGCTGATCCGCGTCTCGACGGCGGCGATGCCAGGCAGGGCCGCGATGCGCTCGGCGACACCCTCGGGCGCGCGGCGCACTTGCGCGAACACATCGGCGAAATTGTTGCGGTCGTAATAGGCCGCGCGGGTTTCCTCGAGCGAGCGCATCGCGCCGGTGGCCAGAATCAGCGTAGCCGCACCCGCCGCCATCACCAATGCGATGGCCAGCACCTGCGCCTTCAGACGCCATAGATCACGCAGGACCTTGCGGTCGAGTGCGCCGATCATGATTTCTCCACCCCTGCGGCACTTTGCGCGGCGATCGATTGCGGCGCCCGCCCGTTTACGCTCCTGATCGTCCCTATGCCGGCAAAGCTAGGCCATGTGCGCCATCCGCGCATTGCGAAGGATCAAGGCGCGGTCGCGTTTGCCGGCTTATGATTATGAACAGACGGTGCGAAGAAAGGAATTCTGCGCGATGTCGGGGATCGAACGCTACCGGGACCGCATGGAGGCCGGGCGGGTGCTCGCGCGAGCCGTATCGGAGAGCGCGGTGGCCGAGCCGTTTCACGATCCTCTCGTCCTCGCCCTGCCGCGCGGTGGCGTCCCCGTGGCGCTTCCCGTCGCGCAGGCGCTCTATGCCCCGCTCGACCTCCTCTTCGTGCGCAAGATAGGCGCACCGGGCCAGCCGGAATTCGCCGTCGCGGCTGTCGTCGAAGGAGATTCCGGGGAACCCGTGACCAATCCCGATTTCGCCGGCTGGCTGCGCCTGCCTCAGGGTTGGCTGGAGGAGGGGCGTGTGCGCGGCACTGCCGAGATCGCCCGGCAACGCGCGCAATATTGCCCGGGCCGTGCCCGTCTCCCGGTCCGGGGCCGCTCGGTGATCATCGTCGATGACGGGATCGCCACGGGCACGAGCCTCTTCGCAGCCGTGACGGCCCTGCGCCGAGAGGGGCCGCGCGATCTTACCGTCGCCGTCCCGGTCGCGCCGCCGGAGACGCTGGAGCGCCTGCGGGAGGTCGTCGATCACGTGATCTGCCCGCTCGCGCCGCGCCTGTTCCAGGCCGTCGGATTCTTCTACGACGATTTCCACCAGGTGGAGGATGACGAGGTGATCGCGGCTCTGGGCGGGGTTGCCGCATAAGGTGTCCCGCGCTTGCATTTGCCGCCCGCGCACGCCAGATCACCTCCATGACCATGCCGGACGATGACCGCAAGCATCCCGCTGACGGCGCCGCGCTCGACAGCCTGTTCGACCGCAGCGCCCGGATAGCCGCGCGCGCGCCGGCGGGCGCGGCGCGGGGCCTGATCACGGTCTATCGCTATTCGCTCTCCGGCCTGATGGGCCGGCAATGCCGGCACCTGCCGAGTTGCTCGGAATATACCCACGAGGCGATCGGGAAATACGGGCTCTGGGCCGGCGGCTGGATGGGGCTCGCGCGGATATGCCGTTGCGGCCCCGGCGGCACGCACGGCATCGACAACGTTCTCGATGCATTGCCCGCGCAAGCGCACTGGTATATGCCGTGGCGCTATGGCCTGTGGCGCTCCACCAACGCGCCGCGCGAGGCCATGCGCGCGCAGTCCACGGATGACGGCTGACGCCGCGCTCTCACCCGTAAATGTCATCCCCCCATTGCTTACCTGCTGCGTTTGCAGGAGTGAGCCAGGAGCGTTTCGATCATGATCAACCTGACATTCCCCGATGGCGCGCGCCGTGAATTCCCGGCGGGCACGACCGGTCGCGAGATCGTCGAAGGCATCGCCAAATCGCTGGCCAAGAAGACGGTCGCCATGGCGCTCGACGGCACGATCGTCGATCTTTCCGATCCGATCACCCGCGATGCGCGCATCGAGTTCCTCAACCGCGAGGATCCGCGCGCCCTCGAACTGATCCGCCACGATTGCGCCCACGTGCTGGCCGAGGCGGTGCAGGAGCTCTATCCGGGGACGCAGGTGACGATCGGGCCGGTGATCGAGAACGGCTTCTACTACGATTTCGCCCGCGACGAGCCCTTCACGCCGGAAGATTTCGCCGCGATCGAGAAGAAGATGCGTGAGATCATCGCCCGCGATCAGCCCTTCACCAAGGAGGAATGGTCGCGCGACGAAGCCAAGCGCGTCTTCGCGGAGAAGGGTGAGGATTACAAGGTCGAACTCGTCGACGCGATCCCGCCGGACCAGTCCCTCAAGATCTATCGCCAGGGCGAGTGGTTCGATCTGTGCCGCGGCCCGCATATGACCTCGACCGGCAAGATTGGCACCGCCTTCAAACTGATGAAGGTGGCCGGCGCCTATTGGCGCGGCGACGCCAACAATCCGATGCTGACGCGCATCTACGGCACGGCTTGGGCGAATGATGCCGATCTGCAGAACTACCTCCACCAGCTCGCCGAAGCCGAGAAGCGCGATCACCGCAAGCTCGGGCGTGAGATGGATCTCTTCCATTTCCAGGAAGAGGGGCCCGGCGTCGTCTTCTGGCACGCCAAGGGCTGGACGCTGTTCCA
Organism: Salinarimonadaceae bacterium; assembly: GCA_050485405.1. Lineage (GTDB taxonomy): Bacteria > Pseudomonadota > Alphaproteobacteria > Rhizobiales > Beijerinckiaceae > Saliniramus. The sequence goes on from JBJHBI010000002.1 coordinate 63,213, forward strand.
GCAACTGACGAACTACATGCGCCGGCGCCTCGCCGAGGATTACGAGGAGGTCAACGCCCCTCAGATCCTCGACCGCGCCCTGTGGGAGACATCCGGCCATTGGGGCTGGTATCGCGAGAACATGTTCGTCACCCAGACCGAGGACGAGCGCGTATTCGCGATCAAGCCGATGAACTGCCCCGGCCATGTGCAGATCTTCAAGCACGGCCTGAAGAGCTATCGCGATCTGCCGCTGCGCATGGCGGAATTCGGCGCCGTCTCGCGCTACGAGCCGTCGGGTGCACTCCACGGCCTGATGCGCGTGCGCGCCTTCACCCAGGACGACGCGCATGTCTTCTGCACCGAAGAGCAGATGGCGGCGGAATGCCTGAAGATCAACGATCTGATCCTCACCACCTATGCCGATTTCGGCTTCGACGAGATCGTCGTGAAGCTCTCCACTCGCCCGGAAAAGCGCGTCGGCACCGACGAGATGTGGGATCACGCCGAGGCCGTCATGGAGGACGTGCTCAAGCAGATCGAGGCGCAATCGGGCGGGCGGATCAAGACGTCGATCAACCCCGGCGAGGGGGCGTTCTACGGTCCTAAATTCGAATATGTCCTGCGCGACGCGATCGGGCGCGACTGGCAATGCGGCACGACGCAGGTCGATTTCAACCTGCCCGAGCGCTTCGGTGCGTTCTATGTCGATGCCGACGGCCAGAAGAAGATGCCGGTGATGATCCACCGGGCGATCTGCGGCTCGATGGAGCGCTTCACCGGCATCCTGATCGAGCATTTCGCCGGCCATTTCCCGCTCTGGCTCGCGCCGCAGCAGGTGGTGGTCTGCACCATCACCTCCGAGGCGGATGATTACGCCGAGGAGGTGATGCGCGCCGCGCGTCGGGCTGGATTGCGGGTCGAGAAGGACATCCGCAACGAGAAGATCAACTACAAGGTCCGCGAGCACTCGCTGGCCAAGGTCCCGGTCATCCTCGTCGTCGGCAAGCGCGAAGCGGCCGAGCGCACGGTGAATATCCGGCGCCTGGGCAGCAAGGACCAGACGTCGATGACGCTGGCCGATGCACTCGCAGCCCTCACCGCCGAAGCCGTGCCGCCCGATCTCGATCGCAGCCACAGTCACCCGGCGGAGAGCATCGAGACGAGCGACGTCGTCCTCGACGGGCATCATCAGCATAGCTGAGCCGGACCGGCCTCCCTCCACGCGGGGGAGGCCGGCTCGCTTGCCAGTCAGCTGATCTATCGAACGACAATTTGGCGAAAAACCGCCTATTCCGCTGCGGCGCGGCGCTCCGGATAGAGGCCGAGCAGGCCTTCGCGGCTCGCTTCGCAGATGCCGCGTTCCGTGATCAGCCGGGTGACGAGGCGGGCGGGTGTGACGTCGAAGGCGGGGTTGCCGGCGGGTGAGCCTGGGGCGACGATGCGGATCGTCTCGATCGTGCCCGAATCTGTCAGCCCGGTGAGATGCGTGACCTCGCGCTCGGCGCGCTCCTCGATTTCGATGCCGCGCACCCCGTCCTCGATCGCCCAGTCGATCGTCGAGGCCGGGAGGGTGACGTAGAACGGAATACCGTTGTCGTGCGCGGCGAGGGCCTTGAGATAGGTCCCGATCTTGTTCGCGACGTCACCCGTGGCGGTGGTGCGGTCGGTGCCGGTGATGCACATGTCGACGAGGCCGTGCTGCATCAGATGGCCGCCGGCATTGTCGACGATGACCTTGTGCGGCACGCCGTGGCCGCCGAGTTCGTAGGCGGTGAGCGCCGCGCCCTGATTGCGCGGGCGGGTCTCGTCGACCCAGACGTGAACCGGGATTCCGGCATCATGCGCCTGATAGATCGGCGAGAGTGCGGTGCCCCAGTCGACGCAGGCGAGCCAGCCGGCATTGCAATGGGTGAGAATGTTGACGGGGCGCCCGGTCTCGCGGTGGCGATCGGCGATCAGCGTCATGGCATGGGCGCCGATCTGCCGGCACTGCTCGACATCCTCGTCACACAGCGCCGCCGCCTCGGCGAAGGCGGCATCGGCGCGCTCTGAAGCGGGAACGGCACCGAGGGCACGCTCCATCCGCGCGAGCGCCCAATGGAGGTTCACGGCGGTGGGCCGCGTCGCGGTGAGACGGCGCACGGCTCCCGCGAGCGAGGCGTCGGAGGGATCGACGCGCATTTGCATCGCCACGCCATAGGCCGCCGTCGCGCCGATCAGCGGTGCGCCGCGCACGATCATGGTGATGATCGCCCGGGCGGCTTCCTCCATGTCGCGCAGGCGCAGCAATTCGAAGGCGAAGGGCAGCTTCGTCTGGTCGATGACCATGATGCCGTCGCCGTCTTCTGCGGGAAAAATCGTGCGGTAGTGAACGCCGTCAATCTTCATGGCGGGTCCTCTCGAGAGTGCGCGCTGGTTCAGTATTCGATTTCGAAGCCGACACCGACCGAAGTGCTGCCATCAGCGCCGATCTGGGATTGTAGGCGCAAGCGCCGGGTCAGGTCGATATCCACCGAGACGCCGCTGTCTTCCGGCCGCGCACCCGCCTGGATTCCGAGGCGGACATTGTCGGCAATGTAGCGCGAGACGCCCACGGCGGGGTTTTCCGCATCGGCGGTGATGTCGAGGCTGTCGACGCCGAGCGCACGGCGGAGCTGGTCGAAGGCACCGGGGCCGCCGCCGGTGAGGGTGGCGATGCCCTGAGCGAGTTGCAGCGCCTGCGCGGCGGAGAGGCCGCCCGAGGCCTCGTCGAACAGGATCCGCGAGAGGATCTCGTCCTGCGGCAGTTCGGGGGAGGAACTCAGGATAAAATCGGGGTCGTTGGCCGGGCCGATCACGGCGATACTCACGGTGGCGTCGCTCGTCTGCGTTTCGGCGACGAAATCGATGAACGGCACGAGGTCGCCGGTGAATTCGAGGACGCCGCGCGTGAAGTCGAGCCGCTGGCCGAGCAGATCGAAACGGCCACGGCGCAATTCGAAACCGCCGATCGCTATCGGATCGCTGCTGGTGCCGGTCAGGCGCAACTGGCCGCCCAGTTCCGCATCGATGCCGCGACCGCGAATGAAGATCCGGTTGGGGCTGTCGATGGTCAGATCGAGGCGCGCATTGAAGCGCACGCCGCGCTCGCGTCCCTGCGCATCGCGGATCGCGAGACGCGCGCGCACCTCTTCGGGCGCGCCGACATGGCGGGTGCCCGGAAGCGGCTGGAGCGTCGTCGGCAGGCGGTCCGGAACGGAGATGTCGAGGGTCGTCAGGGTGACCCGCCCGCCGACCAGCGGTTCGGTCGCAAGCGCGCCCGTGAGCGACAGGTCGAGATCGACGGTCGCAATGGCGAGATCGTTGGAGACGAGCCGCGCATTGCGCCCGGTCACGGTGATGTCGCCGGGGAAATTCGCCGCCGGATCGATGCGCACCTGCCCGGAGGCGGAGAGCGTGCCGCCATTGGGCGTGGAAGCGCTGAAGGTTTCGATGCGCAACACGTCACCCTGTGCGACGAGGCGGGTATTGATGCCGGAAATGTCGAGGCCGAGCGATTCGTCGGTGAAGCGCGCCCCGCTCGCCGTCGCCGTCCCGTCGATACGCGGAGACGCGCTCATGCCGCGTATCGTGGCATCGAGCTGGGCGGAGCCGGTGAGGCGGCGGCCCTGCGGCCCGAGGATCACGTTCGCCGCCGCGAGATCGAGATTGCCCTGCGCGCGCAGGTCGAGCTCGTCCGTCGGCTGGAGGGGCGCGCTGCCGGTGATGCGCAGGCTCGCCGCAGCCGCCTCGATTGCGGCGTCCACGCCGACGCGCTGATCCGCGATCGTGCCGGACGCGCTCACGTTGACGCTCGGGATGCCCGCTTCGCGCAGCTGCGGCAGGGCGACGTCGGAGAGAGTGAGCCGGTACTCACCGCGCGGCGCATCGGCGGAGCCGCGCAGTTGCGCGGAACCGTTCGCCGTGCCGGTGAGGCCGAGGCCGGGGACGAAGATCTCGGAGATCGACAGGGGCAGGGAGGCGATTTCGAGGCTGAGATCCAGCGTCTCCCCTGCGGCGCCCGCGATCGAGATGCGCCCGCCATTCGCGGCGATCGTCACATCCTCGATCATGGCGGTGCCGTCGGCGATAGTGATCCGGGCCGGGCGCGAGAGCGCGAGGCTGCGCTGGCCACGCGTGGCGGAGAGTGTGTCGAGGCCGATCACGAAATCGGAATCGCGGGGCGTGAGGCGCCCGCGCAGGTCGAGATCGAAGCCCTGCGCCCGCGCTTCGGCGGTGAAGCGGGTCTCCTCCGCGACACCTTCGGCGGTGAGCGCGACGCGGGTGAATTCCTGGCCGGCCACGCTGAGGCTGTCGGCGCGCGCACTGCCGGAGAAAGCCGGGGCGCGCATCAGGTCGCGACCCTCCATATCCGCCTCGAAGGCGGAGAGGCCGATATCGCCGAAACCGAGCTGTGCACCGCGAGCGGTGATCTGCGCATCCTGGCCACCATCGGTGATCGCGAGATCGATCGTCGCCGCGAGGCTCCCGCGCAGTTCCGTCAGCAGAAGCGCGCTCAGATCGTCGAGATCGCCGGCATCGAGGGCGATGCGCCCTTCGGCGCGATTCTCGGTATCGAGGCTCACTTCGCCGGCGAGGCGGGCCGAACCGATGGTGATCGCGAGATCCTCCAGCGCGTAACCGCCCGCAGAGCGCTCGCGCAGCCGCAGCCCGCCCTGCGCCTGATTGCCGGAGACGAGCCCTTCGAGTTCGAGGCGCAGATCGGGAAGACCAGTGAGATCGGTGCCGTCGAGGGTCAGCGCGAGCCGGGGTACCTCACGGTCGAGGGCGACCATGTCGGCAATGCGCAGGTCCCCACGCAGATCCGGCCGCTCCAGCGATCCGGTGAGCCGCAGATCGCCGTCGAGGCGTCCCGCAGTAATGCGCTCATCGAGGGGGGCGAGATCGGGTACGCTGACGTCGAGACGGATATCGGCGGCGCTCTCGTCGGCGCGCCCGTCGACCCGTGCGGTGAGGTTGGCGCCCTCGAGGCTCAGCCCGTCGAAGGAGAGGCCGCCGGGGATCTGGGCGACGCGTCCGCGCAGGCGGGTCGTCTCGCCGAGCAGGCCGTCGATCGCGTCGGTGCCGGTGGCGAAATCGCGCAGATCGCCCGAGAGGGCCACGACGATCTGTTCGATCGAGGGATTGCCCACCATCTGCGCCGTCAGATCAGCCGCGCCGCGCAACGGCATGCCCGCGAGCCCCGAGAACGGCGCGAGATCGGCGATCGTGGCGCTCAAGGTCGCGTCGAGCTGCTCGGCGCCGGCGCGCCCCGCGAAATTGCCGGCGAAGGTCGGTGTCATCAGCCGCGCCTGCGCGACATCCGCGACGCCATCCGTCCCCACCACGCCCTGCGCATCGATTTCGAGCGACCCGCCCAGTGCCCGGTCGAGGGCGGAATCGGCGAGCGCGATGCCGGTTGCGGCGCCGGTCACGGTAAAATCGTAACGCTCCGCGACTTCCTCGTCGCCGAGCGGGCTCACAACGAGCGAGAGATCGAGTTCCCCGAGCGTCGCCTGCGGCGTTTCCACCCCGGCTGCCTGGATGTCCCCGTCGAGCTGCGGCGCGGTGAGGGGGCCGCGCAGATGCAGATCGAGGGCGAGCCGCTCGACCGCGACGTCGCCGGCGCGGGTAACGCCGTCATTGCCGGGCAGCGCTGCGCCCGTGACGCGTATGTCGAGTTCACGCTCCGGCGAAACGGTACCGCCGATGGCGAGTTCCGCGACTTGCGTGCGCAGGCTCAGATCGTCGAGCCGGAACGACGTGTCGTCGCCCAGCTGCGCGTCGCCCGTCAGGCGCGTCTCCCCCTCGAAGAAGGGGGCGACGGTGGGCGGCATGAGGCCGGCGAGGCGCGCGGTCAGATCGAGATCGAAATCGTAAGCCGCATCGAGGCGCGTCACGCGGGCCTGACCGCGCGCGCCGATTTCCGGCCCGGCGCTGAAATCGAGCCGCGCATCGAAATCGTCGAGGGGGTCGTCGCCGGACAGGGTGAGGCTGACCGGCGGGCGGCCCGGCAGGTCGAGCAGGTTGCCGACGAGGCCGCCGGCGGGTTCTTCGAAGGCGAGATCGACGGTGAGCCGGTTGGTATCCGGCACATAGGCGAGTTCGATATCGAGTGCGGCATCGTCGTCGAGGCGACGCGCGGCGAAGGTCAGATCCAGCCCCTCCGACGGATCACCGAGCCGGGCCGAACCCTCTGCGGTGAAGCGTGCCTCCTCGCCGAGGACCGGTTCACCCACGATCAACTCGTCGAGATTGAAGGCATCGATGCGCACTTCGACCGGCAATTCGGGAAAGAGCGGACCGCTCTCGGCAGCCGCGCGTTCCTGCGGCGGCGTCTGCGCCGGGCGCATGTATTGCACGGTGCCGATATCGAGATTGTTCACCTGGAGACGGCGGCGCAACAGCGAGGTGCGGCTCCAGTCGAGGGTGACACGGTCGAGCCGCAGCCAGGGGCCTTCCTCGTCGGAGATCGTGATGTTGGAGATCACCGCCGTGGAGGAGAGCGCGCCGTCGATATTGCCGATCGAGACGCGCGTCGTCGGCGTGGTCAGCAGGCGCGAGATCAGCGAGGCGAGTGCGCTCTGGTCGTCATCGGCCTGGCCGGGCGTCGCCAGCATGAACCAGCCGCCCGCCAGCATGGTGACGGCGAGGGCGAGAACGGCGGATATCGTGCGGAGCTTTTTCGTCATGATCAGAAGGCCTGCCCGATACCGATATAGACGCCGTAGCCGCGCTGGCCGCGCTCTTTCTGCAGCGGGATTGCCACGTCGAGGCGGATCGGGCCGATGCCCGTATAATAGCGCAGGCCGAGGCCGGCGGCGAAGCGCAGACGCTCGCCGAAATCCGGATAGCTTTCGCGGAAGGCCCCGCCGGCATCGATGAAGGGCACGATGCCGATCGTATCCGTGATGCGGATGCGCGCTTCGAGCGAGCCTTCGATCAGCGAGCGGCCACCGATGGGGCGTCCGTCGCGCGTCGGGCTCAGGCTGCGGAATGCATAGCCGCGCACCGAACCGCCGCCGCCGGCGAAGAAGCGGCGGTTGGCGGGAATATCCTCGAGATCCGCGCCGACGAGCGAACCGAAGCCGATCCTGGCGGCGAGAATGTAGCGCGCGCGGTCATCGAGCGAGAAATAGGTCGAGGCGTCGAACCGCGTCTTGACCATGTTGAGCGACGAGCCGAGCGCCCCGGCATAGGGCGTCACGCCGCCGCTGAAGCGGATGCCTTCGGTCGGCTCGAGCCGGTTGTCGGTGGAATCGTATTCCATCGAGAGCGGAATGCCGACGAGGCGATAGTCGCGGCGACCGAGATCGTCGCGCGTGATGCCGCGCTCGTATTCGACGCCTGCGCGGATGTTGAACGTGTCCGAGAAGCGATGGCGGATGCCGGTGGTGACGTTCACGAGACGCGTGTCGAACCCTTCCGAGCGATCGCGCTCGACGCGGGCATCGGCGAGGAAGTCGTTGCGGGTGCCCCACAAAGCCGGCTTCATGAAACTGGCCGAGACGCGCCCGCCCATATCGTCGAGGACGTTGCGCCGCCGGTCGAACAGATCGCCGCCGCCCTCGGTGAGATAGAAGGCGGAAGCCTCGAGCCGCAGCCGCTCGGCGCCGCCGAAGAGGTTGCGATGGGTCCAGTAGACGCGTGTCGAGGGGCCGTCCGTCGTGGAGAATTGCGCCGAGGCGCCCAGAACGCGCGGCAGCCGCTCGGTCACCTCCACGGAAAGGGGCAGATTGCCGTCGGCGTCGAGCGTATCGCCGTGGCGCACGCGCACCGAGGAGAGCGCCTCGATCCGCGTCACGGTGGTGCGGATACCGGTCAGCGCTTGCGGCGAATACGGATCGCCCGGCTCGGTATAAATAAAGGAGCGAATCACACGCTCGTCGACATTGTCGTTGCCGCTGATCGTGATCGGCCCGATCCCGGCCACCGGCCCGGGCGAGACCGAAATCGTCAGATCCATCACCCGCTCGGGATGGTTCACCACCGGGTCGATATCGACGATATCGGCGAAGGGGCGCGATTGTTCGCGGTAATAATCGACGATATTCGCCTGCGCACTCAGGATGCGCGCCGCCGATGCCGGATCGCCCGGGGCGAGTGCGACGACGTCCTGGGGAACGGCGGAGGGGCCGAGCCGCTGGCCGGATCCCGCTTCCAGGAGGGTCACGTTGCGGATGGTGAAGCGCTGGCCCGGATCGACGAGGATGCGCACCGGCACGCGCTCGGCGGCACGAAAGGGACGTGCCGCGGCGGCGGCGGCGTCGACGCGATCCATCCCGACCCGCATGGCGACACCCGCCACCTCGATCGCGACGCTTGCATTGTAATAACCGAGCCCCCACATCGCGTCGATCACGGGCAGGACGTCGCCCTGCGCCCGCCGCGCGAGCGTCTCCGCATCGGATGGTGCATCCGCGCGCAGCTGATGGAGGGTCGAGATGTCTTCGATGGCGGTGCGCACGCGCGCATCGTCGCCGACCACGTCGATCTGGAGATCGTAGGGGAGGGAATCTGGACTCGGCTCGGGCAGGGTCTCGCCGCGCCCGAACAGGCCGAAGAAGTCGAATGCCTGCGCTGCGCCTGCCGGCATCACGCCGAGCATGAGGGCGAGAATCGCTGCTTTCCAGAAAGGCGTTCGGGCGACGAGCCCGCGCACGCAATTCATAAACGCACTCCAGTGATTCCCGTTGCCCCCGTAACGGAAACCTTCAATCGACATGACTGCTTAGCGCAGAATTGAGAGTATTTCTTTAACGCTCCCGGAGCGCGCTGGCAAACCCGGATCGGCGTTCACGGCTGCGTGATCGGGTAACGAATCGCCTTCCTGCGGCGTATAGGTCACAGGATGCGCGTCGCCACCACACGGCGAGCAAACGCTTTCCGCACCCGCGCAACCTCGCGAAACCGGTGCGGTGTCTGGAATTTGGAGGGTTCTCGCGTGATGGGTTTCGATCGACCGGCACGGCATTGGTTCGGGGGCATCGCTCTTGTGGCGCTGATGCTCGCACCGGGTGTGGCAATTTCGCAGGATGCTGAACGGCAGGAGCCGGTGCCCGTCGCGGCCGATGACTGGGAGGAGACCGTCGAGACCGCGCGGGGCCAGACCGTGTTCTGGAACGCCTGGGCGGGAGACGAGAACACCAACGCCTTCATCGGCTGGGTCGATGCGCAGGTGCGCGAGCGCTACGGTGTGCGCGTCGAGCATGTGAAGATCACCGATACCGCCGAGGCGGTGTCGCGCGTCGTGGCCGAGCGTGCGGCGGGGCGCGATGAGGGCGGCACTGTCGATCTCATCTGGATCAACGGCCCGAATTTCTTCACGATGAAGGATCAGGACCTGCTCTTTGGCCCCTTCACGCAGGCGCTGCCCAATTACGCGCTGGTCGACGAGGAAGGCAAACCTTCGAACCTGGTCGATTTCACCATCCCCGTCGACGGCATGGCCGCCCCGTGGCGCGTGGCGCAGGTCGCCTTCGTCTATGATTCCGCCCGGGTCGAGCGTGACGATCTGCCCGGCTCGATCCCGCAGATGCTCGACTGGGCGCGGGAGAATCCCGGCTTCGTCACCCATCCCAATGCCCGCAACTTCCTCGGCGCGACCTTCCTGAAACAGGCGCTCTACGAACTCACCCCGGATACCGCCGTGCTCCAGGAGGAGGCGACCGATGCGCGTTTCGAGGAGGCGACCGCCCCGCTCTGGGAATGGTATGAGGCGATCCGCCCGTATTTCTGGCGCGGGGGAGCGGATTTCCCCGGTTCCAGCGCCGATCTCGACCGGTTGCTCGACGATGGCGAAATCGAGATCGTGGTGACATTCAACCCGGCCACCGCCGCGCTTCTCTCGGAGACCGGTCTTCTGCCGGATACGGCGCGGGTGTATTTTCTCGATGGGGGGACGATCGGCAACACCTCCTTCGTCGCCATTCCCTACAACGCCGCGAACAAGGAAGGCGCGATGGTGGTCGCGAATTTCCTGATGTCGCCGCAGGCGCAGGCCCATGCTCAGGATCCGACGGTACTCGGCGCCTTCACCGTGCTCGACATGGACGCGCTCGACGACGAATCCCGCGCGCTCTTCGCCGAAGCGTCGGGGCATCCGGCGATGCCCTCGCCCGACGAGATCGCCGACGTCCTGCTCGAGCCGCATCCTTCCTGGATGACACGGCTCGTCGAGGAATGGGAGGCGCGGACCGCCCGCTGATCCGATGCTGCGTCTCGCGCCGATCCTCACCCTCGCGATCCTCATCGGCCCGATCGGCGCGGGCCTGCTCTGGACGCTCCTGCCGGCCTTCGGCTACCTGCCGGTGCTCGGCACCCGCTCGTTCTCGCTCGATCCTTGGCGGGAGCTCTTCGCCTTTGCCGGGTTCGGCTCGGCCCTGTGGCTGACGCTGTTCGTCGGTTTCGCTTCGACGCTGATCTCGCTCGTTCTCGCCATCGCGCTTTGCGCCACAAGCGTGACGACGCGGGCCTTCGAGACGCTGCGCGCGGCGCTGCCGCCATTGCTCGCGACGCCCCATGTCGCCATCGCCATCGGCTTCGCCTTCCTCGTCGCGCCGAGCGGCCTGATCGCGCGCGGGCTCTCGCCCTGGGCGACGGGATGGGAGCGCCCGCCCGCCATCGCCACGGTGAACGACGTCTACGGCTTGAGCCTGATCGCCGGGCTCGCCCTCAAGGAGACGGTCTATCTCATCCTGATGATCATGGCTGCGAGCACGCAGGTGGCGATGCGCCCGATGCTGCAGGCGGCCTCGGCTCTGGGATACGGGCCGGCGCGGGGCTTCGTCGCGGTGATCATGCCGCAGATCTATCGCCAGATCAGGTTGCCGATCTATGCCGTGCTCGCCTTTTCGCTCTCGAATGTCGAGGTCGCGTTGATCCTGGGGCCGGGCAATCCGCCGCCGCTCGCCGTCGTCGCCGCGCGCTGGTTCGCGGGCTATGATCTCGGCATGTACTACCCCGCCTCCGCCGCCGCGACTTTGCAATTCGTCATCGTCGTCGCGGGGATCGGCTTGTGGCGGCTGATGGAGATACCCGTCGGCTTGCTGCACCGTGTCTGGGTGGCGCGGGGGCGGCGGCGCGGCGTCGGCGAACCGTTCTGGCACGGGGCGGCGCTGATCGGCTGGACGAGCGGCGTGCTCGCGCTCGCGACGCTCGTGGCCGTCGCGGCATGGTCCTTCGCGCATCGCTGGCGCTATCCCGATTTCCTGCCCGAGAGCTGGTCGCTGCGTATCTGGGAGCAGCATGCGGGCAATGTCACGGCTCTGGCCGGGATCACCGCCCTTATCGGCGCGGCCGCGACGTTCATTGCCGTCGTGCTCGCGCTGGCTTGCCTCGAGAACGAGCAGCGGCGGGGTCTACGCGTGGGGCAGGGGGCTTTGTGGGCATTGTATATTCCGCTGCTCGTGCCGCAGATCGGATTTCTGTTCGGTGCGCAGATGCTGCTCGTGCAGTTCTCCCTCGATGCGACGCTGTTCGCGGTCATCTGGGCGCATCTGCTCTTCGTGATGCCCTATGTCTTTCTCTCGCTGGCCGATCCGTTCCGCGCGCTCGACCCGCGTTATGCACGCAGCGCGGCGGCGCTCGGAGCCTCGCCGGCGCGGATATTCTTCACCGTGAAGCTGCCGATGCTCGCGCGCCCGCTCGCCATCGCCTGCGCCATCGGTTTCTCGGTGAGCATCGCGCTCTATCTGCCGACACTCTTTGCCGGAGCGGGGCGGATCGCGACGCTGACGACCGAGGCGGTGACGCTTTCGAGCGGGGGCGACAGGCGGGTGATCGGCGTCTATGCCTTCATCCAGGCGCTTCTGCCGCTCACGATCTATGCGATCGCGCTGGCGCTTCCGGCGGTGATTTATCGTAATCGCCGAGGAATGGCATAGAGGAATGGCATAAGGGAGTGGCATGATGGACGGCGCGGCCTCGATCGATCAGGGGAACCGGGTGCCCGAGGGCGGCGCGCCGGCGGGGCTCGTCCTGCACGCGATCGACATCGCCATCGGCGATACGAAGCTGATCGCGGCGCTGGATCTCGCGGTACCGCCGGGTGACGTCGTGACCGTGATGGGGCCGAGCGGGTCGGGCAAATCGACGCTTCTGGCCTATGTGGCCGGCTTCCTCGACAAGGCGTTCACCGCTCGCGGCGAGGTGTTGCTCGACGGGGCATCGATCACCGCGCTGCCGGCGCAGAAGCGGAGGCTCGGTATTCTCTTCCAGGACGATCTGCTCTTCCCGCATCTGAGTGTGGGCGCCAATCTCGCCTTCGGGCTCGATTCCGGCATCAGGGGTAGGTGGGCGCGGCGGGCGAAGGTCGAGGAGGCGCTCGATCAGGCGGGGCTGGCGGGCTTCCACGATCGCGATCCGGCGACGCTCTCGGGCGGCCAGCGCGCGAGGGCCGCCCTGATGCGCACGCTGCTCGCCTCGCCGCATGCGCTTTTGCTCGACGAACCGTTCAGCAAGCTCGACCGGCCCCTGCGCAAGGAGATCCGCGAATTCGTCTTCGGCCATGCCCGCGCGCGCGGCCTGCCGACATTGCTCGTCACCCATGATCACGAGGATGCCGACGCTGCCCGCGGGCCGGTGGTGACCCTCGCGCCTGCCGCTCAGGAGGCGAAGCGCTCGTCATAGAGGAGGACGGCGTTGAGGAGCACCTGCGCGCCGGCGCCGCAATCCTCCAGCGTCGCGTTCTCCGCCTCGTTGTGGCTCAGCCCGCCTTCGCAGGGCACGAAGATCATCGATGTCGGCGTGATCGCGGCGGTATAGGCCGCATCGTGGCCCGCACCGGAGAGCATCTCGCGGCTGTCGTATCCCGCCTGCTGCGTCGCGCGCCGTACCGCGTCGATGCAATCCGCGTCGAAGGCGACGGGCGGATTGTGCGTGACGCGGCGATGGACGGCTTCGAGGCCGATCTCCCCGGCAATGGCGTCGATCGCCTCGATGAGTGCCTCCTCCATAATGTCGAGCGCGCCAGCTTCGGGATGCCGGAAATCGACGGTGAGGAAGACCTCGCCGGGAATGACGTTACGGGAATTGGGGCGCACCTCGACCATTCCGACGGTGCCCACCGCATGCGGCGCGTGGGTATGCGCGATCGCATCGACTCGCTCGATGATGCGGGCGGCGCCGAGCAGCGCGTTGCGGCGCAGCGGCATCGGCGTGGTGCCGGTATGGGATTCGCGGCCCGTGAGGGTGATGTCGTACCAGCGCATACCCTGCACGCCGGTGACGACACCGATGGTCTTGCCCTCGGCTTCGAGGATCGGACCCTGCTCGATATGCAATTCGAACATCGCGGAGAACGCCGTCTCGCCGACGGGCACGTCGCCGCGATAGCCGATACCTTCGAGCGCCTCGCGCAGGCTCACCCCGTCGCGATCGGTGATGGCCTCGGCGGTCTCGGGGGTATAGAGCCCCGAATGCACGCCGGCGCCGAGCATGGAGGGCGCAAAGCGCGCGCCTTCCTCGTTCGTCCAGTTGACGAGCATCAGCGGCGCGTTGGTCTCATAGCCCAGATCATGCAGCGTACGCAGCACTTCGAGCCCGGCGAGGACGCCGAGCACGCCGTCGAATTTCCCGCCCGTGGGCTGGGTGTCGAGATGGCTGCCCATGGCGATCGGCGGGATGTCGCCGCGCTTGCCGGGGCGCACGGCGAACATGTTGCCCAGCGTGTCGACACTGACGCTGCAGCCGAGCTTCTCGCATTCCGCACGGAACCAGTCGCGGATCTGCCGGTCGAGATCGGTCAGCGTGATACGGCAGATCCCGCCCTTCGGCGTCCCGCCGATCTTCGCCGTGTCCATGAGCGTGTCCCACAGGCGCTGCGGGTCGATGGTGAGATTCTGCATGGCGGGAGCCCTCGCTGACCGATTTCGGTTCAGGTTCGGAAGATGGCCGTTCCGGAGCAAGGGAAAGCCTCCAGCATGGGTCTTCGCGTTCATGCACCGGAAGGCGCATTGCGTCGGCGAGGCGACATCTGGTTATGTGTGCCGGTAATTGCCACCCCGTTCGCCCGCGCCGCATATCGAGACAGGCGCGCTCATGATTGCGAAACCGGGTCGGCTCATGGAGTTTCGGTGCGATGACTTTCTTCGTGCATTGGTGCCTTGCGACCGACGACGGGCGGGTCATCGAGAACGGTCGTTTCGACGGCGGCTTCGCGAGCCGCGCCGACGCCGTGCTGTTCGTCCTCGGCCAACTCGAACGCGCCCCGCGCTACGGGTTCAGCGCCGCGCTCGGCCATTGGTGGTTCGGTGGGGATCGGGACGCGGAGACGCAAACGCGTCTCTGGATCGATGCAGATGCAACTATTTCTGCGCAGCAAACGACCGCCGGATACGCCTGAACTCGGCTATGCGGCGATCGCGTCCTGGCGCAGGAGGCGCACGCCCGCGATCTTCCAGCTGCCGTCGGGCTGTCGTTCCATCGTATACAGCGCGAGCCAGACCTGGCCGTCGGCATCGATCAGGGTGACCTCCTGGACCGGCCCTTGCGGCGTCTCGCGAAGCTCCCCGAATTCACGACTGCGCGGACGGTAGACCGGCGGATAACCCTGCCGCACCATTCCCATGAAGCGCTCCTCGCCGGGAAACAGCTGCTGGATGCCCGGCGAGGCGAAACCGTAGGCGCGCGCCGCATCGTCCGCGAGAAAGGCGTCGAGCTGGCGCGAGATCACGTCGCGGATCGCGGGGCCTTCACCGGCGCCTTGCGCAAGCGCGACCTGAGGCTGGATCAGCCCGACGAGCAGCACGAAGGCTGCCAGAACACGTATGAAGTACCGCATCACCATCTCCTCTGCCTCACGCCGGGGGAGGGGGCGGCGTGATCGGATGCGGCATCGGGCGCTGCTACCAGGGCAGGCGCTCGCCGCGATAGTCGAAGAAGCCCCCGCTATCCTCGCTCGTAAGGCCGTCGATCACCGCCAGCATCTCGGCGGCGGCGACATCGGGCTCGCGCACGTTCAGGCCGCTCTTGGCGAAGGGTTGCGTGAGCGGGGAATGCACCGTGCCCGGATGCATTGCGACGCACAGCGCCTCGCGCCAGCGCCGGCCGAGCTCGATGGAGGCGCAGCGTACGATCTGGTTGAGCGCGGCCTTGGAGGCGCGGTACGAATACCAGCCGCCGATGCGGTTGTCGCCGATCGAGCCGACCTTTGCCGAGAGCGTGACGAAGGCCGATTTGCCCTCGCGCGGCAGGAGCGGCAACAGGTGCTGCATCATGAGTGCGGGGCCGATGGCGTTGACCGCGTAGGAATAGGCCATGTGCTCGGCATCGAGCTCTCGCCAGGACTTCTCCGGCCTGCGTGTTTCATCATGCAGGAAGCCGGTCGCGTCGATGATCAGGCGGATGCGCTCGCCTTCGAGGCTCGCGGCGAAAGCGGCGATGGAGGCGGGATCGAGCAGGTCGAGCCGGGTGTCGTTGCCGCGTGCCGCCGCCACGACGCGGGTGAACCGCCCGGTTTGCTCTAGGGTGCGAACGAAAGCGGCGCCGATGCCGCCCGTCGCACCCGCGACGACGGCGATGCCGTCATCGGGAAACGAGGTGAGTTGTCGATTGCGCTCGGCCATCACCGCGACATATCGCGGCGAAGCTTCACGGCAAGGTCACCGGCTGCCTCAATGTGCGCCGAAGGCGGAACGGATCAGCCATTGTTGCGCGGCGACGGGGCTCTCGTTCTTCGGGCGCGTCGGCTCGTCGGTCGAGATCAGCTTGTCGAGATGCAGGATACGCGCATGCAGGCGCACGGAATGGCTGATCAGATCCTTGAGGCGCGGGGGCAGGGAGGCGGTGTCGAAGATCGGGTTCGGCGATTCTGCCGTCGTGAGGCGCACGCGGGTCTGCTCCTGCAAGGCCTGCTCCGGCGAGATCTCGCCCTCGGCCACGGCGCGCTGAACGAGGAGCCAGGAGGCGATCTGCATCAGGCGGGTGGTGAGCCGCATGCTCTCGCTGGCATAGGTCAGCGACGCCTGCCGCGAGAGAAGCCGCGATTCTTCGCGTCCGTCACCATCGAGATAGGCCGCCGTCTCCTCGACGAGCCCCATGCCCTCGCTGAACAGAGCGCGAAACGCCTCCGAGCCGACGAATGTCCGTCCGAAATCGACCGGGTCGCCTTCTTCCCGAAAAGTAATATCCGCGTTCATGTCTCGCCTCCTGCGCTGCGCATTGTCCGTTTCCTGTCCCAAACGTAAACGCCGGGACACGGTTCATGCGGGACGAGGCAAAACTAGCGCCGAATGGAGGAGGGCGCGCTGTTTACATAAGGTTAAGGTTAACGCTGTGGATGAATCAAAAAAGAGCCGCCGGGAAGGCGGCTCTGAAGTCTCAACAGGGAGGCGTCAAACAGAGTGGACAGGAGCCACTCGACATCCAGAAGTCTGGATAACTCGATTCATAACCCGGAAAGCTTAATCAATCGTTAACGACGCGTTTCCAATTGAGATTCACTGCGCGAAAATGAAACACCGACCGTCGGACGGCCACGCTTACGGCGCGCCTTCGACGCAGCTAAGCCTTGAATACAGCGTCTGCCGCTGATTTCGAGGCCTGCTTCTCTGCGCGCATCTGCTCGAGGCGTGTGATTTCCTGTCGCAGGACCGCAATGCGCTCGTCGATCTCATCGATCGACATTGTTGCGAGATCCTGCCCGACGACGTGATTGCGGGCCTGCGCCTGGGGGCGCACGGTCTCGTCCGCGAATGGATCGAATGCCATGGCCATCTCCTCTGCTTGCCGTATTCTGCCCAGAGGGTAAGCCACATGCCCCCGGCTTGCCAATGCCGTACCGGCATGCGACCTCCGATCCCGGATCTGCAGAAACTGCGTGCCGGCACGACGAACCGGCGCCCGACGAGGAGAAAACCATGACGATCCCTGCAAACATGCGTGCCGTCATCGCCGAGCGCGGCGGTGGTCCCGAAGTCCTGAAGGTGGTCGAGCGCCCTGTGCCGCAGCCGGGGGCCGGGGAGATCCTCGTGCGCGTCCATGCCGGCGGGATCAACCGTCCCGACGTCTTTCAACGTCTCGGCAATTATCCGCCCCCGCCCGGCGCCTCCGATATTCTCGGCCTCGAAATCGCGGGCGAAGTCGTCGCCTGCGGCGAAGGCGCGTCGGATTTCGCGCCGGGCGACCGCGTGATGGCTCTCGTCGCCTCCGGTGGTTATGCCGATTACGCGGTGGTGGCGCAGGACAATGCGCTACCCGTTCCGCAGGGCCTCTCCATGGTCGAGGCCGGGGCGATACCCGAGACCTATTTCACGGTCTGGACGAACATGTTCGACCGTGGCGGCCTCCAGGCCGGCGAAACCGTTCTGATCCACGGCGGCTCCTCGGGCATCGGCACGACGGCGATCCAGCTCGCCAAGGCGTTCGGCGCGACCGTGTTCGTCACCGCCGGATCGCAGGAGAAATGCGAGGCCTGCCTGAAGCTCGGCGCCGACCGTGCGATCAATTATCGCGAGGAGGATTTCGTCGCGGTGGTCAAGGAGGCGACGGATGGCAAGGGCGTGCCGCTGATCATCGACATGGTGGGCGGCGACTATATCGGGCGCAATTACGACGCCGCCGCGATCGAGGGCCGTATCGTGCAGATCGCCTTCCTGAAGGGCGGCAAGGCGGAAGTCGATTTCCGCCGTCTGATGGTCAAGCGCCTCCACCATACGGGTTCGACGCTGCGGCCGCGCTCGGTGGCGCAGAAGGCGGAAATCGCGCATTCCCTGCGTGAGAAGGTCGTACCGCTGCTCGCCGAGGGCCGCTGCAAGCCGATCATCGATTCCACCTTCCCGCTGGCGGAAGTCTCGAAGGCCCATGCACGCATGGATTCGAGCGCCCATATCGGCAAGATCGTGCTGACGATGGTGGATTGAGGGCGGGGCGGTCGGCGGACGGGCTCACGCGATTGCGTGGTCCGTCGACCCGGCCCCTCTCACGGCGTCGGCCTGCCGAAAATGAAGGTCGACGCATTCGGATTGGGGTTTACCCTGGCCTCGCCCGGCGGCACCCTGTTGTCCGAGTTTGACGCGCCATAGTTCGTCTGGAAGCTGCCTGACATGATCCCGAGGCGCGCATCGACGCCCGTGTTGAACGGGTGGTCGCCCGCATGCGCACCTCCGCCGAATACCAGATATTTCGTACTCGACCCGCGTTGGCTCATGTGGTTGCTGATGACCGAGGTCCAATGTGGATTGGATGTTTCGAGGCGGTTGCTACCGGAGAACGGAATATCGATCCCGACGACCTCGATGCCCTGTCGGCGCGCCGCATCGATGAGGTCGACAAGCGATCCGATCCAGCCGGGTCCCTTGTTCCAGCCGTCCTCCAGATATCCGGTGAGTTCGCTTCGATCCCCGCTTTCCATGAACCGGTCCAGAACTTCCTGGTCTGCGGACTGGACCATCTCGATGAAGAACACGCCGACACCCGCAGCACGAAACTGCGCCATGTTGTCGGCGAGGAACCGCTTAATGAATGTGTCGCCGTGACCATCGCCGATCATGAAGCCTCGGGCCTGCTCCAGTCCATACCGGATCGCCGCCATCGGCCCGCCTTCCACCAGGCCGTGCGCATCGGTTGGAAGGTCCGGTCCCGCGACCGGCCGGCTGTTTCTTTGGGCGATCAGTGCGGGAGGCTCCGAAAGATCGATGGTCTGGATATCGATTGCTTCGATATCCGGGGTCGGAACTTCTGCGGCCAGCCTCATCTGCAAGGCGAACGCTTCTCGAACATCAATCTTCGCGCGTGCGATCTCGGCGGATGCCGGAGATGAAGCAGAATTATTTAATTCACCTATTATCATAATAATGCCTCATATAAAATATGAAAATTTCATTTAGTATCCAATTTTGTGATTGAGAAGTCAATTGCCTTGGAGCGGCCACGTTTTGTAGCCTCTTGCGACAGGTGCACTTTGGGGGAGCCGATCATGGGCGAAGAAGCGATTCCGGCGGCGCGCTACACCCTGCGTGACGCGCATGACCGCGCGTACCTGTCGGCTGTGCCGGGGCGATTCGGTGGTCACGCGAAAAGCCGCATCTACGGGCGTCTCGATTGCCGAACAGCAAAGGCGGCGATCGCGCGCGGCGGGCCCTATATCCGCCACCGCGTCTTCTTCGCCGAAGAGGTGATTGCCCTGCTTGCGGGCTATCGGCCCTGCGCCGTATGCATGCCGGAAGCCTATGCAGCGTGGAAGCCGCATCGGAACCGAAGCGGCGGGTGATTGCGCCGTCGGAATATTGCCTTCCTCGCCCGGCTCTTCGTGACTTTGCCCTTGCGGATGGCGCATGGGTGCGGGTTGTGCGGTGCAAAGCCGCGTGGCAAAGCGGTTTGCGGGAAATGTCGATGGTCGTCCTGCGATCGGCTCGCCATTGCCCTCACGCGCAGCTATCACCGGAACCGGTTTCCATGACAAATCGCATCGATGCGTTTTCGGGGCTCGCGCTCGTCATCGCCTGGTTCGCCCTACTCGCGAGCACGCTGAGCGGGGAGGCGGAGCGGGCGCTCGCGGAGGGGATGCCGAGCCCGCTCATGCTGGTGGGGATGGCGGCGGCTCTGTTTTATCTCGCGACGCAGGTCACGCGGTTTACGCGTTTCGTCTGGGGCCATCTCGCCTTCGGCGGCGTGGTCACGATCATCGCTTTATTTGTCCTGTCATCGCCGCTCGTCGCGCTCGCGGAAGCGTTCTGGCGCAGTGTCTTCATCATGGTGCTGTTCTTCGCGCTCGGTGTGCTGCGCGTGGCGGCGCAGACCTCGCCGATGGTGCATGAGACCGGTGCCATGCTGGTGCGTCAGCCGCCGGGACGGCGCTATTTCGCGCTTCTGGGCGGGACGACGCTCTTCGCCGCGATCCTGAATTTCGGCGTGGTGGCATTGTTCAGCGGCATGATCCGCGACGCGATCAAGGCCGCGCCGGGTGATGCCGCCGTGGCGAAGGCGCGCGAGCGGAGGATGATGCTCGCCATGCTGCGCGGGTTCTCGCTGACCATGTTCTGGTGCCCGCTCACCGTCGCATTCGCCATCGCGACGACCGGGGTGAGCGGCGCGCAATGGCCGCTGATGGTGCTGATCGGGACCGGCCTCGCCGTGATGACCGCGATCGCCGGCTGGGCGCTCGACAGCGGCGCCTCGCGCCGCGCGGCGGGAACCGGGGATACCGTGCCGTTCTCGTTCGCCGCGCTCTTGCCGCTCGTCACGCTGCTCGTCCTGCTCTCCAGCGCGGCGGCGCTCGTCGAGCGCTTCACGCCGGGCCAGCTGATCCACGGGGTAATCCTCTTCGTGCCGCTGATCGGCCTCGTCTGGATCCTGCGCGATACCGGGCGCGCGGGGCTTGCGCATCTGCGCCATTACGTCGTCGAACAGGCGCCCCAGCAGCGGCAGGAACTGTCCGTGCTCGGCAACGCGGCCTATGCGGGTACGCTCATCGGGATGCTCCTTCCGCAGGTCTTCATCGACGCGCTGATCGGCCCGCAGGGCCTGCCGCCGGTCTTCGTGCCGGCGCTCTTCATGCTCCTCGTGGTGTTGTTCGGGCTGATCGGAGCGAACCCGCTGATCACCGTCGCTGTGCTTGCGAGCGTGATGGCCGATCCGGCGCGCTACGGCGTCGATGCGACGCTGGTCGCCAGCGCGCTCGCCATCGGCTGGGGCATGGCGATCGCCTCCTCGCCGGCGACCGCTGCGACGATGTATGTCGGCAGGTTGACGGGTTACGGCTCCTTCACCGTCGGCACGCGCTGGAATGCCGGCTACGCCGCCGTTTCCGTCGTTCTGATCGGCACGGTCCTGACGGTTCTCGGCCTGTGGCGGGGCGTCTGATTCCGGGGCGGCAGAAGATACGACATTTGCCCCATTGCCCTTGCCCGCACGCTCACATAACTCTTGGTCAGGAGAGGCCGGCTGTGCCCGAACACGGCGCGGATACGCTTCCCGGCGAAGAAACAGGCACGCCACGGCAGAGCCGGAAGATGCGTGCGGCTTTGGAGGACGATGATGGATTACCGTGCGCCCGTGACCGAGATGGTCCACGTCATGCGCCATGTGGCCGGCCTCGACGATGCGCTCGCCGAGGGGCTGCACCCGGATCTCTCGGTCGAACTCGTCGACCAGATCCTCGAGGAGGCGGCGAAATTCGCCGGTGACGCGATTGCACCGCTCAACCGGGTCGGCGACACCAACGGGCCGAAACTCGCCGACGGCGCCGTCACCACACCTCCCGGCTGGAAGGAAACCTACAAGGCCTGGGCCGAGGCCGGATGGAACGCGCTTCCCGGGCCGGCGGATCATGGCGGGCAGGGTCTTCCGGGCTTGCTCAACGCCGCCTGTATCGAGATGTGGAACTCGGCCTCGCTCTCCTTCGCCATCGGGCCGCTGCTCACCATGGGCGGTATCGAGGCGCTGACGCAGCACGCCACGCCGGAATTGCAGGAGCGCTATCTGGGCAAGCTCGTCTCCGGCGAATGGATGGCGACGATGAACCTCACCGAGCCGCAGGCCGGTTCCGATCTCGCCGCCCTTCGCACCCGCGCCGAGCCCGCCGGCGACGGTACCTACCGGATCACGGGTCAGAAAATCTACATCACCTATGGCGAGCACGACATGACGGACAATATCGTCCATCTCGTCCTCGCGCGCTTGCCGGATGCGCCGGCGGGTACGAAGGGCATCTCGCTCTTCCTCGTGCCCAAGATGCTGCCCGACGGCAGCCGCAACGACGTCTTCTGCAACGGAATGGAGCATAAGCTCGGTCTGCACGGCTCCCCGACCTGCACCATGGTGTTCGGCGACAAGGGCGGTGCGACGGGCTGGCTGATCGGCGAGGAGAACCGGGGCCTCGCCTGCATGTTCACGATGATGAACAATGCCCGCCTCGGTGTCGGCCTCCAGGGCGTCGCGGCCTGCGAGCGGGCCTATCAGCAGGCGCTCTCCTATGCACGTGAGCGCCGACAGGGCCGCGCGGCCTCGTGGCAGGGCGAGGGTATGGCGCCGATCATCGCGCACCCCGATGTCCAGCGCATGCTGATGACCATGAAGGGCCTCACCCAGGCCGCGCGCGCGATCTGCTACATCACCGCCGGTGCGCTCGACCGTGCCCATGCGGAGGGTGACCGGGATGCGCGCCGCCGCGCCCATGAGCGCGCCTCGCTGATGACGCCGATTGCGAAGGCCTTCTCGACCGATGTCGCGAGCGAGGTCGCCTCTCTCGGCGTGCAGGTCCATGGCGGGATGGGCTATATTGAGGAGACCGGCGCCGCGCAGCATCTGCGCGATGCCCGCATCCTCGCGATCTACGAGGGGACGAACGGCATTCAGGCGATCGATCTCGTCACCCGCAAGCTGCCGCTCTCCGGCGGTGAAACGGTGCGTGGCGAGATCGCGCGGCTGCGCGCCGTCGCCGATCGCGTCACGAAGGAGGGCGGGGCGGCCTATGGCGATACGGCGAGCCGTCTGCGCCAGGCGGTCGAGGCGCTCGACCGGGCGACGAGCCATCTGCTGACGGCCCTTTCCGGCAATGCCCAGCAGGATGCGCTCGCCGGCGCCACCCCGTATCTTCGCCTGTTCGGCCTGACGCTCGGGGCGGCCTCGCTCGCGCAGGCCGCGCTCGCTTCCGGGGAGGGCGATCCGCTCGCAGCCGGACGCGTGGCGCTAGCACGGTACTTTGCCGAGAACGAACTCAGCATCGCACCGGGCCTCGCCGAGATCGTTCTGCATGGCGGTGGCTTCACGGAGAGCGCCGAACTCGCCCTCGCGAGCTGATGATCGCGCAGTTGTGAACGGCTTTCGCGTGCATTCATGCGCGCGCGAGCCGGTTTCCGCTCAGTTACCCTCGGGAACACGGCTTCAACCTTTGCGTTAGCAGATGGTGCCCGCGCATCGATCATGCGCGAGATGTGTTCCAATGGGGGGAGGGCGGCGTGAGCTCTGATGCGTCTGGTGAGAAGAGTGGCTTCGGGCATCGCTTGCGGGCGATGATTGCGAGTTCTTCCCTGCGCAGCCGCCTCGTCTCGATCCTTCTCGTCGCGACGCTCCCCGGCATGGCGGTGGCGATCTTCCTCGCGGCCAACGCGCTGAACAACGAACGCGACCAGATCGAGGAAAACGCGAGGCGGCTCGCGGATATCCAGGCGGCCCAGCACACCAACGTCATCGAAAACGCCCGGATCATGATGGAAACGGTCGTCGAACTGGTCGAGACCCGACCCGTCAGCGCGACCGAATGCACCCATTTCCTGAGCGAATGGGCCGATCGCTATCCCTCCTTCACGTCGCTGACGCTGCTGGACGCACAGGGCGCCTTGCTCTGTGCGCGCGCCGACAGCGAGCTTCCGGACGGATTTCCGACAGCGGATTTTCTCGAGACCATCCGCTCGTCCGACGACATGGTCGTGAGTGACCACATGGTCGGACAGTCGGGCATGCCCTTGATCATCGCCGCGCTGCCGATCCGCGAGCAGGGTGGAAGCCTGGAGGGCGCGATCGCCGTCGGCATCGATCTGCGCTGGCTCGAATTCCTGACGCGCCGGCTCAACCTGCCCGTGGGCAGCACGATCACGGCCATCGGCAAGGACGGCGAAGTGCTCACCCATTATCGCGCCGAGGGTGGAGACGACGAGGATCTGGAGGCGCCCCGCGAGACGGTGCCGGTAGAGGATATCCGCCTCGAGATGGCGACGCGCGGCAGCGGCGCGATCCGCGGCACGACCCAGAGCGGATCGGACCGGGTCTTCGGTTTTCAGAGCACGGATGCGGGCGATCTCATCATAGCGGTCGGCAAACCGCAATACATGGAATTCGAGCGTTACGGCGCCGCCCTGCGCGATACGCTCGCCGCGCCGATGACGGTTCTGCTGCTCGCGCTCTTCGCCGCCGCCTATGCCAGCGAATCGCTGGTGATACGCTGGGTGCGCCTGTTGACGGGCGCCGCGATGCGGATGTCCGGCGGCGATCTCGATGCACGATCGAACGTACCCCATTCCCGCTACGAGATCGGCCGCCTCGCGGCCGCCTTCGACAGCATGGCGGCTGCCATCAAGCAGAAGCAGGAGCAGATCCACGCCAAGGCCGCGCAGTACCGGGATCTCCTGAACGAGCTGAACCATCGCGTGAACAACAACATGCAGATGATCGGCAGCCTGATACGGATGAAGTCGAAAAGCGTCACCGATCCGCAGGCGCGGCTCGTCATCGACGACATCGAACAGCGCCTGCGCGCCCTCGCCGAGATCCAGCGCCTTCTCTACGCACGTGAGGACGGTTTCGACGAAGATCCGGATTATACTGTCCGTCTCGGCAACCTGCTGGCGGATTTCTATTCCTCCGACACCATCACGGTGCGTATGGAGGCCGAGCCGATCTCGATTCCGCGACCCTCGGCGGTGCCACTCGCGCTGATCATGAACGAATTGATCACCAATGCCTGCAAGCACGCCTATCCCGATGGCGAAGGGGAGATCCGCGTGAGCCTGCGCCGACATGACGACGTGGTGAAGCTCTCCGTCACCGATGACGGCGCTCCCGTCCCCGAGGCCTGGGGGCCGGGCGAGGGAGAGGATTCGATGGGTCTGCGGATCATCCGCGCCATGGCCGCGCATCTGGGCGGTGAACTAGAGATCCACCCCGCGGCACAGGGCAAATCCATCGACGTGACGTTCCCGCTGGAGCGCCCCGGCGCGGAAACGCAGCGCGGTTGACGCTGCGTGCAATAGTCCTTCGCGCGCGCCTTGGAAGCCCGCTACTCGGCGAAGAGCGCCTCGTAGCGCGCCTGCGTCTCTCTCAAGGCGGCGCGCAGGGCGCGGGCGGTCAGGTGGTCGCGCAGGGTCCGGGGGGTATCGAGACCCATCCGGCGCATCGCCGCTTCCTCGCCCTCACCGGGCGAGCCGCCCATTCCACGCCATATCAGCTTGGCGAGCCGGATGCGGTTCGCGCTCGCTGATTTCAGCTTCGCGAGTGCGGGCAGCAACCGACGCTCGACTTCGGTGAAATCGGTGCCGAAGGGAAAGGCCGGCAGCTTCTCCGCATGGGGATAGAGCCATGATTCGAGGCGCTCGGGCGTGTTCTCCCGCGCATGATCGGGGATGCGATAATCCTGCGGCAGCTTGCCGGCATCCTTGGCGGCTTTCTCAAGATCGCCCTGAAAGCGGCTGTCGGCGATCGCGATCAGTGCGGCAATGACCTCGGCATCGCTCTTACCCCGCAGATCGGCGATGCCGTATTGCGTCACGACGATATCGCGCATGTGGCGCGGAATGGTGATGTGGCCGTAATTCCAGACGATGTTCGAGGTGATCTCGCCCTTGCTCTCGCGGGTGGCGGGAATGGTGATCACGGCGCGGGCATCGTCGAGGGCGAAGGCCTGCTCGACGAAGTTGAACTGGCCGCCCACGCCACTCACGACCTGCCCGTCCTCCGTCCCGTCCGAGACGGCGGCGCCGAGCGCGGTGACCATCATCGCCGAATTGACGAAACGTGCATCGCGCCGCGCCGCCCGGCGCCCGGCCTCGTCGCCATAGAGGCTGTTGGTGAAGGAGACCGGCATCATCGCGATGCGCTCGCGCTGTTCGCGCGGCAATTCCCGAAGGCGCGTGTAGAAATCCCGGCTGTCGAGGAAAAAACCGGCATGGATCGCCGCGCCCTGTGCCTCGCGGCTGATGATTCCCTCCTCGAAAAGAGCGAGAAGCCCGTCGACCAGCATTTCCGTGACGCTGTAGAGCCCGGTATCGAAGGGGCCGGTCTCTGCGAAGGTCTCGGATCGGTGGAAGGGGCAGTCGCGCCAGATCGCATCGATCTCGGCGCGATGGCGCAGGATCAGGGCGTTGGCGAGCGCGTCGCCCACCTGGCCGATCCCGATCTGAAGCGTCCCGCCATCGCGCACGAGCCGCGAGACATGCAGGCCGATCGCCTGATCTTCGAGGGAAACCGGCTGCTTGACCACCGAGAAGAGATCATGCCCGGGCGCCTCATCCGCCACGAGCATATCGACCTCCTCATGCGCGACCTCGCCGGTGCCCGGCATGAAGGGCAGATCGGGATGGACCATGCCGATCAGGGAGAAATCGGCGGTTCCCGCCCGGCGGTGCCTGATCAGATCGACGGTGATGTCGGTATTGCAGGACAGGCTGAGCGCGTCACCTTCGGCTGCGAGCAATTGCAGGACGAGGTTCGGTTTTCGCGAGACGAGCACGTCGAGGGCGTGGGTGTAGTTCGCGCTGACGTAATTCT
Source organism: Salinarimonadaceae bacterium (assembly GCA_050485405.1). Classification (GTDB taxonomy): domain Bacteria; phylum Pseudomonadota; class Alphaproteobacteria; order Rhizobiales; family Beijerinckiaceae; genus Saliniramus. The sequence goes on from JBJHBI010000002.1 coordinate 89,415, forward strand.
GCTGCGCATGCGCCACGCCGGTCCAGTTCGGCGCCTGGAAGAAGAATTCCGTCACGTTGATATTGTCCGGCAGGCTGTTCTCGTGCTGCATCCGAGCATAATCGAATTGCGGATAGCGCCCGAACAGGCGGTCGAGCGCCGGCTCCAGAAAGCGCTTTTCCATGTCGCTGCCCGGCTGTGGTCGCTCGAGCGTCAGCGCCGTGAAGATCTGCAGCGAGATCGCCGGATCGGCCACGGCGCGCCGCGTCAGCGCGTTGATCAGATCGACGGGCTTGCCGAGGCCGAGCGGCAGGGCGACGCGCAGATCGTGCCCGTGCCGCGCGAGGATGCGATCGACGACCGCGTCCGGGGTACCGAGCCGCTCCACGATCTCAGCGCCCCTCGCGCCAGTAAGGATCGGGTGTGAAACGGGCGCCATGTTGCGCGGCGAGGCGCTCCAGTGCGCTCGCGACCTCCGCGTGACCACGGCTTTGCGCATAATGCATCGGCCCACCCCGGAACGGTGCGAAGCCGGTGGCGAAGATCATCGCGGCATCGGCTTCCTCCGGCGAGCCCACGATGCCGTTGCGCAGACAGGCGGCGCAGGCATCGAGCATGGGCAGGAACAGCCTGTCCTCGATATCGCCGGGCGGAGCCTTCTCGGATCGTGGTTTCGGCGTGCCGTCCGACCAGTCATAGAAGCCACGCCCGGCCTTTCGCCCGGTCTCGCCCGCCTCGACCTTCTCGCGCAGCCGCGCCGGAATATCCGCGACGCGATCCGAAAGCGCTTCCTGCATGCTTTCCGCCACATGCAGGCAGATATCGAGCCCGACCTGATCGGCGAGGACGATCGGGCCCATGGGCATGCCGAAACGCGTCGCGGCCTGGTCGATCACCTCCTTGTCGACCCCTTCCTCCATCAGGAGGAGGGCTTCGAGCAGATACGGCATCAGCGCCCGGTTGACGAGAAAGCCCGGCCCGTCCTTCAGCGATACGGGCAGGCGCCCGATGGCGTTGCAGAAGGCGAGGAGCCGCTCGCGGGTCTGCTTGTCGGTACGGCCATGGCTGATCACCTCGACGAGGGGGACCTTGCGTACGGGGTTGAAGAAATGCAGGCCGGCGAAGCGTGCCTTGGCCGGAACGTGATCGACGAAATCCTCCAGCTGGAGGCTGGACGTGTTGGTCGCGAGGATGGCGCCCGTCTTCATCACGGCTGCGAGGTCGCCGAAGATCTTGCGTTTCACCTCCGGCTTTTCCGGCCCGGCTTCGATCACGAGATCGGCCTTCGCCGCGCCGTATCCGAACGGATCGGGCATCAGGCGGTCGAGGGCATCGCGGGTCTGGAGATCGTCGAGATGTGCTTCCTTGCAGATCTCGCGGGCGGTGGCGACGGCACGCCCGAGCGCGGCCCGGTCGGGGTCGGTGATCGTCACGCGCTTGCCCTGCATGGCGGCCCAGCCTGCGATCTCGGCCCCCATGACACCGCCGCCGATGACGTGGACGGCTGCGATGCCGTCACCGGTTTCGCCATCCGGGTTCTCGGGCTTCGCCGCATCCTTGAGTGTGCCGCGCAGGAAGAAGACGCGGATGAGATTGCGGCAGGTATCGGTCTGGAGGAGCTTTGCGAAGGAGGCGATCTCCGCCTCCTGCATCGCCTTCCGGTCGCCGCCATGTTCGGCCCAGAGATCGATCAGGGCGTGGGGTGCGGGATAATGCTCCTGCGGTGCCTTGGCCTGCGTCTCCTTGCGCATGCGCCCGGCGGCGAAATTGCGTGCGGCTGCGAGGTCGAAGGCGCGCTGCGTGATCCCGCCGTTACGGCTCTTCACATCGCCGCTTTTCACCGCCGCGATCACCGCACGGACATGGCGTTCTTGCGTGACGATGTCGGCGATGCCGAGCTTCTTCGCCTTGCGCGTATGCGCCGTCGAGCCCGTCAGCATCAGGGTCATCGCGGCGAGCGGATCGATCAGCCGGGGCAGCCGCACCGTCCCGCCTAGCCCCGGATGCAGGCCGAGGCGCACTTCCGGCAGGCCGAACGAGGCGCCATCGATCGCGATGCGGTGATCACAGGCGAGCGCGATCTCGCAGCCCGCACCGAGTGCCGCGCCGTGCACGACCGCGATGGTCTTGCAGGAGAGACCTTCCAGCCGGTCGAGCACCGCATGCGCCTCGCGCAGGAGCTCGGTGATGTCGCCGCTCGCCATGTCGGAGAGCATGGAGATATCCGCACCCGCGGCGAAACCGGCGGGCTTGGCCGAGCGGATGACGAGTGCTTCCGGCAGATCCGCCTCGATCTGGTCGAGCTGTTCGGCGAGCTCGCGCAGGACCTCCTGCGAAACCGTGTTGACCCGCTTGTTCCGGCAATCGAGCACCAACCAGCCGATTCCGTCTTCGCCCTTCGCGTACCGCCAGTGCCCCGTATGCCTGGCATCCTGGGCCGGGCCGAGATCGGGCAGGGCGCGCGCGAGCGTTTCGGTGAGTGATTTGTCGGTCATCAGGCCACCTCCAGCAACATCGCGCCGCCCTGTCCGCCGCCGATGCATTCGGTGGCGACGCCGCGTTTCTCCCCGCGTCGGCGCAGGGCGTTGGCCAGATGCAGCACGATGCGATTGCCGCTGGTACCGACCGGGTGGCCGAGCCCGATCGCGCCGCCATCCACGTTGAGCCTGTCGCGGGGGATCGCGCCGAAGGCGTCGTCGAGGCCGAGCACGTTGCGGCAGAATTCCGCGTCGCGCCACGCCGCGAGACAGGCCAGCACCTGCGCGGCGAAGGCCTCGTTCAGCTCCCACAGATCGACATCGCCGCAGGCCAGTGCGTTGCGCGTCAGCATCGGCGTGACCGACATGACCGGGCCGAGCCCCATCACGGCGGGATCGAGCGCGGCCCATTCGCTGTCGACGATCTTCGCGAGCGGCTTCAGATCGTGGCGCTCCACCGCTTCCTGAGAGGCGAGGACCGTCCAGCAAGCGCCGTCTGTGACCTGCGAGGCGTTGCCGGCGGTCACCTTGCCGTAGGGGCGCTCGAAGGCCGGTTTCAGCTTGGCCAGCGATTCCATCGTGCCGTCGGTGCGTACGCCGTCATCTTTCTCGTAGACCTTGCCCGAGCGGTCGAAGGCCGGCATCACCTCCCGGGTGAGGGTGTCGTCTGCCTGTGCGCGGGCGAGACGCTGATGGCTCTCGAGCGCATAGGCATCGGCCATGGCGCGGTCGATGCCGAAGCGATGCGCGAGGATCTCCGCCGTCTGACCCATGCCGAGATCGGTGATCGGATCGGTCAGACCGCGCTCCAGCCCCACCACGGGCTTGAGATCGCCCGGGCGGATACTCACCGCCGCGCGCGCCTTGGCGAGCGGGCCGGGTGCGCGCTGCATTCCCGAGAGCCAGCCGACGGCCTCCTCGCCGAAAACCAGCGGCGCGTGGCTGAGCGCATCGGTGCCGCCGGCGAGGATCATGTCGGCCGAGCCCTCGCGGATATAGCGATAGGCGGTATCGATCGACTGCATGCCGGAGCCGCAATTGATCTGCACCGTGAAGGCGACCATCCGGTCACCCATGCCGAGCCGCAGGGCCGCGACGCGCGCCGGATTCATCTCGTCGGCGATGACGTTGACGCAGCCGAGGATGACCATGTCGTAGGCATCGGGCGCGACGGGCTGGCGCGCGAGCAGCGGACGCCCGCATTGCACGGCGAGATCGACCGGGGTGAAGGGGCCGCGCTTGCCGCGCGCCTTCAGGAAGGGGGTGCGGGCGCCGTCCACGAGATAGACGGCGCGCCCGTCATTCGGCCTGCGCGTCATTGGGCGGCCTCCTTGTGCGTGTTGGGCTCCTGATCTGGCGGTGCGCCCGGAAAGAGATGCGCCATTTCCTGCGGCGTGAAATCGTCAACGGCGACGACCTTCGCCACCGCCTCGCGCATCGCGTCGAGGCTCGCCTTCTCCTCGGCGCTGAGGAGCCCCGCTTCGAAGGCGGCTTCCGGGGTCTTTTCGAGCTTGCGCAGTTTGCGTTCCAGAGGCTCCGCCGCGATAACGCGCTCATAGGCCTCATTGAGCGCGAGGATGCCGGGATGGTGACCTTCGCCGAAGAACTCGCTGAGCAGCCTGTCGCGGGTCTCGCCCGGTTCGCTGATCAGTTCGGCGCAGGTCGCGACCAGCGCATCGGACGGTGCGCGCGGGCGCTTGCCCGGCTGGGTGACGAGACGCAGGATCCAGGCGGCCCAGCGCGCGGGGAAGTTCGCGAGCACGCCGTCGAGAGATTCCCCGATCCGCTGGAAGCTGCGCTGCGCATTATAGGCGACGAGCGGGAAATCGGCATCCTTGCGACCCTCGTCCTCCCAGCGCTTCAGCACGGCGGAGAGGACGTACATCTCCGACAGAATATCGGCCATCCGGCCCGAGAGCATCTCCATGCGCTTGAGCCCGCCACCGATAGTGAGAAAAGCGAGGTCCGCCGTCATCGCATAAGCCGCCGACCAGCGCGAGAGCTGCCGGTAGATCGGCCCCGCGCGTCCCGACTTCGGGGGCGCCGGCGCGAAATGCGCACCCGTGAGCGCACGTCCGAAGCTGCGTCCGAGGGTTTTCAGCGAATGGCCGACATGCTTCCAGAAATGTTCGTCGAATGCGTCGAGCGCCTCGTCCGCCTGGCCCTTCTCGAGGGCGAGGATCTCGTCGAGGAGATGGGGATGCGCGCGGATCGCGCCCTGGCCGAACACCATCAGCGAGCGTGTGACGATGTTCGAGCCTTCCACCGTGATGCCGATCGGGACCGCCCGGTAATGCCCCGAGAGATAGTTCCCCGGCCCCTCGACGACGGCCTTGCCCGCATGCACGTCCATCGCGTCGTCGATGCGCGCGCGCATGCGCTCCGTCGCGGTGTATTTCATGACGGCGGAGATCACAGCGAGCGCGCGGCCCTCGTCGAGACCCGCACAGGTGAGGCGCCGCGCGGCATCGATCGCGTAGGTATCGGCGGCCAGGCGTGCGAGCGGTTCCTGCACGCCGCCGAAGCGCGAGATGGGGAGTTTGAACTGCTTACGAATGCGGGCATAGGCGCCCGACGTATGCGCCGCCGCCGCCGTACCGGCACAGGCCAGCGAGGGCAGGGAGATGCCTCGCCCGGCCGCGAGCGCGCTCATCAGCATCATCCAGCCCTTGCCCGCGTAATCGGGGCCGCCGATGATGTTGTCTAGCGGGACGAAGACGTCCGTCCCGGTGGTCGGCCCGTTCAGGAACATCGTGCCCGCCGGGATATGCCGGCGCCCGGTCTCCACTCCTTCGAGATCAGCGGGGACGAGGGCGCAGGTGATGCCGAGATCCGGCTCGTCGCCGATGAGACCATCGGGATCCTCCAGCTTGAAGGCGAGGCCGAGCAGCGTCGCGACCGGGGCGAGGGTGATGTAGCGCTTGGCCCAGTTCAGCCGGATGCCGGTCACTTCCTTGCCCTGCCACGTGCCGCGACAGACGACGCCCGTATCGAGCATTGAGGCGGCATCTGAGCCCGCGAAATCGCTCGTCAGCCCGAATGCCGGGAGATCGCGACCATCAGCGAGGCGCGGCAGCCAGTGCTTCTTCTGGGCATCGGTTCCGAACAGATGCAGCAGCTCGCCCGGCCCGAGGGAATTGGGCACCATCACGGTCACGGCGGCCGGGATGGAGACCATCGATATCCGGCGCACGACCTGCGAATGAGCAAAGGCCGAGAAGCCGAGCCCGCCATATTCGCGTGCGATGATCATGCCGAAGAACCGATGCTCGCGCATGAAATCCCACACGGCGGGCGACAGGTCGCCGTCGATCCGGTTGATGGTCCAGTCGTCGATCATGCCGCAGAGCGTGCGGCACGGCCCGTCCAGAAACGCCTGCTCGTCCGGCGTCAGCACCGGTGGGCGCACTTGTCGCAGCATCTCCCAGTCGGGATTGCCGGAAAAGAGCTGCGCATCCCACCAGGTCTCGCCCGCATTCAGCGCTTCCCGCTCGGTCTTCGAGAGGCTCGGCATCGCCCCCTTGGCCCAGCGGAATATCGGTCTGGTGAGATAGTTCTTTCTGAAATCGCCCATCTGCAACCTCGCTTTTGCCGTCGAGACAACCGGGGCGAGCCGAAAATGGTTCCTGCGTTCGGACAACGCACCGCGCCGTCGATTTGCGCGCGTGCCGCTCTCGCTACCAGCGCAGAGCCAGACGCCCGGCCAGGGCGCCGGTCAGTGCGAGAACGGCAACGGCGAAACTGTACCATACCGCCACGAAGAGCGGGGAATCGTCGGTGCAGTAGGCGGCGTAGAACGTCGCCGCGATCGCGCCCGCCACGAGGCCGGCGACGGCTCCCGCGAGAGCCGGGCGCGTCGGGGCCCCGTAGCGCAGGGCGAACATCATCGCCGCCAGCGGTCCGATCCCGAGCAGCGGGATCAGGGTCAGGCAGTATATGGCGTTCGTGCCCACTAGGGCGGGGATCCATGCAGCCGGCGGCAGCGCGACGAGTTCGAGCGTGATCGCGGCGAGCAGAAGGGCAGGGGCGGCGAGCAACGTCTTCGCGGATATGCCCGCCCCCGGTCGCGCGAGGGTAAAGAGCAGCGGCAATGTCGAGACGAAGAGGGTGGCGGTCACCAGAAACTTCGACAGGAAGCGCATGCTCTCGATGGCGGTGGCGAAATCCGGTCGCGGGCCGAGGAAGCCGGCGAAGACGAGTCCCGCCACGAGGAAGGCGGCGCCGAGTGCCGGGATCCAGACGAGATGCATGGGCGTCGAGGGGCGGCCCGTATCGGCTGCGATCGCCCTGATGAGATCGTCGGTCTTCATGGCTGCGTCGATCCGAACCGGCGCGCGATCGCCGCGAGCCCACGATGGAGTGCGACCCGCACGGTGTTCTCCTTCATGTTCAGCCTTTCGGCCGTCTCTGCGATGGACCAGCCTTCGAGGCTGATCGAGGAGACCACCACACGCTGACCTTCCGTGAGGCATTGCAGGGCCCGTTCGATATCGCGGGCATGGACGAGCGGCGCCTCGTCGCCGGCGAGATCGTCCGATAACGCATCGACATCGATGGTCACGGCTCGTCCGCGCCGACGATAGGCGTCGACCAGCTTGTGGCGCGCGATCGCATGGATCCATGGGCCGACCGGAGCATCCGGACGCCATGTGTGGCGCTTCAGGTGAATGGCGAGCAACGTTTCCTGCACGATATCCTCCGGGTCGAGCTCGGTGGTTGCGCCGAGCCTCTTGCCGATTGTCGCCCTCACGAGACCTGCGACGTCGCGCAGGAACCGGGCATAGGCCGCCTCGTCGCCGCCCATTGCCGCACGCAGCATGCCTGCCAGCTGTTTGTCCGCATCAGGCGACAAGCCTCGTCTCCCAATTCGCGCCAGAAAGCCGGATCGTTACATCCCGCTCCATGACATGTCGATGCCGTGAAGTGTTCACGTGACGATCACAAGATCGTGTATCCCGGTTTCTGCTGTAACGAATGCTCGTTTTCTCCGAATTCACCCACAGAAGTCGATCTCCGGCTTCCGTCAAAACGGAGGAATGCTCACCATGAATCGTCAAGTACTTTCCCTCGCTCTCGCAACGTCACTCGCTGCGGGTATCGGCGTCGCCGCGTCCGGTCAGGTCGCCGCCAATGAAATGGAGAAATGCTACGGCGTATCGCTCGCCGGGCAGAACGATTGCGCAGCCGGTCCCGGCACGACCTGCGCGGGAACCTCGACCGTCGATTATCAGGGCAATGCCTGGACGCTGGTGCCTGCGGGCACCTGCGAGGAGATTGCGCTGCCGGGAGATCGCATGGGCAGCCTCGAGGAACTCGATCGCGATCTGCCGTCCTGACGCGTCACCATTCCGGGGCGTCGGTCGGGCGCCCCGGTCTCTCGTGCCAATGGAGGTTATCATGTCGCGGTCTCCCGCATTGCCGGCAGCGGCCGGTCTCGGGCTGAAGCCGGAGCATTACGCCGAAATACTCTCGACGCTGCCGAAGGTCGGCTTCTTCGAGGTGCACGCGGAAAACTACATGGGTGACGGCGGCCCGCCGCATCGGTATCTCGGGGCGATCGCGCAGCATTATCCGCTGTCGCTGCACGGGGTCGGCCTCTCCATCGGTGGCGCAGACGATCTCGACGACGCGCATCTCGCCCGTCTGAAGCGCCTGATCGCGCTGTACCGGCCCGCCTCCTTCTCCGAGCACCTCGCTTGGTCGACCCATGAGGGGGCTTATTTCAACGATCTCCTGCCGCTGCCATATACGCCGGGGACGCTCGAACGCGTTTGCGCCCACATCGACCGCGTCCAGGACGAACTCGGCATGCGGATGCTGCTGGAAAATCCGTCCACTTATCTTCTGTTCGAGGAAAGCACCATCGACGAGGTCGATTTCCTCGAAGCGATCGCACGCCGCACCGGGTGCGGACTGTTGCTCGACGTCAACAACGTCATGGTCTCGGCGATCAACCATCGGCTCGATCCTCATGACTACATTCGCCGTTTCCCGCTGGATGCGGTGGGCGAGATCCATCTCGCAGGCTATGACGAGGCCCGCGACGCGGCGGGCGAGCGCCTCGCGATCGACGCCCATGCGAGCGTCGTCCCGCCGGATGTCTTCGCGCTCTTCGCCTCCACGATCGCACGTACCGGGCCGCTCCCTACATTGATGGAATGGGACAACGACGTCCCGGCATTCTCCACGCTGATGGGCGAAGCGGCGCGTATCGAGGAGACGCTCGCGACACAGGGTGAAGCTGACATGGCGCGTGCGGGCGAGCGTGAGACGGAGTGCGTATCATGCCCGTCATGACGATCGAGAAGCGTTTCGCCGAGGCTCTCGTCGATCCCGATGCCCATGTGCCCGAGGGCCTGACCAGTGCTCGTGGCACGCGCGACGGCATGCGCTTCGCCGTCTATCGCAACAACCTTCATGTCGGTCTCGTCGAGGCGCTGGCGAAGGCATTTCCGGTCACTAAACGGCTCGTGGGAGAGGCGTTCTTCCGGGGGCTCGCGCGCGCCTTTGTGGCAGAGCACAAGCCTCGCAGCCCGCTGTTGATGCGGTATGGGGACGGTTTTCCGGCCTTCATTGCGGGATTCGCGCCCGCGCGCGGATTGCCCTACCTCCCGGATCTGGCCCGTCTCGAATATGCCTGGCAGGAGGCCTATCACGCGGCGGAGGCCGAGCCGCTTCGCGCGGCTGTGCTCGCCGGACGAACGGATGAGCGGCTTTTCGGCCTGTCCTTGCAGCCCCATCCGGCGACACGGCTCATCTGCTCGAACCACGCGATCGGCTCGATCTGGGCGGCACATCAGGGGGATGACGTCCGCCCGGTGGAGACGCGACGCCCGGAAACGGTCCTGATCACGCGGCCCGATGCGCAGGTCCGGGTGACGCTGCTGCCGGCGCTCGACATGCCGTTCGCGAGAGGATTGCTCGCCGGCGAATCGATCGGCGGGGCCGCCGAAGCGGCTTTGCGTGAGGCCCGCGATTTCGACCTCGCACGCGCGCTCGCAGGCCTTCTTGCGCTCGGCGCTTTCTCGCACACGCCCATCATCGACGAGGAGTTTCAGCCATGAACGCCGTCATCCGCGAGAGCGCCCGGCTCTATCACCGTGCCGACGGCCTGATCGGCGCCATTCCCGCGTCGCTGGCGCTCTTTGCCCTGCGGATTGCGCTCGCGGTGCCGTTCTTCCGCTCGGGCCTGACAAAGTGGAGCGGCTTCCTCGAGATCGCGCCGGCGACGACATTCCTCTTCGCCAACGAGTTCAAGCTCCACCTCTTCGGTCGCGCCTACGATTACCCGTTCCCGGTATTGATGGCTTGGGCGGCGTCGGTCAGTGAGATCATCCTGCCGGCGCTCCTGGTCCTGGGCCTGTTCACGCGCTTCGCTGCGCTGGGCCTGCTCGTCATGACCGTCATCATCCAGCTCACGATACCCGCCGGCTGGGCCAACTTCCATCTCCCCTGGGCCGCGATGGCACTGGCTCTGATGGTGTATGGCGCCGGAATGCTGTCCATGGACCGCGCGATTGCGCAGATATCGAGGGGATGACCGGCCAATGCGCCGGGGGATGGCTTGGCGCAGGGCGGGGGACTTTCGGAGACGTTGGCGCGCTGCTGTTGCCGTTGGCCGCAGCCGGGTTGCGCCATGGTTGCGGGGCGGCCTCTCTCGGTCTTGGGACATCTGATCGGATTTACTCACGGAGCCCCGACTGCATCCTCTCGACAGCGTGAGGCTGATTTTATAGACATGGATTGTCATCATAGATTGTCGATCTGTGGGAAAATGTCTTTCAGTTGCACGCATTGCCCGTAGCGCGATAGAGATTGAATCGTCCGAAATTCGTTGCTGCCACGAACGAAGATATCCCCTCGGCGCGAATTCGACATCGCCATGGCATCAACACCGCCACGGCTTCAACACCGCCATGGTTCCCGCCCATGGCCAGGAAAGGACAATTTTGCATGGCCGATCCGCGATTGAGCAAGCGCGACGCCTTCCTCGCGGCTGTGGAAAGCGCGCCCGTCGTGATGGGCATCCTGAACGTTACCCCGGATTCCTTCTCCGATGGCGGACGGCACGATTCCGTCGGCGCGGCTGTCGAGGCTGCGCTGCGGATGGAGGAAGAGGGCGCGAGCATCATCGATATCGGCGCGGAATCCACCCGCCCCGGCGCCATACCGGTGCCGGAGGAGGAGGAGCTGGCGCGGCTCGGGCGTGTCCTCGAGCCGGTCTGCGCGGCTCTCTCGATCGCCGTATCCATCGATACCTACAAAGCCTCGGTCGTTCGCTGGATCGCGGGGCAGGGGGTCTCGGTCGTAAACGACATCCGGGGGCTGCAGGGCGACCCGGACATGGCTCATGCAACGGCGGATTCGGACTGTGCCTTGGTCGCCATGCACAACCGCGATGGCATCGATGCGGGGATCGACATCATCGAGGACGTGCTGCGCTTCTTCGATCGCACGCTGCGCCTGGCAGCCTCTGCGGGTATCCCTGAGCGCAACGTCATCCTCGACCCCGGCTTCGGCTTCGGCAAGACGCCGGAGCAGAACTACGCCGTTCTCGCCCGGCTCGACCGTCTGCACGTCTTCGGCCGCCCGATCCTGCTGGGCCTGTCGCGAAAGCGGATGATCGGCGCTGCGCTGGGAGCCGGGATCGATGACCGGTTGTTCGGTACGCTCGGCGCCAACGTGCTGGGCCTGTCGCATGGCGCGCGGGTGCTGCGCGTGCACGACGTGCGCCCCCATGCCGATGCGATCAGGGTCTATAACGCCATGGAGGCCGCGAGATGATGGACCGTGTCAGCGTCAGCAATCTCTGCCTGCATGGGTTCCACGGTCTGTATCCCGAAGAGCGCAAGCTCGGTCAGAAGTTCTTCGTCGACATCGACTGCCACCTCGAACTGTCGGCCTGTGCCGCCGGAGACGATCATCGCGAGACCGTCTGCTACGGCAAGCTCTGCGATCTGGCGGTCGAGGTCTCGGGGCAGGGGCCCTACTACATGATCGAGAAGCTGGGCGAGCGCATCGCTGCCGCTGTTCTGGAGCGTTTCGATCCGGTGGGCGAGGTGCGCGTGCGGGTGCGCAAGCCCTCGGCCCCCCTCGCTGTCGCGCTCGATCATGTCGAGATCGAGATCGTTCGCCGTCGGCGCCGGCGCGTCGCGTTCTCGCTGGGCAGCAATATGGGCGACAAGGCGCTCAACCTGCGCACCGCGCTGGCCTGGATGGAAACGCTGGAGGGAACCTCGATCGAGCGCGTCTCGCGCCTCTACAGGACCGCACCCTGGGGCGAAACGGACCAGGACTGGTACGTCAATGCCTGCGCCCTCGGCTGGACCACGGCAGATCCGATCGCGCTGCTACAGGCGCTCAAGCGCATAGAGCTGATGCTGGGCCGAACGGCAGGGCCGCGCTGGGGGCCGCGTGTCATCGATATCGACATACTTTTCATCGACGATCTGGAAATGCGCACGCCGCATCTGACCTTGCCGCACGCGGAGATGTTCAACCGCGCCTTCGTCCTCATCCCCCTGGCCGAAATCGCCGCAGAGCACTCGGTGCAGGGACGCACGATCGGTACCACCGCCGCCGCGATGGAGGTGGCGTGCGGGGAGATCGTGCCGATCGAAGAATGAGACGACGTCGCCCCGGCCCGGACGACGAACAATTGGTTGCTGGCGGTGCGTCAGCGGGCAGTGCGTCTGTGACCTGCCACTAAACCTTCATCCAATAGCGACTGGAGTCTCCGTTGTTTCTGATGCGCCAATCGACGCGTGGTGAGCAACAAGCTCGCAGTGTAGCTCCCCGGGATTGCGTAGCGGCGAGCCTGTCTCATTGAGGAGCTCATCCCGCATGCGGCCGTTGACGCTCTCGCTCCAGCCGTTCTGCATGGGCTTTCCAGGCTTGATGTAGTGCCATTCGACGCTGGCATCCTTCGCCCAGCCCTTCTTCCCGGTATATGCGGTAAACCCGGTTGATCCCCGATGCTCCCCTTCGCCGCGCAGCAGGACGAACAGCCGCCGGATAAGGTGAGGTACTTATAATTCTCAACCACCTCCTTGCGCCGCATCGTCACGGGTAGAGCTTCCGCGTCGTCCAGGCACCATCCGGTGTCTCACGGTGATAGACGAGCCGATCGTGCAGCCGAAAGGGTCGGTCGCTCCAGAACTCGATTGCGAGGGGCGCGATCCTGAAGCCTGTCCAGTGAGGCGGGCGAGGAACCGTGCCGAAGCCGAAACGGGCGGCCTCGCGCGCGACCGCGCCCTCGAGCGCGAAGCGGCTCTCCAGTGGCTGCGACTGCTTGCTCGCCCAAGCGCCTATCCGGCTGTCGCGCGCGCGCGACGCGAAATAGGCGTCGGCCTCTTCGTCCGCGACACGCGATACGAGACCGCGGAAGCGGACTTGGCGGCGCAGCGACTTCCAATGGAGAACGCCGGCAGCCTTCGGGTTGGCTTCGAGCTCACGACCTTTTTGAGAGGTCGTATTCGTGTAGAACACGAAGCCGTCCGCGTCCGCGCTCTTCAGGAGCACCATACGCACGTTGGGCAGCCCGTCATTGCCGACGGTAGCGATCGCCATGGCGTCGGGGTCCTCGGGCTCGCTCCGACGTGCCTCTGCGAACCAGTCGGCGAACAGCGAGAACGGATCGCGCTCGCCGTCTACGGGCGCCGGGGAATCCGGCACCTCCCTCGTGGACGAATCGCTCATGTCTCGCCCCCGACCGAGTGCGTTGCGTCCCCGGCGAGCGGCGCGCGCTCGGGCAGGAGATGGCGCCACTTGTCCAGGTCGTCGCCGCGACGGGTGACGAGCCGCGGCTCGCCGTCGAGTCCGATCAGCACCTCGGGCGCAGGCGGCACGTTCAGGAACTCCATGTGCTGGGTAGCGCAATAGGCGCCCGCATCGAGTATGAGCATCGTGGCATGCGCGTCCACCGACTTCGGCACGGCGTAGGTGCCGGGCAATACGTAGTCGTTGCGCAGGATCGAACGTCCCCGCACGACGCAATGGATAGCATCCGCCTCGTCCGGCTCGGGTATCTCCGCGAAGTCTCGGTCGAGGAAGACGACATGGTGGCGCCGATTACGGTATTGCGCCGAAGGCATCAGCATGCGTGAGCCGTCTGTCACGACGAGATTGGAGACGGGATTGGAAACGATATCGCGCTTCACCGAGAGCATCAGTATGCCCGTGTCCGCAAGGACGTCCCGAGCGGGCTCGAACAGGAGACGGACGTGCTCGGGCATGCCGTGCGCTGCGGCGAGGCTGCGCAGCGCCTCGAAGTAACGTGTCCAGTCGAAATGCTTGTCGCCCTCGTCCCAGCCGGCATAGTCGAAACCGTGCCCGCCGGCGAAGTTGACAGCGCGCGCCTCGGGAAAGTGCGTCTTGAAGATGGCGAAGACCTGGTCGACGATGTCGATCATAGCTTCGAGCGAGTTGCCGCTGCCGCAATAGACCTCGAAGCAGTCCATCTGCCGCCCGTTCGCGCGCAGCATGTCCGCGAGTTCCGCGAGCTGAGCGTATTTCACGCCCGGCTTCTCCGAGCCGAGGCTGTCTATCCGAACGCTGATGCGCTCGGCCCCCGCCTCGATCATGCAGGCGACCTCGTCGAGGCTCGAGAGGAAGGTCGGGTATCCGAGCCGACCCCAATGGCGGATCTCGTCGTCCGAGACGTGGCCCGGCGAGACGATGAAGCGCTCGAAGCCGAAACGCGACAGCAGGGCGTGCTCGCTCGGTATCTGCACGAGGAGGCCGACACCGGGCATGTCGCGCAATGCCGAGAGCACATGCGGGTTGGCGTTGGGGAAGAAGGGAACGTATAGCTCCACGCGGTCGCCGAGGCCGGCCGAGCGCGCCGCGGCACGCACGCGCTCCAGATTGCGAACGACCTGTGCTTCGCTGTAGACGAAAACCGGAGTGCCGACTTCCGCAGAGATGCGTCGTAAGTCGACAGTTTCCAACCAGCTTTGGGCGAGGCGCCGATCCAAGCGGGTGTTCGGGGAGGACGGGGTCAGCGTATCCATGCGCAGCTCTCCAACGGCTATCGTCGCAGCGGCGGCAGCGCCGGTACAAGCATGCGCGCCACAACTTTTGCTAGTGAAAGACCAAACCCCAGCGCGAGAAAAGTACGTATTTGCGCGTAGGGAAGCGGCGTAGCAGCAAAGGCGTCGCAAAAATGGTTTAAACACAAAAAGTTGCGTAAATCGCGTCAAAACGACACAGGAATGTATTCTGACAGCACTCATGATCGCAGCCTCTTGCTAACGCAATCAAATGCTGTAATGCTGAGGTTTGTACGTCGAAAATCCGCTCTCACGACATGGGGTTGCAAATGTACTTTCTCCATGCCGACGAAATCTGGTCGGCGCATCCGTCTCTCGCCGCGCTCACGATGGTTGTGGACGACGTGAGGAACGTTCGGCCCGACCCCGCGCTCCTCGAAGACCTTGCACGAGAAGCACATGATCGCCTCGCTCGGCCGGAAGCGGAGATGCCGGAGATCGCCGCGTGGCGAGAAGCGTTTTCGCGCATGGGACTCAAGCCCACGCAATATCGCTGTGCTGCCGAGGCGTTGCTGCGCCGCTTTCGAAAAGAAGGGAACCTTCCGAGCCTGCATCCGGTGGTCGATTATTTCAATCACGCTTCGCTCAGCGCAGCGATCCCGATCGCAGTGTTCGATCGCGAGAAGATCGCCGGCGGCATCACGGTGCGCCTGGCGCGTGGAGACGAGCGGTACGTCGGGTTCTCGGGCGAGACGGAGACGCCCAACGAGGGCGAGACGATATTCGCCGACGAGGAGGGGGCGGCCCACGCGCGACGCTGGACGCACCGGCAGAGCGCGCCCTCGGCCGTGTCCGCGCCGACGGATCGCATCCTCGTCATTGCAGAAGCGCATCACGACGGCGCACGCACGGATCTCGCGGGTCTCGAGCAGCGCATCGCGCGCGACCTGAAGGCGCATGGCGCTCGCGTGGTGCAGACGAAGATCCTCGGCTTGGCGGATCGTCGTATCGACTTCTGAGAGCACCTTCTGCTCGCGCGGGTCGCAAAGGCGGGCACTCGGCAACCGGAGGGCCGCTTCTCGCTGTCGGGTTGCACTATCTTGAATCATCAATTGGTCGAGCAGAACACAACCAGGATGCTTACACGCCAGACGAGGGACCGGACGCATGTCGCACCCGCACCCGCCAGAAACGCCCGCCCTTGACAAAGGCTGCGCCGCGCGGCTCGCGCGCGTCCGCGCACAGATAGACGCCGCCTGCCGGGCTGCGGGCCGCGCTCGTCACGATGTGACTTTGGTGGCTGCCTCGAAGACGATCGGCGCCGAAGGGCTTGCCGAGGCCATCGCCGCGGGACAATTCGTGTTCGGCGAGAACCGCGTTCAGGAGGCGGCGGGCAAGTGGCCCGCCCTGCGCGAATCGCATCCGGAGCTGGAGCTTCACCTCATCGGGCCGCTTCAATCGAACAAGGCACGCGAGGCTGTCGCTCTGTTCGACGTCCTCCAGTCGGTCGACCGCGCGAGCCTGTGTGCGGCGCTGGCGCGGGAGATTGCGCGGCTCGGTCGCAGGCCGCGCATCCACGTGCAGGTGAATACCGGTCGCGAGCCGCAGAAGGGGGGCGTCCTGCCCGAGGAGGCTGATGCTCTCGTCGAGAAGGCCAGAGAGACGCACGGGCTCGAGGTTACGGGCTTGATGTGCATTCCACCTGTGGGGGACGACCCTCGCCGCCATTTCGAGGCGCTCGCCGCGATCGCGCGTCGTCACGAACTCCCGGTTCTGTCGATGGGCATGAGCGCCGACTTCGCCGAGGCGATCGCCTGCGGCGCCACGCACGTGCGCGTCGGCAGCGCCATTTTCGGAGCGCGGCCTTCGCCCGCAGCAGTCTGAGGACGAGGTCGACCCGATGAGCCGCCCCGAGCTTTACGACGTGCTGTTCGAGCCGGTTCGGATCGGCCCGGTGACGACGAAGAACCGCTTCTACCAGGTTCCGCATTGCAACGGCATGGGCCGCGCGTATCCGAGCGCGATGGCGGCCATGCGAGAGGTCAAGGCCGAGGGTGGTTGGGGGGTCGTCTGCACTGAGCAGTGCGATATTCATCACACCGGCAACCATTTGCGCTCGATACGCCTGTGGGACGAGCGCGACGTAGCGACCTTGGCCCCCGCTGCCGAGGCGATACGTCGCCACGGAGCGCTCGCCGGTATCGAGCTCGCACACAACGGCTTCCACGTCGCCAACCCGGAATCGCGCTCTGTTCCGATCGCCCCGAGTCTCGCCGTCACGCGCGGCATCCTGCCGGTGACGGCGCGCGCGATGGACAAGGAAGACATCCGCGCGCTGCGCCGCTGGCATCGAACCGCTGCCCTCCACGCCAAGCGCGCAGGATTCCAGATCGTCTATGTTTATGCCGGACACGACATGACATTGCCGGCGCACTTTCTCTCCCGTCGGCACAACGACCGAGCCGACGAGTACGGCGGCTCCCTGGAGAACCGGGCGCGCCTCCTGCGCGAGCTGTTGGAGGACACGAAGGAGGCGATCGGGGACGTCTGCGCCGTGGCGCTCCGCTTCTCGGTCGACGATCTCGGAGGCCCGACGGGGATCGCCGCCGACGGCGAGGGCCGGGCGGTGGTGGCGCTTCTCGCCGAGCTGCCGGACCTTTGGGACGTCAATCTCTCCACCTTCGACAATGACGGCCAGACCTCGCGCTTCGCATCGGAAGGCTT
This sequence comes from Salinarimonadaceae bacterium, assembly GCA_050485405.1. GTDB lineage: Bacteria > Pseudomonadota > Alphaproteobacteria > Rhizobiales > Beijerinckiaceae > Saliniramus. The sequence continues at coordinate 106,585 of JBJHBI010000002.1, forward strand.
CCAGGAGCCTCATGTCGCTTTCGTGAAGAGCCTCACGACGAAGCCGGTCGTGGGTGTCGGCCGCTTCACGTCGCCCGACACGATGGTCTCGATGATCCGGCGCGGCGTTCTCGATTTGATCGGTGCCGCGCGACCCTCGATCGCCGATCCCTTCCTGCCGCGCAAGATCGAGGAGGGGCGCCACGACGACATTCGCGAGTGCATCGGCTGCAATGTCTGCGTGGCGACCGACAAGCTTTCGGTGCCGATCCGCTGCACGCAGAACCCGACCATGGGCGAGGAATGGCGGCGCGGCTGGCATCCCGAGCGCATCCCCGAGCGCGACACCGACGACAGCGTGCTGATCGTCGGCGCAGGACCGGCGGGGCTCGAAGCCGCCCGCGCGCTCGCCCAGCGTGGGTACTCCGTGATCCTCGCGGAGGAGTCCCGCGAGCTCGGAGGCCGCGTGACGCGCGAGAGTAGCTTGCCGGGGCTCGCCGCATGGGCACGCGTCCGCGATTGGCGCGTGCAGCAATTGCGCACGATGCCGAACGTCGAAATCTTGCGCGAGAGCCCCGTCGATGCCGAACTCGCGCTCGCGGTCGGCGCCTCGCTCGTGGGCATCGCGACGGGCGCGCGCTGGCGGGACGACGGGATCGGACGCGTCCATCGCTCGCCAGTCCCCGGAATGGGGCAAGCGCTCCGTTTCACGCCCGACGACATCATGGCCGGCCGCTTGCCGGAGGGTCGCGTCGTCCTCTTCGACGATGATCACGGCCATCTCGGCGGCGTCATAGCGGAGAGGCTCGTCGAACGCGGATGCGCCGTCCTCTTCGTCACGCCCGAGAGCCTTGTCTCGGCCTTCACGCAATACACGCACGAGCAGAAGCGCATCCAAAAGCGCATCATCGAGAACGCGGAGGCCGTGCACGTCTCGACGGCGCTCGCCGGCTGGGACGACGGGCGTGCGCGCCTCGCCTGCGTCTATACTGGCCGCACGCGCCACATCGAGGCCGACGCGCTCGTCCTCGTCACGGGAATGGTGCCGCGCGACGCTCTCTTCCACGAGATCGCCGGCACCGCCCCCGCGGCCCGAGAGCGCGCCGGCTTGCGCCGCATCGTTCGTTTCGGCGACTGCCTCGCCCCCGGGACGATTGCCGCTGCCGTCCACTCCGGACACCTTTTCGCCCGCGATCTGGACACCGCGACGACCGACACCGTGCCGTATAGACGTGAGAACGTCGAGGTCGCGCCGACACTCGGAATACCCGGGAGACAAGCATGACGGCGTTCAAGACCTTCGTTGCGCGTGTGGCGGACGGCTTGCCGCTCGCTCGCGAGGAAGCCGCGGTCGCCTTCTCCCGTCTCGTCGCGGGCGAGGCGACGCCCGCGCAAATGGGTGCCTTCCTCATGGCGCTGCGGGTACGCGGCGAGACCGTCGAGGAGATCGTGGGCGCGGTCGGTGCGCTGCGCGCGCGGATGCGTCGCGTCGAGGCGCCGCACGACGCGATGGACGTCGTCGGCACTGGCGGGGACGGATCCGGATCCTACAATGTCTCGACCTGCGCGGCCTTCGTCGTGGCCGGCGCCGGCGTCCCCGTGGCCAAGCACGGCAACAGGGCTTTCTCCTCGCGATGCGGTGCGGCCGACGTGCTCGGGGCGCTCGGTGTACGCATCGACCTCGAACCGCACGAGGTCGCGCGCTGCATCACACGGGCTGGGATCGGGTTCATGTTCGCGCCGGCGCACCACCCGGCTTTGATGCATGTCGGCCCGACGCGCGTCGAACTCGGAACGCGCACGATCTTCAACGTGCTCGGTCCGATGATCAATCCCGCGGGCGTCACCCGCCACCTCGTCGGCGTCTACGACAGGTCATGGATCGAGCCGATGGCGCGGGCGCTGGGTGCGCTCGGCTCGCGCCGCGCCTGGGTCGTGCATGGCTCGGACGGGCTCGACGAGATCACGACGACGGGGGAGACCCACGTCGCCGCTCTGGAGGACGGCGCGGTGCGTGTCTTCACCATTGCGCCGGAGGACGTCGGATTCCGGCCGAGTGCGCCAGAGACATTGGCCGGCGGCGACGCGCCGGAGAATGCGCGTGCGCTGCGAGCCGTGCTGTCCGGCGAGCGCGGCGCCTATCGCGACATCGTCGCGTTGAACGCGGCCGCTGCGCTCGTCGTGGCGCAGCGCGCTTCGGATCTCGGCAGCGGGCTCGCACTGGCCGAGCGTGCGATCGAGAGCGGAGCGGCTCTGGATCGGCTCGAACGCCTGGTAGCGGTTTCGCAAGCCTGCGCGAGGGAAAGGGAGGATATTTCACGATGATCGGCGTTCTGGCCCGTATTGCAGCATATAAGCGCGAGGAAATCGCGGCTCTGCGACATGAGCGTTCGGAGGCGGCGCTTCTGCAGGCCGCGGCCACCGCTTCACCGCCGCGCGGCTTCCGTGAGAGGCTGGCGCGTGCGATCGCCGCCGGCGGCTTCGGGCTCATCGGCGAGATCAAGAAGCGCAGCCCCTCGAAAGGCCTGATCCGCCCAGATTTCGATCCGGCACGACTCGCCAGCGCCTACGAGGACGGGGGCGCCGCTTGCCTGTCGGTCCTGACCGACGGTCCCTCCTTCGAGGGGGCGCCGGCGCATCTGGAGGCGGCTCGGGACGCCTGCGCGCTGCCCTGCCTGCGCAAGGATTTCATGCTCGACCCGTTGCAGGTCCTGGAGGCGCGCGCCTGCGGAGCCGACGCGATCCTCGTGATCCTCGCCGCCGTGGACGACGCGACCGCGGGCGACCTGCTCGCCGCCGCCGCGCAGACGGGTATGGACGCGATCGTCGAGGTGCACGACGAAGCCGAACTCACACGGGCGATAGCGCTGCCCGCGGGAATCGTCGGCATAAACAACCGCAGCCTCGCGACCTTCGAGACCTCGCTGTCGGTGACCGAGCGCCTCGCGCCGCTCGTACCCGACGATCGCATCGTCGTGGGCGAGAGCGGCATCGCGACACCCGCAGATGTCGAGCGCCTCGCTCGGGTCGGCGTCCGAGCGTTTCTCGTCGGTGAGAGCCTGATGCGTGCTCGCGATCTCGCGGCGGCGACGCGCAACCTGATCTCGGGCAGTGCGACCCATATCTGAGCCGCGCTCTTGCCGACCTTCTCGTGCGAGTCGGCCTAGCGGTCGGGTTCCGGGGTGACATACCCAGCACAGGTTGCGCCGGGCGGCGCCTCGCCGAGGCAGAACGCAGCACATCGCCTGTAAGAAAGGGCGAGCGGCAGGAGGCTCTATCGTCGCCCTTAAGTACATGTTTTTTAGTCTGAACGGCCCAAGAGATAGGTGAAGTCTTGTACCGGACACGTAGGCAACACTTTTCGGTTTTTGCCGTGAGGTGTTGATGCCGTGGCGAGAGAGTTCGGAGATGGAAGAACGTCTTCGGTTTGTGGCTCGCCTTCGGGAAGGCCAGGGGATGAGCGAGCTTTGCCGGGAGTTCGGCATGTCGCGCAAGACCGGCTACAAGATATTCAACCGCTACAAGGATGACGGCCTGGAGGCGCTGCAAGGCCGAGGGGACGTTGCTCTCGTCGGCGGTAGCGGCCAATGATCTGTGGTGCGCCGATTTCAAGGGCGCGTTCAAGCTCGGCAATGGCCGCTGCTGTTACCCCGTGACGGTGACCGATCAGGCCACCCGCTACGTGCTCGCCTGCGAAGCCCTCGAATCGACGAAGGAGACGCCGGTGATCGAGGCCTTCCTGCGGCTGTTCAAGGAGTACGGCCTCCCCGGCGCCATCCGTTCGGATAATGGGCTTCCCTTTAACAGTCCTTGCGCATCATTCCGTCAGGTTGATGCCGGCGGAACTATACTCGCCCTCGTCGCGAAGCTATGACGGCCCGCCGGAAGTGGAATACCCCTTCCATGATCGCGATGTCACCGTCACCAACTGCGGCCGCATCTGTATGCACCGCAAGAAAAACAACGTCTCGACCGTGCTCGCCGGGCAGAACCTGGGAATCAAGGAGGTCGATGACGGAATTTGGCGCGTCAGCTTCATCCGCTATGATCCGGGATATATCGACCTGGAACAGCGAGCCATAACATCTTGCGACAACCCGTTCGGCACGAGGTTGTCACCCATGTCTTAGGTACAAACTGTTACCCATGTCTCCGGGTCGTACACAAGGAAAATGGCGCGCCCGGCAGGATTCGAACCTGCGACCTTTGGAATCGGAATCCAACACTCTATCCAGCTGAGCTACGGGCGCTTGGGGCGGCTCTCGCCGCGCGAATCCTGCATAGCGGATCGGGCGGGGTGGGGCAAGCAGTGTGTTGGGCGGCGTGATGCGAGAGTGCGGAAGGGGCGCACCGTGGCGTGATCCCGTGCGGAGGGTCTTGGTTAAGCGTCTCTTAACCGCATCCCGGCTAGGCTCGCCCTGTCTGAAAAAGAATCGCCGGATCATGCCGAAAACACGTCGCCATGCCTCGCCTGCCGATGAACTGACGGATGCGCTGCGCGCTTTCGCCGTCCGCCGTCTCGTGGAAACCTCCGGGCTCGTCATGCTCGTCTTCGCGATCGCGATGACGCTGGCGCTCGCCACCTGGTCCGTGGAGGATCCGAGCCTCAACCATGCCGTCGACGGGCCGGTGCGCAACTGGCTCGGATATCCCGGCGCCGTTGCCTCCGATCTCGCCATGCAGCTCTTCGGCCTCGCCGCGCTGGCAGCCCTTCTGCCGCTCGGTGCATGGGGGTGGCGCTTGCTGCGGGAGGGGCGGCTCGCGCGTGTGCAATTGCGGCTGGTGCTGTTCGTCTTCGGCGTAGGAGCCGCGACCGCGATGGCGAGCAGCCTTCCGGCCACGACACGCTGGCCGCTTCCGACCGGGCTCGGCGGTGTCGCCGGTGACGCGGTCCTGGGTGCCGCGCGCGCCTTGACCGGGATCACGGAAGGGCCGGCCGCGACCCTGCTCGGCTTCGTTTTTGCCGGCATCGCCATTCTGGCCATCACCGCTGCCTCCGGCTTCGGCTTCGCCGAGGATGACGACGAGGCGGAGGAGGAAGAATTCGTCGCACCCGCCCCGCGCGGACGCCCGGTCGATCTCGATGATTTCGACGAGCCCTCGCGCGACGACGAGCCCGGGCGCGCCATCGTCTGGCTCGGTGCCGCGGCGCATGCGGCGCTCAGCCTGCGTGTGCATCTGCGCCGCCTCGGTCAGGTCGCGCGCGACGCCCTCGCGCGGCGGATGCGGCGCGACCCCGATGACGGTTTCGCCTATGCCTCCGGCGGAATGCGCCGCGATGCGGATCTCGATGACGGGCTCTCCGATTTCGTGCGGCCCGTGCCGAACGGCACCCGGCGCGAGCCGGTGCTCGACATTCCGGGCCGCCCGCGCGGCGCGCCGCAGCCTCAGCCGCAGCATGGCTACGATGCCGGGGATGCGGGCCGATACGGTGATGACGCATATGCAGCGGATAATTATGCCGATCCTCACGCCGATCCTCATGCGGATGATCACGCAGCCCGTGACGATGCGCCGTGGAACCGCGATGACGGCGGCTGGAACGCCTGGGACGAAGATGCGGATCTCGACGCCGCGCGCGGACCGAACGGTTCCGACGAGCGGGCCGGGGAGGGGGAAGCGCCGGTATCGAGCCGCGTGACCATGCCGGTCGCAGCGCCGAAGCCCGGCAAGCGCATCAAGCGCGAGGCCCAGCCCTCGTTCCTCGATCCGCAGGACGATTACCAGCTTCCCGCCCTGCAACTGCTCTCGGAGCCGGCCGGCTCGCATCTGGCCGAGGTCTCCCGCGAGGCGCTCGAGCAGAATGCCGCGATGCTCGAATCGACGCTCGAAGATTTCGGCGTGCGCGGCGAGATCATCAACGTGCGGCCCGGCCCGGTGGTCACGCTCTACGAGCTCGAACCCGCACCGGGCACGAAGTCGAGCCGGGTGATCGGCCTCGCAGACGACATCGCCCGCTCGATGAGTGCGGTCTCGGCGCGTGTGGCGGTGGTGCAGGGGCGCAACGCGATCGGTATCGAACTGCCGAACGTGAAGCGCGATACCGTCTATCTGCGCGAGTTGCTCGCAAGCCGCGATTTCGAGGCCTCCAAGCTGAAGCTCGCGCTCTGCCTCGGCAAGACCATCGGTGGCGAGCCGGTAATCGCCGATCTCGCCAAGATGCCGCATCTGCTGGTGGCGGGTACCACGGGTTCGGGTAAATCGGTGGCGATCAACACCATGATCCTGTCGATCCTCTACCGGATGTCGCCCGAGCAGTGCCGCATGATCATGGTCGATCCCAAGATGCTGGAACTGTCGGTCTATGACGGCATTCCGCATCTGCTCTCGCCGGTCGTGACCGATCCGAAGAAGGCCGTCGTCGCGCTCAAATGGGCGGTGCGCGAGATGGAGGATCGCTATCGCAAGATGTCGAAGCTCGGCGTGCGCAATATCGACGGCTTCAATGCGCGGGTGAAGGAAGCAACGGCGCGCGGCGAGGTGATCACGCGTTCGATCCAGACCGGGTTCGACCGCGAGACCGGGGAGGCGATCTTCGAGGAAGAGGAGATGAACCTCGAGCCGCTGCCCTATATCGTCGTCATCGTCGACGAGATGGCCGATCTGATGATGGTCGCGGGCAAGGAGATCGAGGGTGCCATCCAGCGCCTCGCGCAGATGGCCCGCGCGGCGGGTATCCACCTGATCATGGCCACGCAGCGCCCGTCGGTCGACGTGATCACGGGTACGATCAAGGCGAATTTCCCGACGCGAATCTCGTTCCAGGTCACGTCGAAGATCGATTCGCGCACGATTCTGGGCGAGATGGGCGCCGAACAGCTCCTCGGCCAGGGCGACATGCTCTACATGGCCGGTGGCGGCCGTATCACACGCGTGCACGGGCCGTTCGTCTCCGACGACGAGGTCGAGAAGGTCGTCGCGCATCTGAAGACCCAAGGGCGCCCGGCCTATCTCGAAGCGGTGACCGCCGAGGAAGACGAGGGCGGATCCGGGAGCGGCGGCGATGACGGCGCGGTGTTCGACAAGGGCTCGTTCGGCGATCCCGGGGCCGATCTCTACGACCAGGCGGTGGCCGTGGTCCTGCGCGACAAGAAGGCGTCGACTTCCTATATCCAGCGCCGACTCCAGATCGGCTACAACCGCGCCGCGTCCCTGATGGAGCGGATGGAGAACGAAGGCATCGTCGGCGCGCCGAACAATGCCGGAAAACGCGAAATCCTCATCGAAACGCCGGAGGATCGCTACGGAAACCTGGATGATTGAGGCCGGTCCGGGCCCGTCATGCCGCGACCATGCCCGGAAGGAGTCGTGGTTTCGCCACAGCCGGACGTTACGCAGGTATGGGACGACGCGTGCGCGCCGGTCGATGCCGGGCGCATCACAGACGGGATGAAGACGTATGGACAAAGGTTTGGTCGGGCGAGAATTTCAAGGCCACAGGGCAGCCGGTGAGCGCCGGGCGTCGCGGCTGCGCGGGCTCGCCGTTGCCTTCCTCGCCGGCGCCGCGATGCTGACGGGCCTGCCTGCGGGTACGGCGCCTGCTCTGGCCGAGAGCACCTCGATCACCTTCGCGCAGATCGATCGCCTGCCGCCGCCGCGACCGGGGAACCTGCAAGTCAGTCAGGCGCAACTGCCCGAGCCCCCCAGAGGCGTTCAGGGGATCGCCCCGCGCGGTTCCACGCAGCCGCCGGCGCAACATATGGCGGGAAGCGTCGGTGAGCCGCTCAGCCCCGAGCAGGTGGTGGCGCGGGCCAACGACTTCTTCAACGGCATCACGACGATGTATGCCAGCTTCACCCAGATGAATACGAATGGCGACCGCCTCACCGGTCAACTCTACGTCCATCGCCCGGGGCGCCTGCGCTTCGATTACGACGAGCCCGCGACCTTGCAGGTGATCGCCGACGGTCGGCAGGTCGCGATCCAGGACAGCCGGCTGAACACGCAGGATCTCTATCCGATCTCGCAGACGCCGCTGAAATTCCTGCTCGGTTCGCGCGTCAATCTGGGGCGCGACGTCAGCGTGCTCGGTGTCGAGCATCACGACGACGAGGTGGACATCAAGCTGGAAGACCGCTCGACGCTGGGTGGAACGTCGCAGGTGACGCTCACTTTCGACGACCGCGTATCCGACCTGAAGCGCTGGCGTATCCGTGACCCGCAGGGCTTCACCACCACCGTGGCGCTCGACGAGGTGGATTTCGAATCGCGTCTCGATTCCGGTCTGTTCGTGATCCTGCGAAACCGCTGACGATCGAAGGCGGAGTTTGCTGCAAACGCCACTTAACCCGGCGCGCGAAAACGCGTAAACGACGCGTATGGCTCCTCCGCTTCTCCATCTGCAGGGGGTGGCGCTGACTTTCGGCGGCACGCCCCTCATCGAAAACGCCGATCTCTCCGTCGCCCCACAGGAGCGCATCTGCCTCGTGGGTCGAAACGGCTCGGGCAAGTCCACGCTGCTGAAGATGGCGGCGGGGCTCGTCGAGCCCGATTCCGGCACGCGATTCGTGCAGCCGGGCGCGACCCTGCGCTATCTGCCGCAGGAGCCCGATCTCACGGGCTACGAGACGCTCGCGGCCTATGTCGAGGACGGGCTCGGCCCCGCCGACGACGCCTATCGCGGCGAATATCTCCTCACCGAACTCGGGCTCGACCCGGCGCGCGGCACGCAGGATCTCTCCGGCGGTGAGGCGCGCCGCGCGGCGCTCGCGCGCACGCTCGCCCCGTCCCCCGATATTCTCCTGCTAGACGAGCCGACCAACCACCTCGATCTTCCCGCGATCGAATGGCTGGAGAACGAGCTCGCGGGAATGCGCACCGCGCTCGTCCTGATCAGCCACGACCGGCGTTTTCTCGAAAAGCTCTCGCGTGCCACCATCTGGCTCGATCGTGGCCAGACGCGGCGGCTGGAGGAGGGGTTCGGCTCCTTCGAGGCGTGGCGCGACAAGGTGATCGAGGAAGAAGAGCGCGATCGCCACAAGCTCACCCGCAAGATCGCGGCAGAGGAGGACTGGCTGCGCTACGGCGTGACGGCCCGGCGCAAGCGCAATGTGCGACGCCTCGGCGAGTTGCACGGTCTGCGCTCGGAATTGCGCGAGCAGCGCCGCGCCACCGGTGACGTCAAGCTCGCCGCGACCGAGGCCGAGACCTCCGGCAAGATCGTCATCGAGGCCAAGGGGGTCACGAAAGCTTATGACGCAACGCCTATCGTGCGTGATTTCTCGATCCGCATCGCGCGCGGCGATCGCGTCGGCATCGTCGGACCCAACGGAGCGGGAAAGACGACGCTGATCAACCTGCTGACGGGTGGGCTCGCGCCCGATACGGGCGCCGTGAAGATCGGCGCTTCCGTACAGATGGTGACGCTCGACCAGCGCCGCGAGAGCCTCGATCCGAGCTGGACGCTCGCCGAGGCGCTCACCGGCGGGCGCGGCGATACGGTGCAGGTGGGCGGCGAGACGAAGCACGTCGCGGGCTATATGAAGGACTTTCTCTTCCAGCCCGAGCAGATGCGCACCCCGATCGGCGTGCTCTCCGGCGGTGAGCGGGGCCGCTTGATGCTGGCACGGGCGCTCGCGCGTCCTTCGAACCTGCTCGTGCTCGACGAACCGACGAACGATCTCGACCTCGAAACGCTCGATCTTCTGCAGGAACTGCTCGGCGATTATGCCGGCACGCTGATCCTGATCAGCCATGATCGCGACTTCCTCGACCGTGTCGTCACCTCGACCGTGATGGCGGAGGGGGAGGGGCGCTGGCGCGAATATGCGGGCGGCTATTCCGACATGGTCGCCCAGCGCGGCGCCGGGGTCTCGGCGGAGGGCGGCGTCGCGACCGGGGCGAATTCGGGTGCGCGTAAAGGTGCGGGCGCGGAGAAGGCCGCCGCCAAGGTCGATTCCGCCAAGATCGATACCGCGAAGTCCGATTCCGCCGATAGCCGCAAGCGGCGCCTGTCCTTCAAGGAGAAACATGCGCTCGAAACGCTGCCCAAGCGGATCGCCGAGCTCGAAGCGCAGATCGCCAAGGTGCAGGTGGTGATGGACGATCCCGACCTGTTCAGCCGCGATCCCGCGCGTTTCGAAGCGGCGACCGCCAAGCTCGGCGCGTTGCAGGTCGCCCTCAACGAGGCAGAGGAGCAGTGGCTCGAACTCGAAATGCTGCGCGAGGAGATCGAAGGCTGATCGGGGGATCCCATGAAAACGGCCCCGGAAACACGTCCCGGGGCCGCTTCGTAAGCTGGCGCTTCAAAGCTATCAGCTGCGGCGACCGGCGAGCATCGGCTCGGTCATCATGCCGCTGTATTCGCGAGCCTTTTCGAGATAGGGCTCGTAGCTCTCAAGCACGCGGGCGACATTGCTGTGCTCCGCGCGCAGTTCCTCGCGGACCTCTTCCCAGGCCTCGCGCTGGGCGATGGTGATGTCTTCCGGCCACGGCAGGAATTCGACACCGGCTTCCTGAAGCTCGCGGGTGGCCTGCGCGTTGTAATAGTCGAACTGCGCATGCATTTCGAGCGCCGCGGCATAGGCGGCGCCTTCGCAGATCGCCTTGAGATCGTCGGGCAACTCGTCGAAGGCGTCCTGGTTGAAGACGACGGCGACGGCTGCGCCCGGCTCGGCATAGGCGGGGACGTAGCACAGATTGGTGATGCGCTGCAGGCCGAAGGCCTGGTCGAGCATCGGGCCGACCCATTCCGCAGCGTCGATCGCACCCGATTGCAGCGCCTGGAAGATCTCGCCGGCCGGCATCAGCACGGCATTGACGCCGAGCTTGCGCATCATGTCGGCGCCGAGGCCGGCAATGCGCATGTTGAGCCCGTCGAGATCCTCGACGCTCTCCAGGCGCTCCTTGAACCACCCACCGGACTGGGTGTTCGAATTGCCGGAATAGAACGGCTTGAGGTTACGCTCGGCATAGATGTCGTCGAACAGTTCCTGTCCGCCGCCCCATTTCAGCCAGGCGAAATGCTCGTTCGAGGTCATGCCGAACGGCACGCCGGTGAACCAGTGCAGCGCAGCCTCGCGACCGGCGGCATAGTAGGGAGGGCCGTGGACCACGGGCACCGTGCCCGCCTGCGCGGCATCCTCGACGTCGAGCGGCGGTACGAGTTCGCCGGCGCCGTAGACGGTGAGCTCCATGCGCCCGTCCGACATGAGTTTCACCAACTCGGCATAGCGGGTCACATTGGTGCCCACGCCCGGCGCGGCAGCCGGGAAGGACGAGGCGATATCCCACTGCACGCGACCGCTGGCGATGGCCGGGGCGGCGAGAGTGGTGGCGGTCGTCGCGGCGGCGCCGCCCAACAGGAACGTTCTGCGTTTCATATAGCGATCCTCCCTCTGGATCATTGATGTCATGCCGCCTTGCGACGGCGCTCTTTGTCTTCGCCCGAAGCCGGTTGCGCCGGCACTCATCCGAAGATCACTCCCGGCAACCACGTCGCCAGCTCGGGCACTGCCATCAGGATGCCCAGAGCGACGAGTTGCAGCAAGACGAAAGGTATGACTCCGCGATAAATATCGATGGTCGTCACCGATCTCGGTGCGACTGAGCGGAAATAGAACAGCGCGAAGCCGAATGGCGGCGTCAGGAAGCTCGTCTGGAGGTTCATGGCAAGCAGCACCGCGAACCAGACCGGCGATATATCCGTCCCCAGAATCGCCGGGCCGAGCAGCGGCACGACGATGTAGATGATCTCGATCGCCTCCAGAATGAAGCCGAGAATGAAGACGAGCACCATGATCAGGAGCAGCGCGCCCCACTGACCGCCCGGCAGATCGCTCATCAGCCGCACGACGAGGCGATCGCCGCCGAAACCGCGGAAGACGAGGGCGAGCATCGAGGCGGCGATGACGATGCCGAACACCATGCCGGAGATCTTCATCGTGTCGCCGAGCGCACCCTGCAGCGCACCGCGCCCCCACAGCCGGATGGCGGCGATCAGGATACCGAGCGCGATGACGATCGCCCCGGCGAGCGCGAACATGCCGGCGGGTGTATCGAGCGCGGCGCGCCCCATCCCCATCATGCGCAGGGCGACGAGGGCGAAGGCGGCGATACCCGCTCCCGCGACGAGATAACGCTCCACCGGCAAGCGCAGGGCCTGCCAGGAGGCCAACAGCATCGCGCCGACGGCGCCGAGCCCGGCGGCCTCCGTCGCCGTCGCGACACCGGCCAGGATCGAGCCCAGCACGGAGACGATCAGCAGCATCGGCGGCAGGAAGGTGAAGATCACCTCCGCCCAGCTGACCGGCTCCGCCTTGGGCGGGGCGACGGCGCCCTTGGCCGGGCGCAGTACGAAGAGCAGATACAATGCGTAGAGACCGACCAGCATCAGGCCCGGAATGAGCGCCCCGGCGAACAGATCGCCCACGGAAACCGGCATCGGCGCGAAATTGCCCGCGCGCTGCTGCGCTTCGAGATAGGTATTGCCGATCTGGTCACCCAGCAGGACGAGCAGGATCGAGGGCGGGATGATCTGGCCGAGCGTGCCGGATGCGCAGATCAGCCCGGAAGCTCGCCGCGTGGGAATCCCGGCATCCATCATCGGCTTGAGCGCGACGAGCACGAGCATGACCACCGTCGCGCCGATGATCCCCGTCGCAGCGGCGATCATGGCGGAGAAGGCGAGCACCGAGAGGCCCATTCCGCGCGGCGATCCGCCGAGCATGCGCGCGAGTACGCCCAGCATGTTCTCCGCGAGGCGGGCCCGCTCCAGCAGCACCCCCATGATCACGAAGAGCGGCACCGCCATGAGCAGGGTGTTGTTCATCACCCCCCAGACGCGGTTGGGAAACAGGGCGAGCAGGTTGAGATTGAAGGAGTCGAAGAAGAAGGCGACGACGGCGACGAGCATCGGAATGCCCGCGATCGCGAGCATCGCGGGCACCCCGCTCAGGATCCCGGCGAAGAGCCCGACCACCATGATGATGAGGAAGATTTCCGACACGCTCAGATCGTCCCGCTCGTGGTCGCGGAGGCGGGCGGGTCGGGATCGACCGGCGGTTCCCCCCGCTCGATCGCGCGTTCGGTTTCGTATTTGCGGATGAAGGCGGCGATTCCCTGGATGATCATGAGGAACGCGGCCACGGGCAGGGCGGTCTTCACGAGGAAGAGGCCGTGCAATCCGCCGGTCTCGAGCGCGCGCTCGCGGATCGACCAGCTATAGGAGAGGTTCGGCCAGTAGGCGAGAATGGTCAGCGCGAAGAGCGGGATCAGAAGCAGCGCGAGGGCGAGCCCTTCGGCCCAGATCCGGTATCGCGGGGAGAGGCGCTCGGAGAGCACTTCGACGCGCACATGCCCGTCACGCGCGAGGCAGACCGGCAGCGAGAAGATCATGAACACGGCGAACATGTAGCTCGCGAGGTTCTGGAGCTGGATGAAGCCGACGCCGAACCCGTAACGCAGCACGACGATCGTCAGCACCGAGCAGACGAGCACCATCGCCGCGAGCATGCAGACCGCACGCGCAAAAAGATCCGCCATGCGGCTCGCATGTCCGAAATAACGCACCACCTTGCTCGAATCCCTCCACGCTTTTCGGCATAGAACCAGCCTGCGTATGAGAGGTCAATAAGCGTAGGGTGGCGCGTTCTCGCGGATCGATATTTCGGCGAATGCCCGTTCGGGCTGCGCGTCAGCCCGTAGGCTGCGGCGCTGCCGCGGAGAGGCCGGCGGCGAGTTCGCGGTTGATGTTGATCATCGTCGCGAGCGCCTGCTTCGACGGTCGCGTGCTTGCCATGAGGATCTCGGAGAGCATGAACACCGCGAGATTGGCGACGTTCTCGCGGACCTGCGCCGGAAGCGGATTCTCCGGCGTGGTCGCGGAGGTCGCAAAGATCGTCCAGAGCTGCCGGTTGAAGGCGAGGGCGTCGTCGAGCGGGGCTGCGTCGCTCTCGAGCTGGTCATGCGCGGCCTGAAGCTTGCCGGCTGCCTTGATCAGCAGGGTCGCTTCCAGTTCGCGGGGCGGGAGAGGAGCGGCTTTCGCGACTTTCGCGTAGGCATTGGCAGCCGAATTCATGGTCGACCTCTTATGTGAGCTTGGGCTGCAAGCTTTAACCATAGGCTCTTAAAAATGGCTTAAGCGGACAAATTCCGCTTTTGCAAGTTGATGCGAGGATTTATCAAATAGCATCGCTATAAATACAGTTTCTTTAAAATGCGATCGAAGCTCTTTGGCGTACGTTCACGGTTCGATGGTATGATCAACTTGTGATTTAGGAGTACCGGCCATGATGGATTTCGGTATAGGTTCCAGCGGTAACTGGTCATGCGCGACCGAGCTTCGCCGTGACGGTGCCGGCACGCAACGTGAAACGCGTGCGGATAGCCGCACGGACGCAAACGTGACCGCGAAGGCGGTCGAGGAGGCGTCGCGCAGCGGCACTGATCGCGGCGACGACGCGCTCGATCTACCGGGCGCCGATCGACAGGTGCGCTTCGAGCGGGATGCGGAGATCGGCGCCTTGCTGTTTCAGGTGATCAACACCCGAAACGACGAGGTCGTCTTTCAGTTGCCGACCGAGGTGATGCTCAATCTTCGCAAGTTCTATGCGGAAACCCCGCCGCCGCCGGGCGAGCCGTCCTTCCAGGCTGCTCTGTAGACGCATCATCTTCACGATAGAAAAGGGCCCCGCAGAGGGCCCTTTCTCGTTGCGCGTATCACCGGGTGACGAAAATGGGTCTGCCTCAGACCTTGGGCGCCTGTGCCTCGACCGCCGTGTCATCAACGGCATCGCTCGAGGTTTCGCTCACCGAAGTGGTCGCCATGGCCAGGAGCTCCGCCTCGTAGGCGATCAGCTTGCGGGCCTGTTTCATGGCCTTGTAGATCTTGCCCTCGCGCAGTTGCTCGTAGATCAGCAGGATATGCGGACGCGTGCCGGGGGCTGCCTGCATGATCTGGTTCGCGATCTCGACGAAGGCCGTCTCGCCGGCCGTGTTGTCATCGGCCAGATACATGTGTTCGAGCGCGACGTAGAGCCGCTTGCAGGGCGTATCCGCTTCGGTCTGCGTGATGATGTCGCTCTCGCGCAGGATACGGCTCTGCGATTCCACCACGAAGGTCGACCGCCGCGGCCCGTTGCGAATGGTGGTGTCGCCGATGATCAGCCGTTCGTTCGGCTTCAGCTCGATCCGTAAGGGCATCACTCTCTCCCGCTGCGCTGCGAAAGCGTAAGCGCGCGTGGTTAACGGCACGTAAAACGGCGGCAGGGAAGCCCCGCCGCCGCTCGTTGTCGATGATGTGCAGGATCGTTCAGCGCAGGAATCGATCAGCGCAGGAGCTGGAGGATCGACTGGTCGTTCTGGATCGCGAGCGAGAGGGCGGACTGGCCGAGCTGCTGCTTCGTCTGCAGAGCCAGGTTGTTGGCGGCTTCCTCGTTCATGTCCGCGAGGGTCAGGCCGTCCGCGCCGGCCTTCAACGTGTTCACCATCTCATTGGTGAAATTCTCGCGGTTTTCGATGATCGTCTGCGCGGTGCCGAGCTGGCTCGACAGGCTGCGCAACTCGTCGACACCACCTTGAAGCGCTTCCAGGCGCGATTCCAGATTGGTGTTGGAGGCGAAGGTGGTTTCATCACCTTCGGTCCCGCCCAAACGATCCGCCGTCACGTTGCCGAATGCCGTGCCGTCGGCCTGGTTCGCGCTGACGGTGAAGCTCGTGCGATCGTCACCCGTGAGCTCGTTGAACACGACTTCGAGCATGTCGCCCATGAGCAGGTTGTTGCCGTTATAGCCGGAATCGCGGGCCAGCGCGTTCAACTCGTCACGCAGATCGTTGTAGCTGTTCATCAATGCCTCGCGGGCATCGGTGAGATCGCCGACGGCGTCGATGTTCCCGCCATCGGATGCGTCCTCGCCGAGGACGACTTCCTGGCCGCTTTGGTTGACGATGGTGAAGCCGTCGCCGGCGTCATTGAGTGTCGCCGAAAGGCCCGCATTCTGAAAATCCGAGCTCGCATTGATTCCGTCAACGATGATCTGGGCATTTTCTTCCGCCGTGCCAGCCAGGTCACCGTCCCCCGCCGACCCTTCGAAGGTGATGCTTATCGGCGCGTCGTCGCCCACGGTCGCTTCTACGGTGAAGTCGCCCGAATCGTCAGTGGGTGCGGTTATGTTGTCCGATTCCGGCGGTTCGGAGCCCGGATCCTGCAGGGCCTGGCGCACCTGGCCGATCATGGTCTCCATCGTGTTCGTGATCGATTCAAGCCCCTTGGAGGCGGCATCGACCGTCTTCATGCCGTTCTGCATGCCCTGCGTGATCGAGGAGAGATCATTCGCGCGGCCATTCAGGCCCTGGGCGGTGAAGAAGGCGGCAGCGTCGTCGAGCGGACCGTTGACCTTGAGGCCGGTGGCCAGGCGGTTCTGCGTCTGCTCGAGTAGATTGGCGGTTCCCTGCAAGGATAGCAGGTTGGAACGAACGCCTGCGGATAGATTGATTTGCGACATGGAAAACTCCCGTTGTCTGACGCCTCCGTAGTGAAATGCCCTCTTCTTGAAGACACGGTGGCAGCCAAACTGAGTTTCCTTGCGCGTTTCTTAAGTCATGCGGATTTCGTAGGCCGGCTTTCCTATACGCTGGATCACAGCCCGATCGATTCTGGACGTAGTTAACCAATTATTTCGGTTCTGACACGACGAATTTACTGTGGGATTGTGTCGCATTCGCTACGGCAACTGGCTTGATGGCGGCGTTTTTTTGAAGGAGCGCCTACGGGTAGCGGGCGAGTGTAGCGGGCGAGGGGACTTGGCTGGCGAGGGGGCTTGGCTGGCGAGGGGGCTTGGCCGGGCAGGCCGCCCACAAGTCTGAATCAAAATGGCGGCAGGGAAGCCCTGCCGCCGCTCGTCTTCGATAATGAAGAGGATCGATCAGCGCAGGAGCTGGAGGATCGACTGGTCGTTCTGGATCGCGAGAGCGAGGGCCGACTGGCCGAGCTGCTGCTTCGTCTGCAGAGCCAGGTTGTTGGCGGCTTCCTCGTTCATGTCCGCCAGGGTCAGACCATCGGCGCCGGCTTTCAGCGTATTGATCATTTCCTTGGTGAAGTTCTCGCGGTTCTCGATGATGGTCTGCGCGGTGCCGAGCTGGCTCGACAGGCTGCGCAGCTCGCCAACACCACCCTGGAGGTCTTCGAGGAGCGACTCGAGTTCGGTGTTGGAGGCAAACAGGTCGTTCGTGCCCTCTACGGCGCCAAGGCGTCCAGCGGTCACGTTGCCGAAAGCGGTGCCGTCGGCCTGTTTCGCGCTCACGCTGAAGCTCGTGCGATCATCACCGGTGAGTTCGTTGAACACGACCTCCAGCATGTCGCCCATGAGGAGGTTGTTGCCGTTATACCCGGCATCGCGGGCCAGCGCGTTCAACTCGTCACGAAGATCGTTGAAGCTGTTCTTCAGAGCTTCACGAGCATCGGTGATGGTTACTTCCGCGGCATCCACCGTAGTGGCAGTTCCACCAAAGAGGGCGCCGCCAAACTCGATATCCTCGGCGCCGCCATTGGAGATCACCAAACCATCAGTGGCATCATACGAAATGGTTGCACCCATTTCATCGAGAAGCTCGCCAAGATTGACGCTTCCCTCAGTCGTAGCACGGATTCCATTGATAATTAACTGAGCGCGTTCAGCCTCTGATGCTTCGTCCAAGCCTCCGACGGATACGTTAAATGTTGTTCCGTCAATCGCGATAGTACCGGCGACAGGAGAATCGTCAGCTTGCACACCCAAAACAGCGACGTTGCCTTCTCCGGGTTCTATCGCGCCCGGATCCTGCAGCGCCTGACGCACCTGGCCGATCATGCTCTCCATCGTCTTGGTGATGGCGGAGAGGCCCTTGGAGGCGGCGTCAATGGTCTTCATGCCGTTCTGCATGCCCTGCGTGATCGAGGAGAGATCGTTCGCGCGGGAGTTGAGGCCCTGGGCGGTGAAGAAGGCGGCGGCGTCGTCGAGCGGGCCGTTGACCTTCAGGCCGGTGGCCAGCCGATTCTGGGTCTTCGCGAGCATGTTGGCGGTGCCCTGCAGCGAGAGCAGGTTGGAACGGACGCCGGCGGAAAGGTTGATTTGCGACATGGAATTCTCCCGTTGTCTGACGCCTCCGTCCTGGAGGCAGGTGCCAGAGAACACGGGTTTTCTTGCGCGTTTCTTAAACCAATGCCGGACTAGCGCACCTATCCATGCTACTTGGCCGTATTGCCGGCTTGTCTTCTTGAACGTGGTTAATCATTGCTTTCTTCGTGACCCGGATCGCGCCCGGCGAAGACGACGAAATAGCCGAGCCCGTCATGGGCGGGGAGGGGGCTCATCCGCGCGATCCAGCCGCGCTTGCGTGCCGCCAGCAATTGCCGCCCCACGGGGAGGAACAGCGTCTCGCCGCCTCCCTCCGGCGGTGGCGACAGGCGGATCGCGACGGCGCGGCGCGGCATGAACAGGCTGCGCTCGACGAGTTCCTTCAACGAGGCCTCCGCCTGCGCGGCATTCGCCTCGCGCAGATCGAGAACGGCCTCGGCATTGCTGATGCCTAGCGAGCCGAGAAGCGCGCCGGTTTGCAGGCCTTCGAAATCGGTCATGCCGGTCCCTCAGCGTACGAGAATGTTGCGGAACTGCCAGGGATCGGCGTGGTCGATATCCTCGGGAAAGAGCCCGCTATGGCTGTCGAGCGGGGTCCAGTCCGTATAGGTGCCGATCACCGGCCCGAGATAGGGGCGCTGGATTTCGAGGCAGCGCTCGTAATCCATCTCGTCCGCCTCGACGATCCCGGCCTGCGGGTTCTCCAGCGCCCAGACCATGCCGGCGATGACGGCGGAGGTCACCTGCATGCCGGTGGCATTCTGATAGGGCGCGATGCGGCGCGTCTCCTCGATGGAGAGCTGCGAGCCGTACCAATAGGCGTTCTTGCCGTGCCCGTAGAGCAGCACGCCGAGCTCGTCGATCCCGTCGACGATCTCGTGTTCGTCGAGAATGTGAAAGCGCGATTGCTGGTTACCGCCATTGCCGAACATCTCGTGCAGCGAGAGCACCGCATCGTTGCACGGGTGATAAGCGTAGTGGCAGGTAGGGCGGTAGGCGACCGTGTCGCCCTCGTGCAGGGTGAAATAGTCGGCGATCGAGATCGACTCGTTATGGGTGACGAGATAGCCGAACTGTGCCTGCCCCGTCGGCGTCCAGGAGCGCACGCGGGTATCGGCGCCGGGCTGGAGAAGATAGATCGAGGCCTTGCAGCCGCTCACGTGGTCATGCGCGTTGTCGGGACGCCAGGTCTCGTGCGTGCCCCAGCCGAGCTCCGCCGGCTGTAATCCCTCGACGATGAAACCCTCCACCGACCAGGTGTTGACGAACGTGTCGAAGGGTTTGGGATCGCGCGCGCGCTGCGTGTCGCGCTCGGCGATGTGGATGCCCTTGACGCCGACATCGCGCATCAGCCGCGACCAGCCCTCGCGGCTGGTCGGCTTCTCGAAGGTGAGGCCGATATCATGGGCGATGTTGACGAGCGCCTGCTTGACGAACCACGAGACCATCCCCGGATTGGCCCCGCAGCAGGATACCGCCGTGGTGCCGCCGGGCGAAAGCCGCCGCGCCTCCATCGTGCGCTCGCGCAGGGCGTAATTGGTGCGCTCCGCCGGATCCGCGGAGGCATCGAGATAGAGGCCCGGCCACGGCTCGTTGACGGTGTCGATATAGAGTGCGCCGAGCGCCCGGCAGAGCTCCATCAGATCGCGCGAGGCGGTATCGACGGAGAGATTGACGCAAAAGCCCTGCCCGCCGCCTTCGGTGAGTAGCGGTTCGAGGATCTGCGTGTAATTCTCGCGCGTGAGGGCCTGATGCACGAAGCGTATGCCGCGATCGTCGAGCATGGCGCGATCCGTATCGACCGGGTCGATGACGGTGAAGCGGCTCTTGTCGAAGGTGAAGTGCCGCTCGATCAGGGGCAGGATCCCCTTTCCGATCGATCCGAAGCCGATCATCACGATCGGGCCGGTGATCTCGGCATGGACGGGCCAGGTGGCGGACATGTAGCACTCCCCGAATCGACCGCCGGCCATGTGCGCGGCGTTGAACGGGGGGCACCTTGTGCAATCGCCGCAGCGAGGTCAATTCGCCCCGCTGCGGCATATCCCGCGCCAAGCTGTGTCAATGTATGAGTGGACGGAAGTCCTCCCGGCGCCGCAGCGCCCCGGGATCACGCCGCGCGGATCTGGTCGAGGAAGGCGCGCACCCGCGTGTTCACGAGACCCGCCTGCTCCTGGAGCGAGGCTGCGGTTCGCACGACCTCGTCCGCTGCCTCGTCCGCCGAGGTGATCATGCCGCGCACATCCGCGATATCCGCGCTGACGTGGGATGCGCCCGAATGGGCGGTGTCGGCGCTCGCGGCGATGGTCTGGGTCGCGGCGGATTGTTCTTCCACCGCCGCCGAGACGGAGGTCATGGCCGAGGAAATTTCACCGACCTTGCTCTGGATTTCGCCGACGGCGCCGACGGCCTGATCGGTCGCCGCGCGCATTTCGGCGATCTGGCGGCCGATCTCCTCGGTCGCTTTCGCGGTCTGCGTCGCGAGGCCCTTCACCTCCTGTGCGACGACGGCGAATCCCTTGCCGGCCTCACCGGCCCGTGCCGCCTCGATCGTCGCGTTCAGGGCGAGCAGGTTCGTCTGGTTGGCGATGTTCTCGATGAGCCCGACGATCTCGCCGATACGCGACGCGCATTCGCTCAGGGAGGCGACCACCGCCCCGGTATCCGCCGCAAAGCTGTCCGTTTCCTGCGTGATCTGCGCCGATCGGGCGATCAGCTGCGAAATCTCCATGATGGAGTTCGACAATTGCTCCGTCGAACTCGCCACATCCGCGACGGAGTGGCTGGCCGTCTGCGCACCCTCGGCGACACGGTCGGAGCCGGCTCGCGCCCGCTCGGACTGGTCCGCCATGCCGCGCGCGGACCGCGTCAGCGCATCCGCCTGACTGCCGAGCATACCGACGGCTTCGCCGATTGCGGCTTCGAGATCGCTCGCGAGAGCGCGCATCGCTTCCGTGCGTGCGGCATTTTGCGCCTGCGCGGCCTCTTCGGCCTCCTGCGCACGCTGTTGCGCATCAGCCTGGACGCGGTTGCGGATGCCGCCGACCGCCCGGGCGATGTCTCCGATCTCGTCGTTGCGCTCCTCACCGGCGATGTGGCTGACATTGGTGTCCTCCGCGAGGCGGTGGAGCGTCCCGGTCAGGGCCTTGATCGGGCGCACGATCGAGCGCCCGGTCAGCACGGCCAGAACCAGCGCGCCGCCCAGGATCGACAGGGTGGCGATGATGATGCCCTGCGCCGTGGTGACTACGTCGGCGAGCGCTTCGGACGTGGTCTGATCGGTGACGAGGTAGAAATCCCGACCGAGCCACGAGATCGCGCGCTTCTCCGCAAACCGCGTCGCGCCGTTCTCGTCGGTGAAGGTGAAGGCACCCATCGCCGCCTGTTCGACGGCGGGGCGGTCGAGGGCAGTGAGGGCGCTGCCGCCTTGCAGGAGCGGGCGGTTCGAGCGCAGCAGGCCGTCCGCGCCGACGAGGTAGCTCTCGCCCGTCTCTCCGAGCCCGTCCCGCGAGGCGGTGCGGACATCGATCAGGTCGGCGGTGAGGCGATAGACGATCACACCATCGGGAGGCATGCCGTCGAGGCCGTGCGAAAACAAAGGCGTGGCGATGAAGGCGGAGGCGACGCCGCCTGCGGGTGCATATGCCGCGAAGTCGACGAGTACGACCTCGCCGGATTGCGCCGCGATCGCGGCTTCGAACGCCTCTGCGAGGCCGGTACCGGTGATCGTCGGATCGGAGACATCCATGGCGAAATCAGCGTATTTCGCCGCCGTGTAGATGATCTCGCCTTCCTCGGTCAGCACCATGATGTCGGCGTAACCGCGCTCCTGCATGATGGCGCGAAACGAGCCGTGCACCTCCATATGGCGCCAGGCATACATCGAGCGATTGCCGTCCCCGGTCAGGGCGAGACGCTCCTGCGCCGTCTGCGGGGTGGTGAAGTAATCCATGAACTCGTCGCGCTGGCTGCCGCCGAGGCGATACGCGGAACGCAGATCCTCGAGGACGATCCGCACGGTGGTGTTCTCCGACAGGGTGAGGAGATCGCGTGCGGTCGCATCGAGATCGGACTGAAGCGCCTCGCTGCGCGAATCGGCGACGAGAGCGAGACGGTCACGCGTCGCGTCGACGAGAGCCCCGCGCGCACTCGTATAGGCGTAATATCCGACCGCGGCACAGGAAAGCAGGGCCACCAGACCGATCGTCAAAGTGATCCGCGCCTGCAAGGTCAGTCGCGCGAAACCTTTGAAAGCAAGCATGGGCCGCATGGGTAGCTCCTGAAATCCGTCATGATCGCGCAGGGGAACCGGTGTTCTCGCGAGAGTACGCCGTCGCGCATGGATGCAGCCCGCACTCTCCATGCGCGCTATTCACGGCGGTACTCTTCTCGAAATACCTTCATAAAGCGTAATCACAGCCGCGTTTTCGGCTCAAACGTGCGAAAGCCGGCCCGAAAGCCGGCTCTCCTTGATCACAGTGCTATTTTTGATGCGTAGATCGCGCTTATTTCACCACGACACGCGCGCCGACGCGAACCCGTTCGTAGAGGTCGATCACATCCTCGTTCATCATGCGGATGCAGCCGGAGGACATCGCTTGGCCGATCGAGTGCGGTTCATTCGTGCCATGGATGCGATAGAGCGTGTTGCCGAGATAGAGCGCGCGGGCGCCGAGCGGGTTGTCCGGACCGCCGGCCATGAAGCGCGGCAATTCGGGCTGACGGCGCCGCATGGATTCGGGCGGGCGCCAATCCGGCCATTGCGCCTTGCGGGTGACGGTCTCCGTCCCGCGCCAGGAGAAGCCGTCGCGCCCGACGCCGACGCCGTAGCGGATCGCCTTGCCGCCCGGCTGGACGAGATAGAGGAAGCGGCTCGATGTGTCGACGACGATCGTGCCGGCACTGTAGGGGCCGCTGTAATCGACCGTCGTGCGGCGGAAGCGTTCCGCGACGGGCGTGCCACGCTGGTTGACGCGCGGCGCCGGCGCGCCGGCCTGTACGGAAGCGTTCTGGCGATTGGTCGGGCGGGCCTGAGGCTGCGGTGCGGCGCTGCGTGCCGTCGCCGTCATGTTCTGATGGCGCACGGTCGGGGGCGTGCGGGCCGAGATGATCCGCGCGGGCATCGCGTCGTTGGCCGGCAATGCGGCCGGTGCCGAGCGTGCGGCCTGGGGCTGACGCGGCGCGGCGGTCTGCGCGTTGTTGCGGGTCTGGGGAGCGGTACGGGCCGGTGCCGCCTGACGCGGGGCGTGAGCCTGCGCCTGCGCGGGCTGCGGCGCGACCGCCCGGCGCTGGGCCTGTTGCGGCGGAGGCGGTGCGGCATGCGTACGCGGTGTCGGGTCGCGCCCGGTGATCAGCAATTCGAGGAAGCCACCGCCGAGATTGGGCTGGCGGGCCTGCTGATGCTGCTGATGCGCGCCGGGCGGCTGGTTGTAAGCCCCGCGGCTCTGCGCCGCTGCTTCACCGCCACCGGCGAAACCGCCTGCGGGGAGGATGAGGCAGGCCGCCGCGAGGGCGGACAATGCCTTAAAGCCTGTCAGTTTCATGCAATGGACCTCTCGATGTCGGACGCCTGTGATCAACCGGTTTCGACGCGGCCCCGCCGCTTTCGCTCGCCGGCGAAGTGCCTCGCACGCGGGCCGTTCTGATGCGCCCCGTCGTCAATGACATCGATAAACGCAGAACTGTTTTGAGGATTTCTTGCGTGAGCGCCCGTTCAATGCGCGAATTCATCGGTTTGTCGGCATTTTACTGTTATTGGTAAACAAGGACTGTGTGTGGAGGGTGAATACATTCTGAATCGGCGTTGTGCAGCCGCGAAGAAAATTGCGGTATGTTCACTTTATTATAATCAATTGCCTCCAAGGATGACCGGACACTTCAGGAAAGGGATCGACGGCGCGCCATGTCACTTGCCCATAAACGCTATCGCATCGAAGAAACCCTCGGCCACGATTCGCGCTTCTTCCAGCCGATCGAGTTCCCCGTAACACCGGTCGACATACCGCAGCCCGTCAACGGCGAGGCTATGGCCCATGATCCGCGTTTCGAGCAGATCATGAACGCGCTCGACGAGATCAAGCGCTACATGGACCCCGCTCTGCGCAACTCCGCCGATGTGGTGGAAGCCTATCGCCGCGAGATCGCAGAGGTCTATGCGCTGCGCAACGAACTCGATGCGATGAAGCTCGCCATCACCCAGACCAAGCGCGAAATCGCCTCGCTCTACCGCTCCGAGGAGGAGGGCAAGGGCATGCGTCGCGTCGCCGGCGAGCTCGATGCCGTCGTCGGCGCCACGGAGACGGCCACGAGTTCGATCCTGTCGGGGCTCGAAGACATCGAGGCGGAAGCCAACATGCTGCGCGCGTCGGGCATCGACAGCGGCAACAACGATCATATCGGCGCCATTCTCGATCGCGTGATCAGCATGTATGAAGCCTGTAACTTCCAGGATCTCACCGGCCAGCGCATCTCGAAGATCGTCAATGTGCTGAAATTCGTCGAGGAGCGCCTCGACAAGATGATCGGCGTCTGGGGCGGGCTCGAAGCCTTCAAGGAGATTGCCGAGACACACACCGACGGGCTGCCCTCCCTCGATGACGAGAAGAGCCTGCTCAACGGTCCGAAACTCGACGACGATGACGGTCACGTTGATCAGGGCGATATCGACGCGCTGTTCGACTGAGACAGCCGGGCACGCCGGCAAACGATCCCGAAACGAGAACGGGCGCCCTTGCGGCGCCCGTTTCGCATTTCACGGCCGATATCGCGCTCAGCGCGTGAATTTCTTGTATTTGATCCGCTTCGGAATCGTCGAATCCGTGCCGAGCCTGCGCTTTTTGTCTTCCTCGTAATCGGCGAAGTTCCCCTCGAACCATTCCACATGGCTGTCGCCCTCGAAGGCGAGGATGTGGGTGGCGATGCGGTCTAGGAACCAGCGATCGTGGCTGATGATCACGGCGCAGCCGGCATAATCCTCCAGCGCATCCTCGAGGGCGCGCAGGGTGTCGACGTCGAGGTCGTTGGTCGGTTCGTCGAGCAGCAGCACATTCGCGCCGCTCTTGAGGATGCGCGCGAGGTGCACGCGGTTGCGCTCGCCGCCCGAGAGCATGCCGACCTTCTTCTGCTGGTCGCCGCCCTTGAAGTTGAAGGCCGAGCAATAGGCGCGGGAATTCATCTCGCGCTTGCCGAGATAGATGATCTCGTTGCCGCCGGAGACCTCTTCCCAGACGGTTTTATTGTCGTCGAGCGCATCGCGCGACTGATCGACATAGCCGAGCTGGACGGTCTCGCCGATCGTGATCGAACCCTCATCCGGCTTTTCCTGGCCGGTGATCATGCGGAAAAGCGTCGTCTTGCCCGCGCCGTTGGGGCCGATCACGCCGACGATGCCGCCGGGGGGCAGCTTGAAGGAGAGGCCGTCGATGAGGAGCTTGTCCTCGTAGCCCTTCTTCAGATTGTCGAACTCGATCACGTTGGCGCCGAGCCGCTCGGCGATCGGGATGATGATCTGCGCCGTGGTCGGGCCCTTGTCCTGCGCCTTCTGCACCAGTTCTTCATAGCGCTGGATACGCGCCTTGGACTTGGTCTGGCGGGCCTTCTGCGAGGCCGAGACCCATTCGCGCTCGCGCTCGATGGTGCGCTGGCGTGCCTCGTCCTCGCGCGATTCCTGCGCGAGGCGCTTCTGCTTCTGCTCCAGCCAGGAGGTATAGTTGCCCTCGTAGGGGATGCCGCGCCCGCGATCGAGCTCGAGGATCCAGCCGGTGACGTTGTCGAGGAAGTAGCGATCGTGGGTCACGATCAGGATCGCGCCGGGATAGGTGCGCAGATGGCCTTCGAGCCACGAGACGGTCTCGGCATCGAGGTGGTTGGTCGGTTCGTCGAGGAGCAGCAGATCAGGCTGTTCGAGCAGCAGGCGGCACATGGCCACGCGGCGGCGCTCACCACCGGAGAGGTTTTCCACGCCCCAATCGTCGGGAGGGCAGCGCAGGGCGTCCATCGCCTGATCGACCTTGGAATCGAGATCCCACAGATCCTTGGCTTCGATCTCGTCCTGGAGCGCCGTCATCTCGTCGGCGGTCTCCTCGGAATAGTTCATGGCGAGTTCGTTGTAGCGCTCGAGAATGGCCTTGAGCGGCGCGACCCCGAGTTCGACGTTCTCGCGCACGGTCTTGCCGTTGTCGAGCTGCGGCTCCTGCGGCAGATAGCCGACATTCGCGCCCTCGGCGACCCAGGCCTCGCCGTTCCATTCCTTGTCGAGCCCGGCCATGATGCGCAGGAGCGTGGACTTGCCCGCGCCGTTGGGCCCGAGCACGCCGATCTTGGCATCCGGGTAGAAGGACAGATGCACGTTATCCAGCACCTTCTTGCCGCCGGAATAGGTCTTCGAGAGACCCCGCATGTGATAGATGAACTGTCGCGCCACGAGCTTCGTCCCATTGCAAGCTGTGTGAAAATCTGGGGCAGGGGATAGCAGGGTGCGGGCGTGGTCACAAGCGCGATCGCCCGGCGATGAGACGCCGCCCGATCGTCCGATCTGGTCTTTTCACGTCAGGACAACGTGTGTTTCGCAAAATTCATGTTTGCGCATGGCGGCGAAGTGCTTAAGGTTCAAGGGAGATTGTCCTGCGCCGACCTGTCCGGTGAGCCGGGTTCGCGCCGTGAGTAAAGAGACGTGACAACGCCATGGCGACGGAAAAGCAGCCCATCATCATCAAGAAATACGCCAATCGCCGCCTCTATCACACCGGGGCGTCCACCTATGTGACGCTGGAGGATCTCGGCGGCATGGTTAAGGCGGGGGAGGATTTCGTCGTCTACGACGCCAAATCCGGCGAGGACATCACCCGCTCGGTGCTGACCCAGATCATCTTCGAGCAGGAAAACAAGGAAGGCGGCCAGAACCTTCTTCCTGTTGCCTTTCTGCGTCAGCTGATCCGCTTCTACGGCGACAGCATGCAGGCGATGGTGCCGAGCTATCTCGAACATTCCATGTCGCTCTTCACCCGCGAGCAGGAGAAGATCCGCGCGCAGATGAGCGAGACCTTCGGGCCGAAGGCCTTCATGGCGCTCGACGAGCAGGTTCGCACCAACATGCAGATGTTCACCGATGCGATGAAGGTCTTCACGCCCTTCGCGCACAAGGGTGGTTCCGACAAAGGCTCCGATGCCGGTTCCGGTGAGAGCGGCAAGAACGCGGAGGCCGACATAGACAGCCTCAAGGCGCAGATGGCCGAGATGCAGGCGCGGCTGAACGATCTGGCCAAGAAGTAACGCGCCCGAAGTAACGCGCCCGAAATAACGGGCCCGCCCGAGAAGCATCGTCGTCGTCACCGCCGGCTTCGCGCCACCGCGCGCCGACAAACCGTGCAGGGCGCAGGGTATCGCCTGTGCACGCAGCCCGAAAACACGGCATCTCGCTGCGTCACAATGCACAATCCGTCGCGCTCGCCCCGATTCCGCTTTCATTCTGCGACAGAATCTGGCTGAATCAGGGAGTTGATGGCACGAAGTGTGGCGAGGAGGTGAGTAGGCGTGTCGGTCACGGATCAGGTATCGGTCCCGCATACGGCTTCTTCGGAAGCCGCTGGAACCGCCGAGTTGCGGCGAGGCGCCTTGCCGGCGCGCCGGCTGTTGATCGCCACCGATGCGTGGCATCCGCAGGTGAACGGCGTCGTGCGCTCCATCGAGCACATGGTCGCGCGGGCGGCGGAATTCGGCTTCGAGGCGACTGTGCTCGAACCCGGCGCTTTCCGTAGCGTTCCGATGCCGACCTATCCCGAGATCCGCCTCGCACTTCCGCGTCCGTCGCGGATCTCGCGTTTCATCACGCAGGCCCAGCCGCAATACATTCATATCGCTACGGAAGGTCCGATCGGCCTGATGGTGCGCCGCTACTGCCTCGCGCGCGGCCTCGCCTTCTCCACCGGCCTGCATACCCGTTTCCCGGAATATGCGGCTGCGCGTTTCCCGCTGTCCGAGCGCCCGCTCTATCGCATGCTGCGCTGGTTCCACGAGCCCGCCGATTGCGTCATGGTCGGCACGCAGACCATGCTCGACGAACTGGCCGCAAAGGGGTTCGACAATCTCGTGCTATGGCAGAAGGGCGTCGATTGCGCCCAGTTCCGGCCCCGCACCCGCAGCCGCCCTGACGGCGCGCCGCCGATCTACCTCACCGTCGCGCGGCTCGCGGTCGAGAAGAATCTCGAAGCCTTCCTCGCGCTCGATCTGCCCGGCCAGAAGATCGTCGTGGGGGACGGGCCCGATCGCGCTCGGCTCGAGGCGATCGACCCTTCCGCGCGCTTCCTCGGCAAGCTGACGGGGGAGGCGCTCGCCGAGATCTATCGCAGCGCCGACGTCTTCGTCTTCCCCAGCCTCACCGACACGTTCGGCATCGTCATGCTGGAAGCGCTCGCCTCGGGCGTTCCCGTCGCCGCCTATCCGGTGCCCGGGCCGCTCGACGTGCTCGGTGATTCCGGCGCCGGGGTGATGGATTGGGACCTGCGACACGCGATTCTCGCAGCGCAGGCGATCGACCCGGCGCTCTGTCGCGCCCATTCCGAGCAATTCGACTGGAGCGCAAGCGCGCGGCAATTCTACGATCATGTCCTCGCCCACGGCCTCGCACAGCGCAATGCGCGCGCCGATACGGGCGGGCCGATGCCGCTCGCGGCCAAGGCCTGAGCCGGGCGGCGTTGTGGGGGAATCGCTCGCGATCCTGGCGCTCGTCGCCATCGGCGGCGCGCTCGGCAGCGTCGCGCGGGTCGTGGTCGCGCAGGCGGTCACCATCCGCCTCGGTGATGCCTTTCCCTGGGGAACGCTCGTCGTCAACGTGACCGGCGCGCTATTCATCGGCGCGATGCTGCCGCTGCTTGCGAGAATGGACGGCATCGTCGTCTCGGGCGCCGATTCCCGCGGCATCGCACTGCTGATCGTCGGGCTGGTCGGCAGCTACACCACCGTCTCCTCCTTCTCGCTCCAGACATTCGCGCTGATGGAAGAGGGCGCGTGGCGCGCGGCGATCGGGAACGTCATCGGCTCGGTCCTTCTGTGCCTCGCCGCCGTCTTCGCCGCGTCGACGGTCGTCTCGGCCCTCCTGGGAGCGTCGTGATGGCGCGGGGCGCGACCGACAAGTCTCCTGCGCGATCGGGCTCTGCGGCGACATTGTTGCCCGTCGCGCTCGGCGGTGCGCTCGGCGCCTGCGCCCGCCATCTTCTCGGGCTCGCCATGATCGCGATGTGGCCGGAGGCGGGGCTGCCGATCGGCACCTTCATCGCCAACTTTCTCGGCTCCTTCGCGATCGGTTTCGTCGCCGCGCTGATGCTGCGTGACGGGCAATTCGGCGCGACCCCGGCCCGCCGGCAATTCCTCGTCGCGGGCTTTTGCGGCGGGTTCACCACCTTCTCGATCTTCTCGTTCGAGCTGCTCTATTTCATCGAGACGGGCGCCCTCGCCATGGCCGGCGGCTACTTCGTTCTCTCGCTGGTGACGTGGCTCGCGGCAGTGGCGCTCGGCATGCATCTTGGCCGCAAAATCCGCTCCCGTTCCTGATACCGAAGCGACAGCCACCCGGCCTTCGCCCGCGCCCCCTGCAATCGAACGGGGCGCGCTCGGGGCGCGGCTGCTAAGCCTTTGCTCGAATCGCGAGAGACGAGGGAGAGGGGCGATGTGGGATTTTTCCATCGGGCGGACCATCAGCCTGCTGATCCGGACGATGCCGTTCATCCTGCTGCGCATGGCTGTCTATTTCGGCGTGGCAGTGGGATACGTGCTGATGACCGGTGCGGGCGCGGGTATCGGCTACGGGATCGGTGCGCTCGGCGATGCCGGCTTCCAGGCCGGCTCGACGGTCTGGGGCGGCGTGATCGGTTTCGGTTTCGTCGCGGTGATCATGTACTGGCTGCGCGAATATCTGCTCTACATGGTCAAGGCCGGCCATATCGCGGTGCTCGTGGAGCTCATCGACGAGCGTCCGATGCCGGAGGGGCGTTCGCAGATCGGGCATGCGCAGGCGATCGTGCGCGAGCGCTTCGCCGAGGCGAGCATCCTCTTCGCCGTCGACCAGCTGATCCGCGGCACGCTGCGTGCGGTGACGGGGCTGATC
Organism: Salinarimonadaceae bacterium; assembly: GCA_050485405.1. Taxonomy (GTDB): domain Bacteria; phylum Pseudomonadota; class Alphaproteobacteria; order Rhizobiales; family Beijerinckiaceae; genus Saliniramus. The sequence continues at coordinate 136,717 of JBJHBI010000002.1, forward strand.
CGGGGCGTGTTCACGCTCCTGCCCATTCCCGGCATGCGCCAGCTCATCACCATCCTGCGCGCCTTCCTGCGTGTCGCGGTCGGTTTCATCGACGAGGTGATCCTCGCCTACAATATCCGCACGCGCTCGACCAATCCGTGGCAATCGGCGCGCACGGCTCTGGTGCTCTACGGCCAGAATTACGGGCCGATGCTGCGCAACGCCGCCTGGATCACGCTGTTCGTCTACGGTTTGTCGGGGCTGGTCTTCTTCGTGATGCTGGCCCCCGCCGCGCTCGTCGTGAACCTCATCCCCGGCGCCTGGTCGGCGGGCGGGTTCGTCTTCGCGATAATCTTCGCCTGGTCGGTGAAGGTCGCGATCCTCGAACCCTTCGCGATCACCTGCCTGATGCAGGTCTTCTTCCGCACGATCGACGGGCAGACGCCCAATCCGGAATGGGAGGCGCGGCTGGAGAGCATGTCGGGCAAGTTCCGCGAGCTCAAGGATCGCGCGGTCAGCTCCGGTGGCGAAGCCGGGACCGCACCGCCGCCCTCCGCGGCTGCGCCCGCGCCCTGATCCGGCTCATGCCGATAGTATCGCGGCGGCGCCATTGAACGATGGTGCCGCCGTTCACTTGATGCGCTCGTGGCAGATACTTGCGCAATATCAATGCCGATACCGCCCATATTGCCGACACTATCGGCAAACAGACTACCGGGCGGAGGAGGCGCATCATGGCCTATAAAAACATCCTCACCATCGTGACCCCCGAAGATGCGAGCGTCGCGGCTCCCGCCCTCGCATTGGCGAAACGCTGTGAAGCGGGTGTCACCGTTGCATCGGTCGCTGGCGGCGCGATGACACCCGCCTTCGCGACCGGGCATTTCTCCGGTCTCGCCATGACCAAAGCGACGGGTATCGCCAACAAACACGCGACCGAAGCCGCCGCCGCTTTCGAGCAGGCCGCGCAGGAGGCCGGCGTGGCGATCGAGGTCAGCATCGTCCAGGATCTGCTCGATCGTACCGGCGACCGCCTCAAGCAGCTCGCCCATGTCGCCGATCTGGTGGTGATGGCGCAGCCGGGCGAGGAGCCCGCTTTCGGCGAGGGTTACCTGCTCGACGCGCTGCTTTTCGGATCCGGACGCCCGATGTTGCTGACGCCGTCGGGGCAGGGAAGGGCGCTCTCGCTCGGAAAGGTCCTCGTCGCCTGGAACGACAGCGCGGCTGCGGCCCGGGCCGTGGGCGACGCGCTCGCCCTGCTCCAACGCGCCGATGCGGTGGAGGTGGTCACGATCAGCGAGAACGGGGCCGATTTCGAAGCTTCCGCGAACGATCTCGTGCGGCATCTTCGAAAACACGGCGTTGCCGCCGCCCATCGCGGGCTCGACGGAACCGGGCGCGCCGTCGGCGAGGTGCTCGACGGGCATGTCCGGTCGAGTGGCGCGGATCTGCTCGTGATGGGCGCCTATGGGCGCTCGCGCTTTCGCGAGTTCATCCTCGGAGGCGCGACCCGCGCGGTGCTCTCTCGGATGAGCGTACCGGTCTTCATGGCGCATTGAGCGCCCGGCTCACTGCATGCCGCCGACGAGGCGGGCCGGGGCGTCTTCGAGGAGTTCCGAGAGATCGCGGATGTCGAAGGGCTTGGCGAGGAATCCGTCGAGCCCGGCTTCGCGCGCCGCATCCTCGTCCTCGCGCATGGCATTCGCTGTGAGCGCGATGATACGCCGGGGCGTGCGCCGGGTGAGCGTGCGCTCCAGATTGCGGATGCGCCGCGTCGCCTCCAGCCCGTCGAGGCCGGGCATGCGGATATCCATCAGCACGAGATCGTAATCGGGACGCAGGCCGGAAAACGAGGCCTCGGCCAGCGAGAAAGCCTCGTGCCCGTCCTTGGCCCAGTCGACCACGGCCCCGAGTCGCTCCAGCGTCTTCACGGCGAGCAGCGCGTTGATCTCGTTATCCTCGGCGAGGAGGACGCGTTGCGTGCGCCCGTTATCGGGTTTGCGCGGGCGCTTCGGGCCAGCGCGAACCTGGTCCTGCCTGTGATCGATTACCGGCGCCACCGGCTCCGTCAGTCGCGCATAGAGCGAGCGCGCGCGCAGTGGCTTGGTGAGATAGGCGTCGTAGCCCGCAGCGCTCGGGGAGCCGAGGTCGCGGCGCTCGAAGGGTGAGAGCAGGACGAGGCAGCGTTGCGCACCGGCCTCCCGAGCCGCCATGGCGATGTCGCGGGCGACATCGTCACCGAGCGCGCAATCGACCAGCAAGCCGGCAAAGGGGGTCGCGACATCCGACGCGGTGGCGATCTTGGCGAGCGCTTCGGTCTCGCTCGCCATGAGCACGACTTCGGCCCCGGCCTCGGTCAGCTTGCGGCGGATGAAGGGGGCCTCGAAGGGCGAGCGGGCGAGCACGAGATAGCGCTTGCCGTGCAGGTCCGGCAGTTCCGCGCGACCGTCCGCTTCGCCGTCGGCGGGGAGGGGGAGGGTGATGGTGAAGCGCGAGCCGGCATCCGGGCGGCTCTCCACGTCGATATCGCCCTGCATGCGCTCGACGATCCGGCGGGTGATGGCGAGGCCGAGCCCCGTTCCGCCATGGCGTGTGGCATGGCCGCCATCGCCCTGCTCGAATTCCTCGAAGAGCGATGCGATGCGATCGCGTGCGATGCCGGGGCCCGTATCGGATACGGCGATGACGAGGCCGCGTTCCGGGTCGAGATCGACCTCGATGCCGACACCCCCGATATCGGTGAATTTCACCGCATTGCCGGCGAGATTGACGAGAACCTGCCGCAGGCGATCGGCATCGCCGATGAGGCTCGCCGGGGTGCGCGCGGCGATATGACAGGCGATCTCGATGCCCTTGCCCTGCGCACGCGGCGCCAGCAGTTCGACGACGCCCTCGACCACGGCGCGGATGTCGAAGGGCTTGCTCGCGATGTCGAGCTTGCCGGCTTCGATCTTGGAGAAGTCGAGGATCTCGTCGATCAAGGAAAGGAGCGCACCGCCGGAGGTCTTGACGGCGCGCAAGTAGTTGGTCTGCTCGGGATCGAGCTCGGTTTCGAGCAGAAGATCGGTCATCCCGATAATGCCGTTGAGCGGCGTGCGGAATTCGTGGCTGACGGTGGCGAGGAAGCGCGATTTCGCCTCGTTCGCCGCCTGAGCCCGGGTGCGCTCCTCGGCGAGCGCGCGTTCGGTGACGACGCGTTCGGTGATTTCGCGGCCCGCGCGCAGGATCTCGATGGCGCCGCCCGGCGCATGGACCGGCGTCTCGATCCAGGCGAACCAGCGCGGCTCGGGCTCACCGGTATCGATGGCCTCATCGACGAGCATCGCCCCGTCCTCGCGCCGACGCGTGTCGCCGGCCTCGACGACACGCGGGCAGGTGCGCGCGCCGATCAGCGTGTCGCGCGGGCGCCCGACGATCTCGGCGTAACGGTCGTTGGCGAAGGTGATGCGGCCGGACTTGTCGCGCTGGACGATGACGTCGAGCTGCGCTTCCACGAGGGAACGATAGAGCTCGCGGCTCTCTGCGAGAGACCAGGTCTCGTCCTGGAGCTTCTCGTTCTCGTCCTCGAGCCGGCGCGTATGCCGCTCGAGCCTGAAATAGGCCACCAGCAGCATCAGCGCCGATACCGTCCCGACGAGGCCGAGCCCCGCCACGACCGCCATCAGCCAGCCCGATGCGCTGTTCCAGAAATCGGCCACCATGCCGCCCCCGTCCTGCAATCCCTGTCATGCGCAAAGATGCACGAGAGGATTGAAGACCGGCTTGAGAAACATGGTTCTCCGTGCCTGAAGCGGATAGCTGCAATTGTTCGCAATTCGCCGGTCGCCATGGAGGCGACCGGATCGCATCTCAGTCGATATCGGCGACCGCTTCGACCGCGCCGCCGGACACCCGCTGGGCGAGCGAGGCTTCCATGAACGGATCGAGCGCACCGTCGAGCACGTCGCCCGGGCTCGTCGATTGCTTGCCCGTGCGCAGATCCTTCACCAGCTGATAGGGCTGGAGCACGTAGGAGCGGATCTGGTGGCCCCAGCCGATCTCCGATTTGGAGGAGGCCTCGGCATTGGCCTTTTCCTCGCGCAGCTTCAGTTCGCGCTCGTAGAGCCGCGCGCGCAGCATGTCCCAGGCCTTGGCACGGTTTTTATGTTGCGAGCGCTCCTGTTGACAGGCCACGACGATCCCGGTCGGGATATGCGTGATGCGCACGGCGGAATCGGTGGTGTTGACGTGCTGACCGCCGGAGCCCGAGGCGCGATACGTGTCGATGCGGCAGTCGGATTCGGCCACTTCGATATCGATCTTGTCGTCGACCACCGGATAGACCCAGACCGAGGCGAAGCTGGTATGGCGGCGGGCGTTGGAATCGAAGGGCGAGATGCGCACGAGGCGGTGCACGCCCGATTCCGTCTTGGCCCAGCCATAGGCGTTGTGGCCCTTGACCATGAGCGTCGCGCTCTTGATGCCGGCCTCTTCGCCGTCGGAAACCTCGATCACCTCGACCTTGAAGCCGCGCTTCTCCGCCCAGCGGATATACATCCGCATGAGCATCTGAGCCCAGTCCTGGCTCTCGGTGCCGCCGGCGCCGGAATGAACCTCGATGAAGGTGTCGTTCGAATCCGCCTCGCCGGAGAGCAGCGCCTCGATCTGGGCGCGCTCGGCCTCACCTTCGAGGCTGCGCAGGGCGTTCTCACCCTCGGTGACGGAATCCGCATCGCCCTCGGCCTCGCCGAGTTCGATCAGGGTGATGGCGTCTTCGAGCTCCTGTTCGAGGCGCTTGATCGTCTCGATCTGGTTTTCGAGCGAGGTGCGCTCGCGCATCAGCTTCTGCGCGGCCTCCGCATCGTTCCAGAAATCGGGATTCTCGGACAGGGCGTTCAGTTCGGCGAGACGGCGTTGGGCGTGATCCCAGTCAAAGATGCCTCCTCAGCAGCCCTATGGACTGCTTGGCGGTCTCGACCAATGCTTCGATTTCAGCGCGCATGGTACTCGTGGTGATCCTTTTGCGAGACGTGAATCGGATCGCTGATCCGTGCCGCAGGCGATACCAGTTTGCGTGCGCGATTGCAAAGGGTCGCGGGGCACGCCGGCCTTTATCCTTGACAGGAAGCGCAAAATCGCAGATCGATCCGGGCGCTATCGCAACGCCGTTGCAGCGATCGGCAGATATCAGGAGTGCGTCGTGGCCGCGTTCGCCATGAAGATCATTGCAATGCCGATTCCGGAGGGCCGTAGCGGCTCTCGCGGGACGGAAACGACGTGCTTCACGGGCACGCGCGTGAAAACGACGCGCTGATCGCTTCCTCGCCGTGGAGACCTCTCCCGCCCGGCGGGAGGAGCAGGCGGCAGGCCCGACGGGCCGCCGCACACCACCGAAGGGGAGAGCGTTTCTTTCAGGAGCTTGAAAACGATGGGTTACAAGGTCGCCGTTGTCGGCGCGACCGGCAATGTCGGGCATGTTCTGCTCGATATTCTCGCCGAGCGTGCTTTTCCCGCTGATGAAGTCGTGGCGCTGGCATCCCGCCGCAGCCAGGGCAAGGAAGTTTCGTTCGGTGACAAGACCCTGAAGACGAAGGCCCTGGAGACGTACGATTTCTCCGATATCGACATCTGCCTGATGTCGGCTGGTGGCGACGTCTCGAAGGAATGGGCGCCGCGCATCGCCGCACAGGGCGCCGTCGTCATCGATAATTCGAGCGCCTGGCGCTACGACCAGGACGTCCCGCTGATCGTTCCGGAGGTGAATGCGGATGCGACGGCGGGTTTCTCGAAGAAGAACATCATCGCCAATCCGAACTGCTCCACCGCGCAGCTCGTCGTGGCGCTGAAGCCGCTGCATGATCATGCCGTGATCAAGCGCGTCGTGGTCTCCACCTATCAGTCCGTATCGGGCGCCGGCAAGGCGGGCGAGGACGAGCTCGACCGGCAGACCCGGTCGGTCTACTCGCTGCAGGATGCCGTGGTCGAGAAGTTTCAAAAGCGCATCGCCTTCAATCTCATTCCGCAGATCGACGTCTTCATGGAAGACGGCCTGACCAAGGAAGAGTGGAAGATGATGGTGGAGACGAAGAAGATCCTCGATCCGAAGATCAAGCTCATCGCCACCTGCGTGCGCGTGCCGGTCTTCGTCTCGCATTCCGAAGCCGTGAACGTCGAATTCGAAAAGCCCATCACCGCCGACGAGGCGCGCGAGATCCTGCGCGCGGCGCCGGGGATCATGGTCATCGACAAGCGCGAGGATGGCGGCTACGTCACCCCCGTCGATGCGACCGGTGAAGACGCGACCTACATTTCGCGTATCCGCGAGGACGCGACGGTGGAAAACGGTATCGCCTTCTGGTGCGTCTCGGACAATCTGCGCAAGGGCGCGGCACTGAACGCGGTGCAGATCGCCGAGGTTCTGGTCAACCGCAAGCTGATCAGCCCCAAGGCGGCGTGAACGCCTGCAGCAACGGATCGCAAAAATAAGAAAGGCCGGGGAGACCCGGCCTTTTTCAGTTTGGAAAACCCTTGTCTTCTTGATTCGTCCGGCGCGGCGGGTTCCCTGGCCGTTCGCCGGAGCATTCCGTCAGCGGGATACGGCGAGGCATCCCGCGAAAAACGGATGACTGGTCTCAATCCTCGGCGGTTTCTTCTTCGCCGGTCTCTACTTCCAGCGTCTCTTCTTCCGTGGTCGCTTCCTCGGCGGTGCCTTCCTCGCCGTCGAGCGCGGCTTCGTCTTCCGCGGGCTCGGGAAGCGGGGCCGGGTCATCGGAGAGCGAGCGGAGATAGGCGAGCAGGTTCGCGCGGTTGTCGACATTGCTCAGGCCCGCATAGGCCATGGAGGTGCCGGGCACGTAGTTACGGGGATTCTCGATGAAGGCGTCGAGCGATTCGAAGGTCCAGACGTCACCCTCCGCACCGCGCTCCTGAAGCGCGGAAGAATAGTTGAAGGTCCGACCGGCCATCGGCGCCATCACGACGTTCCACAGGTTCGGGCCGACGCGATGATCACCACCCGCATCGACGGTGTGGCAGGAGGCGCAGGCACGGAAGGCGGCTTCACCGCGCTCCACCGATGCGTTGGCGAGACGAACCGGAAGCGGATCGACCTCGACGACGGCGGCGGTCGCACCTTCGTCCTCGACCGGCTCGGGGAGAATCAGCTCACCGAGCTGCGAGGGGCGGGGGGAAAAGAGCATCCCGGCGACGACGCTCACACCGACGACGAAGAGAAGCGCGCCGAACACGGCACCCATGATCTTGTTGAGCTCGAACGAGTTCATGCGACAGCTCCGGTCCACCTCTACGCGGACATTGACGTGACGATTCCTTGCGCGGCGCCCGAGCGCCACGGTGCGGCGGTTGCTTAGCCTCTTTTGGGGCGGCTTGACAATCAAAAACGGCGATCACGATGACGGGTTTCATCGTCGCAGGGCGCGCCGGCACCCGCTCGCCGCCTTCCATGAGCGTCGCCCTCATTGATCTTCGTCATATCCAGTGCCGCGATCTTGCGCCAGAATATATGGATGATCATGCGGGAAGACGATGTGGCGGTGAAGAGCGGTGCCGATGGTGGCGTTGATGGCGGCGCGCCGCCGGTATTTCGCGCGCAGGGGCTCACCAAAGTATATCAGAGCGGGGAAGTCGCGGTCCACGCGCTGCGCGGCGTGGATTTCGAGGCGGTTTCCGGAGAGTTCGTCGTGATGCTGGGGCCCTCCGGCTCGGGCAAATCGACCTTCCTCAACATCATCGGCGGCCTCGATTCGCCGTCCGACGGCTCGGTATGGTTCGGCGATCGCGACCTCGCCCGGATGAGCGAGCGCGAGCGCACGGCCTATCGCCGTGATCATGTCGGCTTCGTCTTCCAGTTCTACAATCTCGTCCCGAGCCTGACGGCGCGCGAGAACGTCGCCCTCGTCACCGAAATCGCGCGTGCGCCGATGACGCCGGAGGAGGCGCTCGAGATCGTCGGGCTGAAGGAGCGCATGGACCATTTTCCCGCCCAGCTCTCCGGCGGCGAACAGCAGCGCGTCGCCATTGCCCGCGCCATCGCCAAGAACCCGGAAGTGCTGTTGTGCGACGAGCCGACGGGCGCGCTCGATTCGAAGACGGGGGTCATCGTTCTCGAAGCCTTGATGGAGGTGAACGAGCGCCTCGGCGCGACGACGCTGGTGATAACGCATAATGCCGCCATCCAGGAGATCGCGCATCGCGTCGTGAATTTCGGCGACGGGCGCATCGTCGGCGATCACCGCAACGCGTCGCGCAAACGCCCGGGCCAGGTCACCTGGTAGCTTTGAGGTCACCTGGTAGCTTTATGGGCGGTAAATTTTGGGCGTGTCGCACCGGCGGGGTCGCGCGAGGGCCTGGCCATCGATGCCGAAGAAGACGCCGTTCATAAAAGCAACTGTGCCGGTTTTCGTATGTAAATCTGTCCGGATCGCCATTTCTCGTTTCTAGTCGTGCGAATTTCGCATCGCAGCATGGGCATAATGTCGAGATATGAGCGCTGGACCGGTTGCGTCACATCTGTTTTCGGTCTATCCCGCAAAGCGTTGGTGAGCGGTATCGGGCATTGGCCCAGTGCAATTGACATCAGCGTTCGGTGCGTTTCTATTCGGGCGGCGTCCGACGAAAGTCGCAGCGGCTTACGTATTCCACTGTAGGCCGCTACCTCATTTCCGGATCTGGATGACCTCTACGACAAGCGTATCGCATGATTGGCGAGGGTAACGTCGGCTGGAATGCAGGCGCGGAAAATTGAAAGTGACGAGATGAGCGATAAAGAAAAGATTGCCCTGTTCATCGATGGCGCCAACCTCTACGCGACGACGCGTACGCTCGGGTTCGACATTGATTACAAGATGTTGTTGAAAGAATTTCAAAGCCGCGGCAACCTGCTTCGGGCGTTCTATTACACGGCGCTCGTCGAGGATCAGGAGTACTCCTCGATCCGCCCGCTGATCGATTGGCTCGATTACAACGGCTACCGCGTCGTCACCAAGCCCACCAAGGAATTCGTCGATTCCTCCGGTCGCCGCAAGGTGAAGGGCAACATGGATATCGAGCTCACCATCGATGCGCTCGAACTCGCCCCCTATATCGACCACGTCGTGCTGTTTTCCGGTGACGGTGACTTCCGGTCGCTCGTCGAAGCCCTGCAGCGCCGCGGCGTGCGCGTGACCGTCGTCTCCACGATCTCGACGCAGCCGCCGATGGTCGCCGACGAACTGCGCCGTCAGGCCGACGAGTTCCTCGACATCGCCTCGCTCGAAAAGAAGATCGGGCGTGATCCTTCCGAACGCGGCGGCGGCGGTGGCGGTGGTCGTTCGGCAGATGGGCAGCCGCGCGGCAGCAACGTCGCGCTCGAGCGCCGCTACGGTATCCGGCAGTCTCCGCCCACCGATGAAGACGCCGAATCCTGAGTGACGAAACGCGGCGGGGCCGGGCGCGCGCTCAGCCCTTTTCGCGCATGATCCGCGCCTTGTCGCGATCCCAGCTGCGCTTCTTCTCGGTCTCGCGCTTGTCGTGCAGCTTCTTGCCGCGACCGAGGCCGAGCTCGACCTTCGCGCGCCCCCTGTCGTTGAAATAGATCCGCAGCGGCACCACCGTGAAACCCTCACGTTGCGTGGCGCCGATCAGCTTGTCGATCTCGCGGCGATGCAGCAGCAGCTTGCGCGGGCGCTTGGGCTCGTGATTGAAGCGATTGGCCTGCAGATATTCCGGAATATAGGCGTTGAAGAGATACAATTCCTCGCGCATCGGCCCCGCATAAGCCTCGCCGATGGTCGCCTTGCCGGTACGCAGGCTCTTCACCTCCGTACCCGACAAGGCGATCCCCGCCTCGTATGTGTCCGTTATCTCGTAATTGAAGCGCGCCTTGCGATTATCCGCGACAGCGCGGTGCGCGCTCTTGTTTGCTTTCGCCATGATCCACTCAGTTAAAGGGTATGCCGGCGATGCCGAGTGCCTCGCGCACGATGGCCTTCGTCGGCTCCGAGGCCGGAATCAGCGGCAGGCGCACGGTTTCCTCCATGCGGCCCTGCGCCGCCAGCGCATATTTCACCGGCGAGGGGCTCGTCTCGACGAAGAGCGCCGTATGCAGCGGCATCAGCTTGTCCTGAATCGCGAGCGCCCCGGCGTAATCGCCGGCGAGGCAGGCCGCCTGAAACTGCGCGCACAGACGCGGCGCCGCATTCGCGGTCACCGAGATGCAACCGTGGCCGCCATGCGCCATGAAGCCGAGCGCCGTCGCATCCTCGCCGGAGAGCTGGAGGAAGTCGGGACCCATCATCTGCCGCTGGAGGCTGACGCGGGCGATGTTGGCCGTGGCATCCTTCACGCCGATGATGTTCTCGACCTCGTAGAGGCGCGCCATGGTCTCGACCGACATGTCGATCACGGAACGCGGCGGGATGTTGTAGATGATGAGCGGAATACCCACCGCACCCGCCACCGCCTTGAAATGCGCCTCCATGCCGGCCTGGGTCGGCTTGTTGTAATAGGGCGTGACGACGAGCACCGCATCGGCGCCCGCCTTCTCGGCGTGGATTGCGAAATCGATCGCCTCCGCCGTCGAGTTCGAGCCCGCCCCGGCGATCACCGGAACCCGGCCCTTCGCCTCGTCGATCACGATCTCGACCACGCGCTTGTGCTCGTCATGGCTCAGCGTGGGGCTCTCGCCGGTCGTGCCGACGGGGACGAGGCCGCTGGTGCCCTCGGCGATCTGCCAGTCGACGAGGCGGCGCAGGGCGTCTTCGTCGAGTGCATCGCCGGCGAAAGGAGTGACGAGCGCCGTGATCGAGCCCGAGAAAGCGGGCGTTGAGGCGGAATTGGCGGACATGGCGGCCTCCCGGACCGATGCATGAGGTTGTTCTGTCGCACGCGCGGGTGCAAGGTGGCTTCCACATAACCCTTGGCGCGACGTGGCGCAAATCCCATGATGCGCCATGATTCGGCTTTATCCGTGTCGCAGGAACGCGCGTACGTAACTTCGAGAGCTTGTGCAATCCGGGAGAGAGAAGCGTGGTCAATCCGATGATTGCAGGATGGCGCTGCCGGTTGCGCGCCGTCATCGCCGCAACGGCGCCGGTCCACCCGGTTTCCGGGCGTATACGCAATGCAGCCGTCGCGAGCACCGTCGCCGTCATGCTGGCCGGTGCCCTCGTCTTTGCCGGGACCCTCGCGCCGGCGCTGGCGCAGGACGACGCTCCATTACTGCCCGAGACGATCAGCGTCGAGGACATCCCCGCGCTCTTCCCCGATCTCGATTTCGAAGCGGCCGAGGAGGCGCTGACGCATTACCGGTTCGGGCGCATCGCCCAGGGAGACGCCCTGCGCGACGCGATCACCGACGAAGCCGCCGACGCATTGCTCGAATGGGCCGCAGTGCGCTCCGTCGAGCAGCGTGATTTCGAGCGCGTCTCCGGCTTCATGCGCAACCATCCGGATTGGGCGGGCCGCAACCTGCTGCGCCTGCGTGCCGAGCAGGCCTTCATCCAGAACGGCCCCACGCCGGAGCGTGTGCTCACCTTCTTCGCCGACGAGGAGCCGCGCACCGGGCGCGGCGCTCTCATGCTGACCCAGGCGCTGTGGGGATCGGGGGCGCGGGAGGCGGCGGAGCATCTCGCGCGTCGCTACTGGCGCGAGCGCGGGTTCGACGAGAATACCGAGGCGCAGCTGCTGCTTTCCTTCGCCGCAGCCTTCACCCCGTCCGATCATCGGCTGCGCATGGAGAACAGGCTCTTCGCGCAGGATTGGCCGGCGGCGCGGCGGGCGGCCCGTTTCGCCGGTGAGCAATTCGAAGCGCTCGTCGATCTGCGTCAGGCACTCCTGCGGGAGCCGGCCCGTCTGGAGGCGGCGGTCGCCGATCTGCCATCGTCTTTGCGTAACGATTCCTCTGCGCTCTACGCCAAGGTCCGCAAGGCCCGTCTGGATGGCGACGTGCGCGGCGCGGCGCAACTCATCGCCCGCGCGCCGCGCGCCGTTTCCATCATCGCCGATGGCGATGCCTGGTGGGTCGAGCGCCGGATCGTCGGGCGTAACCTCCTGGAGGAGGGTGAGTACGCGCTCGCCTACGAGATCATCGCCGGACATGCGGCGCAATCGCCCGCCGAATTCCTCGATGCCGAGTTCCATGCCGGCTGGATCGCGCTGCGCTTCCTCGATGCCGCGGAAACGGCGCTCGGCCATTTCATCGCCGCTGCGGAGCCAGCCTCGACGCCTGTCTCGCTCTCACGCGTCGCCTATTGGCAGGCGCGGGCGCATCAGGCGCTGGGGGACGACGATGCGGCGCGCGCGGCTCTGGAGGAGGCGGCGACCCATTCGACCGCGTTCTACGGCCAACTCGCCCGGCAGGAGCTCGATGGCGGCCCGATCAGCCTGCGCCCGCTGCCCGAGATCGACGAGACGGTCATCGCCGAGCGGGACGGGCGGCTGTTCACCCGTGCCATCCTTCTGCTGCATGCGCTCGACGCTGAGGATCTCGCGATTGCGCTTCTCGGCGATCTCGGGCGCACGAGCGACGACGCGGCGCTGCTTCGCGCCTATGGGGATCTCGCGGAGGCGCTCGGTAATCCCCGGGCGCTGCTCGCGCTCGCGCGCTCGGCGCTGCTGCGCGGTTTGCCGCTGGACGAGCACGCCTTCCCGGTCGGCGCCATTCCCGAATATCCGCAGATCGGTCCGGCGGTCGAATCCGCCCTCGTCCATGCCATCGCACGTCAGGAGAGCGCGTTCAACGCGGATGCGGTGTCCCCCGCCGGGGCGCTCGGCCTGATGCAGTTCATGCCCGCGACGGCCCGGCGCGTCGCGCAGCGCTACGGGGTGAATTTCGACGAATCCCGGCTTCTGGGCGACCCGGCTTTTTCGGCGAAGCTCGGCGCCGCGCATCTCGGCGAATTGCTCGACGAGTGGGGCGGATCGGCGGCGCTCGCCTTCGCGGCCTATAATGCCGGACCCGGTCATGCGCGCCGCTGGATACAGCGCTTCGGCGATCCCCGCCGCGCCGATCGAGACATCATCGACTGGGTGGAGCAGATCCCGTTCCCCGAGACACGCAGCTATATCCAGCGCGTGATGGAGAACCTCGTGGTCTATCGCTATCGGCTCGATCAGGACCGTCCGCTCGCCATCGAGGACGACCTGCGCCGCGCCCGCGCGATGCGCTGAACGGGTCAGCCGCGCCGCCGCCGCAGCCACCCGGCAACGCGACGGCGCAGGCTTCGCAGCCCCTGCTCGGCGGCGATGAGCGCATCTCCGCCGCGCCCCGGTGCTATCACGATATCGGCGATCGTGAGCCGCTCGTCGTAGAGATCTTCGAGGGGGGAGGGGGCGAGCGTGCATGAATCGAGGGCTGCGAGCCCCGGTTCCTCGTGAAGCGCCCGGACGATCGCATCCTCGAGAACGATGCCCGGCGCGAGACGACGCAGCCGCTCGTCATAGGCGGTCTTCCAGAGAAAGGCGGTGCCGTCCTGGACGAGGCCCATCGAGATCGCGATGGTCGCGTCGCCGTGTCGAAGGCGATCGACGCGGCGGCCGCCCGTGGGGAGATCCCGGTCGAAGAGACGCGCGAGCATCTTGCGGGTCGTCTGTTCGCAAGCCAGTGCGGTGCCGCTCGCGCCTTTCCAGCCCGCGGCCTCGATGGCGAGAAATGTCTCCACCGCATCGGCGCAATCCTTCGCATCGGTGCTGCTCTCCACCGCGAGGGGCTCCTGCGCCCCGAGGGCGTTGCGCAGGCGCTTGAGCCCCTTGCGCCGGCTACGGCCATAGGCGCGGCGCGCGAAGGCGTCGTAGGATTGCGCTCTCCTGGCGATGGGCCGGGCGAAGCTATCGATGGCGCGCCAGTTCGCACCGGAAGCGTCGAGCGCCGCGCGCAACGCTTCGCCGAAGGCACCGTCGAGGGGAAGGTGGCGCAGGATCGCCGGGCAATTGCCATCGGTGAGCGCGCCGATGAGGGCCGGCGCCCATCCGGGCGGCGCGTTGCGGGCGATCAGCGGAGTTCCGCAGGGCAGATAGGGCGAGGTGTAATTCGCCGCGCCACGCCGCCATCCGATCTTTGCGCCGCGGGTGCGGATCGGCATCAGCCCGACGAGCCGGCCGGCTTGCGGGCCGGTCGTTATCCGCAGGCAGATGAGGCTGAGATCCGCGCGCGCCGTGGGATCGGCCTCGATCAAGGCATCGAGGGCAGCCTGCGTATAGAACGGATTGGGGTGCAGCGGCATGCGCGCGAGATCATCCCATTCGCGCGCGAATTCCGGCGTCGGACGCGCGAACGGGATGATCTCGACGGCGAGATCGACGCCGGACGCGTTCAGCGCATCGTCAAGGCGCTCGCTGCTCCCCAAGGTTTATGCGTCCCCCAAAGCCGGGCATGCCGGAAACCCCGTCGTGCGAATCACGACTTCTTGACAGCCTAGTTTGCGGCGATTACGGGATGTTTAATCAAATCCCCATAGAATAAAGGAAAACTCGCGTGTACCGGAACAATCCGGGCCGCGTCGGCGTTCTCGGAGCGTTCGAAATACTGTAGAGCCCGGAGGTATCGCCGGTCATGGCCGGAGAATTATGAAGAGATGTTGCAGCGGGTCGATCCAGCCGAGCCGTCAGATCAGCCCTCCTCGGACGGCGAGGGCAAGGGGCGTCGTCGTGCCTCGTCGCGGATAGAGAAGGCCTTTCCACAATTTCTGGTCATCGCAATCCTGCTGCCACTGCTCTTCTTCGGCTTTGCCGCATATCGCGACTGGGTGGACATTCGCACCGATGCCGAGACGCGTGTGACCTACGTGCGCGACGCGCTGGTCGAGCATGCGCAGCGTGTCTTCAAGACGCATGAACTCGCCGCGCTCGCCACACGCGACCGCATGATCGGATCGCCGATCGCGCTGCCGGCACCGATCCTCTCAGACGAGCCGCAGCAGGGGATGCACGGCTACCTCGTCTCGCTCGCCAGCGCATTTCCGGAAATCGCCTCGATCTCGGTCATCAATGCCGACGGGCGCCTGATCGCGTCGAGCACGCAGGAGGCGGTCACGCCGGTCGATTATTCGGCGACGCCGTGGTTCACGCGGCTACAATCCGGTGAGGCGTCGCGGGTGATCGAGCCCGACCCGGCGCAGCATGCGATCGCGCAAGGCCTGTTCTCGCTGATCTTCCGCCATGACGATGCGGCAGGTGAATTTGACGGCGCGGTCAGGCTCGCGATTTCGCCGGGCTATTTCAACGTGTTCCATTCCGGTATCGCCCCCGAACGCGGCGTCATCACGCTGTTCCACGAGAACGGCGATCTGTTGAGCCGCTATCCGCCCGATCCGGCGCTGGCCATGGGGCTCGCGCAGGACGAGGAATTCCGCGCGGCAGCCGCCGAGGAGCCGACCGGCGTGATCGAGCATCGCAGCCCCGTCGACGGCGAGCAGCGGCTTTATGGGTATGCACGGGTGGGCGAGTACCCGGTTTTTCTCGCCTATGGCCTCA
>JBJHBI010000003.1:0-102355 GCA_050485405.1 Salinarimonadaceae bacterium
ATCGTTCTCTCCGAGAAGCTCGCCGCGCAGGTGCATTACCCGGCGATCGACGTGCTGACTTCGAAGAGCCGCCTGTTCAACGAAGTGACCACCCCCGAGCACCGGGCCGCAGCCGGGCGCCTGCGCGAACTCTACGCGCGCTATCAGGAGCTCGAATTGCTGATCCAGGTCGGCGAATACAAGAAAGGCGCCGATGCTCTCAATGACGAGGCGGTGGAGAAAATCGACACCATCAAGGCGCTTCTCAAGCAGAAGCCCGGCGAAATCGCCCGTTTCGACGAGACCATCAAGCGCCTGCGCGAAATTACGGGTATGTGATGCGCGACCAGTTGCAGAAGCTCATGACGGTCCGGGCCCTGCGCGCCAAGCAACGTCGGCGCGACTATCAGGCCGAGCGGGAAAAGCTCGCCGCGATGGAGCAGGAACTGGCGGACAACGCCCGCCGCGCCGGCGCTGCGGAGGCCGCCCGGGCGGCGGCGGGCCGTATCGGAGGCACGTCCGGAGCGGTCTACACGCAGGCGACCGTCAACGATGCAGAACGGCAGAAGTATTTCTACGACCTCCAGCTGCGCGATCTCAGGACGGCGCGCCTGCGCATCGACCGCAAGATCACGGCTCAGCGCAAGCAGGTCGAGCAAGCCTTCGAAGCCGTGCGGGAAGCGGAGCGCTCGGCCGAACAGCTCGACACCTTCGACGCCGAACTCGCCGAGAAGGAGGCTCGCGAGGCCGAACTCCAGGAAGAACTCCAGACCGAGACGCCGCCCAAACCAAGCTGGAAAGAAAAATGAACGCACCCTTTCGACGCGCCGACCCCGCCGAGGCGCAGCCGCTGGATCTGCCGATGCTCAGCCTGCGCGAGGCGGGCGACCAACGTCGCCTCTCGCGCCTGCGTCCCGACCCGGAATTCGATACGGGTATCGGACGCATCGCGCTCACGATCGCCGATCCGGCAGCACTCGCCACGTGGGAGGGAACCTGGACACGGCTCGATCTGCTCTGCGCGGATCGCGCGGCGAGCCTGTGGTTGCCCGACGACATCGTCACCGCGATGCTGCGCGGCGCCTATCCCATGCTGGACGATACGGCATTGTCCAGCGCCGACCGGGCGTTGCTCGTCGATGCGCAGGAGAACGATCTCATCGACGCCTTCTCCCACGCGATCCGTGCGGAAATCGCCGTGGTCGCGGCGGAACGGGGGCTGCGGATCGAAATCCGGCCCGATTTCGTATTCGAGGCGGGCGCGACCGGGGGTGCCGAGGGCCAGGCCGGCGCCCGCTTCCCCGTCGCGCTCACCTGCCACGTGATCGAACGCGAACACCTCGTTTCGGCGATGGTGGCCGGCCCGATCGGCCGCAAGCCGTTTTCCGGACTGACGACATCCATCGCCTTCCGCTGCGGCTGGACCCGGCTGACACTCGCGGAATTCGCGACCATCGAACCCGGTTGTGGAATTTCACTTGACGATACTACTTTAAGTTTTCAAAAGATTGTAGCAATCACAGCAGAGCGATTCGCTCAGACTTGCAACTGGAAGACCATCAAACCAGCACTCGAAGGGCCGCTCCTGCGACCCATGGATGCGACCACCCTTCCCTACTCGACGGATACGCGTGTGAGCGAACAACCGCAAAAGCCTGAGGAAGCGGCCCCGACCGGGAGCATCGACGAGATCCCGGTGCGGCTGATCTTCGAACTGGGACGTCTCGAACTGCCGCTCGCGGAGCTCGAGAGCCTGAACGCAGGCTACGTCTTCGATCTCGGCAAGCCGCTCAGCCAGAGCGTCGACATCATCGCGAACGGCAGCCGGGTCGGCACCGGCGAACTGGTGCGGCTCGGCGAGTCGATCGGAGTGAGGGTGTCGAAGCTCGCACGATGACGAATCTGGCGATCCCGACGTATTTTTCGCTCATCGTCCTTTCGGCGATCATCGCCGTCGTTCCCTTCCTCGTCGTCGCCGCCACATCCTTCGCGAAGATATCGATCGTTCTCTTCCTCGTGCGCAACGCTCTGGGCATCCAGCAGACGCCGCCGGGTGTGCTGATCAACACCGTCGCCATCGTGCTCACCCTGTTCATCATGGCGCCGATCCTGCGCGAGATGTACGGAATCATCTCCGATCCGCGCCAGAGCTTCGAGACCATCGACGATTACGAGGCGATCTTCTTCGAGGCGACGGCCCCGTTGATCGGTTTCCTGCAACTGCATGCGCGACCGGAAGCGACGGCGTTCTTCGTCGAAACCACCACCTTGCTGTGGGCGCAATACGATGTGGAGATGCAGGTTACCGACAACGATATCGTCGTGCTCCTGCCCGCCTTCCTCATCTCGGAGCTGACCCGCGCCTTCGAGATCGGCTTCCTGCTCTACCTGCCCTTCCTCGTCATCGATTTCGTGGTCAGCGTGATCATCGTGTCGATGGGTATGTCGATGTTGTCGCCGACGGTGATCTCGACGCCGCTCAAGCTGTTGCTCTTCGTCTTCATCGACGGCTGGTCCCGGCTCTTGCAGGGTCTCGTCCTGTCCTACGTGCCGGGAGTATAGCCATGGGATCTTCCGGCCTCGTCCAGCAGATCTACGACAGCTTTCTGACTGCGCTCGTCATCGTGGCGCCGCCCATGATCGCGGCGATGGTAGTGGGCGTCCTGCTCGCCATCCTGATGGCCGCGACCCAGATCCAGGACCAGACCCTGCCTCAGCTCGTGAAGATCATCGTGATCCTGGGCGTCCTGATGATCGGCGGGGTGCCGATGTCCGCCCCGCTCTTCGAATATTCCCGCGGGCTCTTCGCGTCGTTCCACACCATGACCCGGTGAGGCGGTGACCGAATTCGACGAGATCATCACGGCCTGGGTGGAGCGCCACCTGTGGACCGGCCTCGCCTTCGCCACGGGATTTGCCCGCATCATCGCCGTGCTCCAGATCTTTCCGCTGTTTACCGCGCTGAACGTGCGCGGCTCCATCCGCGCGACGCTCGCCCTCGTCCTCGCGATCCCGCTCGTGCCGATGATCGAGCCACAATTGATGCAGCTCGGGGATCCCGATCTCTGGGTGCTCGCATCGCTCATGGTCAAGGAATTCGTCTTCGGCCTGCTGCTCGGATGCCTGGTCGCCATTCCGTTCTGGGGCATCCAGAGCGCCGGCGACGTCATCGACGTCTCGCGCGGCGCGAGTGCGGCGAACGTCGCCGATCCGGTGAACGCGGACGAGAATTCGCAGACCGGTCTCATCCTGCTCTACGCCTCGCTCGCGATCTTCGTCGTCGCCGGCGGATTGCAATTGGTGATAGAATTAGTTTACCACTCGTACAGCATATTACGGATCACCGACGTCGCCCCTCCGATGGGGATGACGACGATCGTGGCGATCGGTGATCTGCTCACGCGGATGTTCACGCTCGGTGTGATCATCTCGGGCCCGATGATGATCGCCCTGATCGCCGTGGATCTGTCGCTGGTCTTTGCGAGCCGCATCGCCAAGCAGATCCAGGTTTCGGAATTCGCGATGATCGTCAAGAACCTGTGCGTGTGCGCCTTCATCCCGCTCTACGCCCTGTTCCTGGAAGAATACATGCTCGACGACTGGCGCGACCTGATGCGTTTCGTCGAGGCCTTCCTGCTGATCGGCGAGGTGTTGCAGTAGCGACGGGGGAGCGCGACCATGTCGGGCAAGGACGATTCCGAGGAAGCCACGCTCGAACCCTCGTCGCAGAAGCTCAAGCAATTGCGCGATCAGGGACAGGTGCCGCGCAGCCAGGAAGTCACCGGCGCGGTGACCCTGATAGCCGTTCTATTCTATGTGCTCGCGACCTACCAGTCGACCATCGACAGTCTCGCCATAGCCTTCGTCGACAACCCCGCATTTCTCGCCGCGCCGTTCGAGGAACGCGTCTATCAGGGCGCGCGGATGAGCGTGCGGCTGCTGTTCGAGCTCGCCCTTCCGGTCATGGCCATCGCCATCCTCTCGGCGCTCATCGCGACGATGCTCGACGTCGGCGGGTTTCTCTTCAGCCTGCAGGTGCTGACGCCGAACTTTGCCAAGTTCAATCCGATGGAGGGCCTCAAGAACATCTTCAAGGTCAAGAGCCTGATCGACCTGTTCAAGAGCGCCGTGAAGATCGTCATCTTCTTCATCTGCCTCGTGGTGATCCTGCGCAGCTATATCAACGACGTCGTGTGGGCACCGACCTGCGGTATGGGTTGCATCTTCGACGTCGGCAGCACGATCATTTTCTACATCATCCTGATCTCGACCTTTCTCGTCGTTCTCTTCGCCGCGATCGATTTCGTCATCTCGCGCGTCCTGTTCATCCGCGACAACAAGATGACCCAGACCGAGATGAAGCGGGAAATGAAGGAAGCCTTCGGCGACCCGCATGTGCGCGGCGAGCGCAACCGAATCCGCAGGGAGATGGCCGACACTGCCGGGCTCGTCGGGCCGAAAGCGGCCAATCTCTGGATCGCAGGCCCCGGCGGGATGATCGGCATCGCCTACAAGCCCGAGCAATCGGGCGTGCCGATGATCGCCACGAAGGCGCTGGCCGACAACGAGGCGCGCGCCCGTGAGGTGGCACGTGAAAACGGGGCTGCGATCGAGAACAATCCCGAACTGTTCAAGGTCCTGATCACCGGAGGCAAGATCGGCCAGCCGATCCCGCGCGAAAGCTTCACGGAGGTTGCCCAGGCCCTCGTTCGCGCCGGCTTCTCGGGCTGACCGGGCGCGCGGGATCGACGCATCGACGGAACGCAGCGCCTTCGCCAACCGTTGCGAAAGATCAATGCAAAGCGTGACCGGGACAGACATTCTGAATCGGGATCGGCCACGCGACAAGCGAACCGCACGATGCAGGCGGCCGGCACAGGAGGAGCAAGCGTATGTCGTTCATGGAAATTCTCGTCGTCCTCAATCCGGAAACCGAGGCAGTCGGGCCCTATGCGGCCTCCGTCGCCAAATCCTTCGAGGCCCGCACCCGCGCCGCTTCCGTCGCGATCGATCCGGCCATGCCGAGCTACGTCATCCCGGAAATGCCGAGCGACGTGCTCGAACAGGCCCGCGCAGCCGGGCGCGAAGAAGCGCAGGCGCGCCTTTCGACCTATGAAATGCAGGCGCGCCAGGCCGGTATCGCCGTCGACGGGTTCGTCGTGCAGGGCATGATGGATCGCAGCGCCGCACAGCTCGAGCGCCTCGCGCGCTATTACGACCTGACCATCATCGAACAGCCCGGCCCCGACCGCGAGAAGGGTGGCCCCGTCCTTCTCGAAGCGCTGCTGTTCGGCTCCGGGCGCCCGCTGCTGATCGTCCCCTACATCCAGCGCGCACCGATGAAGCTCGACAACGTCATCGTCGCCTGGGACGAAAGCGCGACCGCAGCGAAAGCCGTCGGCGCGGCCATGCCGCTCCTGATGCGCGCAAAGAGCATCGAGGTCGTCGGTGTGACCTCAGGAGCGGAGGGCGAGCGCGAACGCGGCGAGCGTCTCGCGAAGGTTCTCGCCGGCCACGGCATGCAGACGAAATCGCGCATGCTCGGCGATGTCGGCAGCGTCTCCGACACCATCCTCTCCCACGCTGCCGATAACGGAGCCGATCTGATCGTGATGGGCGGCTACGGCCATTCGCGCATGCGCGAACTCATCCTCGGCGGCGCCACGCGCGGCATCCTGCAGAGCATGACCGTTCCGGTCCTGATGATGCACTGACCTGCGTCGCGGTTCCCACCGCACTGGTCGCGCCTACGATCCGCAATGCCGAAGCGGGCCACGGCGTAAGAACCACGCAACCCGCTCTCCCCCGCAAAGAAGCGAGAGCGGGTACGGCATTCGTGGGGGTTGGGAAGGCACCCGCCTCGACAATCATCGATGGCGGAAATCCGGGAAGCGTGCTTACCCCTCCCCCGCTTCCACAGTCATCGTGGCGCCAAAAATCTCCTCGCAGCGGGCGCGCATGATCGCGTCGACTTCCGGCATCGTCACCGGGTAGCCGAGATCGACGAGGCTCGTGACGCCGTGTTCGCTGATGCCGCAGGGAACGATGCCGGTGAAGTGGTCGAGATCGGGTTCGACGTTGAGGCTCACCCCGTGGAAGCTCACCCAGCGGCGCACGCGAATGCCGATCGCGGCGATCTTGTCCTCGACATGCAGCCCTTTGTCGGGGCGGCGCACCCAGACGCCGACGCGATCCTCGCGGCGCTCGCCACGGATGTTGAATTCCGCGAGCGTCGCGATCAACCAGTTCTCCAGGGCGGAGACGTAGCGGCGCAGATCCGGTTCACGGCGGTTCAGATCGAGCATGACATAGGCCACGCGCTGGCCCGGACCGTGATAGGTATATTGCCCGCCCCGCCCCGAGGCATGGACGGGAAAGCGGTCGGGGGCGACGAGATCGCTCTCGCGCGCGGAGGTGCCGGCGGTATAGAGCGGGGGGTGTTCGAGCAGCCAGATGCATTCACGCGCCTCGCCGGCCGCGATCCGCGCCGCACGCGCCTCCATCGCCGCGACGGCCTGCTCGTAACCGACGAGCCCCTCGCTCACCACCCAGTCTATCGGCGGTGAGCCGGCCCGAGGCAGGAAGGAAGCGACGGCATCGGCGCGCGTGTTAACCAATGGTTCACCCTGTTCTGGTCAGGTGGGGACATGCTTGATCGCCTTTAAGTAAGGCACGCGGCAGACGGCGTCCATCGCCGGAAGCGGGAAACGGGCAGGCAGGAAACGGGTAGGTCGGACGTGCCGAGTATCGATGGTCTCAATGTTGATCTGAAGGTCGTACTGGGCCGTCGGCAGATGCCGGTCCACATGTTGCTGCGCATGGGACGCGGCGCGGTGATCGAACTCGATCAGACCGACGACGACACCGTCGAGATCCTCGCCAACGATCACCCGATCGCGCGTGGCCAGATCATCGTCACCGGCACGCGCATCCAGGTGGAGATCACCGAGATCATCCCCAAACCCACGCTCGTGCGCGACAAGGGCGTCTCGATCGGGGACGGGGCCGTGGCGGCGAAGGCGGCTGCCGAGATTCCGCCGGAACAGGGCTGAAACAGCCGCGAGCGCGGCTCTTCGCCCGCGCCTTCGCCTTTCCTCATTGCACCACCAGATCCGCCTGGAGCGCACCTGCGGTCTTGATTGCCTGCAGGATGGCAATGATGCCCATCGGCTTGAGGCCGATCTGGTTGAGCCCGCGCACCAGCGTCTGCAGATCCGCGCCACCGATGATGGCCAGCTGGCCGCCGGTTTCCTCGGCCTCGACTTCCGTATCCGGCAGGACCACGGTCTCGCCGAAGCTCAGCGGGTTCGGCTGGTCGGCGAAGGGACGCTCGGTGATCCGCACCGAAATGTTGCCATGGGTGACGGCCACCGTGGAGATCTGCACGTTCTGGCCGATCACGACGGTGCCGGTCCGCTCGTCGATCACCACCCGCGCAGGGGTATCGGGCGTGATCGACAGCTCCCCGATCTCCGCGAGGAAGCGCATCGGGCTGATGCGCTCGGGTTGGCGCACGAAAACGGTGCGGAAATCGCGTTCCACCGCCGTACGCTCACCCCAGCGGGCCAGCGAGTAATTGTTGATCGCATCCGCGATGGAGACGGCGGTGCGGAAATCCGGGTTGCGCAATTCGAGGATGAGGTTGCGCATGTCGCGGAACTGATCAGGCAATTCGCGTTCGATCAAGGCGCCGTTGGCGATCCGCCCGGCGGTCGGTACGCCCTGCGAGACCAGAGCGGCTTCGCCCGCCGCCTCGAAGCCGGAAACGGAGACGGCGCCCTGGGCCACCGCATAGACCTGTCCGTCACCGCCCATCAGCGGCGTCACGACCAGCGTCCCGCCGTTGAGTGAACGCGAATCGCCGAGCGATCCGACAGAGACGTCGATGCGTGATCCGCGTCCGGCGAAGGGCGGCAGATCGGCCGTCACCACCACGGCGGCGACGTTGCGGGCGCGCAAGGTCTGGTCGACATTCACCCCCATGCGGTCGAGCATGGAGCGCAGCGATTGCTCGGTGAAGGGCGAGTTGCGCATCGTATCGCCCGTGCCGGGCAGGCCGATCACGAGGCCGTAGCCTACGAGCTGGTTGTCGCGCATGCCCTTGAGCGTGGTCACGTCCTTGATCCGCGTGCCGCCGCGCTGGGCGACGTCGGCGGAGGCGATACCGGGATCGCCGAGGGCGAGGATCACACCGGCGACGAGCAGCGTCGCGGCCCGCCACAGGCTCGTTCGCACCGGCCTTGCGCGCCCTTTGGGAAGCGCGCCAAATCGTTCAAACATCTTCATTCTCCGACCCGCAACGTGCCGTCCGGCTGGACCGTACCGACGATGGTGACACCGCTGTCGAGATTGCGTGCACGCACCCGCTCGCCCGCCGACCCCGCCTCGAGCGCCGAGGCGATCCCGACGATCGTCATTCCCGCTTCGGCGAAGACGACCTGGATCGGACGCCCGCGCTCGATCAGCCGCGGCTCCTCGACCGCATTGTGCGGCACGAGTTGCCCGGGAAGCAGCGTGCGCCGGGCGACCTTGCCGATCAGGGCTGGCGGGTCCGCGACGACGGGTGTGCGATCGAGCGCATGGGCGGAGAAATCCCGCATCTCGATGACACCCTCCTTGATGGTCTCGCCGGGATAGATGGTGATCGTGGGCACCGGCATGGCCCGGCCGCCACCGGCATTCTGGGCCAGGGCGGCCGGGCTGGCGGCGATCGCGAGCAATGCACTCGCGAGCGCAGTGCGCAGCACGGCTCCGGCCTGACGACGCGCGCGGATCATCGATCTGCTCCTCGATTACTCGCCTCGTGCGGCGTGGATCAGCGGATACCCTTGGATACGGTGCCGGCCATGTCGTCTGCGGCCTGGATCACCTTCGAATTCATTTCATAGGCGCGCTGGGCGGAGATCAGTTCGGTGATTTCCTTCACCGGATCGACGTTGGAGCTCTCGAGATAGCCCTGATGCAGGCTGCCGTATCCCGGATCTCCGGGGGCACCGATCACCGGCTGACCGGAGGCGACCGTCTCGCGATAGAGATTGCTGCCGAGCGGCTCGAGGCCGGTTTCGTTGGCGAAATTCGCCAGCGTCAGCTGGCCGAGTTCCTCGAGCTGCATCTGGCCGCCGATCTGGGCGTAGACCTGCCCGGACTGGTTGACGACGACGTCCACCGTATTCTCCGGCACCACGATCGCGGGCTCGACGAGATAGCCCTCGATGGTGACGAGCTGCCCCTCGGCATTGGTGTTGAAGGCGCCGGCGCGCGAGTAGAGGATCTCGCCTTCCGGCCCCTCCACCTGGAACCAGCCATTGCCGTTGATGGCGAGGTCGAGCTTGTTGGCGGTGTTGGTCAGCGCGCCCTGCATATGCAGGTTGCGAATGGCCGCCGCCTTCACGCCGAGTCCGATCTGGGCACCTTCCGGAACGGCGGCCTGGCCACCGCGCATCGGCACGCCCTGGAGGCGTTCCGCCTGATAGAGCAGATCCGTGAATTCGGCGCGGGCGCGCTTGAATCCGGTTGTGTTGATGTTGGCGATGTTGTTGGCGATGACTTCGACGTTCATCTGCTGGGCATTCATGCCCGTCGCGGCAATGGCGAGCGCGCGCATCTTACGATCCTCCTCAGATCTGCATCCTGCTGATTTCCTGATAGGCCTGCACGACCTTGTCGCGGACCGCGATCGCGGTGTTGAGGCTCTGCTCGGCCTGCATCACCGCCTCGACGACTTCCTGAACGGAAGCGTGTCCCTGGAGTCCCCTGATCGAAGCCGCCTCGGCGGCCTGGAGCTGGCCCACACCGTTCTGGGCGACCTGCGAGAGGACCTGGCTGAAATCGGTGCGCTGGGTCTGCTGGGTGAAGCCGGTGAGCGCGGTGGCGGCGCTGCGCTCGACCCCGGAGGTCGGTGCGGCGAGACCGGCTGCGCCGGAAAGGCTGGCGACGGCGTCGATCATGTTCAGCTCCTCAACAGGTCGATGGTGGCGTTGACCATCGATCGGGCTTGCTTGACGATCTGGAGATTGGCCTCGTAGGAGCGATTGGCTTCACGCAGGTCGGCCATCTCCATGAGCATGTTGACGTTCGGCTTCTTCACGTTGCCGTTCGCATCGGCGGCCGGATGGCCGGGATCGTGCTCGATGCGGAAGGGTGAGCGGTCGACACCGATATTGCGGATGCCGACGAGTTCCGCCCCGACGAGACGGTCCATCTCGCTCCGGAAGCTGATGGTCTTGCGCCGGAACGGGTCGGCGCCCGGCGTGGAGCCGGTGGATTCCGCATTGGCGAGGTTTTCGGAAATGATCTGCAGGCGCTTGGATTGCGTCTGCAATCCGGAGCCGGCGATACGCGAGACTGCGGCGAGCGGATCCATCATGGGATCATCCTTTCACGCTGGTCAGGATCATGCGGTGGAACGACTTGACGATGCTGGTCGACAGCGCGTGCTCGCGCGCCACCTCGCTCGCCTTCATCAGTTCCTGCTCGACGCTGACGCTGTTGCCGGAATGGGTGACCGTCCAGGAATCCGCCTTGTCGGTGCGGTTCTGGCGGGCGCGCCCGTCGAGTTCGAGATGCGCCGGGCTCGTCGCGGCCATCTGGAGGCGGGTATGATCCATCACCTCGCGGAACGGCTGCACGTCCTTGGCGCGGTAGCCCGGCGTGTCGACATGCGCGACATTCTCGGCGATGGTGGCCTGACGCACGGACAGCCAGTCATTGCGCCGCGATGCCAGAGAAAACAGATGTATCGCTTCCACGGAAAGGTCTCCCGGTTTCGATCTGACCGGAGACTAGGTGCGCTGGCTTGCGTCAGGCTTGTGCGCGATGGCAGGCGCGATTCATGGAGGGCATCGCACCCAGGCGACGCGTGATCGCACCTTCCCGTTTGGCCTCGCAGCACCGGCGCGCTAAAGAGAGAGCATGAGCCCGCTCGCCACACCGCTGACCAATCCGATTCCCTCGCCCGCACGGCGCGAATCGCCGGAGGCGCGGCTGTTGCAGGTCGCGGCGGATCATCTCGCCCGCTTCGGCGCCCGGCGCCTGACCGTTGTCGGCGTCGCGGAAGAAGCGGGGATGACGCATGCCAACGTCTATCGTTATTTTCCGTCGAAGGCCGAACTGATCGACGCGGTGGCGGGGCAATGGCTGAAGGAGGTCGAGGCCTCCCTCGCCGATATCGCCGACAGCCCCGACCCGGCCGACGACAAGCTCGAACGCTTCGTCCTCGCCATCGCGCGCCAATATCGCGAATGCGCCGAACGCAACGCGCATGTCTTCGACGTCTATGTCGCGGCGGTGGAGCATTCGCGCGGCATCGCGCGCAAGCATCGCACGCGGCAACTGCGCCTCCTCGAGCGAGTGGTCGACGAGGGCGTCACGACGGAAGTGTTCAATCCGCGCGACCGCGACCGGGCGATCGCCTTCGTGATCGATGCCGTGCAGCGCTTCGTCAATCCGGCCATGGTGCGCATCGACGTGCGTGTGCCGCGCGCCGTGCTCGACGAGCGGCTGAACGTCATGCTCCGCGTCGTGTTGCGCAGCCTCGCCGTCGGGCAGGTCTGAAGGTCAGGTCTGAGAGCGGGACCCAAGGGCGAGACCGGGCGCGGCTATAAGAATGACAAAAATCGTCATTTGTCTCATTTTTACCCGGGAGCGCGCGATCGTCCCGGCGGATCGGCGCGATCGAGCGAGCATGTGCGGTAAGTCGCTTTGAAAAAGGCGTTTTTACCCATGGTCATTTGCCGCGACCCCGGCCCGGAGCGAGCCGGAACGGTGAAAGTCAGGAACTCTTAAGGGTTTCAACGCCTTGAACCCCGGCAACGAATGAGTCAAAGAGGCCCGCACTGGAGGCAGGCCGCGATCATGCGCGCCCGGCTCCCCGAACAGGCAAAACAACGAGGTTCATGTCCTCATGGCACGCAAGAAAATCGCGCTCATCGGCGCCGGCCAGATCGGCGGCACCCTGGCTCATCTGGTCGGCTTGAAGGAACTGGGCGACGTCGTCCTGTTCGACATTGCCGAAGGCATCCCGCAGGGCAAGGGGCTCGACATCGCGGAATCCGCGCCGGTCGACGGCTTCGACGCCAAGTACAAAGGCGCGCAGGATTACGCCGATATCGCGGGCGCCGACGTGATCATCGTCACCGCCGGTGTGCCGCGCAAGCCCGGCATGAGCCGCGACGATCTCATCGAGATCAATCTCAAGGTCATGCAGGCCGTCGGCGAGGGCATCAAGACCTACGCCCCCGACGCTTTCGTGATCTGCATCACCAACCCGCTCGACGCCATGGTCTGGGCGCTGCAGAAGTTCTCGGGGCTCCCCGCGAATAAAATCGTCGGCATGGCCGGCGTGCTCGATTCGGCGCGCTTCCGCCACTTCCTCGCCGAGGAATTCGGCGTCTCGGTGCAGGATGTCACCGCCTTCGTGCTCGGCGGTCACGGCGACGACATGGTGCCGCTGGTGCGCTATTCGACGGTGGCGGGCATCCCGCTCCCCGATCTCGTCAAGATGGGCTGGACCACGCAGGAGAAGCTCGACGCCATGGTCGAGCGCACCCGCAAGGGCGGCGGCGAGATCGTCAACCTGCTCAAGACCGGCTCGGCCTTCTACGCCCCGGCGGCCTCGGCCATCGCCATGGCGGAGAGCTATCTCAAGGATAAGAAGCGCGTCCTGCCCTGCGCGGCGCATCTCACCGGTCAATACGGCGTCGACGGCCTGTTCGTCGGTGTGCCGATCGTGATCGGCGAGAATGGTGTGGAACGCATCGTCGAGGTGGAATTCGCCGCCGACGAGAAAGCCATGTTCGAGAAGTCGGTGGCTTCCGTCACCGGCCTCGTAGAGGCCTGCAAGAAGATCAATCCGGAACTTGCGAAGTGATCGTGCGAAATGCGGCGCGGCGCCCCGGTGGCGCCGCTCTTCGTTTCGGCTGATGAAAGAGGATTTCCATGAATATCCATGAATACCAGGGCAAGGCACTCCTGAAGGAGTTCGGCGCGCCCGTCTCGCGCGGCGTCGCGATCTTCTCCGCGGAGGAGGCCGAGGCCGCAGCCAAGGAGCTCGGCGGCCCGCTCTGGGTGGTCAAGAGCCAGATCCATGCCGGCGGTCGCGGCAAGGGCAAGTTCAAGGAAGCGGAAGCGGGCGAGAAGGGCGGCGTGCGCCTGGCCAAGTCCATCGACGAGGTGAAGGAATTCGCCTCCCAGATGCTCGGCAAGACCCTCGTCACCGTGCAGACCGGCGATGCCGGCAAGCAGGTCAACCGCCTCTATATCGAGGACGGCTCCGATATCGAGAAGGAGTTCTACCTCTCCGCGCTGGTCGATCGCGCCACGGGCAGCGTCGCCTTCGTTGTCTCGACGGAAGGCGGCATGGATATCGAGCAGGTCGCCCATGACACGCCCGAGAAGATCCACACCATCGCGGTCGATCCCGCCACCGGCGCCATGCCCCATCACGGGCGTGCCGTCGCCAAGGCGCTCGGCCTGAGCGGCGATCTGGCCAAGCAGGCCACCGATCTCACGATCAAGCTCTACAATGCCTTCGTCTCGAAGGACATGGAGATGCTCGAGATCAACCCGCTGATCGTCACCACCGACGGCAAGCTGCGCTGCCTCGACGCCAAGGTATCCTTCGATTCCAACGCGCTCTACCGCCATCCGGACGTGCAGGAACTGCGCGATCTGACGGAGGAGGACGAAAAGGAGATCGAGGCGTCCAAATACGACCTCGCCTATATCGCGCTCGACGGCACGATCGGCTGCATGGTCAATGGCGCCGGCCTCGCCATGGCGACGCTCGACATCATCAAGCTCTACGGCGAAGAGCCGGCGAACTTCCTCGATGTCGGCGGCGGCGCCACGGAAGAGAAGGTCACGGCGGCGTTCAAGATCATCACCGCCGATCCCAACGTGAAGGGCATCCTCGTCAATATCTTCGGCGGCATCATGAAGTGCGACGTCATCGCACGCGGTGTCATCGCCGCGGTGAAGGCGGTGGGCCTGCAGGTGCCGCTCGTCGTGCGCCTGGAAGGCACGAATGTCGAGGAAGGCAAGCAGATCATCCGCGAATCCGGGCTCAACGTGATCCCGGCGGACGATCTCGACGATGCCGCCCAGAAGATCGTGAGCGCCGTTCGCGGCGGTTGAGCAGACAAAGGTCAGGATAACGATGTCCATTCTCATCGACGCGAATACCAAGGTCATCTGCCAGGGCTTCACCGGCAAGAACGGGACCTTCCACTCCGAGCAGGCCATCGCCTACGGCACCAAGATGGTCGGCGGCGTTTCGCCCGGTAAGGGCGGTTCGAAGCATATCGGTCTGCCCGTCTTCGACACGGTAGCCGAAGCCCGCGAGGCGACGGGCGCCGACGCCTCCGTCGTCTACGTCCCGCCGCCCGGCGCGGCGGACGCGATCTGCGAGGCGATCGAAGCCCAGATCCCGCTCATCGTGTGCATCACCGAGGGCATCCCGGTGCAGGACATGGTCCGCGTCAAGCGCGCGCTGACCGGCTCGAAATCGCGCCTGATCGGCCCGAACTGCCCCGGTGTCGTCACCGCCGGCGAATCTAAGATCGGCATCATGCCGGGCAACATCTTCTCGAAGGGCTCGGTCGGCATCGTCTCGCGTTCGGGCACGCTCACCTACGAAGCCGTGTTCCAGACGACCAATGAAGGCCTCGGCCAGACGACTGCCGTCGGCATCGGCGGCGACCCGGTCAAGGGCACCGAGTTCATCGACATGCTCGAGATGTTCCTCGCCGACGACAAGACGGAATCGATCGTGATGATCGGCGAGATCGGTGGCTCGGCGGAAGAAGAAGCCGCCCAGTTCATCGCCGACGAAGCCAAGCGCGGGCGCAAGAAGCCGATGGTCGGCTTCATCGCCGGCCGTACGGCACCTCCGGGCCGCCGCATGGGTCATGCGGGTGCGATCATCTCCGGCGGCAAGGGCGGCGCGGAAGACAAGATCGCGGCGATGGAAGCCGCCGGCATCAAGGTTTCGCCCTCCCCGGCACGCCTCGGCACGACGCTCGCCGAGCTGCTCAAGGGCTGATCACCGAATTACCGTACGCGCCCGGTGAAAACCGTGATCCGGGCGCGTACGGACCGATTATCGCCAGAATCGGCCCGCAAGGCAGCGGTCCGATCAAAACCCTCGAAGGGGCCGCGCGCGGCCCCGCCACGGCCACCGGAGGCTTTCCGGCGGCACCTCGGACGGACAAGCCATGGCACGCCAAGACGTCAACGAAGCGCTCCTCCAGACCTCCTTCCTCGACGGCGCCAACGCCGCCTATATCGAGGACCTCTACGCCCGCTACGCCAAGGACCCGAAATCGGTCGATGCCGAATGGCAGGCCTTCTTCGGTGCGCTGAAGGATGACGGCGCCATCGTCGCGAAGAACGCGCAGGGCGCCTCCTGGAAGCGCGCAAACTGGCCGGTAGCCGTAAACGGCGAACTCGTCTCGGCGCTCGACGGCAACTGGGCGCAGGTCGAGAAGACGGTGTCCGACAAGCTCAAGGGCAAGGCGCAGTCTAAGGGCGTCGAGCTGACCGAGGAGCACGTCCAGCAGGCGACGCGCGATTCGCTGCATGCACTGATGATGATCCGCGCCTATCGCATGCGCGGCCACCTGCATGCCAATCTCGACCCGCTCGGCTTCGAGAAGCGTGTCGACGACGAGGAACTCTCCCCGGCGCATTACGGCTTCACCGAGGCCGATTACGACCGCAAGATCTTCCTCGACAACGTGCTCGGGCTGGAATTCGCCACGATCGGCGAGATCCTCTCCATCCTCCAGCGCACCTATTGCCAGACGCTCGGCGTCGAGTTCATGCATATCTCCGACCCGGTCGAGAAGGCCTGGTTGCAGGAGCGCATCGAGGGGCCCGACAAAGAGATCGAATTCACCGCCAGGGGCAAGAAGGCGATCCTCAACAAGCTGATCGAGGCCGAGGGCTTCGAGAAGTTCCTCGACCTGAAATATACCGGCACCAAGCGCTTCGGCCTCGATGGCGGCGAGTCGCTGATCCCGGCGCTCGAGCAGATCATCAAGCGCGGCGGCAATCTCGGCGTGAAGGAGATCGTGCTGGGCATGGCCCATCGCGGGCGCCTGAACGTGCTCACCCAGGTGATGGGCAAGACCCATCGCGCGCTGTTCCACGAATTCAAGGGTGGTTCCTTCGCTCCCGACGACGTCGAGGGCTCCGGCGACGTGAAGTACCATCTCGGCGCTTCCTCGGACCGCACCTTCGATGACAACAACGTCCATCTCTCGCTGACGGCGAACCCCTCGCATCTCGAGATCGTCGATCCGGTGGTGCTCGGCAAGGTCCGCGCGAAGCAGGACCAGCACGGCGAGACCGGCGAGAACCGCAATTCGGTGCTGCCGCTGCTGCTGCACGGCGATGCCGCCTTCGCCGGCCAGGGCGTCGTGGCCGAGTGTCTCGGCCTGTCGGGCCTGAAGGGCCATCGCACCGGCGGCTCGATCCACTTCATCATCAACAACCAGATCGGCTTCACCACCAACCCGCGCTATTCGCGCTCCTCGCCCTACCCCTCCGACGTGGCGAAGATGGTCGAGGCGCCGATCTTCCACTGCAACGGCGACGATCCGGAAGCGGTGGTCTACGCGGCCAAGGTGGCGACCGAGTACCGTCAGCGTTTCCACAAGCCCGTCGTGATCGACATGCTGTGCTATCGCCGCTTCGGGCACAACGAGGGCGACGAGCCGTCCTTCACCCAGCCCCGGATGTACAAGATCATCCGCCAGCACCCCACCACGCTCGCGCTCTACAGCAAGAAGCTCGTCGAGGAAGGCGTCGTCTCCGAGGACGAGGTCGACGCGATGAAGGCGGAATGGCGCGCCAAACTCGATCAGGAATTCGACAACGCGCAGGGTTTCAAGCCCAACAAGGCCGACTGGCTGGACGGGCGCTGGTCCGGGCTCAAGGCGGTCCGGGAAGACAGTGACGATCCGCGTCGCGGCGCCACCGGCATCGACATGGAGGCGCTGGAAGATATCGGGCGCAAGATCTCGACGGTTCCGGAGGGATTCAACGTCCACCGCACCATTCGCCGTTTCCTCGACAACCGCCGCAAGATGATCGATACCGGCGAGGGTGTCGATTGGGCGACCGCCGAGGCGCTGGCATTCGGTTCGCTCGTCAAGGAAGGCCATCGCGTGCGCCTGTCCGGCCAGGATTGCGAGCGCGGCACATTCTCGCAACGCCATTCCGTCCTGCTCGATCAGGAGACGGAAGAGCGCTACACCCCGCTGAACAATATCAGCGAGGACCAGGCGCATTACGAGGTCATCAACTCGATGCTCTCGGAAGAGGCCGTGCTCGGCTTCGAATACGGCTACTCGCTCTCCGAGCCCAATGCGCTGGTGCTCTGGGAAGCGCAGTTCGGCGACTTCGCCAACGGCGCACAGGTGGTGTTCGACCAGTTCATCTCCTCGGGCGAGCGCAAATGGCTGCGCATGTCGGGGCTGGTCTGCCTGCTGCCGCACGGTTATGAAGGCCAGGGGCCGGAGCATTCCTCCGCCCGCCTCGAGCGCTTCCTGCAGATGTGCGCGGAAGACAACATGCAGGTCGCCAACTGCTCCACGCCGGCGAACTATTTCCACATCCTGCGCCGTCAGCTGAAGCGCGACTTCCGCAAGCCGCTGATCCTGATGACGCCCAAGAGCCTGCTGCGCCACAAGCGCTGCGTCTCCAAGCTCTCGGAAATGGGCCCCGATTCCTGCTTCCATCGTATTCTCTGGGACGATGCGACGGTGGGCGTGGGCGATGTTTCGCTGGTCAAGGACGAGAAGATTCGCCGCGTCGTCCTGTGCTCGGGCAAGGTCTATTTCGACCTGTTCGAAGAACGCGAGAAGCGCGGCATCAACGACGTCTACCTCATGCGCGTCGAGCAGCTCTATCCGTTCCCGCTGAAGTCGCTTCAGGCGGAGCTCTCGCGCTTCAAGAACGCCGATGTCGTCTGGTGCCAGGAAGAGCCGAAGAACATGGGCTCCTGGAGCTTCGTCGAGCCTTATCTCGAATGGGTCCTCAAGCAGGCCGGCTCCAAGGTGCCGCGCGCCCGTTACGCCGGTCGCGCCGCCTCCGCCGCCACCGCGACAGGCCTGATGTCGAAGCACCAGCAGCAGCTCAAGGCCTTCATGGACGAGGTCTACGGCGCCTGAGCCGCACGCGTTTCGCGTTCCCGGCCGGCGGGCCGGGAACACCTGATTTGACCGGGTCTGTCCCCACACAAGACCCAAACCGAAGACGAAGATCACCATGGCCACAGAAATCCGCGTACCCACCCTCGGCGAATCCGTCAGCGAAGCGACGATCGCGCGCTGGTTCAAGCAGCCCGGCGAGGCCGTCAAGGCCGACGAGCCGCTGGTCGAGCTCGAAACCGACAAGGTCACCCTCGAAGTCAACGCCCCGGCTTCGGGCGTCCTGAGCGACATCGTCGCCCAGGAAGGCGAGACGGTGGAGCCCGACGCCCTGCTCGGCTCGATCGACGAGGGCGGCAGCGCGGCTGCGACGCCGGCCAAAAAGGACGAGAAGAAGGAAGAGAAGAAAGCCGAGAGCAAGCCCGAGCCGGCGAAATCCGCCTCCGCTCCCGCCGCCAAGGCTTCCGATCACGGCCCCGCCGTCTCGCGCCTCTCGGCGGAAAGCGGCGTCGATCCCGCGAATGTCTCGGGCTCCGGCAAGGATGGCCGCGTGACGAAGGGCGACATGCTCGCCGCGATCGCCTCCGGCGGCACGTCCGCCCCCTCCTCCGCACCCGCCCAGTCGGCCCGTCCGTCTTCCGCACCGGTCGATGCGGAGCGCGAGGAACGCGTGCGCATGACCAAGCTGCGCCAGACCATCGCGCGCCGCCTCAAGGACGCCCAGAACACCGCCGCCATGCTGACGACGTTCAACGATGTCGACATGGGCGCGGTGATGGATCTGCGCAAGCAATACAAGGACATCTTCGAGAAGAAGCACGGCGTGAAGCTCGGCTTCATGGGCTTCTTCACCAAGGCCGTGGTCCAGGCCCTGAAGGAACTACCCGCGGTCAATGCCGAAATCGACGGCACCGATCTCGTTTATAAGAACTACTACCACATCGGCATCGCCGTCGGCACGGATAAAGGCCTCGTCGTGCCGGTGGTGCGTGACGCCGACCAGCTCTCCATCGCCGGTATCGAGAAGACGATCACCGATTTCGGCAAGCGCGCCCGCGACGGCAAGCTGACCATCGACGAGATGCAGGGCGGCACCTTCACCATCACCAATGGCGGCATCTACGGCTCGCTGATGTCGACGCCGATCCTGAACGCCCCGCAATCGGGCATTCTGGGCATGCACCGCATCGAGAACCGCCCGGTAGTCAAGGACGGCCAGATCGTCGCGCGCCCGATGATGTATCTCGCGCTCTCCTACGATCACCGCATCGTCGACGGCAAGGAAGCCGTGACCTTCCTCGTGCGCATCAAGGAAGCCCTGGAAGATCCCGCGCGTCTCGTGCTCGATCTCTGATCACACCACGCCCCTCCCTCCCCTCAGGGGAGGGATCGAGGATGGGGTCTTCGCGCACAGCGCGAAATCGAAAAACGGCTTTTTGCTCTGAAGGGGGTGGCACGAGCCACAGGGTGTGAACCGGCTAGCCGGCCCTACCCCACCCCGCCCCTCCCCTTAGGGGATGGAGAGCCGCCCGCATCATGAAGAGGCAGATTCCATGACCTACGATCTCGTCATCATCGGCACCGGCCCCGGCGGATATGTCTGCGCGATCCGCGCGGCGCAGCTGGGGATGAAGACCGCCGTCATCGAAAAGCGGGAAGCCCATGGCGGCACCTGCCTGAATGTCGGCTGCATTCCGTCCAAGGCGCTCCTGCACGCCTCGCACATGTTCGAGGAGGCGGGGACGCATTTCAAGACGCTCGGTATCGATGTGGGCAAGCCCAAGCTCGACCTGAAGGCCATGCTCGCCCACAAGGACGACGCCATCGCGGGCAATACCAAGGGCATCGAATTCCTGCTCAAGAAGAACAAAATCGACGCCTTCCACGGCACCGGCAAGGTGCTTTCCGCCGGCAAGGTCTCCGTGACGGGGCCGGACGGCAAGGCGCAGGAGATCGAGACGAAGAACATCGTCATCGCCACCGGCTCCGACGTCGTCAGCCTGCCCGGGATCGAGATCGACGAGAAGCGCATCGTCTCGTCGACCGGTGCTCTGGATCTGACGGACGTGCCCAAGAAGATGGTGGTGATCGGCGGCGGCGTGATCGGTCTCGAACTGGGCTCGGTCTGGCGTCGTCTCGGCGCCGAGGTCACCGTGGTCGAATTCCTCGATCGTATCCTCGCCGGCATGGACGGCGATGTCGCCAAGCAATTCCAGCGCATGCTCCAGAAGCAGGGCGTGAGCTTCAAGCTCGGCTCCAAGGTCACCAGCGCGAAGGCCTCCGGCAAGGGTGTCAAGCTCACCGTCGAGCCGGCCAAGGGTGGTGATGCGGAGACGCTCGAAGCTGATATCGTCCTCGTCGCCGTGGGCCGCAAGCCCTATACCGAGGGGCTCGGCCTCGAGGAAGCCGGCGTGAAGCTGGACGAGCGCGGGCGCGTCGCGATCGATGCGCATTACGCCACCAACGTGCAGGGCATCTACGCGATCGGCGACGTCGTCACCGGCCCGATGCTGGCCCACAAGGCCGAGGATGAGGGCGTCGCCCTCGCCGAGCAGCTCGCCGGGAAGGCCGGCCACGTGAATTACGGCATCATTCCGAACGTGGTCTACACCTATCCGGAGGTCGCCTCGATCGGCAAGACCGAGGAAGAGCTCAAGGAAGCGGGCACGGCTTACAATGTCGGCAAGTTCCCCTTCACCGCGAATGGCCGCGCCAAGGCCAACCTGCAGACGGACGGCTTCGTCAAGATCCTCGCCGACAAGGAGACCGACCGCGTGCTCGGCGCTCACATCGTCGGCCCGGAAGCGGGCGACCTGATCCACGAGATCGCCGTGGCGATGGAATTCGGCGCCTCCTCCGAGGATATCGCCCGGACCTGCCACGCCCACCCGACCCTGTCGGAGGCGGTGAAGGAAGCGGCGCTCGCAGTCGATAATCGCGCGCTTCATATGTGATGCGGTGCAGCGGCGGGGTTTCGGGCATCGAGGCGATGCATCGAAACCTCGCCTGCATTGCCGGCGGCGTGATTGTGGATGAAGCCGCGCATGCGCGGTGATCGCGAAGGCCCGACGATCGTGCCGCCTCAGCGGCGGCGGGCGCGACGCTCTTCCTCGAGCCGGATGCTGCGGGCATGTACGCGCCCGGTCGCGTTGAGGAGATAGGGCCGGCGCAGGTTGAACACTTCGTGGAGCATGTCCTCGACGTGATGCGCGTAGAACGGCTTCTGAAGAAACGTCGTGAAGCCGAAATGGCGTGACGCCGCTTCGATCTTCTCGGCACCTGGCGCGGAAATCAGAACGAGCGCCGTATGAGGCGCCGCATCCTTGACCTGACAGGCCGTCTCCAGACCGTCCATTCCATCGAGATGCAGATCGATCAGCGCGACATCGAAGGGGGTGGCGCGCATCATCTTGACGGCGTGCACACCGGAATCGGTTTCCTCGACCTTCAGATTGAAGCGCGATTGCTTCATCAGCCGCGTGACGAGCGCGCGGGTCGTCTCCGACCCCTCGACGAGCAGGACCCGCATCGGCGCCCGCATGCGGATCACGGCCTGCATCAGACCGGCGATATGCGCCTCATCGTAGGGTTTCTTGAGGAATTCGTAGGCTTCGAGCTCGTTCGACAGCGCGACCCAGCGGCTGAGCACCTTGTCCGACATCAGCACGGTGAGCGGCTCGACCCCCTCCTGCCGCGCGAGGACGACGGCTTCCGCGCCGTTGATGCCGGGCATCTTGACGTTGACGAAGAGGACGTCGGGCCGCTTCGCGATGATCGCGGCGACGGCTTCCTGCCCATCCGCGACGACGGTGAGCTGGACCTGCGGGACGGCAGCACGCACGGCGTCCGCGACATGGGCGCGCTGCTCCGGATCGGGTTCCGCGATCATGACATGCAGCCGCGCAGCGCCGGCATCCGCGCGTGCGACATTGGCTGGCCCGATCCCCATCGACACGATGTCCGTCCCTTTTTTTGCTCAATCAGCAATTTAGCGAAAAATGATTGTC
Organism: Salinarimonadaceae bacterium; assembly: GCA_050485405.1. GTDB lineage: Bacteria > Pseudomonadota > Alphaproteobacteria > Rhizobiales > Beijerinckiaceae > Saliniramus. The sequence continues at coordinate 22,139 of JBJHBI010000003.1, forward strand.
ACGGCGTTACCGAAAGTTTCGCAACGTCAATCTGGCTGATCGCCTGCTTCCGGCTCGGCCTCATAGGCATACCCCGAAACGCGGGAAGGCAAAAGAAATTTGCGGCATACGTTGACTTTTGGCGGCGAAACCGGCAATGACACCGCGATGCGCGGGTCGGCGACGGCCCGCGTATTTCTTGACGCACCCGTGGATCGGTTCCGGCTCTCGCCGCGACCCGGCCTGTCGTTCGCTGTACGAGGTCTCCTCGCGCGGCGAAAGAGGAGGGCGCGTTCCTCGCAAACGAAAAACGCAGATCTGAGGATACGCGACTATGTCGAAGCGCATTCAGGCGAAGTACAAAATCGATCGCCGCATGGGCGAAAACATCTGGGGCCGCCCCAAGAGCCCCGTCAACCGCCGCGAATACGGCCCCGGCCAGCACGGCCAGCGCCGCAAGGGCAAGCTCTCCGACTTCGGCACGCAGCTGCGCGCCAAGCAGAAGCTCAAGGGCTATTACGGCAACATCACCGAGAAGCAGTTCCGCCGCTATTACGCCGAGGCGATCCGCCTGCGCGGCGATTCCGGTGAGAACCTCGTCGGCCTGCTCGAGCGCCGTCTCGACGCGGTGATCTACCGCGCCAAGTTCGCGCCGACCCCCTTCGCCGCCCGCCAGTTCGTCAATCACGGCCACGTGCTCGTGAACGGCCGCCGCACCAACATCCCGAGCTTCCTGGTCAAGCCCGGTGACGTGGTCGAGGTGAAGGACACCTCCAAGCAGCTCGTCATCGTGCTCGAATCGGTGCAGCTCGCCGAGCGCGACGTGCCCGACTACATCGAAGCCGATCACAGCAAGATGGTCGCCAAGTACCTGCGCGTTCCGACACTGTCGGAAGTACCCTATGCCGTGCAGATGGAACCCAACCTCGTTATCGAGTTCTATTCGCGCTGATCATTGCGCGAGTATCACTGGCAACGATCGGGCCGCCCCTCGGGGCGGCCCTTTTTTTATTCGTGGCACTCGAACTGAGCGAAAAGCCCGTTATTCGGCGACTTTCGTCGCCTCGAAGGCGGGAACCTCGGCGGCGAAGCGCTGCATGAAGGTGTCGAGGCCCGGGTGGCTCTTGCGGTAGGCGCCCTCGAAGCGCAGATCCATATGGCCCAGCGCGCAGGCGACCGAGATCGTGCCGACATCGATCTTGCCGGCGAAATCCGGCGCCTGTATCGCCAGCGCGTCGAGCGCGCGCGCAACCTTTTCCTTCTGATATTCGACCCACTTGGCTTCGTGGCGGGCGGGATCGCGCCAGCGGCCTTCATAGAGGACGAGGATATTGGCATCGACCAGCCCGTCCGCGAGCGCCTGAAGGCGCAGGACCGGGAAGCGCGCCGCACCGTCCGGGATCAGGCGCCCGCCGCCGGCGAGGTGGTCGAGATACTCGACGATGACACGCGAATCGTACCAGGTGCTGCCGTCATCCTCGATCAGGACCGGGATCTTGCCGAGCGGGTTCTGCTGGCGAAGGCTGTCTTTCGGATCGGTCGTGTCGGCCCCTTCCACGGTGAGCCGGCCGGACAGGCCGAGCACCGATGCGGCGATCTTCACCTTGCGGCCGAAGGGTGAAGCCGGAGACGTGCGCAGGATCATGATTTCCTCCCTGGAACTGCGTTCGCGCCCATGGTTACGCAGGCGGATGCCCGAGGCCAAGCCGGCGCGCGGTGATTCAGCGACCCGCACATGCATCACCATATGGGTGAATGGCGCAAGTGCCGCTTTGAAGTGGTGCTTTGAAGTGGCTCTTGGAAGCCGTGCGCCGAAGTCGCGCTGGAAAAATCCGATCTCCGCGCTTTGCGGGCGTGGATCCGAGCGATAATCTGCGCCCATGACGCTCTCATCAGACGAAATCGCCCGCTATGCCCGCCATCTCGTGCTTTCCGATATCGGGGGGCCGGGCCAGGCGAAGATCAAGGCCGCACGCGTGCTGGTGATCGGCGCCGGCGGGCTCGGTGCGCCGCTGCTGCAATATCTCGCGGCGGCGGGCGTGGGCCGCATCGGCATCGTCGACGACGACATCGTCGATCTCTCCAATCTCCAGCGCCAGATCATCCACGGCACCCCGGATATCGGTCGCCCGAAGGTCGCCTCCGCAACCGACGCCATCGCCCGGCTCAATCCGCATGTCACGGTCGAGGCGCACGCGATGCGCATCACGTCGGAGAATGCGCGCGATCTGATCGCGGATTACGACATCGTGGCGGAGGGCTCGGACAATTTCGAGACGCGCTACGCGGTCTCGGATGCCTGCTTTTACATGCGCAAGCCGCTGGTCACGGCGGCGCTCGGCCAGTTCGACGGCTCGCTGACGGTTTTGCGCCCCTATGAGCGGGGTGCCGACGGGCAGTTGAACCCGACCTATCGCTGCCTCTTCCCCGACCCGCCACCGCCCGGCGCGGTCCCGACCTGCGCGCAGGCCGGTATTCTGGGTGCGCTCGCGGGCGTGATGGGATCGTTCATGGCGATGCAGGTCCTGCGCGAGATCACCGGCTTCGGCGAGGACATGGTCGGGCGGCTCCTGATGGTCGATGCACGCTCCATGCGCTTCGACATGATGCGCTATCGCCGCGACCCGGCCAACCCGCTCAGCGGTGACGGCACTCAGTCGCCGTAGCGCGCGAAGGTCACCCGGGTATCGCCGTAATCGCGGGTCTCGAGCGCGGTGAAGCCCTCGGGCAGGACCGCGTCGACCTCGATACTCTCCTCGACGACGACGAGCGCGCCCGGGCGCATCCAGCCGCCCTGTGCGCAGGCCGTGAGCGCGCGCGGTGCGAGATCGCGGCCATAGGGGGGATCGCAGAATACGAGATCGGCGGGGGCGAACTTGTCGGCGGCCCCGAGCCGCGTCGCATCGCGCCGGAACAGGCGTGTCACACCGCCGAGCCCCAGCGCCTCGACATTCTCGCGAATGAGCCCGCGCGCCTGCGCACCGTCATCGACGAAGAGCGCGAATGCCGCTCCGCGCGAGAGCGCTTCGAGGCCGAGCGCCCCGGTACCGGCGAAGAGATCGATCACCCGAGCACCGTCGCAGGCATCGTCATAGCCATGGGCGAGGATGTTGAAGATCGCCTCGCGCAGGCGGTCGGAGGTCGGGCGGATCGGCCCCGGCTTGCCGGTTCCGGCCTTCGGCCCGACGATCGCACGCCCGCTCAGACGCCCGCCCACGATACGCATTGCGGATCAGCTCCGTGGCGGCTTCGGTCCGCGCCCGGGACCACGCCCGGACGGGCCGGAGGGCCGGCCCTGCGGCTTGCCACCGGGCTTGCCGCCAGGTCTGCCGAAGGGTTTGCCTCCCGGCTTGCCGCCGGGTTTGCCCGCGAAACCGCCGCTCGGCCTGCCCTCACCGCGCGGCCCGCCCCCGCCTTTCGAAAACGGCTTGCCTTCAAAGGATCTGCCTTCAGAAGATCTGCCTTCGGACGAGCGGCCCTGATACGGCTTCTTCTCGAAGGGGCGGCCACCACGCGCATCGCCGCGACCCTCGCCGCGACCCTCGCCTGCCGGGCGGCCCGCACCACGACCGGTGGGCTTTCCGCCGCCGCGATCATCGCGATAAGGCGCGCGCTCTGCGCCTCTTTCTTTGCCGCCTGCGCCTTTGCCAAAGCCGCGCCCGCCTGCGGGGAGGCTCGCGGCCTGTTTTCCGAATGCGGGACGCGCGGCCTCACGGCCCCTGCCCGTTTCAGGCTCCGTGCGTGGCGCATCGGCGGGATCAGCCTTCACGCGCTCGACCAGCACGCGGTTGCCGCTCTTGGGCGAAATGGCGCCGACGCGCTCGTGCTTGCGGGTCGCGGATGCGGCGCGGGCCGCCTTCGGATCAGCGTCGCGGCGTTTGCGGAAGAGCGGCGCATCCGGCGCCTCGTCCGCCCGCCAGACGCTGGCCTTGACGGCGCGATCCCAGGCCGGACGGCGCGGCGGCCCTTCGGGCGCTTCGCCGGGCTTGCCGAACGGCTTGTCTCCGAACTTCTTGTCGCCGAATTTCTTCTCGCCGAACTTTTTGTCGCCGAATTTTTTGTCACCGAAGCGCTTGTCGGCGAACTTCTTCTCATCCCCCCGGCCCGCAGCCGGTTTGCGCGCGGCGCGCGCGGGCGCTTCCGGCTCGGGCGGCAGCGGTTCGCGCACGGGGCTCGCGAAATCGACGCCGGCCTCGTTGGCGAGCTTCTCGCCGAGTTGATCCTTGAGCACGCGGGTGCGCACCTCCTCGACCTGCCCGACGGGCAGATCGCCGAGCTGGAATGGCCCGAAGGACAGGCGCAGCAAGCGGTTCACGCGCAGGCCCAGATGCTCGAGGATGCGCTTGACCTCGCGGTTCTTGCCCTCGCGCAGGCCGAGCGTCAGCCAGACATTGTCGCCCTGCACCCGGTCGAGCTTCGCCTCGACGGGCCCGTATTCCATCCCGTCCACGACGACACCGCCGGCAATCGCATCGAGCCGCGCCTGATCGATGACGCCGTGGGCGCGCACGCGGTAGCGGCGCAGCCAACCCGTATCGGGATGGGCGATGACCTTGGCGAGCCCGCCGTCATTGGTCAGGAGCAGGAGCCCCTCGGTATTGATGTCGAGCCGGCCGACCGCGACGACGCGCGGCAGATCGCCGGGTAACTCGTCGAACACCGTGGCGCGCCCTTCGGGGTCGCGGGCGGTGGTCACGAGGCCGCGCGGCTTGTGATACACCCACAGACGCGTGCGCTCCTTCTCCGGCAACGGCTCGCCGTCGATCAGGATCACATCCTCGGGGGTGACGTTGCGCGCGGGCGAATCGAGCACCTCGCCGTTCAGGCTGACGCGTCCGGCCTCGATCATCGCCTCGGCATCACGGCGCGAGGCCACACCGGCACGGGCGATCACCTTGGCGATCCGCTCGGGCGCCGAAGGGTCACGCGGCGCGACTGGCGCGGGGGCGCTATTCTTCGCAACCGGCCCTTTGCTTCCGGGGCCTTTGCCGCCGAAGCCTTTGTTGCCATACGGTTTGGCGGAATGGGGCTTGCGCCCCCTGTCGCCCGGTGCGGCGCCTCGCGCGCGGCTCCCGGGACGGTCGTCTCTGGTGTTCGTCATCAGCGCCTGATAGCAGAGAGACAGCCGTGATGCGAGCGGCAAAACACGCCGTCAGCGAGGGATAGCGAAGCCGTGAACGCGAAAGCCCGGCCCGATCCGATGCAGATCGCCTTCGACGAGGCGCAGGCGGCTGCCGCGCGCGGCGAAGTGCCCGTCGGCGCCGTGGTCGTCCAGGGCGAAAAGCTGCTCGCCAGGGCCGGAAATCGCACCCGCGAGGATGCAGATCCCACCGCCCATGCCGAAATTCTCGCGATCCGCGAAGCCGCCCGCATTCTCGGCTCCGAGCGGCTGATCGGTTGCGATCTCTATGTGACGCTGGAGCCATGCGCCATGTGCGCAGCCGCCATATCCTTCGCGCGGATCAGGCGGCTCTATTTCGGCGCCCCCGATGCCAAGGGCGGCGGTGTCGAGCATGGCGGGCGGTTCTTCGAGCAGCCGACCTGCCACCACGCGCCGGAGGTCTATGGCGGCTTTCGCGAGAGCGAGGCGGCAGCACTTCTGCGTGCCTTCTTCCGCGAGCGGCGCGACGAGAACGACTGATCGCACGTTCAATCGACATGCCGCGCCGTCCCCTCGGCGACGGCGAGATGCAGCGCGCCATCCGGCAGATCGGCGAACAGGGCCGGGTCCGCCCCCGTCATCCAGACCTGCCCGCCGATCGCCGCGAGCAGTCGATAGAGCGCGGCGCGGCGCATGATGTCGAGATGGGCGGCGACCTCGTCGAGCAGCACGATCGGCGCATGCCCCGTCATGCTGCGCACCAGCCCCGCATGGGCGAGGACGAGCCCGATCAGCAGCGCCTTCTGCTCCCCCGTCGAGGCGAGCGCGGCGGGAATATCCTTCGGCGCATGACGCACGAGGAGATCGCTCGCCTGGGGCCCGAACAGGGTGCGCCCCGCCGCCCGGTCGCGCCCACGTTCGCTGCGCAGCCGCTCGCGATAGGCATCCTCCGCCTCGAGCGCGGAGTGGGCCGCCACGAGATCGTCGGTCTCGCCCGATAGAGCGAGGGCGGCATCGGGAAACGGCGAGGCGGGATCGTGCTCGCGGGCGATCAGCGCGGATAGCCGCGTCACGGTCTCTGCGCGGGCCACAGCGACGGCGATGCCGAGTTCGGCTATCTCCCGCTCGACCGCATCGAGCCAGCGCGGGTCACGTGCGCCCTCCTCCAGAAGCTTGTTGCGCGAGCGCGTCGCACGTTCCAGCGCCGCGACGCGGCTGCCATGGCCGGAATCGACGGCGAGCACCAGACGGTCGAGGAAGCGGCGGCGATCCCCGGCGGGACCGCGAAAAAGAGCATCGAGATCGGGCGTCAGCCAGACGAGCCGCAGATAATCCGCAAAGGCCGCGGGTGAGCCGACGCTCTCCCCGTCGATCCGGCAGATCCGCGACGCACGCCCGCCCTCGGGATCGGGCTGGAGCCCGACACCGCAATTGAGCACTGGCTCGTCCGGGCCGCGATCGAGGGCGGCGAAGACGGAGAAGCCGCTTGCACCGTGGCGCAGCATCTGCGCGAGATCAGCCCGGCGCAGGCCGCGCCCCGGCGTAAACAGCGAGATCGCTTCGAGAATATTCGTCTTGCCCGCGCCGTTCTCACCCGAGAGCGCGACGAGCGGCGCATCGGTCGCGAGGGTCAGCGCGGCATAGGAGCGGAAATCCGTCAGGGAGAGACGCGTGATGCGCGTGCGGGTGGCACCCGCCGCCGGGATCGTCTCGACCTCGTCGCTATCTGCCATCGCGTCGCGCGCCAATCATCCATCTCGCGGCGCGACCGGCGCCGTTACACCCGCATCGGCATCAGGACATAGAGCGCGGCTGCGCCCTCACGGTCCTGGATCAGCGTCGGCGAACCGGGATCGGCGAGCTTGAGAATCGCCGTGTCGCCATCGAGCTGGCCGGTAATGTCGAGCAGATAGCGCGCATTGAAGCCGATATCCAGCGCCGCCGCCTCGTACTCGACCTCGATCTCTTCCGTCGCCGAACCGGAATCCGGATTGTTGACGGTGAGCGTCAGCCGGCCATCGGCGAGGGAGAGCTTCACCGCGCGCCCGCGCTCGGAGGAGATGGTGGAGACGCGGTCGACGGAGCGGGCGAATTCGTCGCGATCGACGATCAGGGTCTTGTCGTTCCCCGCCGGAATCACCCGCTGGTAATCGGGGAAAGTGCCGTCGATCAGCTTCGAGGTGAGCAGCACGCCGCCGAAATTCAGGCGGATCTTGGCCGCCGAGAGCTCGACCCGGATGGCGTCGCCCGAATCTTCGAGCAGCTTGAGGATCTCGGCCACAGCCTTGCGCGGCACGATCACGCCCGGCATGCCGACGGTACCCTCGGGGGCAGCCACCTCGACGCGGGCCAGGCGATGCCCGTCTGTCGCGACGGCGCGCAGGACCGGGCCGTCATCGCCGTCGATCGCGTGCAGATAGATGCCGTTGAGATAATAGCGCGTCTCTTCCGTCGAGATGGCGAATTGCGTCTTCTCGATCAGCCGCTTGAAATCGCCCGGCGGCACCGCGAAGGCGTGGCTCATCTCGCCGGCGGCGATATCGGGGAAATCGCTCTCGGGCAGGGCCTGGAGCGTGAAGCGCGAGCGCGAGGAGCGCAGCACCATCTGGGTGGAATCGCCGCTCACTTCGAGCGAGATCTGCGCACCTTCCGGCAGCTTGCGCACGATGTCGTAGATGACGTGCGCCGGCACCGTGGTCGCGCCAGGCTGGGCGATATCCGCGACGATGGTCTCGGTGACTTCCATGTCGAGATCGGTCGCCTTCAGGCGCAGGCCGCCGTCATCGGCGCGCAGGAGCACGTTCGACAGGATCGGAATGGTGTTGCGCCGCTCGACGACGCGGTGCACGTGGCCCAGCGCCTTCAATAATGCGGCGCGCTCGACTGTCACTTTCATGGCCGACCCGTAAGGCTGGAAATCAATGATCGCTCATCGGCGAAGCGGGCGTCGCAAGACGCGCTTCACTATGCGGCGGGGCGGCAGATTGGCCAAGGTAGCGGGGAAACGCAAGGTGTTTCGCGTTTCCTCACCACCGAATTCGCGATTGCGAACAGGTTTTTCAGTCCTGCAGCATCCGCTTGAGCAGTTCGACCTCTTCGTTCATCGCCGCATCCTCGCCGAGCGCCTTCTCGATCTTGCGCACGGCGTGCAGCACCGTGGTGTGATCGCGACCGCCGAAGCGGCGCCCGATCTCGGGCAGCGAACGCAGGGTCAGAGCCTTGGAGAGATACATCGCGATCTGGCGCGGACGCACAACGGCGGCGGTGCGGCGCTCCGAGAGGATATCCGAGCGCGAGACGTTGTAGCGCGAAGCGACCAGCTTCTGGATGTCCTCGATCTTGACGCGCTTGGGCTCGCGGTTGCGCACGAGATCGCGGATCGCTGTCTCGGCGGTGTCGAGCGTGACGGCGGCGCCGGTCAGCGTCGCATGGGCGAGAAGCCGGTTCACCGCGCCTTCGAGATCACGCCCGTTGGTCGTCACGTGGCGGGCCACATAGGCGATCACGTCGTCGCTGACGGCAAAGCCCGTATGCTCGGCCCGCACGGCGGCGATGCGCGTGGTCAGGATCTTGATGCGCAACTCCTCGTCGAGGGAGCCGACCTCGACCACGAGGCCGCCGGCGAGACGCGAGCGCGCCCGCTCGTCGAGGCTCTCCAGATCGGAAGGCGGACGATCGGCGGCGATCACCACCTGCCGCCCGGCATCGATCAGCGCATTGAGCGTATGGCCGAATTCCTGCTGGATGGTGCGCCCCTGGATGAATTGGACGTCATCGAGAACCAGGAGGTCGATGCCGCGCAGCTTCTCCTTGAAAGCATGGGAGGTCTGCGCCTTCAGGGAGGCGACGAAACCATACATGAAGCGATCGGCGGTGAGATAGATCACCCGCTTGCCGAGGCAGCGCGCCTCGTGGCCGATCGCATGCAGGAGATGCGTCTTGCCGAGCCCGACGCCCGCATGCACGAAGAGCGGATTATACAGCGCCGACCCCTCATGGCGGGCGACCCGGTCGCCGGCGGCATGAGCGAGCGCGTTGGAGCGCCCGATGGCGAAATTCTCGAAATTGAGGCGCGGATCGAGCGGAGCGCCGGCGATGTCGCTCGCCGCATCCGCATCCCCTCCTCGCATGGCGGGACCACCACGCTGGGCGGCTCCGGCCTGTGCAACGGCATCGTCGAGAAAACCGACACGCGGAGTCGCGGCGGCATCGGCATCACGTCCCTGGACCGGAGAAGGTCGGGCGCCGTCGGCCCCGGCGGGAGCGCGGTTCGCACCTCCCGCATCAGCGGATTCCGCGCGACGCTGATTGACCGGCTCGCGCATCATCGCACCGCGCACGGTGAGCGCGAGGCGCTCGACGCCGCCATCCTCGGCACGGTAGATCGCGAGCACACGGTCGAGATAATGCGCCTCGATCCAGCTCTTGAGGAAGCGCGTGGGCACGCTCAGCCGCGCGCAGCCGGCCTCGCAGGTGGTGAGTTCGAGCCGCGCGAACCAGCTCGTATACACATCCTCGCCGAGTTCGGCGCGCAGGCGGCGCTTGACGCGCGCCCAGATCTCGCGGGTCTCGGATTCCGACATGCCGGCATCGCTCGCTTGTTTTTGCGTTTCACCGGCTGCCGCCCCGGCCTCGTTGCCGATGCCCGTTCGCTGCGCATTCGCGCGCGGCGAGAGATTGCGCATGTGCGGATCGCGTGGTGTGGCACAGGCCGGCTCTCCCGCCGTGCGTGCCACCGGCTGTGTGCCGCTGCCCTGTCTGACCGTCTTCAAAGCGGAGGCCGCGCCCCGGTTCCGATCCTCTCCGCTCATGAGCATGTCTTTCGTGCCTCCTCACACCGACGAAAAAGCGAGCGCTGCCCCGCCGCAAAACGGTGCGCAAGCGTCGGAAGAATTCATTGTTTGTAACGACCGACGAAGGCCGTGCCACGTGACGTCGCCGTCACAGGGTTGACGCGATACTCAACCTGTCAGGGGATAACCCGAGAGAACGCGTTGCATTCAGACCGCATTCGGGGGATTTGTCGTCGAAGACTGAGCCAATACGCGGTTAAAGTCGACGAACAACACTAAAGCCCCCATAAGCAAGACTGTTTGCTGTTTGTTATTTCCTGATTACTCACCGAGCCACCGGCGAAGTCCCAGAACTCTACACAGCCCCCCCGGGGGGTGCAACAAAATGATTCGAAAATTTCGCGCTTCCGATTCCGCCTCCGCGACGCCCTCTCACCAGTCTGCAATAAGCCTCTGTCGTGCTTACCATTTTGTGTACGAATTGTGTTGCCGGCGTCGGATAGGCCCCGCTCAGCCGGCTCAGCGATTCGCTTCCCGCGCGGCATGTCGGAGCGCCATTCCCGATGCTTACCCACTAAACGCATGATATCATGAGATAAATTTTGCGCGCCTCGCAAGTGAGGCGCCACGCCCGGCAACCCTCGGGCGGCGTCGGAAGTCAAGTGGAACGAAACCGGAAATGTGGCAAGGGATGTTGGGTAGGCGACTTTGCGCTGCCGCACATATGTCGCGATAGAGCCGCACTTCGCACGCGCTCACCCGGCGGCTGCAGACGCGCGCGCCCGCGCAGACGCAAAAAGCCCGGCCTGAGGCCGGGCAATTTGAGATGGTATAATCGAAGAAAACCGAAGTATTCACAAGGAACGCGGCAGGCGCTCCTCGTCGAGCACGGCTCAGCTCGCGGGGGCGCCGACGGCCTTTACGCGATGAGCGAGGCGCGAAACCTTGCGAGCGGCGGTGTTCTTGTGAACGATGCCCTTCTGCGCAGCGCGCACGATGATCGGCTCGGCGGCCTTGAGAGCGGCCTGCGCCGCACCGGCATCACCGGAAGCGATCGCCTCTTCGACCTTGCGGATATAGGTGCGCATGCGCGAACGGCGCGTCTTGTTGACGGCAGTGCGCTTGACGATCTTGCGCGTCATTTTCTTGGCCGAAGTGGTATTGGCCATGTCTGTCGACCCCGTTTGTTCAAAGCCCTACCCCGGCAGTCGCTGGATGCGGCCTGCGGAGGGTCGGCGAATTTCTGGCTAACCCGTCGGCGTGAGCGCCTTGCGCAACACGTCCCGTGAGGCCGGGCTTATACCGTTTGCACCACCGCGCGTCAACGCGTTTCAAGGAAAAACCCGAAGCCCCTCGCGGGAAGCTCAATCGCCCCCCACCAAAGCCGCGAAACGCGTCAGATCGACATTGCCGCCGGAGAGGATCACACCGACCCGCTTGCCTGCGATCTCGTCATGCGCAGTGAAGGCCGCCGCCGCTGCGAGGCAGCCCGTGGGCTCGACAATCAGCTTCATGCGCTGGGCGAAGAATCGCATCGCCGCGACCAGCATCTCGTCGCTGACGGTGACGATGTCGTGGACCCGCTCGCGGATGATCGGGAAGGTGCGCGCCCCGAGATAGGGCGTCATCGCGCCGTCGGCGATGGTGCGCGGCACGGGGATCGTGACGATCTCGCCCTTGCGCAGGCTCTGCTGCCCGTCATTGCCGGCTTCCGGCTCGACGCCGATCACCTCGCAATCGGGGGCGAGCTTGCCGGCAGCGAGCAGACCGCCCGCGAGCAGGCCGCCGCCGCCCAAGCATATATAAAGACGGTCGAGCGGCCCGGTATCCTCCAGGAGCTCGAGCGTCGCCGTTCCCTGCCCCGCGAGAACGTCGTTGTGGTCATAGGGCGGGATCAGCGTGAGCCCCTTCTCGCGGGCGAGCCTCTGCCCGATCTCCTCGCGTGATTCGCCGAAGCGATCGTAGAACACCACCTCGCCGCCATAGCCGCGCGTCGCCGCGACCTTGATGGCGGGGGCGTCTTCCGGCATCACCACCGTGACCGGCACGCCGAGGAGCCCGCCCGCACAGGCGATCGCCTGTGCGTGGTTTCCGGAGGAGTATGTCACCACGCCGCTCTTGCGCTGCGCCTCGTCGAGCGCCGCGACGGCATTGTAGGCGCCGCGGAACTTGAAAGCGCCGGTGCGCTGGAGATTCTCCGCCTTGAAATAGAGCGACGCCCCCGTAAGCGCATTCGCCGTACGCGAGGTGAGAACGGGCGTGCGATGCGCCACGCCCTTCAGGCGGGCGGCGGCGCGCTCAATTTCGGCGATGGTCGCGTAGCCGGCCGGGCCGGCGGATACGGGTTTGTCGCTCATGGATTATACCTCATGCATCCTTGAAATCGGGCTTGCGCTTGTCGACGAAGGCGGACATGCCCTCTTTCTGATCAGCCGTGGCGAAGACCGCGTGGAAGACGCGGCGCTCGAAGCGCACGCCCTCGGCCAGCGTCGTCTCATAGGCGCGGTTTACGCTCTCCTTGACCATCATCGCCACCGGCGTCGACATGCCCGCGATGCTGCGCGCGGTCTTCAGGGCATCCTCGACGAGTTCCGCCGCCGGCACGATCCGCGAGACGAGCCCGGAGCGCTCGGCTTCCTCGGCATCCATCATGCGCCCGGTGAGGCACATCTCCATCGCCTTGGCCTTGCCGACGAAGCGCGTCAGACGCTGCGTGCCGCCGGCGCCGGGCAGGACGCCGAGCTTGATCTCGGGCTGGCCAAATTTCGCGGTATCGGAAGCGATGATGAAATCGCACATCATGGCGAGCTCGCAGCCACCGCCAAGCGCGAAACCGGAGACCGCCGCGATGATCGGCTTGCGCCGCCCAGCCACCCGGTCCCAGGCGGTGATGAAATCGTCGATATAGGTCTGCGGGAAGCTCAGATCCTGCATTTCCTTGATATCGGCCCCGGCGGCGAAGGCCTTCTCGGCGCCGGTGATCACGATGCAGCCGATGGCCGGATCCTTCTCGAACCCGTCGAGCGCCGTGTTGATCTCGGCCACGACCGTGGAATTGAGCGCGTTGAGCGCCTGCGGGCGGTTGATGGTGATCAGGCCGACGCCGCCGTCGCGGGTCTCGGCGAGAATGGTCTCGTAGCTCATCGCAACCTCCTCATCGCTTCCGCCCCGGCACGCGCGGGGCTTTTCCCTATGGCTAGAGAAGCCGGAGCGCGCGCGCAACGGGAAAGCGCGCCGCCCGCCATGGGGGCTTGCGCGTTGCGCCGATTGATCGACAGGCGCGCGCGATCCGGCTAGACGTGATGCGGAACGTCGCAAGGGAACGCGTATCATGCTGTCGGGCATCGACATTGCCGGGATCGGCGCCTTCGCCGCAGCCCTGTTCATCGCCGCCGCCTCGCCGGGGCCGGGTATCGCCGCGCTGCTCGCGCGCGTTCTCGGACGCGGGCCGCGCGGGGCCTTCGCCTTCACCTTCGGACTGGCCTTCGGCGACGTGATCTGGCTAGCCTTTGCCATGGCCGGGCTCGCCGCTCTGGCACAGACCTTCTCCGGCGTCTTCCTCGTGGTGAAATATGCGGGTGCGGCCTATCTCGCCTACCTCGCCTGGCGGCTTTGGACGGCGCCGGTGCGCGAGCAGGAGATCGATGCCGATACGCGCCGCGAATCGCCGGTGAAGCTGTTTCTCGCGGGCCTCGCCGTAACCATGGGCAATCCCAAGGTAATGGTCTTTTATATAGCGCTGGTGCCGCTGATCTTCGATCCGACCCGACTCGGCCTCACCGGTTTCGTGGTGGCCTCCGCCGTCGCGCTCGCGGTGCTCGCGGTCGTCTTCGGCATCTATATCGGCCTTGCGGCCCGGGCGCGGCGCATCTTCACCTCGCCGCGCGCCCTACGCCTGATCAATCGCGGCTCGGGTACCGTGATGGCCGGCGCCGCGATCACCATAGCAACGCGGTAAGCGCGGCGGCTCAACCGCCCTCCCCCTCGGCCTTGCGTGGCGGATCCGGCGCATCGGGATCGGCGTGTTCGTTGTCCATCTGCTCGGCCTCTGCCTGAGCTTCGGCTTCCGCCTCGGCCTGTTCGACGGCCCAGGCCCCCGCCGCCTCGACAGCGACGGCGGAGGTGGTGGGCAGAACCGCGAGGTAGCTCTGGGTGTCGTCGGTCGGGATCACGGCGCGCTGGGTCATGCGATAGAGCGCGTAGAGCGCGATCCCGGCGAAGGTTCCCCCCAGAACCAGCCAGAAGGCGAAGGGGCCGGCCCCCTCCATTGCCCAGCCGGTGACGAGCGGACCGCTGATCGCGCCCAGCCCGAAGGTGAAGACGAGACCGCCCGAAGCGGCGGGCATGTCCTCGGTATCCAGATAATCGTTGGTATGGGCCAGAAGCAGCGCATAGAGCGGCGTCGTCACCCCGCCGGCGAAGAACGCAGCCGCCATCAGCGGCCATAATCCGCCGCCCGTGAACCAGCCGATCGTGCAGGAAACCATGCCGAGGCAGGACGCTCCGAAGATCAGCCGGCGCCGGTCCATCTGATCGGAGAGCCAGCCGATGGGGTATTGCATCAGCAGGGCGCCGGCGAACAGCATCGCCACGAACAATGCGATCTGCGAGGCCGTCAGGCCGATCTGAGTACCGAACACGGCGCCCATGCCCGATTGCGTCGCATAGATGCTGCCGAGGAGAAAGATCCCCACCGTCCCCAGCGGCGAGCCGCGAAAAAGCTCCTTCAGCGACATCGGTCGCGCCACCTCGACCACCGGCGCGGGCGTGACCGAGAGCAGGATCGGCGCGAAGGAGATCGAGACGAGGATCGAGGCGCCGATGAAGAGCACCGAGGTTGCGGCATCGCCCGTGGTCAGCAGCCCCTGCGCCCCAATGATGCCGAGCGTCTGCGCAATCATGTAGGCCGAGAGCACCGATCCGCGGGTCTCGTTGGTGGAGGCGTTATTGAGCCAGCTTTCCGCCACCACGTAGATGCCCGACATGCAGAATCCGATGAGAATCCTGAGCAGTGTCCAGGCGATCGGATCCGTCAGCAGCGGGAAGGAAATCAGGGCAGCCGACATGAAGCTGCCGAGCGCGGCGAAGACGCGCACATGCCCGACCCGCCGGATCAGGACCGGGGCAAAGCGCGCGCCGGAGAGAAATCCGAGGAAGTAGCCTGAGGTGATGATGGCGAGTTCGGCGGAAGAGAACTCCTCGATCCCGCCGCGCAGGCCGATCAGCGTGAAATGCATGCCGTTGCCCAGCATGATCAGCACGATACCGAGCAGGAGCGCCCAGACTCCCGAAAACACGTTCAGCATGCAATGTCCCGACGGCTCGCGGTTCACGACCAATCTCGGGCCATGCTGGACCGCTCAGGAACGCATTGCTAGTGCTGCACCGCCACAAACCGCTCCGTATCCGACATACGCGTCAGGTCGCCGCAATTGCGCGGCTTCCTGACGAATGCCGGCCACCCGGTCGGCACTCACCGCTCCAGCAGGAAGTCGAGCACGGCCTTGGTGAATTCCGCCTCGCGCTCGATATTCGACAGATGCGCCGCATCGAGCGTCACCGCCTGCGCGCCGGGGATCGCCGAGCGGATGAATTCGCCGGCTTCGGGTGTGGTCGAGGGGTCGCGGGCGCCGATCACGACGAGGACCGGGGCGTCGATGGCGCGGATGCTCTCGCGCTGATCCATGTCGCGGATCGCCTCGCAGCAGGCGGCATAGCCCTGGGCGGGGGTCGCGTGGATCATCTCGCGTACGCGCCCGACCGCCTGTGGATCGCTCTCGCGGAATTCCGGGGTGAACCAGCGCTCGAGCGTCGGCCCGGCAATCACCGACATGCCCTGCGCGCGAGCCGTCGCGGCGCGGGTATCCCACATATCGGCCGGCCCCATATAGGCCGCCGTATTGGCCAGAACCGCGCGACCGATGCGATCGGCGTGATGGGTCAGCATGCGCATCCCCGTCATGCCGCCCATGGAGAGGCCGCACCAATGCGCCTTCTCGATCCCCAGCGCATCGAGGATGTCGACCGCATCTTCCGCGAGCCCGGCGAAGCTGTAGGGCCCCTGGGGAGCGTCGCTGCCGCCATGGCCGCGGTGATCGTAGCGGATCACGCGGAAATGCGCCGTCAGCGCCGGCATCTGCGGATCCCACATGCCGAGATTGGTCGCCAGCGAATTCGACAGCATCAGCGGCGGCGCACCCTCCGGCCCGTCCACGGCGACATTGAAACGGCGGCCTGCCACCTCGATCTTTTCCATCACGAAACCCTCCCCGGCGTTTTCTTGACTGCCGCGATGATAGCGCGTGGCGCGACGCTGACGAGGGGCAGCTTTGCCGGATGGGTCACGCGTTTGCGCGCGGCCTCAGCCGATCTCGGCCACCCCCTCGACGAGACGGGGCGACGCATGCAGATAGCGCGTCGCCTTCCGCTTCGCGGTGATGTCGTCCCACACACGCCCGACCTGCTCGGGCGAGATCCCCACGGCCTGCGCGACATCGGCGGCGGGCACGGCGTGATTGAGGCCGTAGAGGCACAGATCCATCTTGTCGGTGGGCAGGGCGAAGTAGAACTCCTCCTGCGTCTGCGCGAGCGACCAGGTATCGGTCGTCGGCGGACGCGAGCGGATCTCCTGCGGCACGCCCAGATGATCGGCGAGCTGATAGACCTGCGACTTGTAGAGATGCGCGATCGGCTTCACGTCGGCGGCGCCGTCGCCGTTCTTCACGAAGAAGCCCTGATCGTATTCCAGCCGGTTCGGCGTGCCGATCACGGCGAAGTTCAGCCGGTCGGCATGGTAGTATTCGATCTGCTTGCGGGTGCGCTGCTTCATGTTGGTGGCGGCCACGATGCCGAGATAGACCTGCGGCGTCAGGCGGTGGCGCGTCGTCTCGCCATCGGGCGATTGCACGACGAGCGAGGAGATGTTGTAGCCCGCGCGCTCCAGAGAATTCGCGATCACCACCTTGCAGGCCCAGCCGGGCCCGTATTCCGGCACGATCTCGCGGATGAAGGCGTCGCGGCGGCGATAGCAGCCCATGGCGTCGAGGGCGGGGCCGATATCCTCGATCTCCGCTTCGAGCCCGAAAGCATCCGCCACGAGCCGGCCGAGGGCGAGGCTCTCGGGGTCGGAATCGTTTTCCGGCATGAACAGGCAGAACACGTTCTTCGCCCCCACCGCCTGCGCGGCCAATGCGGCGCAGACGCTGGAATCGATGCCGCCGGAGAGGCCGAGCACGAGGCCGCGCTTGCGCAGATCTCCGCGAAATTGCCGGCGAAGCGCCTCGGTGATGCGCGCGACTTCCGCCGGCGCATCGATGTCGAGGACATGCGGACCGAAAGCATTCGGGCGCAGGGCGAGAGCAGTCGCGGCGTTCATTCCGCTGCCTCCAGGTTGGTGTCGTCGAGGGATTGCGCCGACAGGCGGCGGCTGATCTTGCCGGTATCGGTACGCGGCAGGCTGTTGCGGAAGACGATGCGCTTGGGCACCATGAAATCCTCCAGATGCGCGGCGCAGTAGCGGATCACCTCACGCTCCTGCACGGAAGGATCTGTGCGCACGACGAGGGCGGTGACGGCCTGTCCGAGCACCGTATCGGGTGTGCCGAAGACCACGGCCTCGGCCACGCCCGGACAGGCGTGCAGAACCGCCTCGACCTCCTTGGGCGGCACTTTCTCGCCCCGGCTCTTGATGATGTCGTCCTTGCGCCCGACAAAATAGAGGTACCCGTCCGCATCCGCGCGGAAGAGATCGCCCGTCAGCAGGATACGCTCGCCCGGTCGATCCCCGGGGCGCAGGCATGCCGCGCTCGCTTCCGGGTTCTCCCAATAGCCGAGCATCACATGCGGCCCGGCAATGGCGAGTTCGCCGATCGTCCCGGCCGGCACCTCCCTGCCCTCGTCGTCGACGACGAAGGCGCGCGTGCCCGGGATGGCGATACCGACGGAGCCCGGCTTCGCGTCGAGATTCTCCGGCGGCAGCCAGGTGCAGCGCTTGCATTCGGTCAGGCCGTACATCGAGAACAGCGTCACACCCGGCAGCAGGGCGCGCAGGCCCGCAATATGGGCCGGCGGCAGCGCGGCGGCGGTGTTGGTGACGTAGCGCAGATCGGGCAGGAAGCCGGGTTCGAGGTTCTTCATCTGCAGGATCATCGCCGCCATGGTCGGCACCAGCGGCAGCCCGGTGACGCGTTCGCGCCGCATCAGATCGAAGATCGCCTGCGGGAAGGCGAAGGACTTTTCCAGCACCAGCGTCGCGCCCATCCGCACCGCCATGATGAGCTGATACAGCCCGTAATCGAAGGCGATGGGCAGGACGTTCAGGATAATGTCGTCGGGGGTGTTGCGCAGATAGGTCGTGATCGAGGCCGAAGCGGCATCGATATTCCCGTGGGCCATCATCACGCCCTTGGGCCGCCCGGTGGAGCCCGAGGTGTAGATCAGCATGGCCAGATCCGAGTCGGTGCGATCCGAATCGGCGCGATCAACCATCGGCGCGCCCGTCTGCTCTGCGGCGAGCGCCTGCGCGAAGCTCATCGCCGCCACGCCGTCAGGCATCGTCTCGGCGATCGCTGCTTCCGCGCGCGGACCGGCGATGATCGCGATATCAGGATCGGGTGCCTGAGCGAGCGCGGCACCGGCGACCTTGGCGAGGCGGTCGAGAGTTATGACCGCGCGGGCCCGGCAATTGCCGATGACGAAGGCGAGCTTGTCGGCCTTCGTCGACGGGTTGATCGGCGAGAACACGCCGCCGGCGCGCGACACCGCATAGATCGCCACCGCCGCTTCCCAGCAATTGTCCATGAAGACGATGACCCGCTCGCCCGGCTTCAGGCCGGCGGCGACGAGGCTGGCGGCGAGCCTGTCACAGGCATCGTCGAAGGCGGCATAGGTCAGACGCGTCTCGCCGTTCACGAGCGCGGTCTTGTCGGGATGGCGCGCAGCCGAAGCGCGCAGGAACGCGTCTAGACGCATGATGGCGACCCTTCGAATAGTCTCGCGACAGGCGACGGTTTCACGCGACGCGCGAAACCTGCCCCTCCTGCCGGCGCATCACATAGGCGGTGATCCGGTCGATGGAATCGAGGTTGTCGGGCACGATGTCCTCGTCCGCGACGGTGATGCCGAACCGCTCCTCGAGGAAGGCGACCAGCTCCAGAATGCCGGTCGAATCCATGAGGTCGTTCTGGATCAGCGAATCCGTACCCGCGATGGTGCGGGTGTCGTCGCCGAACAGGAAGTTCTCGATGATGAAGCTGCGCAGAGCGGTCTCGATGGTGTCGGCCATGCCGATTCTCCTCAGTGGTTTCTCGTTCAGGCGGCTGCCTTGTTGCGCATGCCTTCTCCGCCTATGAAACGGGCATGCCAGGTCTGGGTGGAGAGAATGCCGATGAAGGCGGCATTGTCTCGGAAACCGCTCACACCGCCGCGCGCCACCTTGGCGGCGAGCTTGGCGACGGGACCGGGATTGAACAGGCCGGTCGCGGCGAGCGCTTCCGGCGAGAGGGCGGCCTCGCGCAATTCCTGCGCATGCGGGCCGGCGAAGGCTGCGCTGTCGGGGGCGCGATAGGGCTGCTTGGTGCGCTGTGCGATGTCGCGCGGCAGGAGATCGCCGAAGGCCTCGCGCAGGATGTGCTTCTCGCGCAGCCCCTTGAGCTTGAGGCCCGGCGGGATCGCGGCGGCATGCTCGACCACCCGGTGATCGAGGAAGGGAAAGCGCCCCTCGACCCCATGCGCCATGGCCATGCGGTCGCCCTGGCTGGAGAGGATATAGCCGGGCAGAAGAAAACGCGTCTCCAGATACTGCGCCTGATGTAGCGGGTGCCAGCGGGCGAAATCCGCCGGCAGTGTCGCGGCCATCTCCTCGCGGGCATCGTAATCGCCGATCTGCGCGCGCAATTCCGGCGAGAAGAACAGCTTCGCCGCAGCCGTGCCGCGCAGGCGCGGGCCATGCGAGAACAGCGGATCGGACAGATCATCCGCACCCGCACCGAAGAACGCCGCGAGATATTCCGCGGATTGCTTCTGCAAGCCCGGCAGATACGGATAGAGCCGGCGGAACAGATGCGGTCGCAGGCTCGAACCCGGCTGGCGGGCGCAGAAACGGCGTAGACCCGCTTCCTTGAAGATGTCGTATCCGGCGAAGACCTCGTCGGCTCCCTCCCCGGTCAGCACGACCTTGAAGCCTTCGTCCCGCACGAGCTTCGACAGCAGGAAGAGCGGCGCGGGCGCGGTGCGGATCACCGGACGTTCCGTATGGGCGAGCATCTGCGCGAAGGCCTGCGCGATCTCGTGATCGCCACAATGCACCGCCTTGTGGCGCGTCCCGAGCGCCGCGACCATCGCCTGCTGCTCGGCGCTCTCGTCGTGCTCGGGCGAATCGAAAGTCACGGAAAACGTATGCAGATCAGGCACTTCCCGTGCCGCGAGCGCACTCGTCAGCGATGAATCGAACCCGCCGGAAAGATAAGCCCCGACGGGCACGTCCGCACGCAGGCGGATGCGCGTGGCATCGGTGAGGAGCGCGACGACCTCCTCGGCCACGTGGGCAGGATCGGCATCGCGCGCGGCGTCGGCTTGATCGGGGAAGTTCAACTGCCAGTAAGCGTGCTCGCGCATGCCCTGTGCATCGACGACGAGGCAATGCCCGGGCGGCAATTCGCTCACCCCGGCAAAGGGCGTACGCGGCGCGATGGGCGCCCAGAGGGTGAAGATCTGGTCGAGCGCGATCGGATCGGGCTGCGGCGCGAAGCCGGGCAGCGCGAACAGCGCCTTGACCTCGGAGGCGAAGGCGAAGACGCCCTCGTGCAGCGTGTGATAGAGCGGACGCACACCCATCCGGTCGCGCGCCAGGACGAGGCGCTGAGCACGCGCGTCCCACAATGCGAAGGCGAAATCGCCATTCAGCTTTTCGAGGCAGTCGAGCCCCATCTCGTCATAGAGCTGAAGCAGGACTTCCGTATCGGAACCGGTGCGGAAACGGCGCCCGCGCGCTTCCATTTCGGCGCGCAGCTCCACGAAGTTGAAGATCTCGCCGTTGAAGCTGATCGTAAGCGCGTCATCCTCGCCGAAGCCCATCTCGCCGAGGCCCATCGGCTGGGCGCCGTCCGCGAGACCGACGATCGACAGGCGCGTATGGGCGAGGCCGATCTGCGCGACCTCACGACCGCGGATCAGGCACGTTCCGGAGGCGTCGGGGCCGCGATGATGCAGCGCATCCGCCATACCGGCGAGGATGGTCTCCCCTCGCGCGAGAGGCGCAGGTTTCGCGACATACCCGGCAATTCCGCACATGGCATTCTCCGACAGATCCCACGGAGCCGCACCCGACCTTCGGAAGACTCCCGGCATGTTCGAACATGATAGCGCCGCAGACCGGATTGTCTGCATTTATCTACAATTATGAGGATTTATTTATTTTTAACGTAAACGAATTAACTTACTGCGAGATCAACTGAAATCATGCCCGATCAGCGGCATCCAGTTCTCTCCGGCAAGCCCGTTCACCACAATCCGCCCCTCCCGTATCCGCGCCATCAGGGCCGGATCGCGCGCTGCGATGACGGTGGCCGCGCGGTGCACGAACTGGCACCGGCGGGTCAGGAGAACCTCCAGCAGATCAGGTCGGGTACGCCCGCGCAGACCGGCGAGGCCACGCGCCTCGGCATGGGCGAAGAGATGATCGACCACGTTGGGCAATTGCCCCGGAGCGGCGGCGAGTTCGAGCACATGGCCGATCCCTCCGGGCTGCGCGTGATAGACGAACAGACCGATCGCCGTCTCACCCTTGCGCACGACCCGCGCCTGCATCGGACCATAGCGCGACTTCAGCCGCGCATCCGTAATGCGACCGGCCAGATCGAGCGCGGCCCAATCCGGGCGCAACACGGCGCCGGTGCTGAAGCGCTCGAGAAGCGCTCCGATCGTCGCCTCGTCGGCATCGGCATCGGTGAAGGTCCCCGCCTTGGGCGGCGCGAAACCGGCGAAACGCCGCGCGAGCGCGTCGACGGGGCGCGTCAGCGGCCGGAGGTAGTTCAATGCCGGTCGCGCATGGGCGGCGAGCGCGAGGCCGAATGCGGCGGGGCGCAAAACCCGCATCCATTCGAGGCTGTAATCGGGCAGGATCGTACCGCGCATGCGCGTCCACAGGGCCTGCGATATCGCATTGGCGCTCTCGCTCGCCGAGATGTCCTGCGGCCCGGCGAAATAGCGACGCAGCAGCTTCGCGCCGACGAACGGATCGGTCTCCGGCGACGCCGCCATCAGCGATCCGCAAAACGCCACACGCACCGGCTGTCCGGCCAGATCGAAGGGCGCGACCCGGACCCCGAGAAAACCGTCGACCACACCAGCCGCATCGACATGGACGAGCGAGGGGATGTCGGCATCGAAGGGGGTGCGTTCGAGAAACAGATGCGCGATCGCCTG
Organism: Salinarimonadaceae bacterium; assembly: GCA_050485405.1. Taxonomy (GTDB): domain Bacteria; phylum Pseudomonadota; class Alphaproteobacteria; order Rhizobiales; family Beijerinckiaceae; genus Saliniramus. The sequence goes on from JBJHBI010000003.1 coordinate 44,435, forward strand.
CCGAAGCGCCGGCGTCGCACCCGTCGCATCGCCTCGGAAAGTCCGCGCGAACATTGTCGCGACGAAGGGCAGGTGCGCGGCCTCGAAGGGTACGACCCCCGAGCTCGGCTGAACCGGCGCCTGTTCGGGACCCTCGAAGGGGCGCGCCACCTCAGCCATCGCCGCGCCTGCGTGCCATCACGACGCGCGGGGCGCCGCTTTCGTCGTCGGCGAACGTGATCTGCTCGAAGCGTTCGGTCCGTTCGATCAGGAGCCGTGCCTGCCGCTCCTGGCCATGTCCGAATTCGATGGCGATCCATCCGCCGGGCTTGATGAAGCGCACCGATTCCCGGACGACGCGTTGCATGACGGAAATGCCATAGGGGCCACCGTCGAAAGCCTCGCGCGGCTCCTCCTCGAGAAGATCCGAGCGGTCACGCTCCAGCTTTCCGGTGGAAATATAGGGGGGATTGCACAGAACCAGATCGACCTTGTGTTCGAGACCGATGCCGTGCAGGGCGGCGAACAGGTCCCCCTGCTTCACGATGACCCGCTGCTGCAGGCCATGCTCCGCCGCATTCGTCTGCGCGACCTCGACGCATTCCTCGGTCAGATCACACGCATAGACCAGAGCCTGGGGATGCCCGTGCGCCAGGGCGACGGCGAGATTTCCGCAGCCGCAACACATGTCGACGACGACCTGCGCTCCGAGGCGGCGCGCGAGAATGGCCTGCGCCTGACGACCGAGGAGCTCCGTTTCGGGCCTGGGACGCAATACCGCCCCATAGGCGCGCAACGACAGCCCCATGAACGCGAAGCGATCGGCCTGCGCGGATGCGATACCCTCTGCCGTAGCCGCCAGCAGCACTGGTGTCGTCGTCATGGCTTCACCATTCTCAGTTGTGGACAAACTGACGATAACAAGAGCTTTAGCAGAAAATGGCCAAGTTCTTTGGTTTTGTTTATTTTTCGGTTAATGAAGACGGACACAATCCGGGGGTGTGCGCACCGCGCGCGATTGCGGTCGACACGTTCTCAGCCGCGTCCGACCATTGCGAGGAATTCCGCCTCCGTGAGCGTCTCGATACCGAGCTCCGCCGCCTTGGCGAGTTTCGAGCCGGCGCCGGGACCCGCAACCACGAGATCGGTCTTTTTCGACACCGACCCCGCCACCTTCGCCCCTAGCCGCTCCCCGAGCGCCTTCGCCTCGTCCCGGGTAAGCTGCTCCAGCGACCCGGTGAAGACGACGGTCTTGCCGGCGATGGGCGACGAGCGGTCGATCGTCTCGGTGAGCGGCTGCGGGGTGACGTGTTCGAGCAGCGCGTCGAGTATCTCGCGATTATGGCCTTCGCGGAAGAATTCGACGATCGCATCGGTGACGACCGGCCCCATCCCGTCGATATCGGCGATGGCCGCGCGGGCTTCCGCATCCCCCTCCCCGGCCTTCAGCGCCGTCTCGCGCAAGCTGTCGAAATCGGCGAAATGGCGCGCGAGCAGCTTGGCCCCGGTTTCGCCGACATGGCGGATGCCGAGCGCGAAGATGAAGCGGTTCAACGGCACTTCGCGGCGTTCGTTGATCGCGTCGAACAGGTTGCGCACGCTCTGGCGCCCCCAGCCCTCGCGCGCTTCGAGACGGTTCAGCGAATTCTCGTTGCGCGCTTCCAGGGTGAAGATGTCCCGCGGCGCCTTGACGAGCCCGTCATCGTAGAAACTCTCGATGCTGCGTCCGCCCAGCCCCTCGATATCCATCGCGTTGCGCGAGACGAAATGCTTGAGCCGCTCGCGCGCCTGAGCCGGGCAGACCAGACCGCCTGTGCAGCGCCGCGCCGCATCCTCCTTGCCGGTGCGTGGATTGACGTCTCGCACGGCATGACTGCCGCAGGCCGGGCAGATCGTGGGGAATTCATAGGGCTTCGCATCGTGGGGGCGCTTGTCGATCACGACGTCGAGGACCTTGGGGATGACGTCGCCGGCGCGCAGGACGATCACGGTGTCGCCGATGCGGATGTCGCGGCCCTCGCGGATCTCCTCGCCATTGCCGCCGATGCCCTTGATGTAGTCCTCGTTGTGCAACGTGGCATTCGACACCACGACGCCGCCCACCGTCACCGGGCGCAGGCGGGCGATGGGGTTGAGGGTGCCGGTGCGGCCGACATTGATCTCGATCCCCTCCAGAACGGTGAAGGCCTGCTGGGCAGGGAACTTGTGGGCGAGCGCCCAGCGCGGCGCGCGCGAGACATAACCGAGGCGTTCCTGCAGGCTGAGATTGTCGACCTTGTAGACGACGCCATCGATATCGTAGCCGAGCGAGGCGCGCTCCTCTTCGATGAAATGGTAATGCGCGAGCATGTCCTGCGCGCTCTCGCAGCGTTTCATATGGGGGTTGGTGGCAAAGCCCCATTGCTCGAAGGTCTTGACCACCTCGAACTGGGTGCTTGCCGGCAGCGCATCCATCGCGCCCCAGGCATAGGCGAAGAACTTGAGCGGACGCTGCGCGGTGATGCGCGAATCGAGCTGGCGCAGCGAGCCCGCCGCCGCGTTGCGCGGATTGGCGAAGACCGGCTTGCCGGCCTCCTCCTGACGCGCGTTGATCGCCGCGAAATCAGCATGCGAGAGATAGATCTCGCCCCTGATCTCGACGACGCCCTTCGTCGGTATCTCCTGCGGGATATCGCCGACCGTGCGGGCATTGGCGGTAACGTCCTCGCCCTCGCTGCCATCCCCGCGCGTTGCGGCGGTCACGAGCTTGCCGTCCTCGTAGCGCAGGGCGAGCGAGAGCCCGTCGATCTTCGGTTCAGCGGTGAAGGTCAGCGGCTTTTCGCCCAGATTGAGGAAGCGGCGCACCCGTGCGACGAAATCCTGCACCTCCTCATCGGCGAAGGCATTGTCGAGGGAGAGCATCGGCACCGAATGGCGCACCTTGGCGAATTTCTCGGACGGTTTGGCACCCACGCCCGGCGAATCGCCGCCGATCAGCACCGGATGCGCGTTCTCGAGATCGATCAGCCGCTTGCGCAGCCCGTCATATTCCGCATCCGAGATCTGCGGCGCATCCTCGCCGTGATAGAGCTCGTCATGCTTCGCGATCTCCTGCGAGAGGCGCTTGTACTCGTTGCGCGCCTGGCGCTCGGTGAGCTCGGTGACCGCGATATCGGCGGTGATGGAGCGGCTTGCCATGGATCGATCATCCCCGTTGCGACCCGCCGCGCGGCGGCTGCGCTTGTTTAGCGCGGCGAGGCGGGGATGCATAGGTGGGTAGGGAGAGCGGACGGATGTGGGGGAAGGATGCAGCCAGAGACGCGCCGCCATATCGGCACGTCGCCCAAAACGGTTGCGCTCTTGTCATATATGCAATTTATGTACGTCAAAATGTTACTTTTCCGCTCGGTTTCCGCTTGGTGTATCATTCAGAGCGGGTCAGGCAGACTGAGACTACCGATTGGAGCGGGCGCACGCAGTGAGGTAACCGGAATGGCACCACGACTCGAAATGCCCCCACTCGATAACAGCGCCAACACCATGGGGCCGACTGCGGAGGGTTCCGCGCTGCGGCGGGTCAGGACGAACGACGAGTACAAGGCCGTGACTTTGGCCGTTACGGCTTACGCGCCGCCGGATAGCGACGCCTCATTCTGGCAGACCCTCGAAGACTTCGACCCGGAAACCAAATATGACGGTTTCGATGTCGTGCCGGAGGGCATCTATCTGCGAGACGGCAGCGACGGCGAACCCGTCCGCTTCGAGGCATCCGGCACGATCTATCTCGCCTTCAAGGGGACCGGAAACCCGGCTGACACTGTTGCCGCCGAGGTCAGAGGCAAACTCTGGCGTGAGGGTGACGTGCTCAAGGCTGAGGTCACGGACCTGATCCCGCTCATTCCGTAACGCCGCGCCTTCCCTCCCCCGATCGGCCCGTCGCTTGGCCCACCCGAAAACTCCTGCAATCTCACGGTAAACGCGATTGCATCCCGACCTGTTGCGCCCTATATTCCGCACGATTCCCTGACATGTCGTCATGGTGCGCTCCGGGCCCGACCGGGACGGAGCACAGGAGATTTTTGGCCCGCGCGCATGGCTGTATCGGCCCCGCGCCGCCGGGATTTTAAGGAGAAGAGCCGTGACCACCGGTTTGCTCATGCCCAAGGCGACCGCCGTCTGGCTGGTCGAGAACACGTCACTGACCTTCGATCAGATCGCCGATTTCTGCAATCTGCACCCGCTCGAGGTGAAGGGCATCGCCGATGGCGAGGTCGCAGCCGGCATCAAGGGCGCGGACCCGGTCAATATGGGCCAGCTCACCCGTGAGGAGATCGAGCGCGCTCAGAAGGATCCCGCCCACAAGCTGCGCCTCGCGCCGCCGAAGGTGAAGATCCCCGAGATGAAGCGCTCCAAGCGCGGTCCGCGCTACACGCCGGTCTCGCGCCGCCAGGACCGCCCGAACGCGATCCTCTGGCTGTTGCGCAACCATCCCGAATTGAAGGATGCGCAGATCATGCGGCTGGTGGGCACCACCAAGACCACGATCCAGCAGATCCGCGACCGTACCCACTGGAACTCCGCGCAGCTGCAGCCGCTCGATCCGGTGACGCTCGGGCTCTGCTCGCAGATCGATCTCGATCTCGAGGTCAAGCGTTCGGCCAAGGATCGTCCCGCCGTCGCGCCGGCACCCGCCGACGACACGCTGCTGCCGACCGATCTCAGCCTCGCCGATCAGCCCGAGATCAGCGATCAGGCGCTCGCCGAGAACGCCTTCGGCGACAGCCCCGCCCCCGAGCGCAAGCGTGAGGAGGAAGAACGGTTCGACGCGGATTCGGTCTTCGCCAAGCTCAAGGGCCTCAAGCGTGAGGGTGACGAGGGCGAGGACGGCGACCGCTGAGGCAACTCGTTTCGCGGCGAGTGGATTCGCGGATTGACCGCGCGCGATGCAGGGTGTTCCCTGCGCAGATGACCGTGATTGCGAGTTCTGTCTGATCGTTATGCGCCAATCCAATCTCTATGCCCTGCCGAATCTCCTGACCTACGGGCGCTGCCTCGCGGTGCCCGTGGTCGTCGCGTTTCTCTTCTGGCCCGAGGAGCACTGGGCGCGCTGGTGGGCGCTCGGCCTGTTCGTCGCCGCCGCCGTCACCGATTACTTCGACGGCTATCTCGCCCGCGCCTGGAACCAGCAATCGGCTTTGGGCCGCATGCTCGATCCCATCGCCGACAAGCTGCTCGTCGCGGCGGTTCTGATGATGCTGGTTGCCGACGGCACCATTGCCGGGCTTTCGCTCTGGGCGGCGATCGTGATCCTCCTGCGCGAGATCCTGGTCTCTGGCCTGCGCGAATATCTCGCCGATCTGAAGGTCAGCGTACCGGTCAGCGCCGTGGCCAAGTGGAAGACGACGATGCAGCTCGTCGCGGTCGGATTCCTCGTGGCCGGCCCGGCCGGCGAAGTGATCCTGCCCGGCACTATCCTGATCGGCACCGTGCTGTTGTGGATCTCGGCGATTCTCACCATCTACACAGGCTGGGATTACCTGCGCGCGAGCCTCGATCACATGGTCGAGGATATTCCCGTCGCGCAGGAAGCCGGCAATCCCGGCGAGAAAGGCAGGGAGGACGGCGCGTGAGCGTGAAAATCGTCTATTTCGCCTGGGTGCGCGAGCGCATCGGCAAGACCGAGGAAACGCTCGATCCGCCGGCGGATATCGCCACCGTAGCCGATCTCGCGGGATGGCTGGCCGAGCGCGGCGAGGAATACGCCTATGCCTTCGAGAACCCGCAGATCGTGCGTGCGGCCATCGATCACGAGCATGTCAAACCCGATACGCCGATCGCCGGCGCGCGCGAGATCGCGTTCTTCCCGCCCATGACCGGCGGCTGAGGCGCGGCCATGACTGCGCAAGCCCCCCCTGCCCTCGCGCCCGTGATTCGCATCCAGCGCGAGGATTTCGACATCGCCGCCGAGATCGCGGCGCTCAGCCGGGGCCGCGCCGATATCGGCGCGCTCGCCACCTTCACCGGCCTGTGCCGCGACGAGGGCGGCCGGCTCTCGGCGCTGGAGCTCGAACATTATCCGGGCATGGCCGAGGCCGAACTCGCCCGCGTCGCCGGCGAAGCCGCCCGGCGCTGGCCGCTGACGGGGCTCGTGGCGATCCACCGCTACGGGCTGATTCGTCCGGGCGAGAACATCGTGCTCGTCATCGCCGCCTCCTCGCACCGCCATGCGGCGTTTTCCGGTGCGGAATTCATGATGGATTTCCTCAAGACCCGCGCCCCGTTCTGGAAACGCGAGCATCTCGTGACCGGCGAGACGGGCGGCTGGGTCGAGGCGCGCGACGCCGACGATGCCGCTCTCGAACGCTGGCGCGTATGAACCCGCGCCTTCACGCTTGAACCGCGGGGCAACCTGACCCATAGCTTGGGGCCGCAGCAATCAAGAAAAGCCTGGGAGGCCGGGGATAGTGACTGTCATCCAGAGCCAGATCGACGTGAAAGCGCAGAGCGCGCAGGAAAATGCAGCGCAATGGGCGCGCCTCGCCGAGGAATTGCGCCATCGCCGCGAAGCGGTCGCTGCGGGCGGTTCGCAGCGCGCCCGCGAGCGCCATCTCGCCCGGGGCAAGCTTCTGCCGCGCGAGCGCGTCATGCGCCTGCTCGATCCCGGCGCGCCTTTTCTCGAGATCGGGGCGCTGGCGGCTTTCGGCATGTATGACGACGCCATTCACGGGGCCGGGCTGATCACCGGGATCGGGCGCGTGGCGGGCCGCGAGGTGATGATCGTGTGCAACGATTCCACCATCAAGGGCGGCACCTATTATCCCATGACGGTGAAGAAGCATCTGCGCGCGCAGGAAATCGCCCGCGAGAATCGCCTGCCCTGCATCTATCTCGTCGATTCGGGCGGCGCCAACCTGCCGCATCAGACGGAAGTCTTTCCCGATCGCGAGCATTTCGGGCGCATCTTCTACAATCAGGCGACGCTCTCCTCGATGGGTATCCCCCAGATCGCCTGCGTCATGGGCTCCTGCACCGCCGGTGGCGCCTATGTGCCGGCCATGTCGGACGAGACCGTGATCGTGCGCCGCCAGGGCACCATCTTCCTCGGCGGCCCGCCGCTGGTGAAGGCGGCGACGGGCGAGGTTGTGTCGGCGGAGGATCTCGGCGGCGCCGATGTGCATGCGCGCCAGTCCGGCGTGGCCGATCACTATGCCACCGACGACGTGCACGCGCTCTCCATCGTGCGACGGATCGTGGGAACCCTCAACACCCGCAAGCAGACCGATCTCGCCATCGCCGAGGCGGTCGAGCCTCTCTACGATACCGCCGAGCTCGACGCGATCGTCCCCACCGATCTGAAGAAACAATACGATATCCGCGAGTTGATCGCGCGGCTCGTCGACGGATCGGAATTCGACGAGTTCAAGCGCCTCTACGGCACGACGCTGATTACCGGTTTCGCGCGGCTGATGGGGATGCCGGTGGGCATCATCGCCAATAACGGGATTCTCTTCTCGGAAAGCGCCCAGAAAGGCGCGCATTTCATCGAATTGTGCTGCCAGCGCCGGATCCCGCTGCTCTTCCTGCAAAACATCACCGGCTTCATGGTCGGGCGCGAATACGAGGCGGGCGGCATCGCCAAGGACGGAGCGAAGCTCGTCACGGCAGTGGCCTGCGCGCAGGTGCCGAAGCTCACCCTGCTCGTCGGCGGATCGTTCGGAGCGGGCAATTACGGCATGTGCGGGCGCGCCTATTCCCCGCGTTTTCTCTTCACCTGGCCGAATTCACGCATCTCGGTAATGGGCGGCGAGCAGGCGGCGAGCGTGCTCGCCACCGTCAAGCGCGACAATCTGGAAGCCGAGGGCAAATCCTGGCCGGCGGCGGAAGAAGAAGCCTTCAAGGACCCGATCCGCGCCAAATACGAGGAAGAAGGCTCGCCGTATTATGCCACCGCGCGGCTGTGGGATGACGGGATCATCCTGCCCTCCGAGACCCGTCGCGTACTCGGCCTCGCCCTCGCTGCGACGCTGAACGCCCCGGTGCCCGAAACCCGCTTCGGCGTGTTCCGGATGTAATCGAGGGATACGGGAAGCGCGGCCTCAGAACGCCTCGCTGCGCTCCCCGGCAATCACGGCCCAGGCCTCACCGAGCAGTGCCAGCAGATCGCAGCCCTGATGCAGGAAGGCGTCGACGCCGGCCTCACGCATCGGCGCTTCGAGGTCCTCGGGATGTCCGGCGAGGAAAAGGATTGCGCAGCCCGCTTCCTTGAGAGCACGTGCGGCCTCCGCGCCGTGTTCGGCATAGAGCGCATCGCTCGAACATAGGCAGGCGGCACTGGCACCGCTTTCCGCAAACGCCTTTGCGAGCGCCTGCGGATCGTTGAAACCATCCTCGCCAATCGCCGCGATTCCGCCCGCCGCGAAAGCGTTGCGGGCAAAGCCGGCGCGGGTGTTGAACTGGGCGAGCTTGCCGAGATTGGCGAGGAAGAGCGTGGGGCGCGCGCCGTGATCGGCCAGATGCTGGTCGGAGCGATCACGCAGATGCTCGTAGGGCTCGGCCTCGCGCCGGTCCGGCAGGGCCGAGAGCAGGGTCGGCGAAATGCCCGGCGGCGGATCGGCGGGCGGACGCGCCGCGCCGCCCTCGCCGATCGCAGTAACGAGATCGGCAAAGCCCGCCGGCATCGCCGCCTTCTTCGGCTCCGGCATCGCCTCGGGGGGCTCGCGCAGGGCCACGTCGACCGGTTTCTCGTCAAGATCGGGAAAGGCGCTGACGCCGGTGATCGGCGCGCGCCGATCGGCAATTGCCGCGGCGCGTGTGGCGCGCACCTCGCCGATCCGCACCTGGAGCGCGCTGGAGGCGAGGCTGCCCACGATGCCGCCCTCCGATTCGATCTGCTGGAAGGCCTCCCAGGCCGTCTCGCACAATGCCTCGGTGAGGGCCTCGTAGCCACCGGCGCCCGCAGCCGGATCGGCGACGCGCCACAGATTGCTCTCCTGGAGCAGGATGTGCTGCGTGTTGCGCGCGACGCGCCGGGCGAAAGCGTCGGGCAGGCCGAGCGCCGCGGTGAAGGGCGTGACCGTGATCGCATCCGCACCGCCGATCCCGGCGGAGAAGGTCGCGATCGTGGCGCGCAGGAGGTTGACCCAGGGGTCGCGCTGAGTGGTCATGCGCCAGGCGGTCTCGGCATGCAGCCGGATCGACACCGGATCGAGCCCGGCTGCGGCTTCGACGCGCGCCCAGAGGCGGCGCAGAGCGCGGAATTTCGCGATGGTGGTGAACTGGTCCGAATCGGCGGCGAGCATGAAAGCGAGGTTGCGCCGGCCCTGATCGGGAGCGATTCCCGCCGCCTCCTGCGCCCGCCAATAAGCCAGAGCCGTGGCCAGAACGGCGGCGAGTTCCTGCGCCTCGCCTGCCCCCGCCTCGTGATAGGGCCGGCCATCCGCGAGGAAGACCGTTCCGGCAAAGCCCATTCCCGCCAGCGCGCCAGCCGTCTCGCCGCAGCGTTCGGCGATCATCTCCCAACCGGCGGAGAAGCCTCCGTCGCAGGCGGCGGCGCCGATCGGATCGAGGGCGAGATCGGCGTCGAGCACATTGAGCGACAGCCCGCGCCGGGCGGCCAATGCGATCAGGGCCGCTGCCGCGTGGCGCCCCGCGCGACCGGCATCGAGGCGGATCCGCACGATATCGAGCAGCACCCCGTCGAGAGCGGCGTCGAGATCATCGAGCGTCGCGATCCGCAAACCATAGCCGCGCGCAGAACGGGCACCGTCGAAAACCAGCGCGAGCGCATCCGCCCCGCCTTCCAGATCTTCCAGCGCCTGGGCCGCAGCCGCGCCGGTCTTCGGATGATCGATACGCTGGGCGACCCGCCACGGGGCATGCTCGGCGCGCAGGGGTTGGGCCTGCGCGATCGCCGCGGCATAGAGCGGATCGATGCGAATACCGTCGGCGGTATGCGAGACGAGGGCTTCCTCGAAGTCGCTGCCCTTGAGCACGCCTTCGACGAGGCGCATCCAGTCCTCGCGGGTCGCAGCCGGAAAGGCCGCACCCGCGGATGCTTGCTGATCGGTCATCGTTTCCCACACTGCGTGACGCTTCGGCAGGCTCTTTTTGCCCGGTTTTCGCGCAGATGGCTACCGCTCCCGTGCAGATACGGATCGGTGAATCACGCCTGCCCTTCGCCGCGCCGAAGCAGGAACACGCATTGACGGCCGATCATGTTCCACACCCACCACGGCAGCTTCAGCCGCACCGGCCTGTCGGTGGCGTCGAGGGCGACTGCGCGCTCCATCACCGCGCCGACTTCCTCTACGAGACTGGCGAAGTCGCGCATCGTGCAATGGTGGATATTCGGCGTATCGTACCAGCTATAGGGCAATTGCTCGGTGACGGGCATGCGCCCGCGCAGCAGCAATTCGAGGCGCACGCGCCAATAGCCGAAATTCTGGAACGAGACGATCCCGGACTTGCCGATCCGCAGCATCTGTTCGAGCACGATACGCGGATTCAGCGTCGCCTGGATCGTCTGTGACAGAATGACGAAGTCGAACCCGTCATCCGGGTAGTCGAAGAGATCGGTATCGGCGTCGCCCTGCACCACCGCGAGGCCCTTGGCGAGGCATTTGTTGACGTTCTCGCGGTCGAGTTCGACGCCACGCGCGTCGCAATCGCGCAGGTCGCGCAGGAGCGCGAGGAGCGAGCCGTCCCCGCAGCCGACATCGAGCACCCGCGCGCCGGGTGTCACCATCTCGGCGAGGAGCAGGTGATCGGGGCGCGCTCCGGCTGCGGCGAGCGAAGCCTTGCGCGTGTCGAAATCATCCGGCGGCAGCGCGTTCATGCCACCCCCCGATCCCGCGCGGCGGCGTCGATGAAGCCCTTGGCGGCGGCGAACATGTCGGGTTCGTCGAGCAGGAAGGCGTCGTGACCCTTGTCGCTCTCGATCTCGACGAAGGAAACCGAGGCCGCAGCCGCGTTCAGCGCCCGCACCAGTGCCCGCGAATCCTTCGTCGGGAACAGCCAGTCCGAGGTGAAGCTCATCACGCAGAACCGCGTCTGCGTGCCCCTGAAAGCGCGCGCGAGCTTGCCGTCGAATTCGGCGGAGAGATCGAAGTAGTCCATCGCCCGGGTGACGTAGAGGTAGGAGTTCGCATCGAAGCGCTCGACGAAGGTCGAGCCCTGGTAGCGCAGATAGCTCTCGATCTGGAAATCGGCCTCGAAGGAGAAGGTCGGCGCGGCGCGGCTTTGCAACTTGCGCCCGAATTTCTGATGCAGCGCCCCTTCCGAGAGATAGGTCACGTGCGCAGCCATCCGCGCCACGGCGAGGCCCTTGCGGGGGCGGGTGCCGCGTTCGAGATACCGCCCCGACGCCCAGCCGGGATCGGCCATCACCGCCTGGCGCCCCACCTCGTGGAAGGCGATATTCTGCGCCGAATGGCGTGTCGCGGCGGCGATGGGCATTGCGGAGAAGACGCGCTCGGGATAGAGCGCGGCCCATTCCAGAACCTGCATGCCCCCCATCGAGCCGCCGACGACGCAGAGCAGATCCTCGATGCCGAGCTTGTCGAGCAGCATGGCCTGCGAGCGGACCATGTCGCGGATCGTCACCAGCGGAAAGTCGACGCCGTAGGGCTGCCCGGTCGCCGGATTGGTCGAGGCGGGGCCGGTCGTGCCCATGCACCCGCCGAGCACGTTCGCGCAGATCACGAAGAACCGGTTTGTGTCGATCGCCTTTCCGGGCCCGACGAAGAGCCGCCACCAACCCGGTTTCTCGGTGACCGGATGGACGTTGCAGACATGCTGGTCGCCGGTCAGGGCATGGCAGATCAGGACCGCGTTCTTGCGATCGGGGGCGAGTTCCCCATAGGTCTGATAGGCGATCTGCCAGGGGGCGAGACTCGCACCGCAATCCATTTCGAGAGGCTCGTCCTCCCCGAAACGCATGACCTGGCTCGATGGATTATCAACCTGCGCGCGAGCGAGCGCAGCGAGAGTCTCGAAATCACCGTTATGCCCGTCGGCTGCACCCTCGGGCGATTGATGGCGGATCGTGTCTGTCATGGCGCTTCTTTTGGCCGGATTTTGCGCGTGATGCAACGAATTCGTTCGGATTAACGAACATGACGTAAGGAAACAAGCCTCCGTAACGGATGTTTCGATGACGGCAAGCGGCTGCGCGAAGCGGCGCCCCGCGACCGATAATCCACTATGCAATCGCCTGCGACGGGGCATAATCGCCGCATGCTGGCTCACCCGATTCGCCGCCCCCTGTCCGATCGATCGCGCCGGCCCGGCATCAGCCTGAGCCGGCTCGCGGTCGCCTGCGCATTGCTCGTCGGAGTGCCCCTCACGGGATGCACGCCGCTCGGAACACGGGTGGCGGGTATCGATTCGGTCGATCTGCGGCGCATGGCCGAGCGCGACGGCGGCGCGGCATGGCTCGCCCTGCCCATGGGCCGCTGGCTCGGAACGCGCCCCAATGTCGGCCGCCCGGAAGCGGTGATCGCCTGCCTCGCCCCCACATGCGAGAATCGGCTCGTCGTCGCGGTCCTGCGCCTCGAAGGCGAGACGGCGGATCTCGCCGAGCGTGACCTGCGCAATCCGCAGATGCTCGCCCGCGGCATCGCTGCACAGGCGCAGGAACAGGCCGAAGAGCGGGCAGCAGCGAACGCATCAGCGCCATCGCGGATCGACATCGACGTCGCCGCCCTCGATCTCGACGATCTGCGCGGCTTCACCATGACCCTGAGCGACGGGCGCGCGCGCGGATCAGCGGCTCACGGCGCTGCGGTGGGACGTCGCGAGGGGCGCGATCTGCGCGTGATCCTCGCCATCGGCGACGACATGCAGGTCGTGCGCGCGGCGCTGGCCCAGATCCACGCCGAAGCGTTCTGACGCGCAGCGGCATCCCATGAAAAAAGACCGGCGGGATTGCCCCGCCGGCCCGATAGTCGGTGACGATGTCGCCCAGATTACTGTCCGGCCGCTTCCGCGATGAACATGTTGATCTGCTGCATCATCTCCGGATCGTTCTGAGCCGCTTCGGCGATGGCGTTGTAGCTGTCGACGTCGATGCCGGGCACCGCTTCGACGGCCGCGACCATCTCGTCATTCGCAGCCTGGGCGATCTCCTGCTGCTGCTCCTGCGATTCGGCCGCTTCCATCTGCGGCTGATACGCCTGGCTGATCTCCTGGATCTCGAGCGTCGCCGTGGCGAAGGAGCGCAGGGTTTCCTCATCCACGTTCGGCGCCTGACCCGGTGCCGGAGCGGTCTGGGCGGCGGCCTGGGTGGTGACGCTGGTTCCCGTGAGGGAGGCGGCACCGAAAGCCATACCCAGAGCGGCAACGGCGGCGAGCGTGGTACGAGCGAAGTTCATATCGCATTTCCCTTTTTCAGTTTCCGATCGATCGGCACGCCACGCCCCGGGCCAACGGTTAAGCTTGCCCTCACGGCATGGCGCGTTACCCTGTCAGACAGTTTCGGGGGGCCGATCGTTCCGCAGGGGGCGAAAAAAATTTGTGATGCGTCACTTTTTCGTCGCTTCGACGCGTTCCCCTGAGGCTGACGAACGAGAGCGTCACAGGAGGCCAGGGCCGATTTCATGCAGGATGCACTGAGAGCCGAGACGATCGAAGCGCAGCAGGATGCGGCAACCCACGCGAACGACGTGCCCGCTGGCGCACGGGATATCCCGATGCCGATGGACCCGTCGCAGAAGCGCCGCATCGCGCATCGCATCGCGGCGGAAATTCCCGGAATACGCCGCTACGCGCGCCGCCTGGAGCGTAATCCCGACGAAGCCGAGGATCTGGTCCAGGACGCCCTCGAGCGCGCCTTGCGGAAATCCCATGGCTGGCGCGGCGGAAGCCTCGCCGGCTGGCTGCGCCGGATCGTCTTCACGGTCTTCGCCAATCGTCGCTCGCGCACGATACGCACGGAAGCGGATATTCCCGTCGACGGGGCGCTGGAAACCGCCTCGCCGCCGGATCAGGAAGATCGCCTCGCCTGCCGTGACATCGCCCGCGCCGTCGATGCCCTGCCCGCCGAGCAGCGTATCGCCGTCAGTCTCGCGATCCGCCCGGAAAGCTCCTACGAGGAGAACGCGCAGGCGGCGGGGATGCCGGTGGGAACGTTCCGCTCGCGCCTCTCGCGGGCACGCGAGAAATTGCGCGACCGACTCACCGCCCCGCATACGCAAGCCGCGCAGTGGCGGGTCGGCTGAGCGGAGCACCTGTCACCAGTGAAGAAACCCTCGCCGGCCAGCCGACGAGGGTCACGCGTTGTCACGATATCGCGACGAGCGCCGCATGCGCGCCTCAAGCGCGGTGCAGAACGCTTTCCGACCCGACGGACTGATGCGCGCGATCAGCCGGCGAAACCGGCGATCCACTTCTGCAGTTCACCCTTGGGCGCCGCGCCGACTTTCTGGCCGGCGAGTTCGCCGTTCTTGAACACCATCAGCGTCGGGATCGAGCGGATGCCGAGCTGACCGGCGATCGCCTGATTCTCGTCGATATTGACCTTGGCGATCTTGACCTTGCCCGCCATGTCCTCGGAAATCTCTTCGAGAGCGGGGCCGATCATCTTGCAGGGGCCGCACCATTCGGCCCAGAAATCCACCACGACGGGCTCGGAGGATTTCAGGACGTCGGTCTCGAAGCTCGCATCGGTCACTTTCACGGTCGCCATGGCGTCACCTTCCATATCTTTGCCTGATGCAGACATATGCTGCACGGCGGCATGGTTCAAGCAAGCGCCCTGATCCGCATGTGGAGAGCGCATGCATCACGCGCCCGGCGCCACGGGAGGAGCGGGTGCGCGGATGGCTGCACGGGCGGCGTCCAGCGCGTCGTCGTCGAGTTCGCGCACCTGCGGCCCGGCGGTCCAGACCATGAAGGCGCGGATCGCCCGCCCCGGATAAATCTGCGCGAGAAGCGCGCGGTAGAGCGCCATCTGCGTCAGATAGCGCGGCGAAAGCGGGGCATCCGGGTCGGGCGGGCGCGCGCTCGTCTTGAAATCGGCAAAGCAGATCGCGTCATCACCGATCGCGAGCCGGTCGATCTGCCCGGTCACCGCGACCATCTCCTCCGCCGCCCCGATCGCAACGCGCCCTGAAACCGGCGCTTCGGCGAGCGCGTCCGGCGCGAATAGCGGCGCGAGCCGGGGATCGGCGATCACGGTCAGCGCGTCGGAGACGACCGCTTCGCGCATCGCCTCATCGAGCCCGCCGGCGCGCGCTGCGACGAAGGCACGGGCGGCCTCCGCGCGCCGATCCGCCGGGATGGCCGGCAGGCGCTCGATCAGGGCATGGACGAGGACGCCGCGCTGGCGGGCGCGGGGATCGAAGGGCCGGTCGCGCAGGCTCGCCGGGGCGTCCGCAGCGGTGAGTGCGCTCGACGGACGGATCGGCGGGGCGGGTTCCGGCTCGGGCGCATGGGCGCGGGTCAGCCAGTCCGGCAAAGGGAAGGCCTGGACCGGCACGGGCTGCGACGTCTTCGCCGCATGAGCCGCCGGTGCGGGCTCCTGCCAGAGCGCGACGTTTCCATAGGGCATTTCGGCATCGGTGAGCCCGTAAGGCCCGGCCTCGAGCGCGCTCATGATCCGCGCCGTCCAGCTATCGGCGGGGAGCTCCTGCGCGTTGCGGCTGCCATAGGGGGCGATGACGAGATGATCGGCGGCGCGCGTCAGCGCCACATAGAGCAGCCGGTTGCGCTCCTGCGCATCCGCCGCCTCGTGGCGCGCGCGCGCCTCGCCCACGATGTCCGGCTCGCTCTCCTTGCCGGGCGACCAGACGGACAGCTTCTCGCCGATATCGAACAAGGCCGCCCCACGATTGCCGCCGCCTGTCGCCTGATCGATGACGAGGACGAGCGGCGCTTCGAGGCCCTTGGCGCCGTGGACGGTCATCACCCGCACCTCGCGCCCTTCGGCTTCGAGATCGCGGCGGATCTCGCGCTCGGCGCCGGAGAAGCTCTCCAGAAAGGTCGCGAGCGAGGGCGTCTGCGGATGTTCGGCATTGAGCGCCTCGGCGAGGAAGGCGTCGATGGCGTCACCCGCCTCGATCCCGAGCCGCGCCACCAGCCGGCGACGACCGCCCTCGGGACCGAGCAGCGCGGCGAAGAAGGCGAAGGGGCCGTGCCGCGCGGCGAGATCGGACCAGCGTGCGATCTGCGCGAGCGCGGCTTGCGCCTTCGCATCTCCGCTCTCGGCATGGCGGGTGAGCGCTGCATGGAAGCTCTCCCCGTCCTCGCGCTCCACGCCGATACGGATGAGATCGTCGTCATCCCAGCCGACCAGCGGCGATTTCAACACCGTGGCGAGCGTCAGATCATCATCGGGCAGAAGCGCCGCGCGCCCCGCCGCAACGAGATCCTGCACCGCGATATGGGCGGCAATGTCGAGCCGGTCGGCGCCGGCGACGGGGATGTTGCGATCCTTCAGGGCGCGGATCGTGGCGAAGAAGGCCGGGTTGCGGCTGCGGGTGAGGATCAGGATCTCGCCCGGATGCCAGACGCGCCCGGTCGCATCGCCCTTGCGCGTCCAGGTCTCCACGGCCTGCGCGATACGCCGGGCGAGGCGCACGGGCGGGGCAGCGGCGTCGGGCTCGTCGAGGGGATGCGTCCAGGCATCGGGATCGGGCACCGCCTCAGCAGGCTCGAAGGGCCAGATCTCGACGCGCGCGGGCATGCCGATGCGGCTGCTCTGATGCACCGTGCCGGTAATGTCGTCTTCGAAGCTCAAGCCCTCGAAATTGCGCGCCTGCGCAAAGACCGCATCCACCGCCGCGAGAATTGCGGGCGCGGTGCGGAAGGAGACGGTGAGCTGCACGTTCTCGAAGGCCCGTGCGACGCCCTTCGCCTTGTCCTGCCAGTAGCGCCGGCTCTCGGAAAATCGCGCCGGCTCCGCACCCTGGAAAGAATAGATCGACTGTTTTTCGTCACCCACGGCAAAGACCGTGCGCAGCGGCGTCCCCGCCTGTCCGGCACCGGCGAAGAAGTCGCCGGTCACCGCGCGCAGGATGTCCCATTGCGCCGGGTTGGTATCCTGCGCCTCGTCGACGAGGACGTGGTCGATGCCGCGATCGAGCTTGTAGAGCACCCAGCCGCCGGCGGGACCGGAGAGCAGATCGCGGGTCTTCTCGATCAGATCGTCGAAATCGAGCATGGAGAGCCGCGCCTTGCGCGCCTCGATGCGGCGGAAGACGTCACGCGCGATCACATGCAGCGCCCAGGTGCGCTGCCAGGCCTCGACGCGCCCCATCCGCCCGCGCAGCGCCACGAGCCGCTCCTGCTCCGCAGCGAGCCGCTCTTTCACATGATCCGGGATCGCCTTGGTGCCGAGCGATTTGGTGGGGGTGCCCCGCCCCTCCTTGGTGAAGAACAGTTTCAGATAGAATGCGCCGCGCAACGCCAGATCATTCGTCTGCGAAGCCGCATGCAGCGCCTCGGCGCGATCCTTGTCCGTCTTGCCGCCGGTTTGCAGGATGGCGACCAGATCAGCCCATTCCGACACCGGAATCCCGCCATCGAGGATCTCCGCCTCCAGCGCCGACAAGCTCTCGTCCTCACCGACTTCGAGCCGCGCCCGGATATCGGCGAGCGCATTTTCGAAAGCGTCGTCGTCGCGCAGGACCGGGCGCGGGCGCATCGCCGCCTTGATCAGGGCGGTACGACCATCGCCGCCGCCATGGGCCGCGTCGAGAATGTCGAAGGCCGCGCGCATGGTCTCGTTCCCGCCCGCATGAGCGAGCGTCTCGGCCATGGCCGTGTCGAACAGAACCGCGCCCTGCACCTCGTCGAGCATGGCGAAACGCGCCGGCACGCCGGCCTCGAAGGGGGCGATATGCAACAACCGCTCGCAGAAGGCGTGGATCGTCCCGATCTTGAGCCCGCCCGGCGTCTCCACGGCACGGGCGAAGAGCCGGCGCGCGAGGGCGAGGCGCCCGGCATCGGGATCACGCCCGTCGAGATCGCGCAGGGCCTTGGCGAGCGCCGCGTCGTCATGCGTCACCCAGGCTGCGAGGCGGTCGAAGACGCGCATCTGCATGTTCGCGGCGGCGGCCTTGGTGAAGGTCAGGCAGAGTATGCGGTTGGGCGCGACGCCTTCGAGCAGCAGGCGCAGCACCCGGTCGGAGAGCACCTTCGTCTTGCCGGATCCCGCATTGGCCGAGACCCAGGCCGAGCGATCGGGCATCGCCGCGCGGCGCTGGCGGGCCGTCGTATCGCTGATCGGATCGCCGGTCGTGACAGCCCCGCTCATGCGCCCTCTCCCTCACCGCCGCCACCGCCACCGCCGCTTGCCGACCATTCCGCGACCCGGGCGAGATGGTCGTAATCGTTGTATTTGCGGGCAAATTGCGGATAGGGCCGCGACATGTAGCCGAGCTCCCCCTTGATGAAGCGCGCCACGAGGCCGCGCAGGCGGGTGACATGGTCCTCGATGATTTCGGGCATGGCGCGGGCATCGTTACGGTCGGGCTTGACGATCGTCTCCGTCAGCGCCTCGCGCCCGCCGCTCGCGCGCACATAGACGAGTTCGGGCGTCTCGCCGACCGGGCCGATCTCCTTGAACCCGCCCTGCATCAGGATCGCCGCTTCGAGCGTCAGCTGCGGCGAGAAGCCGACGCCGATCTCGCGTGCCGAGGGCGGTTTGCCGGATTTGAAATCGAGCGCGGTGACGCCCCCGTCGCGGCGCTGCTCGATCCGGTCCGCCCGCGCGCTCAGCGTGAAGGTGTCGCCGCCGAGCGGGATCTCCATCTCGCCCTTGAGCTCGACATGGACCCGCGCGAGCCCGTCGCGGCGCGCATATTCCCAATCGACCAGCGCCATGGCGATACGCGTCAGGCGCGGCAGCCAATCAGCATGGATATCGGGGAATTCCGCCGCATAGGGCGCGAGCTCGGCATCGAGGATCGCCTGCATCGTGGCCCGCGCCGTTTCGCGCTCAGGCGGCAGCGCCCCTTCATATTCGCGCACGAACAGTTCGGCCAGCGCATGCACGAGCGTGCCGCGCTCCGAGGGGCCTGGGGCGGCGGCGAGATCGGGGAGCGGGTCGAGCCCCAGCACATATTGCGCGAAGATCGCGTAAGGGTCGCGCAAGAGCGTCTCGATCCTGGTGACCGAGAGCTTGCGCGGAAATTCCTTGGGATCGGGGCGCGGATTGGGCCGCGCCAGCGGCGGCGCCGGGGCATCCGTATCGGCATGGCGGGCGAGATAGCGCAGCCGCGCGCCACGCTCGGTGATCTCGCGAAACAATTCCTCGCCGGCGAATGCCTTCATACGCTGGACGAAACGTGAGGGCACGGTCGGCGCGCCGTTGCGCTTCTTGGCGCGTGTGATGATCACCTCCTCACCGCAGGCCGCCTGCACGAAATCATGGGCGCTCTGGCCGATGCGCCGCTCCGGCGGCAGCAGGCCGATCAGGCTGCGCATCGGGCGGTTGAGGAAGGCATCGGTCTGAGGCGCCGGCGGCCAGACGCCCTCGTCGAGCCCCCCGAGCACCACCCGGTCGATGGCGATCAGGCGCGCTTCGAGGGGCCCGAGGATCTTCACCCGGCGATGCACGTCGCGCAGATCGGGCCGCACCACGCGCTGGGCCGCGAGGCTCGCGAAGAAAGCCGGATAATCGGCGAAACTTCCGCGCAACGCGCCCTGCGTCTGCGCTCCGCATTCGTCGAAGAGCGCGAACAGCCCGTCATAGGAGGGCTCCGCGCGCCAATCCGCGAGCGCATCCGCCGCTTCGTCATCGGCGGAAAGCGTATCCGCATCGTCCGGCAGGCGCAGAAGCTTCTCGACCACCGCGCGATGATGCGCGGCGATCGCCGTCAGCGCCAGCGGATCATCGCCGCGTGCATCCGGTGCGGGAAAACCGGCGAAGGCTTCGCGCAGCCGCGAAATCAGATCGGCGGCGGCCTCCCAATCCTGCGCGGTGAGGCGCTCGACCGGGCGCGGCAGACGCCAGCCGTCTTTGCCTTCCACATCGTCCCGCCGGCGCGCGAGGGCGGCTTCGAGCCCGTCGAGACCCGGCGCGGCGGGCGGGCCGCGCAGCACGCCGATTTCCAGCGCACTCGCAGCGCGGCGCATCGCTTCGCGCGTCAGACCGAGCCGCAGATGCGGATGGGCGATCAGGGCGAGGCAGGAGGGCGGATCGAAGCCCGCGAGCGCCGCATCGGCGGTGAGTCGCGCGAGCCGGCCGGCCGGGCTCTGCCCCAGAGGCGTTCCTGCCGAATCCGCGCTGCGCACGCCCCAGCGCCCGAGCTCGGCGCAGACCCGCGCGGCGAGCCCGCGATCGGGCGTGATCAGCGCCGCCGTCTTCTCCGGCTCCTCCAGCGCTTCGCGCAGCGCAATGGCGATGCATAGAGCTTCTTCGCGCTCGTCATTAGCCTCGACGAGGGTGATGCGCTCGGTGCCGGCCAGCGCGAGATCGGTGCGGGCACGCGTCTCCAGCGCCGACCAGCGATCCGTGGTCTCGGCGGGACGCATCGCTTCGGAGAAGAACCGCGCGCGGGGATTGCCAGGGGTCTCCGCCTCGTGCGGGGCGAGTTCGACGATGGCCTCGCGGGAAACGGCGAGCTCCTCGGTGACGAGCCGCGCCATCATTGCCTGGGGATGGCCGGAACCGGGATCACGCGCCTCGCTCCCGGCTTGCGCACCGCCGATCCAGCCGATCTGCGCGAAGCTCTCGTCATCGAGATTGCGATCGATCCCCGGTAGCACCACGGCGCCGTTCTCCAGCCGCGCAATCGCCCCGAGCAGGCGCGCGGTCGAGGGGATCGAACCGGTGGAGCCGGCGGCGATGACCGGGCCGGGCGGTGCCTGGCGGCGAAAAAGCGCGGCCTGCGCATCGATCAGCTTCGAGCGCCGTTCCGCTGGATCGCTCGCTTGACGCTCCTTGAGGATCGCCGGCCACATCTCGGTGGCGATGCGCAGGAAACGCAGGGTGAAATCGAAATATTGCGAATACTCGCCGTCGACAAGATCCGCCAGCCGCGCGACGGGGACGTCCTCGAAGGTGAAATCGTCCATCAGCGCCTCGAGATCGGCGGCGAGCGCCACCGCATCGGCAGCGGAGGTCGGGATCAGGAAGTCGCGCGTCGCGTCGCTGTGAACCTCCTCCCGGAGTCTCTCCTGTGCGAGGCTGCGGGCGAAGGTCTGGATCAGCCCCGCGAGCAGCAGCCGGCGCTCGAGCGGCGCGATGGGCGGGGCGATCAGGGCCTGCGGATCGGCATGTTCGAGAAGGCCTGCGGCGAGTTCGAGCTCGGCATCATCGGCCTCCCCCAAAGGCACGATGCGCGGCAGCAGCGCGGCATCACCCGAAATCAGCTCCGACAGCCGCGTCGCGAGCGCCCGCGCCGCACGCTGCGTGGGCAGATAGATCACCGCCCGCGCGAGCGCTTCCGGCTGGTCGGGATGCGGAAAACCGGGCACCAGCCGCCCGTCGAGCAGAGCGCGCGCGAGGGTGTCGAGAAACGGCGCGCCGGGGGCGATGGTGAAGACACGCGGATCCCGCAAAGCTCGTCGCTCCCGTTCGTTCATTGCAACAAATATCGGGCTGCGCGCGAATCGCATCGCCGCCACCATGAGCCGCGAGAGTAAGGCGCGCCGCCCGTCGGCGACAAGCGTGGGCGTGGCGTCGTTCACAGAATGCGACCTTTGCGCGCGATATTGCCGGATCGCTCAGATCGTTCCCGCGTTGTCGCGCTGCAAAAAGGGCTTTCGCGCGCCGCACGAAGCGCCCACATTGAAACCTCGCAGGCAGGGAAAGCGTCGATGTCGTTCTTCACCGAAATGATGCAGCAGATCACCGAGCGCGGACGGGCGTTGATGAATGCACGGCGCGGCGATGCCCGCACGGCGCAGGCGCTGCAGGCGCTCGCGGAAGCGCTCCTCTCCAACCGGGGCGAGGCCTCGGGCGTGGCGCGGGCGGCGGAGCTGCTGGCTTGCTACGCCGATGCGCCCCGCGAGGAGCGCGAGGGCTTCCTGCGCTGTCTCGCCCTCGATTTCGGCCCGGACCAGACCCGCATCGATGCGGCCATCGCCGCCTATCAGGCCGAGCCGGGTGCGGGCACCGCCATGGCCCTTCACCGGGCCGCCGAACCGCGCCGTCAGGATCTCCTGCGCCGGCTCAACCGCGCGCCCGGCGGCACGCTCGCTCTCCTGCGCATGCGCGAGGACGTTCTGCCGCTGCGCCGCGCCGAACCCGCGCTCGCCGATCTCGATTCGGATTTCGAGCATCTCTTCGCCTCCTGGTTCAACCGGGGTTTCCTGACCCTGCGACGGATCGACTGGGCGAGCCCGGCCCATGTGCTGGAGAAGATCATCCAGTACGAGGCCGTACATCGGATCGAGAATTTCGAGGACCTGAAGCTGCGGCTCGCCCCGTCAGACCGGCTGCTCTACGCCTTCTTCCATCCCGCCCTCGCCGACGAACCGCTGATCTTCGTCGAGGTCGCACTCACCGATGCGATCCCGCAGGCGATCGATCTCATCCTCGACGGCAAGCGCGAGGAACTCGCACCGGAAGATGCCGATACCGCCGTGTTCTATTCGATTTCGAACTGCCAGAAGGGCCTCGCCGGGGTCTCCTTCGGCAATTTCCTGATCAAGCAGGTGGTGGAGGAGCTGCGCCGCGACATGCCGCAATTGCGCCGCTTCGTGACGCTCTCTCCAGTTCCCGGCTTCGCCGCATGGCTCGAGGCGCAATGGACCGATGCCGGGAGCGGCGCGCTCGAACAGGGCGAGCGCGACATGCTCGCACCGCTCTTCGCGGAAGGCGCTGACCGGGCCGCCCTGCTCGCCCGGGACGATGCCGAGACCGAGAAGCTCAATGACACCCTGCGGCGTCTCTGTGCCACCTATCTCGCCCATGCACGTACGGTACGCGGCGCGCGCGGGGTTCCGCGTCCCGTCGATCCGGTGGCGCGCTTCCATCTCGGCAACGGCGCGCGGCTCGAACATGTCCATGCACGCGGCGACCTTTCACCGCGCGGTGCGGCGCAGGCGGCGGGGATGATGGTGAACTACCTCTATGACCTCGACAGCATCGAGCGCCATCACGAGGCCTATGCCGAACGCGGCGAGATCGCCCTGTCGAGCGAGGTGCGGCGTCTGGCCAAACCGCAAAAGGCGTTACGCGACCTTGCCGTCTCCGGCTGATTCCTGCCAGAAGAGCGTCAAACGAGAAAACGCCCGGATCGTGGAGGATCTTCGATGAAAGACGTCACCGGCCTGCCGCTCTTCGCCGCTATCCGCGCCTGCAATCCCGATACCGCGCGCCCCTTCCTGGAGACGCCGGAAGGCCGGCGGATGTCCTATGCCGATCTGTTTTCGGCCACCGGGCGCTTCGCCAACACCCTGCGCGAGCTCGGCGTGGCGAAAGGGGATCGCGTGGCGGTGCAGGCGCAGAAGAGCCCGGAAGTCGTGATCCTGCTTCTGGCCTGCGCGCGCGTCGGGGCGATCTTCCTGCCGCTCAACACGGCCTATACGGTGGCCGAGCTCGATTACTTCATCGGCGATGCCGAGCCCTCCCTGCTCGTCTGCGACAGCGCGGCGCGCGAGGCGCTCGCCCCCGTCGCCACCCGCCACGGGGTGAAGGCGATCGAGACGCTCGATGCCGGCGGCAAGGGCTCGCTGAGTGACCGCGCGGCCCGCGCCGGCGCCGATTTCGACGATGCGGATGTCGGCCCCGACGATCTCGCCGCGATCCTCTACACGTCCGGCACGACGGGGCGCTCCAAGGGCGCCATGCTCAGCCATGCCAATCTCGTCTCGAATGCGCAGACGCTCGTCGGCTCGTGGCGCTTCACGGGGGACGACGTGCTCCTGCACGCGCTCCCCACCTTCCACACCCACGGCCTCTTCGTGGGGACGAACACGCTGCTTCTCGCCGGCGGCTCCATGATCTTCATGGAGAAGTTCGACCCGGACGCGATCCTCGCCCATATGCCGCGCGCCACCACGATGATGGGCGTGCCGACCTTCTATACGCGCCTGCTCCAGCATCCGGGCCTGACCCGCGAGGCGACCGCGCATATGCGGCTGTTCGTCTCCGGCTCCGCGCCGCTCCTGGCCGAGACGCATCGCGAATTCGAGGCCCGCACCGGTCACGCCATCCTAGAGCGCTACGGCATGACCGAGACCAACATGAACACTTCGAACCCCTATGACGGGGACCGCATTCCCGGCACGGTCGGCTTCCCGCTTCCCGGCGTCGAGCTTCGCATTCTCGATCCCGAGACCGGCGCACCCTGCCCTCCCGAGACGATCGGCATGATCGAAGTGCGCGGCCCCAACGTGTTCAAGGGCTATTGGCGCAATCCCGAGAAGACTGCGGAGGAATTGCGCGCCGACGGGTTCTTCATCACCGGCGATCTCGGCAAGACCGATGAACGCGGCTACGTGCATATCGTGGGGCGCGGCAAGGATCTCATCATCACGGGGGGCTACAACGTCTATCCCAAGGAGATCGAGACCGAGATCGACGCGCTCGACGGCGTCGTCGAGAGCGCCGTATTCGGCGTCGCCCATCCCGATTTCGGCGAGGCCGTCACGGCGGCGGTCGTGCTGCATGAGGGCGCCGGTCTCGATGCGGAAGCGATCGTCGCGGCCCTCGCCGACAAGCTCGCGCGGTTCAAGCAGCCCAAGCATGTCGCGATCCTGAAGGAATTGCCGCGCAACACCATGGGCAAGGTCCAGAAGAACGTCCTGCGCGACACTTATGCCGATCTGTTTCGCTGAGTTCAGGCGAGCCAGACCGGGATGATCGACAGGACGAGCAGCGCCGCCATCGCGAGATTGAACCGCCGCAGCACGACCGGCGAGCCGATGAAGCGGCGCATGCCCTGTCCTGCTCCGGCCCAGGCGAGATTGGCCGGCATGCCGACCGCGATCGCGAGCAGGACCAGCACCGCGAGCGCGCCGTAGCCCGCGCCCGCCGGCAGATAGAGCGACACGGCGGTAATGCAGATCAGCCAGGCCTTCGGATTGACGTATTGAAAGGCCGCCCCGGTCCAGAATCCCATCAGCGGGCGCGTATCGTCGGAGCGGGCGACGCTCGCCCCGGCGATCTTCCAGGCGAGCCAGAGAAAATACCCGGTCCCGAGCACCTTGAGGGCGATCTGCGCCTGCGGAACATGCAGGAAGAGCGTCCCGAGCCCGGCACCGATCAGCCCGAGCAGAGTCGCGAAGCCGAGGCTGATGCCGAAGACGAAGGGCAGCGTCCGGCGAAAGCCGGCCCGGATCCCGGATGCGAGCAGCAGAAAATTGTTCGGCCCCGGCGTGGCGGCACCGACGAAGGCGAAAACCGCGTAGGCGGCGATGAGTTCGAGCGGCATGGCGTATTGATACACTTTTAAAGTTACGGACTATTGTCATGCGCAATGCGGTCGTCCTTCGCAATATCATTCTTGCTCCATAACACTTTTATCTTGAGAAATTTGCTCTGGCGCGTTTGCAGATTGGCGTTATTGTCCTATGACAATATCAGTACCATACCTTGCAGGGTCGTCGCGCCATGAAGCTCCCCTCCCCCTGGACACCACGCCTCGCCCCGCCGCCGGGCCTCGCGCATGAGCGTCTGACGGCGGCGCTCGCCGAGGACATTCTCGCGGGCGTGATCCCCGCCGGTTCGCGTCTGCCGGCGCATCGCGATCTCGCCTATCGCCTCGGGATCAGCCTCGGCACCGTCACCCGCGCCTATGAGACGCTGCAGCGGCGAGGCCTCGCGAACGGCCAGAAGGGGCGCGGCATGTTCGTGAACGAGACGGCAACGCAAGAAGGAGCGCGTGAGAGCGAGCGGATCGATCTCAGCGTCAACCTGCCGCCGCCGGTCCTGACCGCGCCGATGCTGAAGGCGCTGCTCGGGCGTGTCGCGGAGAAGGTGGATGCCCGGCATTTCAACGCTTACGAGGCCCCGGCTGGGCGCTCCTCCCACCGCACCCTGCTCGCGCGCCGGCTCGCCGAAGAGCGTGGCCTCGCCTTCGATCCGACGAGGCTCTTCGTCACCTCCGGCGCCCAGCACGCGATCTTCGTCGCGCTCGCTTCCGCACCGCCTGGCCCCGTCGCCATCGAGGCGGTAACCTATCCCGGCGCCTTGCGCGCGGCGCGGATGCTGGGGCGTGAGCTCATCCCCCTCGCCATGGACGAGCAGGGCGTCACCACCGATTCATTGCGCGCGGCTCTGGTGCGGCCCGATCCGCCGCGCGTCGTCTATCTGATGCCCTCGATGCAAAACCCCACCGGCGCTCATATGGAGGAAGCGCGGCGTCATGAGATCGCCGGGATCGCGCGCGCCGCCGATCTGACGCTGATCGAGGACGACGTCTACGCCGTCTTCGCGCCCTCCTCGCGCCTGCCGGCTCTGGCACTGCTCGCCCCGGAGCGGACATTCTATGTCGGCAGCCTGTCGAAGAGCCTCGCGCCGGGCCTGCGCACCGGCTATCTCCTGGCCCCCGACGAGACGATCGAGGCCTGCAATCACTGGCTCCAGGCGACGCGCTCGATGGCGGATCCCGTGAGCGGGCTGATCATGGAGCAAGGTATCGGCGAGGGGCTCGACAAATCCGTCGCGCAATCGATCCGCGCACAGGCGCAGACCCGGTGCGCGATGGCCCGCGAACGCCTCGGGCCCTGGCTCGCGCCGCAGGCGATCGACGGCCTGCATGTCTGGCTGCCCCTGCCGACGGCGCGCGCACGCGACATCGTCCTCGCAGCCGCGCGTCGCGACATCCACCTCGCACCGCCGGAGGCCTTCATGGCCGATCCGCAGGCGTCGGATGCGGGCTTGCGGTTGTGCCTCGGCAATGCCGAGCCCGCGCAACTCGAACTCGCGCTCGACGTCATCGCCGAACTCCTCGCTCAGACGGGCGAGGCCGATCTCGGGCTGTTTCCCGCCGTGTGAGTCGCGCGGCGGAACGTGTGATGCGGGCGGGCGTTCGCCTCACGGGCGCGATAATCACACCGCGGACCGATTGCGGGGCTGACAGAGCGGCGCTCAGCCCCTAGGTTCCGGACGGTCACGAGGAAGGGCAAGCGGACGGTCATGCTGAGAATACGCGAGGCGGCCAAGAGCCTGAAGCGCGACACGCGTCTCTTCCTGCGCATGCTCGTCGATCCGCGCACCCCGGTCATCGCCCGGCTGATCGCGGTCTTCGCCGTGCTCTACGTGATCTTCCCCTTCGACCTGATCCCCGATTACATCCCGATCTACGGCCTGATCGACGACATCATCGTCGTCGCCATCGCCATCGTCGCGATCTGGCGGCTGATCCCCGATGCCGTGATGCAGCAGTTCCGCCCGCCCCCGCCCGCCAACGATAACGGCGCAGCGCCGCGACGCGGCTCGACGACTGCGCTGCTCGTGGCGCTGATCTTCATTCTCGCCCTGACGGCGGCGGCGTGGTGGGGCTACGGATTCGTCGCTTCGCCGGGCGAGACCAGCGCCTCGGGCGGATAATCGACGCCGGTAAAATAGAGCCCGTGGGCGGGCGCGACCGGCCCGCAGGCGCGGCGATCCCTGGCATGGAGCGCATCGGCCACATCCTGCACGCTCCAGCGCCCGATTCCGGCCTGGGCGAGCGTCCCCACCATCGAGCGCACCTGATGATGCAGGAAGGAGCGCGATGCGGCGCGGATGTGGATCTCGTCGCCTTCACGGGTGACGTCGAGCCGCTCCAGCGTCTTCCACGGGGTGCGGCCCTGGCATTGGGTGGCGCGGAAGGTGGTAAAGTCGTAATGCCCGACGAGATGCTGGGCCGCCTCGTGCATCACCTGCGTATCGATGCGCTGGCGCACGTGCCAGACGCGCCCGCGATCGACGGAAGCCGGCGCCGGGCGGTTGAGGATGCGGTAGAGATAATGCCGGCGCACGGCGCTGAGCCGGGCATGGAAGGCGTGGGTGACTTCGCGCGCCTCGCGCACCACCACCGGGTGATCGCGCATCTGCGCATTGGTCGCGTCGCGGATCTTGTCGACGCGCATCGGCCTGTCGAGATCGACATGGACCACCTGATGCAGGGCATGCACCCCCGAATCCGTGCGCCCCGCGCAATGCAGCCGCACCTCACGTCCGGCGAAGACCGCAATCGCCTCCTCGACGAGTTGCTGCACCGCGAGCCCGTTCTCCTGGCGCTGCCAGCCCGTGAAGGGAGCGCCGTCATATTCGACGACGAGCATATAGCGATGGGTCGTCTCGTCCACGGCGCGACGCCGGATCAGGGCTGGACGAGGAGCGCGCCGGGCTCCAGCCGCGCTCCGCGCAGCATGTCGGTCGCCGACATCGCGGATTTGCCCGAGCGCTGCACCTGCAACAACCGCACGCTTCCCTCGGCACAGGCGACGAGCCCCTCCCCGTCGAGGAGCGTGCCGGGCGCGGCCTGCGATCCGGTCTCGCTCTCGATGCGCGTGCGCAGAACCTTCACCCGCTCGAAACTCTTGCCGCAATCGGCCATGAAGAAAGCGCCCGGAAAGGGCGAGAGGCCGCGCACCTGATCGTGGATGCGCCGCGACGGCATCGTCCAGCTGATCTCGGCATCGCCATTAGTGATCTTCGCCGCATAGGTCACGCCCTCATCCGGCTGCGGCGTGAAATCGAGGGCATCGCGCGAGAGTGCGGCCAGCGCGCGCACCATCAGATCGGCGCCGAGCAGCATCAACCGGTCATGCAGGTCGCCGGCGGTCATGTCCGGTTCGATCGCGACATGCTCGACCATGCCGACGGGGCCGGTATCGAGCCCAGCTTCCATCTTCATCACGGCGACACCGGTCTGCGCATCGCCCGCCATGATCGCGCGCTGGATCGGCGCCGCTCCGCGCCAGCGCGGCAAGTCCGAAGCATGCAGGTTGAGGCAGCCGAGCGGCGGGATGTCGAGCACGTTCTGCGGCAGGATCATGCCATAGGCGACCACGACGAAGGCGTCGGCCTCGAAGGCGGCGAGTTCCGCGACGGTTTCGGGATCGCGCAGGTTCTTCGGCGTGAAGACCGGGATGCCGAACCCCTCGGCCATGGAGTGGACCGGGGATTTGCGCGTCGCCATGCCCCGCCCCCCGGGCGCCGGCGCGCGCGTATAGCAGGCGACGACCTCGTGGCCCTGTCCGATGATCTCCGAGAGCGTGGGCACGGCGAAATCGGGGGTGCCCATGAAGACGATGCGCAGGCTCATGCCGCTGACCTCGTTGCGCGATCGCGCGCGCGCCTCACTCGGCGGTCGCTTCGCGTTTCGCTGCCTTGGTGAATTTCCTGATCACCCGGTCGCGTTTCAGCTTCGAGAGGTAATCGATGAAGAGTTTGCCGTCGAGATGGTCGACCTCGTGCTGCATGCACGTCGCCATCAGCCCCTCCGCCTCTTCCTCGCGCGGCTCGCCGTCCAGGGTGAGGTAGCGGAAGCGGATGCGGGCCGGGCGCTCGACCTCCTCGGTATAGTCCGGGATCGAGAGGCAGCCCTCCTCGTAGGTGCTGGTATCTTCCGAGCGCCAGGTGATCTCGGGATTGACGAAGACCTGCGGGTCCGGCTCCGTCTCCGGCTCGCCATCCTCGTCGAACTCGCCGGGGATCTCCTTGCCGAGATCGCAGACCACGACGCGCTTGAACACGCCGATCTGGATCGCCGCGAGGCCGATGCCGCGGGCCGCATACATCGAATCGAGCATGTCGCGCGCGAGATCACGGATCTCGTCCGTGATGGCGATGACGGGCTCGCAGACCTGCCTGAGGCGGGTATCGGGCAATATGACGATGGGTTTGCGCGACATGGTGTGGCCGAGATAAGCCGTGCGGCGGGCGACGTCAACGCCGCCCGTGACCTCGTTTGCACGAAATGCGATTACGGCGCGGCTTGCGCCTCCACCACGGCGATGGCGGTGATGTTGACGATGCCGCGCGCCGTCACCGATGGCGTCACCACATGGGCCGGGCGCGCCGGTCCGATCAGGATCGGGCCGACGGGCAGCGCATCGGCGAGCCCCTTGGTGAGCTGATAGGCGATGTTGGCGGCATCGAGATTGGGCATGATCAGCACGTTCGCCTCGCCCTCCAGCCGCGAATTGGGCAGAACCCGTTCGCGGATGATCTGGGAGAGCGCCGTATCGGCCTGCATCTCGCCATCGACTTCGAGTGCTGGCGCGCGTTCGCGGATGATCTGGAGCGCCTCGCGCATCTTCATGGCGGAGGGGGTATCGGCGGAGCCGAAATCCGAATGCGAGACCAGCGCGATCTTCGGGGCGATGCCGAAGCGCTCGACATGCTCGGCGCAGGCCACCGTCATGTCGGCGATTTCCTCGGCGGTGGGATCCGGGCGCACATGCGTGTCGGCGAGAAAATACGCGCCCTTGTTCGTGATCATCAGCGAGAGTGCTGAGAATTCGCGCACGCCCGGCGCGAGGCCGAGAATGTCCTTGATATGGCGTAAGCGCGAGGCGAACCGCCCCTCCAGCCCGCAGATCAGCGCATCAGCATCCCCGCGCCGCACCGCGATCGCGCCGATCACCGTGGAATTGGTGCGCACCAGCGTGCGCGCGGCATCGGGCGTGATGCCCCGCCGACCCGCCACTTCGAGATAGGTCGCGACGTAATCGCGATAGCGCGGATCGTCTTCCGGGTTGACCAGTTCGAAGTCCTCGCCCGGGCGGATCGAGAGACCGAAGCGCTTCAGCCGCGTCTCGACCACGGAGGGGCGCCCGATCAGGATCGGCTTGGCGATGCCGTCTTCGAGCAGCACCTGGGCCGCGCGCAGGACGCGCTCATCCTCGCCCTCGGCATAGATCACCCGCTTGGGCTCGGCCCGGGCCTTGGTGATCAGCGGCTTCATCAGGAAGCCGGAGCGGAAGACGAAGCGCTGGAGCGAATCCTCATAGGTCTCGAAATCAGCGATGGGACGGCGCGCCACGCCGCTCTCCATCGCCGCGCGCGCGACGGCGGGGGCGATGCGCAGGATCAGGCGCGGATCGAAGGGGCTCGGAATGAGCGACTGCTTGCCGAAAGGCCGCGCCTCCCCGCCATAGGCGCGCGCCACCACCTCGGATGGCGCCTCGCGCGCGAGCGCCGCGATCGCCTTGACCGCCGCCGCCTTCATCTCCTCGTTGATCGTCGTCGCGGCGACATCGAGAGCGCCGCGGAAGATGTAGGGGAAGCACAGGACGTTGTTGACCTGATTGGGATAATCCGAGCGCCCGGTGCAGATCATCGCGTCGGGCCGCGCGGCCTGCGCCTCGTCCGGCATGATCTCCGGGTTGGGATTGGCCAGAGCCATGATCAGCGGGCGCTCGGCCATCTTCTCGAGCAGATGGGGCTTGAGCACGCCCGCAGCCGAGAGCCCGAGAAAAACGTCCGCACCCTCGATCACATCGGCGAGGGTGCGCGCTTGCGTATCCTGCGCATAGACCGCCTTCCAGCGATCCATCAGCGCCTCGCGGCCCTGATAGACCACGCCCTCGATATCGGTGACGGTAATATTTTCGCGCTTCACGCCGAGCGTCACCAGCAGATTGAGGCAGGCGATCGCGGCGGCGCCGGCGCCGGAGGTCACCACCTTGATCTGCGACAGATCCTTGCCGGCGAGCACCATCGCATTGGTGACCGCCGCACCGACGATGATCGCGGTGCCGTGCTGGTCGTCGTGGAAGACCGGGATGTCCATGCGCGCCTTGAGCTGCTCCTCGACGTCGAAGCACTCGGGCGCCTTGATATCCTCAAGATTGATACCGCCGAAGGTCGGCTCGAGCGCGGCCACGACATCGACGATGCGTTCCACCTCGTCGGCCTTGATCTCGATGTCGAATACGTCGATCCCGGCGAATTTCTTGAACAGAACGGCCTTGCCCTCCATCACCGGCTTGGAGGCCAGCGGGCCGATATTGCCGAGCCCCAGGACGGCGGTGCCGTTGGAGACGACGGCGACGAGGTTCTGGCGTGCCGTCAGTTCACCCGCCTTGTCGGGATCCTCGACGATCGCCTCGCAGGCCGCCGCTACGCCCGGCGAATAGGCGAGCGCGAGATCGCGCTGGTTGCCGAGCGGCTTGGTGGGCTGGATTTCCAGCTTTCCGGGCTTTCCGTGCGAATGATAGACCAGTGCTGCGGATTTGAGATCGTCGGAAATGTTGCTGGGCACGGTCTTCGCCTTTCGTCTCGCCATTCGCGTCGCATGCAATTGGTAGCCGCGTGCGCGCCCGGCGGCAATCCTTTCGGGCGCGCGAAGCACGACTGTTTTGCGCCATAACGGCCCCATCAACGGCCTGCCCGCGACGAATCAACCAAATTCCGGATGATCAGCCTTCGAGCTCCTGCGAGATCTCCAGCCATTCCTCTTCCGCCCGCGCGAGCGCATCCGCCGCCTCGCCGCGCATGCGGGAGATCTCGGCGGCTTTCTGCGGGTCGCGCCGAAAGGCCTCGCCATCGCCGATCGCGGCGTCGATTTTCGCGATCACGCCGGAGAATTTCTCGATCCGCGCTTCGACCTGCGTGAGCTGCTTGCGCAGGGGCGCCTGACGGGCGCGCTTCTCGGCTGCGGATTTGCGGTCGTCGTTGCGTGCGGGGCGCGTCTCGCGGCGGCTGTCGCGCGCGGCGTCGCCGTCGAGACCGCCGGAGAGCACGAATTTGCGGTAATCCTCCATATCCCCGTCGAAGGGCTTCACCCGCCCGCCGCCGATCAGCCAGAGCCGGTCGGCGCAGGCCTCGACGAGGAACCGGTCATGGCTGACGATGATCACCGCGCCGTCGAAATCCGCGATCGCCTCGACGAGAGCCTGGCGGCTGTCGATGTCGAGATGGTTTGTCGGCTCGTCGAGGATCAGGAGGTGCGGCCCCTCGAAGGCAGCGAGCCCCATGAGCAGCCGCGCCTTCTCGCCGCCGGAGAGCTTTTCGACCGGCGTGTCGCCCTTGGTGCCGGGAAAGCCGAAACGGGCCGCGCGGGCGCGAATCTTCGCCTCGGGCGCGCCGGGCATGCGCTCGGCCACATGCGCGACGGGGCTCGCCTGCGGGCGCAATTCGTCGAGCTGGTGCTGGGCGAAGTAGGCGACCTTCATCTTGGACGAGGCCACCATACTGCCCTTCATCGGGGCAAGCCGCCCGCCGATCAACTTACAGAAAGTTGATTTGCCGTTTCCGTTCGATCCGAGAAGCGCGATCCGGTCATCGGGCAGGATCGAGAGATCCATCCGGTCGAGCACTGGGGTCTCGCCATATCCCGCCGCGGCGCCTTCCAGCGCGATCAGCGGTGGCGAGAGCTGTTTCTCGGGACTCGGCAGATCGAAGGGAAGCGTCGCCTCCTCGGTGATCGTGACGATCGGCTGCAATTTCTCGAGCCGCTTCAACCGTGACTGCGCCTGGCGCGCCTTGGTCGCCTTGGCGCGGAAGCGGTCGACGAAGCTCTGCAGGTGTTTGCGCTCGGTCTCCTGCTTGGCCGCGCTCTTTTGCAGCAGCATCTGCTTCTCGGCCCGCTGGCGCGCAAACGACGTGTAGCCGCCGCGATAGAGCGTCAGTTTCGCCCGCTCCAGATGCAGGATGTGATCGACGCAGGTATCGAGCAGGTCGCGATCGTGGCTGATCACCAGCACGGTATGGGGGTAGCGCGTGAGGTAATCGTAGAGCCAGAGCGTGCCCTCGATATCGAGATAGTTGGTCGGCTCGTCGAGCAGCAGCAGATCCGGCTCGGAGAAGAGCACGGCGGCGAGCGCCACGCGCATCCGCCAGCCGCCGGAGAAGGACGAACAGGGCCGCGCCTGCGCCTGCGCATCAAAACCCAGCCCATGCAGGATCGCGGCGGCGCGCGCGGGCGCCGAATGCGCGCCGATATCGGTGAGCCGCGTTTCGATCTCGGCCCGGTGAACGCCCTCGGCGGTCTCGGCCTCGGCCATCAGCCGCGCGCGCTCGGTATCGGCGGCGAGCACCACCTCGATCAGGCTCTCCGGCCCGCCCGGCGCTTCCTGCGCCACGGTGCCGATGCGCCGCCCCTTCGGCATGCCGACATGGCCGGATTCCGGCGAGATCTCGCCGAGCAGGATGCGAAACAGCGTCGTCTTGCCGGTGCCGTTGCGCCCCACGATCCCCACCCGCGCCCCGTCGGGCACGGCGAAGGAGGCAGCGTCGAGCAGCATTCGCTCGCCGAGACGGTAGGTGAGATCGTTGACGTGCAGCATGCGGCGACTTGTGCCGCCGAAGCGGTGGTTTTGCAAGAGGGCGCGAGGTGCCTTTACGAGGTACCGCCCCGGTCCGGACCGTTGCCGTTTCGCGCGCGCGCCTTATTCTCGCGACCAGATCGAATCGCCGCACGCACGGAAGGAACCATCATGCAGTATCGCCCGCTCGGCCGCACCGGCCTCCAGGTCAGCGCCATCTGTCTCGGCAGCATGACCTGGGGCGAACAGAATACCGAGGCCGAGGGCCATGCCCAGATGGATTACGCCTTCGAGCGCGGCATCAACTTCATCGACACCGCCGAGCTCTATCCCGTTCCGCCGAAGGCCGGAACTCAGGGCGCGACGGAGGAGATCATCGGCTCCTGGATGGCGCAGCGCCGCAACCGCGACGACGTCATCATCGGCACGAAGGTGATCGGGCGCTCGCAGAACGATTGGTTCCGCGACGACGGCTCCACCGCCGAGCTCTCGCGCGGGCAGATCATGGAGGCGATCGACAAGAGCCTGAAGCGCCTGCGCACCGATTACATCGACCTCTACCAGATCCACTGGCCCGATCGCGCCGTGAGCGCCTTCGGCTCCAACGCGACGATCTTCCGCAATGTGCGTGAGCCGGAACACAGCATCGAATCCACCCTCGACGTGCTCGGCGAACTGGTGCGCGCCGGCAAGGTGCGCCATGTCGGCATTTCCAACGAATCGAGCTGGGGCGCGATGCGTTATCTCGGGCATGCCGACCAGACGGGCGCGCCGCGCGTCGCCTCGATCCAGAACGCCTATTCGCTGGTCAACCGCACCTTCGAGGTCAATCTTGCCGAACTCGCCATGCGCGAGAATGTCGGGCTGCTCGCCTATTCACCGCTCGCACAGGGCTATCTCACAGGCAAATATGCCGGCGGCGCGCTGCCCGAGGGTTCGCGCAAGCAACTCTTCGACCGGCTCCAGCGCTACGAGAAACCCGCAGCCCTCGCCGCCTACGAGGCCTATACGGCGCTCGCGCGCGAATTCGGCCTCGACCCGGCGCAAATGGCGCTCGCCTTCGTCACGAGCCGGCCCTTCGTCACCAGCAACATCATCGGCGCGACCACGCTCGATCAGTTGAAGACCAATATCGATTCCATCGACGTGACGATCACGCCCGAGCTCGAGGAGCGCATCGACGCGATTCACCTGCAATATTGCAATCCGGCGCCCTGAGGGGCAGGTTCGGGTGGACCTTCGCGGTCAGGATTTGCCGCCGGTGACCGGTCGCCCCTTGACCGGCGTGCCGGTGATTTTCCGGGGCGCGGGGGGCACGCCGGTTGCGCCGGGCGCCTTGCGCGGGAAGGATTTGCCGTCGACCGGTTTGCCAACTGTCTTGCCGGCGGGTTTGCCGACCGCCTTGCCGACGGTCTTGCCCACGACCTTCCCCTTGACCTGACCTGCCCCCTGACCGCCCCCCTGCCCCGAACCAGGTGCGGTGGCGGAGGCGGTGGCCGCCTGCGGGGCGGGACGATGCGCGACGTTCATCTGGCCGGCCACGCGGCTGACCATGTCGCGCATGGCTCCGGCAAGCGAGATCAGACTGCCACGCGCACCGCCTGCGGGCTCCGCCATGGCGGTCTCGGAGCCGGCCTCGGGGGACGGCGCCTGCATCGACGGCGCCGCGATCGGTGCCGCCTCCGGCTCGGGCTTCGCCTTCGCCTTGCGTTTCTGCGCTGCGGCGGTGCGGGCCTGCGAGACGGCGTAGTGGATCACACGGCGCGCCGTATCGGGCTTGAGCCGCTGGAAGACGTTGTAGGCTTCTTCCAGCAGTTCCACAGAGGGCTGGCGCCCGCTGCGCTTGCCGAGCAAAGTCTTGAAATTCGGCCAGCTCAGCCCGGCGGCGGATGCTATGAAGAGGATCGCGTCGAAGCGCGGCGCGTAGAACGCGTTCACCACCTTGCCGAGATCGATGCCGACCTTGTCGGCGATCGCGGCCAGCACATCCTCCATGCGGTTACGCTTGATCCACTGGACGAGCTCGGCCTCCTGGACGGGCTGATCGGCGCCGCGTTCCTTGATGAACTGACGCGCCATGTCGAGATCGGCGGCGAGGAATTCGCGCCCGCGATCGGGAACGAATTTCTTCTGCATGTCGGCGATGACCGAATCGATCGCCTTCTCCATCCGCTCGCCCAGTTCGTCGACGAGGGTCTGGCGCACCTTGTCGCGCACGGAATCGGCGAGTTTCTCCACCTGATCCGGCGTCAGCTCGCCGCGATAGTTCAAAGCGTCCTGGATATCGGGATCGGCCTGCGATCGCGCCATGAGCCGCGCGAAACCGTCCTCGGAGAAACGCGCGCCCTCGTTCACCGCGAGCGCCCGGATAGGGTCGTCCTCGTCGCGGGCGAGGATCGAATCGGTGACGCGCTCGGAGAGGCTGTTGCGGCGCGAGACCGCGAGCACGTGCATCGCGCTCTTCGTCTCCACCACGAAGATCAGATCGTCGTCGCCGAGCTGCTCGGAGCGGCCGAGAACGGGGGTGGCGACTTCGTAATTGTCGTCGAAGGCGAGCTCGCGCACCATCTTCAGCGGGGCGCAGGGAATGTCCGCGAGGCGCTCGGCAACGGCGTAGCGCACGCGGAAATCGACATCCTTTGCGAGCCGCAGCATCACCTCGTCGAAGGTGGCGATCAGGCTCTCGTCGAGCCAGCGGGCATTGTCCACGAAGAGATTGGTGATCTGACGCAGCATCGCCATGCGCCGGCGACGGTCGGTGCCGGCGATGATCTCATCGACCTCTTCGATCATTGCGTCGGCCGGGCTCATCGATCATCCATTCGTGCGGATCGTGACCGTAGGTTACCGCGACAGGGGTTTCATAAGAGTGAATTGGAAGCCGTACATATTGAAAATTGTTCAGAATTATTCAGAACAATCATTGCCATACCATGCGGCAGCGGAAACCGGCGTGGAGAACCTCGACGCGGCCCCTTCCCGCCCCTTGCGCCGCGCCCGTCTTCGTCCACAATGAGATTCGCTGGGGAATGACGGGAGGCGCCGATGCCACGCTTGTTCGCAGGTTTCGAAATCCCCACGGATCTCGTCGAGCGCCTCGCGCTCTTGCGCGCCGGCCTGCCGGGAGCCCGCTGGATCGATCCGGACAACTACCACCTCACCCTGCGTTTCATGGGCGATGTCGACGGGCATACCGCGCACGACATCGACATGGCGCTCGCCGATATCCGCCCGAGAGCGCCGGTGGAGGTGATCTTCGAGGCGCTCGACGTGTTCGGCGGCGAGCGCCCCCATGCGCTGATCGTGCGGGCGCGCCTCACCCGGGAACTCGCCGATCTCCAGGGCGAGGTCGAGCGGCGGCTGCGCCGGGCGGGGCTTCCTCCCGAGAAGCGGAAATTCGTGCCGCATCTCACCCTCGCGCGCCTGCGCGGCGTCGATCCGCTGATTGCCGCCGATTACATCGCAAGGCAGGGACGATTCCCGGATCTGCGCTTCGAGGCGGGGCATGTGAGCCTTTTTTCGGCCCGTGACATCACGGGTGGTGGACCTTATCTGGTCGAAGCGGCTTATCCGTTCGCGGGGATGGCGATGGCGGCTTATCGCTAGTGCATCATTGCGTCGGCTGGATTCCGGCTGACGGCGATGATGCGCCGGAGGATTGAGCCGAAGCGCGAATTTCCGGGCGGTGCCACATGGGCCCGTTCAGCCACCAGGAAAGGAAACAGCATGTCCAATGAGCGCCTCAGCGACGCGGAACTCGGTGATCTTCTGGAGACACTCGAAGGCTGGGAGAAGGTCGATGGCCGCGACGCAATCCGCAAGACCTTCGTCTTCGCCGATTTCGTCGAGGCGTTCGGCTGGATGAGCAAGGTCGCGCTCACGGCCGAAAAGATGGACCACCATCCCGAATGGTACAACGTCTACAAGACCGTCGAGGTGACGCTGACCACCCATGATTCCAACGGCGTCACGGGCAAGGATGCGGAACTCGCCAAGGCGATGGACCGGATGGCGCAGCGCTGAGGCGTGGCACGTCTCAGTTACGACGTGCCACGGTGAAATGCGCCGCATCGCACAGAATGCGCGCCTTCTCGCCAAACGGTGCGAGTGCGGCCTCGGCTTCCGAGACGAGCCGCGCGCATTCGCAGCGCGCCCCGTCCATGCCGAGCGCATCGACGAGCGTGCCCTTGCCCGCCGCCGCATCCTTGCCGACCGCCTTGCCCATGGCCTGCGCATCGGCCTCGCGATCGAGGATGTCGTCGGCGATCTGGAATGCGGCGCCGAGCGCCTTGCCGTAGCTCGTCAGCCGCGCGCGATCGGCGATATCGGCCCCGGCGACGACGGCGCCCGCCTCGGCGGCGAAGGTCAGGAGCGCGCCGGTCTTCATGGCCTGGAGGGTGCGGATATCGTCCTGGGCGAGGGCGCGGTCATCGCCGTAACGGCCCTCAGCCGCGAGATCGAGCATCTGCCCGCCGACCATGCCGCCGAGACCCGCCGCGCGAGCGAGGCCGAGAGTGAGTTCGGCGCGGATCCCCGGATCGGAGTGCGTCTGCGGCGCGGCCAGCACCTCGAAGGCGAGGGTGAGCAGCGCATCGCCGGCGAGGATGGCGGTGGCATCGTCGAACGCTTTATGAACGGTCGGCTTGCCGCGACGCAGATCGTCGTCGTCCATCGCCGGCAGATCGTCGTGCACGAGCGAGTAGCAATGCACCAGCTCGACCGCCACACCGGCGCGAAGCGGCGCCTCGCCCTCGATACCGAAGAGCCGCGCGGCCTCGATCGTCAGGAAAGGCCGCAGCCGCTTGCCGCCGCCGAGCGCGCCGTGGCGCATCGCCTCCATCAGGCGGGGCGGGCGCGCGATCTCGCCCGGCCGTACATCCGCTGCGAGCAGGGCCTCGAGGCAGGTCTCGACGTCGCGCGCCTGCGCCGTCAGCCGGTCGTTGAAAGTGGAAATTTCCGTGCTCATGCCCGATCTTCCTTTGTCGATACGGGTTGCAGCAAAGCGCGGTTCGGGTCAAGTGATGGCATTCTCCGGACCGCCGGTGAAAAACGGTCGGCGGGGTGGTCGACCGGTCATGGATGGAGGCGATGGCGCGACGCAGGAAAAGGGATCTCTCGGCGGAAGAAAAACGCCTGTGGGAGCACGTCGCGCGCCATGTGACGCCCTTGCAGGGGCGTGGCTCCGATCGCGAGCGCGGCTCCGGCGATGCTTCCAGGGGCCCCGATGACGCGTTGATGCATTCGACGTCGGCGTTCACCGCGCACGAAA
The DNA here is from genome assembly GCA_050485405.1 of Salinarimonadaceae bacterium. GTDB lineage: Bacteria > Pseudomonadota > Alphaproteobacteria > Rhizobiales > Beijerinckiaceae > Saliniramus. Next base: position 83,760 of record JBJHBI010000003.1, read on the forward strand.
AGCCGACGGACGATGCTTCCATCCCGTCACGCGGAAAAGCCGCTCTTGCCCCCGCGAAATCCACGCCGCCGCGTCCCGCGCTCGCACCCTACATTCCGCCTGTTTCCCGCAAGGGCGAAACGCTCGCACCGGGAGGCGGCACGAGCGGGCTCGACCGCAAGGAGCGGCGCGCCCTGCGCCGGCGCGTGCGCGATGTCGACGATCGCCTCGATCTCCACGGCATGCGTCAGGAGGAAGCACACCGCGCGCTGATCCGCTTCCTGCAATCGGCGAGCGCGCGCGATTGCGCCATTGTCCTCGTGGTGACGGGCAAGGGCGGTGTGGGTGGCCCGGGCTATGGCGACGAGCGCGGCGTTCTGCGCCGGATAACGCCGCATTGGTTACGCGCGCCGGAACTGCGGCCCTTCGTCGTGGGTTTCGAAGAGGCCTCCGCCCATCACGGCGGCGCGGGGGCCTTGTATGTCAGATTACGCAGGCGAGGCCGATGAAGCAGACAGCCGACGCGCGCAGCGACGCAACCGATCTCGACGCCGACCCCGCCCTGACGCCTTTCGGCGCGCGGGTGCGGGCGCTGCGGCGCGAGCGCAATCTCCAGCTCAAGCACATGGCGGCGTCGCTGGGTGTATCGAGCGCCTATCTCTCGGCCCTCGAGCGCGGCGAACGCGGGCGGCCGACCTGGGCGCTGATCCAGGCGACGATCCACTATTTCGGCGTGATCTGGGACGAGGCGGACGCCTTGCAGCACCTCGCCGAGATGTCAGAGCCGCGGCCCCAGGTCGATGCGCGCGGTACCGGCCCGCAGGGCATCTATCTCGCCAACCGGCTCGCCCGCGATTTCGGCGCCCTTCCCCCGGAGGATCGCGAGGCGATCCTGGCCATTCTGGAGCGCCGCAAGCCCGGTCGGGTTGACCCGGACCGCCTTTCGGGGTGAGAAGAGCGCACGATCGCAAAAGTTTCACGACGCACAAGGAGCAGTGAATTGTCTTCCAACCTCGATCTTCTCGCCCTCGGCAACGCCATCGTCGATGTCATCGCACATACCGACGACGATTTTCTTGCCGCACGTAACCTGCACAAGGGCTCGATGAACCTGATCGACGAGGAGAAAGCGCTCGAACTCTATGAAGCCATGGGTCCGGCGACGATCATTTCTGGTGGCTCGGCGGCGAATACGATCGCGGGCGCGGCCTCGCTCGGCCTGAAGACGGGCTTCATCGGCAAGGTCCGCGACGACGGCGCCGGTGACCATTACCGCCACGACATGCGCGCCATGGGCACCGTCTTCGACACCCCCGCCGCAACGGAAGGCCCCGCCACGGCGCGCAGCTTCATTCTGGTCACGCCCGATGGCGAGCGCACGATGAACACCTATCTCGGCGCCTGCCAGGGCCTGTCGACCGCCGATGTCGATGCCGAGAAGGTTCGCGCGGCGGCGATCACCTATCTCGAAGGTTATCTGTGGGACCCCCAGGACGCCAAGGACGCGTTCCGCAAGGCGGTGGAAATCGCCCATGGCGCGGGTAACCGCGTGGCGCTGACCCTGTCGGATTCCTTCTGCGTGGACCGTTTCCGCGACGAGTTCCTCGGCCTGATGCGCGAGGGTCATATCGACATTCTCTTCGCCAATATCCACGAGCTCAAGGCGCTCTACCAGACCGCCGACGAGGATACGGCGCTTGCCGCCCTTCGCGACGAGAACCTGCCGCACGGCCATTTCCTCGCCGCCATCACCCGCTCGGAGGAAGGTGCGCTCGTCGTCACGCGCCAGTCGACCCAGAGCGTCAAGGCGCATCCGGTCGAGCGCGTCGTGGATACGACCGGCGCCGGCGATCTCTTCGCCGCCGGCTTCCTCGCCGGGCTGAGCAAGGGGCTCGACCACGTCACCTGCGCGCGCTTGGGCGGCATGGCCGCATCGGAAGTGATCTCCCATCTCGGTGCCCGCCCGGAGGCCGATCTCTCCGACATGGCCCGCCAGAACGGCCTGATCTGAAGGCGCGATCATCATCGGCACGGATGAGATCGGGAAAGGCGGCGCTCCGCGAGGCGCCGCTTTTTGTTTGCTCGGGGATTTCGGGCGACGGGCAGGACTTGATACTCCGTCTCTTGATCTTTGGGTCGCAAAATGCCACCTTTAGCGTCAGGAGGGCGCAGATGGCCAAATCCGTCAAATTCGCCGACGAGGCGCTCATCGAGGATGCTCGTAACGCTGCCGAGATACAGAGCCGGTCTCTGGCCGGCCAGATCACGCATTGGGCGCGGATCGGTCGCGCGATCGAGCGTTCCGGCTGCCTCGACCACGCGAAACTCTCACGCGTGCTCGCCGGCGAACTGGAAACGACCACGCTGACGCTCGAAGAAAAGGCAGTATGGTCTGAAACGTTTCTCTCAAAGCTCGCCGAGCCCGGAGCCGATGAAGAAGCCTTCTTCGCCGATATGCGCAAGCGTGGCGGGGCTGCTGGCCTCAACGCCGCGGGCAAGGTCATCTACACCGACCCGCAGCAGGGCGAATGAACCCCACGCTCATCCTGATCGCCGGCCCGAACGGTGCCGGGAAGTCGACGCTATACGAGAAACGCATCGCGCCGAATTTCGCGGGACCATTTATCAATGCGGACATTATTCAGCGGGAAGAGCTGCGGGATATTGGCCCGGAAGCCGCCTATGAGGCTGCAGAGATCGCTACTCGACGGCGCCGGGAGTTACTTGCAATGGGCCGGGATTTCGTCACGGAGACGGTCTTTTCGCATCCATCGAAACTCGTTCTGGTGAACGAAGCCCAAGCCTTGGGTTACAGTGTCTGGGTTCTGCATGTCGGCGTGGACGATCCTGATCTTTCGGTCGCACGCGTCGCATATCGGGTTGAGAACGGTGGGCATACCGTTCCGGAGACCAAGATTCGAGAGCGTTACGAAAGATCGGCCCCGCTCATACGAGAGGCCGTAAAGCTCGCAGATACAGGCCTCGTCTACGACAACTCCGTCGCAGGACGCCCGCCAAAACTGGTTCTCACGTTCGATCGCGGCTCCCTAATGGTCGTCAGGGCCGCCCCGCCGTCATGGATCAGGCATACCTACGAGACGGATCTCGCCACCTGGTCGGGCTGATTACACCCGATCCGGCCCGCCCGACCTCGCCGACCTTCTCGCTCAAGCCCGCAGGCGCCAGCCCGTGCGGAAGATCCACCAGATCGCGGTGAGGCAGATCACGGTGAAGACGGCGATGGCGAAGAGACTGAGGCCGATGGGCACGTCGGCCTGTTCGAAGAATGACCAGCGAAAGCCCGAGATCAGATAGTGCATGGGATTGAGCAGGGTCAGGCTCTGCCAGAAGGGCGGCAGCATCGTCGTCGAATAGAACGTCCCGCCGAGGAAGACGAGCGGGGTGATCACGAGCAGCGGGATCAGCTGCAATTGCTCGAAATTCGCCGCCCAGATGCCGATGATGAAGCCCATCAGCGCGAAACTCGTACAGGTGAGCACGAGGAAGGCGAGCATCGCAAAGGGCCGCGCGATCGACAGATCGATGAAGAGATAGGCCGTGGCCAGAATGATCAGCCCGACGATGAAGGCCTTGGTCGCCGCCGCACCGACATAGCCGATGACGATCTCGAAAGCGTTCACCGGCGCCGAGAGCACCTCGTAGATCGAGCCGAGGAATTTGGGGAAGAAGATGCCGATGGAGGCGTTCGAGGTCGCCTGTGTCGTCACCGTGAGCATGATCAGACCGGGCACGATGAAGGCGCCGTAGGGGATGCCCTCGACCTCGTCGATCCGCCCGCCGATAGCGGCGCCGAAGACCACGAAATAGAGCGAGGCGGAGATCACCGGCGCGAGCATGGATTGCATGATGGTGCGGAAGAACCGGCCCATCTCGTAGAGATAGATTGCGCGAATGGCTTGCAGATTGGGCCGTGACATCAGTTTTCGTCCTTGACCAGCCCGACGAAGATCTCTTCGAGGCTGCTTTGCCTTGTGCGGATATCGGCGATGGGAAGGCCCGCTTTCTGGATATCGGCGAGCAGGGCGCCGACGCCGGTCTCCCCGGCGCGTCCGTCATAGCCGTAGATCAGCGCGGCCCCGTCCTGCGCGAGTTGCAGGCCGTGATGCGAAAGAGCCTCGGGCACGGCCTCGAGCGAGGTGCCGAGCATGATCTCGAGCTCCTTGTGGCCCATCCGCGCCATCAGGTCGGCGGTTTTCTCCACGAGCAGGATCTCGCCGCGATTGATCACGGCGATCCGGTCGGCGATCGCCTCGGCTTCCTCGATGTAATGCGTCGTCAGGATGATGGTGACGCCGTCGCGGCGCAATTCGCGCACCACGTCCCACATCTCCCGACGCAGTTCCACGTCGACCCCCGCCGTCGGTTCGTCGAGGAAGAGCACGCGCGGCTCGTGCGAGAGCGCCTTCGCGATCATGACGCGCCGCTTCATACCGCCGGAGAGCTCGCGGTTGCGGGAGTTCTTCTTCTCGGAGAGGCTCAGCGCCGCGAGCAACCGGTCGATCAGCGCCTCGTCGGGCGGCGATCCGAACAGGCCGCGCGAGAATCGCACCGTGTTCGCCACCTTCTCGAACGGCTCCAGGCTGATCTCCTGGGGCACGAGGCCGATCATGGCGCGCGCGGCGCGGTAGTCGCTCTGGATGTCGTGACCGCCGACGCTGACGCTGCCGGCGGTGGCGCGGGTGATGCCGCAGATGGTGGAGATCAGCGTCGTCTTGCCGGCGCCGTTAGGCCCCAGCAACGCGATGATCTCTCCTTCGGTGATATCGAGATCGACGCCCTTGAGGGCTTCGAACCCGCTGTCATACGCTTTGCGCAGACCGCGCACGGCGATGATGCTGGACATGGTTGTTCCTTCTTGTCGCAGCTTAAGTAGTGCGCAGTCGCGCGGATGTGAACCGCGAATGCACGCGCACCGCCTCCGTGCGTTTTCGCCCACGTGCCTTTGGCCCGCGCGACGACGGCGTTCGCGTCGAGGCTCCGTCCTTGGCGCTTGACCATACAGACCCTGATCGCCGTTACTGACCCCCGGCAACCGCCTCGTCGCGAAGGGAGAAGACCGGGTCACATGCGCATCGCAGCCGATATCGTGCTCACCAACGGACCCGTCTGGCGCGGCCTCGGCCTCGGTTTCGCCGAAGCGATCGCCCTGTGGGGCGGCAAGGTGCTCGCGAGCGGGCCGGCGCGCGAAATCGCGGATCTGATCGGCCCGCAGACGCAGGTGATCGATCTCGCCGGACGCCTCGCCACGCCGGGCCTCAACGATGCGCATATGCATCTCCTGCCCTATGGCGCGGCCATGGACGAGGTGGATCTGCGCCCGGCCGCCGCCCCGACCCTCGCCACCCTGCTCGACGCCCTGCGCGAGCGCGCCCGCACCACGCCGCCCGGCGAATGGGTGATCGGGCGCGGCTACGACCATTTCCGCCTCGATACCAAGCGCCACCCCACCCGCGACGAGCTCGACGCAGCGCTGCCCGATCACCCGGTCTGGATCGTGCGCACGGATGGCCATCTCGCGGTGGCGAATTCCATGGCGCTCGCGCGCGCCGGCATCGACGAAGACACCCCCTCCCCGCCCGGCGGGCTGATCGAGAAGCGCGAGGGGCGCCTCACCGGCCTCCTCGCCGAGACGGCCCGCGAGCCGGTTCTCGCCGTGCTACCGCGCGCCGATATCGAAACGCTGACCGGCTTCATCGAACGCGGCGGGCGTGATCTCCTGACCCACGGCATCACCTCCTGCATGGAGGCTGCGGTCGGGATACGCGACGGCTGGCTCGAAATGCGGGCCTATCAGAAGGCGCATCGCGAGGGACGGCTGCCGCTGCGCGTCTATGCCTGCCTGATGGGCGACGTCACCCGCAACCTCCCGCCGGAGGCGGAAGCGGCGGGGATATGCACCGGGGGCGGCGATGCGCGGCTGCGGATCGGCCCGGTGAAGATCTTCACCGACGGCAGCGCGGGCGGGCGCACCGCGGCGATGACGAAGCCTTATCTCGGCGGCGGCCCGGAGGATACGGGCATCCTCTGCCTGTCTTCGGATCAGCTCACGCAAATGGTCGATGACGCCCATCGCGCCGGCTGGCAGATGGCGATCCACGCCATCGGCGACGCCGCGATCGAACAGGTTCTCGACGCCTACGAGGCGGCGCTTGCCGCCATGCCCGATCCGCAACGCCGCCACCGGATCGAACATTGCGGCTGGCTGCGGCCCGACCAGATGGCGCGGATGCGGCAGATGCACGTCCTGCCCGCGCCGCAACCCGCCTTCATGTACTGGTTCGGCGATCTCTACCTCACCCTCGCCGAGCCGGAGCGCGTCGCCGCTTCGCATCCGATGCGCACCTGGATCGAAAACGGGCTCCAGCCCTCCGCCTCGACGGATTGCCCGGTCGTCGCGATCGACCCGCTCGTCAATCTCTACACCATGGTCACCCGCAAGACCGAGAGCCGCACCGTGCTCGGCGCCGATCAGGCGCTCACCCTCGAGGAAGCGCTTCACGCCTATACCTTCGCCGGCGCCTATGCCTCCCGCGAGGAAGCGATCAAGGGCCGCCTCGTCCCGGGCCAACTGGCCGATATCGCCGTGTTCGACCGCGATCTGTTCCGCATCGAACCGGAAGAGATCCCGCATGCGGCCTGCGACATCACCATCCTCGACGGCCGTGTCGTATACCGCCGCGAGGGCGTTGCGGGATGATCACGGCCCGCTCCTGCTGCATCACCATCATCACATCGGAGACGTCTCCCCCATGCCGCGCACGACCCTGATCAAGAACGCTTCCTTCCTCGTCGCCCACGATGCCGCGAAGGATACGCACAGCTATCGCCGCGATTGCGACCTCGTCTTCACCGACGACAAGATCGTCCATATCGGCCCCGGCTTTACCGGCCATGTCGACGAGACGATCGACGCTTCGCGCATGATGGTGATGCCCGGCCTCGTCGACATCCATTCCCATCCGGCCTCCGAACCCCTCAACAAGGGCTGGAACGACGAACTCGGCTCGGCCAAACTCTGGGGCTCCTCGCTCTATGAGTTCATGCCGCTCTTCCGCCCTGACGCGAAGGGCATTCCGGCCTGTTCGAGCGTGGCTTATTGCGAATTGCTGATGTCGGGCGTGACGACCCTCGTGGACATGTCGGGCGCCTGGGACGGCTGGCTCGATCTCTTCGCGCAAAGCGGCCTGCGCGGCGTCGTCTCGCCGATGTACCGATCCGCGCGCTGGTACACCAAGGACGGCCACGTGGTCGAATACGAATGGGATCCGGCCTCCGGCGAGAAGGCGATGGCGCAGGCGATGGAGGTGCTCGACGCCGCCGCGCGGCACCCGTCCGGGCGTCTGTCGGGCATGGTCTCGCCCTCGCAGATCGACACCTGCACGCCGGAACTGATCAAGGACAGCTTCGCCGAGGCCGAGCGCCGCGACCTGCCCTTCCAGATCCACGCGGCGCAGAGCGTCGTGGAATTCCACGAGATGACCCGCCGCCACGGCATGACGCCGATCGAATGGCTGGAATCGCTCGGCGTGCTCTCGCCCCGCTCGATCATCGGGCACGGGATCTTCCTCGATCACCATTCCTCGGCCTTGAACTGGCCCAAGCGCGACGATCTCGCCTCGATCATCGACAGCGGCACCACGGTTGCGCATTGCCCCGTCGTCTTCCAGCGGCGCGGCATCGCCATCCAGTCCGTCGGCGGCTATCTGCGCCGGGGCGTGAAGATGGGGATCGGCACCGATACCTTCCCCCACAACATGCTGGAAGAGCTGCGCGCAGTCGGCATCGGCGCGCGGATGGTCTCGGAGGATGTGTGGGACCTGCGCCTGTCGCAGATCTTCGACTGCGCGACGCTCGGCGGCGCCCGGGCGCTGGGGCGCGACGATATCGGACGGCTCGCGGTCGGGGCGAAGGCGGATATCGTCCTCGTCGATCTCGACCATCCGATGATGCGCCCGGTGCGCGACCCGCTGCGCAGCCTCGTCTATGCCGCGGCGGAGCGGGCGGTGAAGACCGTCTTCGTCGATGGGGCGAAAGTCGTCGATGACGGGCGCGTCCTCACCCTCGATTACGACGCGGCGACGGCGGCCTTGCAGGAGGCGCAGTACCGGGCCGAGGGCGAGGTCGCCGCTGCGGACTGGGCCGGGCGTTCGAGCTACGAGATCTCGCCCTATACCTATCCGCAGGCGTGATCGGGCAGAGGCTCGCCCGCCTTCTCCACCGGCAATCGCGCATGCGATTCGTTTGCGCGCTTGCTCTAGGCGATGAAACGTTGTTAAACCCGCCCCGCCATGCCAGCGGGGCGCTCCTTCGCTCTGACGGCCCGCGTTGCTCGCTCTCGCCGGGAAAGCCGATCCGCCATGAAACTCGTCGCCGGAAACTCCAACCGTCCGCTCGCCGAAGCCATCGCCAATTATCTCGGCATTCCCCTGGCCAAGTGCCAGGTGAAGCGCTTCGCGGATATGGAAATCTTCGTGGAATTGCAGGAGAACGTGCGCGGCGAGGACGTGTTCATCCTGCAATCGACCTCGTTCCCGGCCAATGACCATCTCATGGAGATGCTGATCCTGATCGATGCGCTCAAGCGCTCGTCGGCCAAGCGCATCACCACGGTGATCCCCTATTTCGGCTATGCGCGGCAGGATCGACGCACGGCGGGGCGCACGCCCATCTCGGCCAAGCTCGTCGCCAATCTGATCACCCAGGCCGGTGCGGACCGCGTCCTCACCCTCGATCTGCATGCCGGGCAGATCCAGGGCTTTTTCGATATTCCGACCGACAACCTGTTCGGTGCCCCGGTCATGGTCCGCGACATCAAGGATCGCATGCCCGACGGCGACAAGGTCGTGGTCTCTCCCGATGTCGGCGGTGTGGTGCGCGCGCGTGCGCTCGCCAAGCGCATCGATGCCCAGCTCGCCATCGTCGACAAGCGCCGCGAGCGCCCCGGCGAATCCGAGGTGATGAGCATCATCGGTGACGTGGCCGGGCGCAGCTGCATCCTCGTCGACGACATCGTCGATTCCGGCGGCACCCTGTGCAACGCCGCCGAGGCCCTTCTGGAGAAGGGTGCGACCGAGGTCTACGCCTTCATCACCCACGGCGTGCTCTCCGGTGGCGCCGTCTCGCGCATCGCCAATTCCAAGCTGAAGGAACTGGTGATCACCGATTCCATCATGCCCACGGAAGCGGTGAAGGTGGCACGCAACATTCGCGTTCTCTCGATCGACAGCCTGATGGGCGAGGCGATCGCGCGCACGGCGTCCGAATCCTCCGTCTCCAGCCTTTTCGACTGATCTACCGGTTTTTCTCGCGCGGGTGGTGGACATCTGCGCGCCACTGCTTTTGATTGCTTTCGACGATAATGCAATCAAAGGCCTGCAATGGCGCAATCCGCGCGCATCGACGAGCCGGGGCCCGCCGGTGCCCCTCCGCAGCCCGGCCCGGAAAGCCGCAACCGTGCGGCCGATATGCGCGGCGCATGGCGCTTGCGCCTGCCCGTATTGTCGATCGAAACCTTCCTCGCCTGGCTGCGGGCGTGTCTCGATGAAGAAGTCGCCCGGCGCCGGCTGTTTCCCTGGTGCGCCGTGGCGTTCGGGCTGGGGATCCTGCTCTTCTTCACGGCGGAAGGTCGCCCGCATGCGGCTGCGCCGGTGACCGGCCTCGCGCTCTGCGCGATCTTCGCCTGGCTCGGGCGCGACGATTACCGCATCCTGCGCATCACCATCGCCTGCGCCATGGTTCTCGCCGGTTTCGGCGCCACCTGGCTGCGCTTCGAGCGTGTCGACGCGCCGATCATCGATCAGATCCGCATCGCCCAGCTCACCGGGCAGGTGATCAGCGTCGAGGAGCGCACCGGTGATGCGCGGCTCGTCCTCGGCGTCGTGGCGATCGAAGGGCTCGCCGAGAGCGCTCTACCCGCACGGGTGCGCGTGACGACTCGCGATGCGGGCGATATTCGCGCCGGCGATACGATTTCCGCGCGCGTGCGCCTGATGCCGCCGCCGGAAGCGGCGTGGCCGGGCGGATACGATTTCGCGCGCAGCGCCTGGTTCGCGCAGATCGGCGGCGTCGGCTCGATCCTCGGATCCGCGCGGATCGTCACGCCGGATACGCCGCCTGATCTGATGCAACGCGTAAGGGCGACAATCGACAACGCGCGGGTGAGCACCACGCGCCGGATTGCCGATGCGATCGGCGGTCAGGCGGGCGCCGTGGCCGCGGCCCTCGTCACGGGCAAACGCGGGCTGATCACCGAGGAGACCAATGCGGCTTTGCGCGCGGCGGGCATCTATCACATCGTCTCGATTTCCGGGCTGCACATGGTGCTCGCGGCGGGCACCATCTTCTGGCTCACCCGCGCCGCGCTCGCCCTCGTCCCCGCCCTCGCGCTGGGCTGGCCGCTCAAGAAGATCGCGGCGGTGGCCGCCATTATCGGCGCGGCGGGCTACTGCGTTTTCTCGGGCGCGCAGGTGGCGACGGTCCGGGCGGTGATCATGACCGGCGTCATGCTCGGCGCCGTTCTCTTCGACAGGCCGGCGCTCAGCATGCGCAACCTCGCCATCGCCGCGATCCTCGTGCTCGCCTGGCAGCCGGAAACCCTGCTCGGCCCCTCGTTCCAGATGTCGTTCTCGGCGGTGGTCGGGCTGATCGCTGGCGCGGAATGGATGCGCAACCGCGCGCATGATCCCGGTCCGACGCCAGGGCCTGCGGGCAAGTTGGCGCGCTGGGTCGTAGCCGGCATGCTCGGCATCCTCACCACCACCATCATCGCGACGATCGCAACCGGACCCTTTGCCGCCTATCATTTCCAGATCGCGAACCCCTACGGCCTGATCGGCAACGCCCTCGCTTTGCCGATCGTCTCCATATTGGTGATGCCGGCGGGCGTGATCGGCATGCTGCTGATCGGCTTCGGCCTCGATCCGATCGCCTGGGAGGTGATGGGTTTCGGGATTGCGCGGGTGCTCGATGTGGCGCATTTCGTCGCCGGTTTCGCCGGTTCGAACCTCCCCGTCGCCGCCTTCGGCAACGGCGCGCTTGCGCTGATGGTGATCGGGCTGCTCACGGCGACGCTCTTCGTCTCGCAATTGCGCCGCCTCGCCGTGATACCGGCGGGTATCGGCTTTGCGCTCGCGATGACGCCGGAGCGCCCCGATCTCTATGTCGACCGCAACGGCGCGGGCGCGGCGATCCGGGGGCCGCAGGGCAGCCTCGTCCTGCTCGGACGCCCGAGCGGCTTCGTCGCGGCACAATGGCTCAAGGCCGATGGTGACGCGCGGATGATGACGGGCGGAGATCCGGGCGAGATCACATCGCTGCATGCGGGGGTGAATTGCGATCCGTTCGGCTGCACCACATTCTTCGCCGATGGCATGGCGGCCTCCTTCGTGACGGATGCGCGCGCCTTCGCCGAGGATTGCACCCGCGCCGCGCTCATCATCACCCCCCTCGCCGCCCCGGAGGGTTGCGCCGCCGCGCGCGTCATCGACCGCACGACGCTTAACGAGAACGGTGCGATCAGCGCGCATTTCGCCGATTTCGTTCAAGCCGCCGGGGTGGATGGCGACGACGTCTCGACGAGTACGGCGCGGCTTTCCGGCGACGAGCGCATCGCCGGTGATCCGGTCACGCGGCTGGAAGGTGTACGCCGCATCCACGAGACCCGCCCATGGTTGGTCCGTGAAGGGGAGATGTGACGGCTCCCGGTCTGGTGCCGAGGCTGAGGCTGGGGCGGCGCGAGGCGTTTCCTGCGGATGCATAGCCACGCCGCCCTTGCGCGGGCGATTATCGTCGCGGATAGGCGATCGACAGGACCGAACATGCAGGCGGCGGGCGCGTAGCGAGGCTTGCGGGCAACTCGTGCAAGGGGCGGCGGGCGAGTTGTTTGTCATGATCACGCAGCGGATGGCGCGAAGCGCGCCTTCTGCGAACGGCTCGCCATGATTCGAAACGGCGGAAGGATGGCGCTCCGATAGAAATGCGGCTCCTGAACGCGAGCCGAGGCATGCGGCTCGCGGATAACCGGAAAGCGCCCGCGCGAGACTGGAACCCGTCGGCGCGTCATCCGCTGCAACATCGGTGTTGCGAGGGCGACCGACGGTCTGCGCGGGATCCGTTCTCGCGCCGGCCACTTCGGAACGGCCCCGAACAGGCAGGCGGCGTACGATGACGCGACGGGCGAACCAGCAACGCGCTTGGATTCACTTGCGGGCGGGCAGATGCAGTCAAGGGGTTGATAGCCCTCGCTGACGCCTGCCCCGCGATAACGGGCCCATGCCTTTGGCCCAAACGGGTCAAGCCTCGGATCAATGCGCGCGCATGAGCGCCTCGACATGAGCGCATCCGCATGGGCGCTTCAGATGTGAGTTTTCAGGAGGTTGTCCATTCGGAGCCGACCGAGGAGATTGGAATTGCAGAGTTTCAGATTCCACCGGAAGGCCCGAATGAACATCCATAAGAATGCCCGTCTGACGCTTCTGCGTCGAGAGGAGATGGCGTGTACCGTCCTGGAAGGACGCCTCTCGAAGGCGGATGCTGGCCGCGCGTTCGGTGTCACGCCGAAGGTCGTCGCGCGCTGGACCACCCGATACGCGGCGCTCGGCCGAGCCGGGATGGTCGATCGCTCCTCGTGGCCCGCCCCTCAATCATCCGCCTGCGCGGCTTCATAGGCGGGGCGCGTGATGCAGCGCTCCAGCCAGCGCCGAACGGCAGGATCGTCGGGGGTCGCATCGGGGAAGTAGAGATAGGGCGAGCAAAGAAGGATGTCGGCGGCGGTGAACTTTGCGCCCATCAGCCAGTCATTCCCGTCGAGCGCCGCGATCAGGCGGGCGGCGACGGCATCGCGGTCGCGGAACGTCGCTCGCGCGAAGGGATGATCAGCGACGCCCATCGCTTCCGCGAGATAGACCGGCTCGACGACCCCGCCATACCAGAAAAGCCACGTCAGATACGCCCCGCGCTCCCGTTCGCCGGGCGCGATACCGAGCTCGCGATCCGAAAACAGATCGGTCAGATAAAGCAGGATGGCACCCGTCTCGGTGATCAGCGTTCCATCATGCGCAAGGGCCGGAACCTTGCCGTCGGGATGCGGATTGCGCGGATCGGGCGCACCGGACCCGTCCCGGCGGGGGATGTCACAGCGTACCATCTCGAAGGGCACATCGAGCTCCCGCAAGAGCCAGTGCACCCGCCCCGAGCGCGACAGCGGCGCATGGTAGAAGATCAGGCCGGAATCCCCGGCACCTGCCTTCGGCGAGCTCTCCCCGCTCATGCCTTCATCTCCCGTATCCGCGCTTCAGCCCCGCTCTAGCCGAACCCTCGCCGTACTCTCGCGGCCTTGGCCGGCTGCTCGCCATCCAGTCGAACCTCGAACCATGCAATCGGGCGTAAAGCAGCCGATGGCGAAAACCGTCACCGAGACGAACACTCAAACCACCCAAGAGCAGCCAGGGGCACTCAATGGCAGCCAGTGGCAGCCAGAAGCGCCTAGAAAGAGGCGCCCAGAAGAACCCAGCGCTCTCCCGGCCATCCCGCAACGCGCAACGCGCGCTGACGAATGGCCGCTCGCCGAGTCGCCGGAGCAGCCGCTCACATGACCATCCGCTCGCACGGTCGGCCGGCCTCTCGAAGGCGCTTTGACGCCGCCCAACGATACCCGGGCACCCGGATGACCGGTGATGCCCCATGAGCAAGCGCCGTCGCTCACGTGTTACCGTCAGTCGCGAGCGCCCGACAGTGGCAAGCACCCGTCAGTAGCGGCGCACCAGCGAGACGAGACGCCCCTGGATCTGCACGCGATCGGGACCGAGTACGCGCGTCTCGTAGGCAGGGTTGGCCGCTTCGAGCGCGATGGAGGAGCCGCGCCGGCGAAAACGTTTCAGCGTGGCCTCCTCGGAATCGATCAGCGCCACGATAATGTCGCCGGTATTGGCCACGTCCTGACGCCGAATCACCACGATGTCGCCGTCGAGAATGCCCGCCTCGATCATGGAATCGCCGCGCACTTCGAGCGCGTAGTGCTCTCCACCCGTGATGAAATCCGGCGAGACGGCGATGGTGTGCATGGGGTTCTGGATCGCGGAAATCGGCGTACCCGCTGCGATCCGCCCCATGACCGGGATGTTGACTGCGCGCTCGTAATCTTCGTCCGCTGGCGGTTGCTGCATGTCGAGATCGCCACGCGCATCCGCCCTGCTCGCAGCCTCCCCCGCCACCTTGCCAGCCGCTTTGCCGCCCTCGACGACACTCGGCGAAAATCCTCGCGTCCCGGCCCCTGCGCTGCCGACGGGCCGCTGCAAGGTCTCGGGCATGCGCAGGATTTCGAGCGCACGCGCGCGATATGGCAGTCGCCTGATGAAACCGCGCTCCTCCAGAGCCGTGATCAGCCGATGAATGCCGGATTTCGACTTGAGATCGAGCGCCTCCTTCATCTCGTCGAAGGATGGCGGCACACCGGATTCGCGCATGCGTTCATGGATGAAGGTCAGCAATTCGTGCTGCTTGCGCGTGAGCATGGTTCCGCCTTGTATCTCGAGGTCACGTATTGCGAGGTCTGGTGTTCACGAGCCCGTTTCGAACTCAAACAAATCACGAACACATTACGCGTTCGCACAGTGTTCCGCAAGTCCGCCACACGCTTTTTCGCGCATTCACCGAAAAAAACAATCGGGAATACGGATCACACCACAGCCTTGCATTGTCTTGCCTGCGCCATCACGCCTCTTTGATCCCGCCATACCCGGATTGCGGCTTTGAACCCGGCGCATTTGATTCTATCTTCCCCCGATGAACGATAGCGTGAACCCCTCCACGGCGATCACCCTCGAGGCGCCGATGACCGGCGAAACGCCTGCCTTCACCGGGACGGCCGGAACGCGCCGCCACCTGTTCCAGGCACTGGTCGAGGCAAAATCCGCCTTCGGCGGCAAGACCGTCATCCTAGAAGACGCACAACGGCAGCCGCTGACCTATAGCCGCCTCGTGATCGGCGCGCGCGTCCTCGGGCGCAAGCTCGTCGCGGATACGCGCCCTGGCGAGCGCATCGGCCTGTTCCTGCCGAGCGTGCAGGCGACGGCGGTCGCCTTCTTCGGCCTGCACGCCTTCGCCCGCGTCCCGGCCATGCTGAACTTCACCGCCGGCCCGGCCAATCTGAAGGCTGCCTGCGAGATCGCGGCGATCACCACGATCGGCACCTCCCGCAAGTTCATCGACGAAGGCAAGCTCGACGACGTTCTCGATGCCATCGCGCAGGGGCGGCGCGTCATCTATCTCGAGGATGTGCGCGACAGCGTGACGAGCTTCGACAAGGCGCGCGGGGCTGCCGAGAGCCTCATCGCCGGCGCGCTGGCCCGAGGCACCGGTCTTTCGCCCGACGACGAGGGCGTGATCCTCTTCACCTCCGGCTCGGAGGGAAAGCCGAAGGCGGTCGTGCTCTCCCACGCCAACCTGCTCTCGAACGCCGCGCAGGTCATGCAGCATGCCGAGGGCGTGCTCAGCCGCGAGGATATCTTCTTCAATCCCCTGCCCGTCTTCCATTCCTTCGGTCTGACCGCGGGGTTGATCCTGCCGCTGATCCACGGCATCCGCGCCTTCCTCTATCCGAGCCCGCTGCATTACAAGCAGGTGCCCAAGCTGATCGAGAGCGCGAAGGCGACCTTCCTGCTCGCAACCGACACCTTCCTCCAGGGCTATGCCCGCGCCGCCGGTGATGTCGACATGTCGTCGATCCGCTACATCGTCGCTGGGGCCGAGCGCGTGCGCGAGGAGACGCAGCGGCTGTGGAAGCGCTACGATGCAATGATTCTCGAAGGATACGGCGCGACGGAATGCGCCCCGGTCATCGCCTGCAACCTGCCGCAGAAGAGCCGCCAAGGCTCCGTCGGGCCGTTTCTGCCGGGCCTGCGCTGGAAGCTGACGCCGGTCGAGGGGATCAAGCGCGGCGGGCGGCTCTCGATCTCCGGCCCCAACGTCATGGCCGGCTATATCGATCCCGACGATCCAACTCGCCTGATCCCTCCGGAAGGCGGCTGGCACGATACTGGCGACATCGTGCTGATCGATGACGGTTTCGTCACGATTCGCGGGCGCGCCAAGCGTTTCGCCAAGATCGGTGGCGAGATGATCTCCCTCGGCGCGGTCGAGAGCATGGTCCAGGAATTGTGGCCGGACGACACCCATGTCGTCGTCGCGCTCGCCGACGAGCGCAAGGGCGAGCAACTGATTCTCGTCACCGAGAAGGCGGATGCCGATCGCGATGCGATCGTCGAACACGGGCGTGAAAAAGGCTTTCCCGATCTGTGGCTGCCGCGCGCGGTGCTCGTGGCGCAAATTCCTGTTCTCGGATCGGGCAAGATCGATTATGCCGGAACCGAAGCGCTGGCGGCGAAGCTGCGCTCGATGATGTAGGAGCGGGCGCGGGGCCGCCCGATCGGAGCCGGTATGACCCTTTTCGAAGCGGCGCTTCTGGGCATCGTCCAGGGCGTATTCATGTTCGTGCCGGTCTCCTCGACCGCGCATCTCGTGCTCACCCAGCATTTCCTGATCGCGCAGGGCTCGCAGATGCCGCCGCCCGAAAGCGCGCAGATGATTCTCTTCGATCTCATCGTGCATGTCGGGACGCTCGTCTCGATCGTCGTAGTCTTCCGCAAGACGCTGACGCAGTTCCTCGGCGGCTCGCTCGTCGCCGCGCGGGAAATGGCCCTCGAGCGTCGTGCCTCGCAGCAGGCGCGTTTCCTGATCTGGCTCTGGGCGATGGGGCTGCTCTCGGTCTTCGTCACCGGCGTGATGGGGCTCACCTTCCGCGACATGTTCGAGCGGGTCTTCGCCAATCCGGCAATCATCCCCGTCACGCTCGCCACGACGGGGGTGCTGCTCTGGCTCACCGACCGGCTGAAGCCGCGCCGCTACGGGCTCAAGGATCTCGGCATCGGCATGGCGCTGACCATCGGCTTCGCCCAGGGCCTCGCCCTGATTCCCGGCATCAGCCGCTCGGGCATGACCATCATCGCGGCGTTGTTCGTCGGCCTCAAGCGCAAGCGCGCGGCGGAATATTCCTTCCTGATCGCCTTCCCCACCATCCTCGCAGCGACGGCCTTGCAGGGGCTGAAAGTGTATCGCGGTGACGAACCGGTGCAGATCGACTGGATGGCCACGAGCGTGGGCTTCGTCGTCTCGGCCGTCATCGGCATCATCGCCCTCAAGATCGTGCTGTCGCTGCTCTATCGTGCGCGGCTGAAATACTTCTCCTTCTATCTCTGGGCCCTGGCCCTCCTCGTCGCCTTCGGCGTCGTGCAATGGGGCAAATGAGCGAACATAGGCGATAGCGGAGCGAAGCCCTTGTGCCTGTATCGGCAGGTGACCCGCGCGACATGACCCGGTTTCTTGGGTGAATCTGCGTGGGGGCGCCGGCGCCGTCACATTCGTCGCCCGCTTCACAATTCGCGGCAGCACCATATATACGTTTGGGGGGCGCCGGGTTTCGAGGAGACGTGACATGCTCACCCGACATACGACGCGCGCAAAAGCGCACCGGGATCATCAAAGCCGCAATACCGCAGCGTTGCTCACGATGGTGCTGGCGTTCTTCGCCAGCTTCGCGCTGTTTGCTCCGGATCAGGCGAAAGCGCAATCACGCAACACAGTGAGCGCCATCGAGGTCGATGTCAGCCAGTTGCGGGCGCGCGGCGTCGGCGTCTTCGCCGATCTGCTCCATGACGCGCTGCGTGCGGAATTGCAGGCGCGCTATACGATAGCCGCCGATGCGCCGCGACTACAGGTGTCGTTGAACAGCTTCTTCCTGAACTCGGACACCTCGATCGGAAGCGGCGGTGGTAGCGCGTTCGGGATGGATCGCCAGCCGCCTGTCGACAATCTCGGCGGCGAGGCGCGCCTGATCGGGCGAGACGGCCGGGTGATCGACAGCTACCGGCTCGTGGCGAACAATCCTTCGACCACGGCAAGGAATCGTCCGACTCCCCTGCGTGAGCAGCTGCGTGCGCGCGCGTTGGCCGAAGTCTTTGCGGGGTGGGTCGCGCGCCGTTACTGACGCGCGGCTCAGCTTTCGATTTCGAGCGGCACCAGCGGTTCGTCCTTGACCTTGTCGAGGCTGAGCGCCGTGCGCACGTTGCGCACGTTCGGCAGGGCCGTGAGATCACCGACGAAGGCTTGGAACGCGGTCATGTTGGTGGCGACGCATTTGAGGATGAAATCCACTTCGCCCGACAGCGTCCAGCACTCGCGCACTGTCGGCCAATCGGCGATTCGCCCCTGAAACGCCGCGAGATCCGCCTGAGTCTGGCTCGCGAGCTGCACCATGGCGAAGCAGATCACTTCGTAGCCGAGCAGTTGCGGGTCGAGCAGGGTGCGATAGCCCCTGATGATTCCCGCTTCCTCCAGCGCCCGCACGCGTCGCAGGCAGGGCGGAGCCGAGAGGCCGACGCGCCGCGCCAGTTCGACATTGGTGATGCTGCCGTCATTCTGCAATTCAGCCAGAATCTTGAGATCGATCGCATCGAGGCGGTCGCGCATGGAAACTCCGTCGTCTATAAACGCCCTTCGCGAGGACGCATTTACATAATCGCGTTAGCGCATGCACACAAGCC
>JBJHBI010000004.1:0-94685 GCA_050485405.1 Salinarimonadaceae bacterium
CCTGATCGCCTATATCATGCGCTACATGGCGTTCGGCCTGCAGACGACGCGGGCGAGCCTCGCCCAGATCCACGATTCCCTCGAAGAGGCCGGGCAGGCGGCGGGTGCCGGGCGGCTGCGGGTCATTTGCGACATCACCTTCCCGCTCCTGCGCCCGGGCATGGTCGCGGGCTGGATCCTGATCTTCATCTCGGCCTTCAACGAACTGACCGTGTCGGTGCTGATCTGGACCTCCGGCGCGGAGACGATCGGGGTATGGATCTTCCTGATGCAGGATTCCGGGCATACCGGGCGCGCGAGCGCCCTCGCCGTCCTCACCCTGCCGGTGATCCTGATCCTTTATCTGATGATGCGCTGGTTCGCCCGGCGGGAGGAACGGCGTTTGCGGAGAGAAGCATGAGCGAGGCGGTGCGCGTCGACAATCTCGTCAAGCGGTTCGGCGAGGTCCGCGCGGTGGATGATGTCGGCTTCGTCGTGGGCGAGGGCGAGTTCTTCACTCTGCTCGGCCCCTCGGGCTGCGGCAAGACCACGACCTTGCGCTGCGTCGCGGGGCTCGAGAGCGCCGATCAGGGGCGCATCACCATCGGCGGCGACAGCGTCTTCGATGCGGGCGCGGGGATCGACCGACCGGCCAACGATCGCGCCATCGGCATGGTCTTCCAGAGCTATGCCGTCTGGCCGCATATGAGCGTCGCCGAGAATATCGGCTATCCGCTCAAGATCCGTGGCGCGGCGCGCAGCGTGATCGCGGAACGCGTGAGCAGGGCCCTCGACATGCTCGACATGGCCGGGCTCGGTTCGCGCATGCCCGCACAGCTCTCCGGCGGTCAGCAGCAGCGCGTGGCGCTCGGGCGCGCCCTCGCCGTGGAGCCGCGCGTGCTCCTGCTCGACGAGCCCCTGTCCAATCTCGACGCCAAGCTGCGCGAACAGATGCGCGCCGAATTGAAGCGCGTCCAGCGCCGTACCGGCCTGCCGATCCTCTACGTCACGCATGACCAGATCGAGGCGCTCGCCATGTCGGACCGGATCGCGGTGATGGAGAAGGGCCGAGTGCATCAGCTCGCGGGGCCGGAAGAGATCTACAATGCGCCCGCGACCCGCTTCGTGCTCGAATTCATCGGCAGCGTGAATTACCTGCCCTGCCGCATGTCTCCCGAAGCTGCAGCTGCCGATGTTTCACTCATTCTGGCGACCGGTGAGGCGATCGCCATTCCGCGCCCCGCATTCGTGCCGCTCGTGCCGGAATGCGATCTCGCGATCCGTCCCGAGGACATCCGCCTCGTGGCTCCACAGGAATCGCCCCTGCGTGGCCGCGTGGTCCTGCGGGCCTTTCTCGGCGAGGGGCTCGAATACCATATCCGGGTTCACGACCGGGAGATGCGCGTGCGCTGCCCGGCGAGCATATCGGCTCGCGAGGGCGACGAGGTCGGCCTCGCGATCGACAAGGGCATCCTTCTGGAGCGTGACGACCGCGCTCCGGAAAGCGGCTGACGCCGTCCGGCGCCGCCTGTCAGCAGGCGAGCCCGCGCTCTTCGAGCCGCGCCACCGTCTCCGGCAATCGCTCGTGATCGCCATGCACCTCGAGAATCAGACGGGGATTCCGCGGGCATTTCGCGAGCGCGGAGAAGACCGGGCGCCACGGGATCGCCCCGTCACCGGGATGCCAGTGCCGGTCGGCATAGCCGTCGGCATCCTGCAAGTGCACATGGCCGAGCCGCTCCGCAGAGGCGGCGACGAAATCGACCACCGGTGGCGCGCCGTAACGCCCGTGAGCGAGTTCGGCATGGCCGGTATCGAGCGAGACCATCAGATTGGGATGGTCGATCGTGGCGACGAGTTCGGTACGGTCACGCGGATCGGTATCGTCGATATTCTCGAGCATCACCGTGCAGCCGATCTCGGCGGCGCGGGCGAGAACCGGTGCCAGGCACTCCGCCGCCGCTTCGAAGAGTGCGCCGCGCAGATAGGTGAAATTGGCGTAGTTCAGCGTGTGCCAGAAAGTGAAGGGGCTGTGCACGACCATATGCGTGCCACCGAGCGCCTCCGCCACGGCGAGCCCGGCCATCAGACGCTCCTGCACCACCGCCCGGATGGCGGGATCGGGTGCGGCGATGTCGAGGCTGAAGAACGGCCCGTGAATGCCGCGCAGCCCGCGATGATCAGCGAGCCGGTCTCGCCATTGCCCGATCAGGTCGGAATGATCGGCGCCGATTACGGTGGGGTGGACGAAGTCCTGGATCTCGATGGTGCGGTCGGTCGCGAGGATCCAGTCGCGCAGGAGGTCGAAGCGATCGCGATCGAGCGCGACACCGAGGCGGGGCAGATTCATGGATTCATCCTTTCATTTGATGCCGGCGCGCATGAAGCTCTGGACGAACTGGCGCTGGAAGAGCAGGAATCCGATCAGCAGCGGACCGGAGGTGATCAGCGTGGCGGCCGTGATCACGGACCATTCGATGCCGCTATCGGTCGTGGCGAAGATCGAGAGGCCCACCGTGAGCGGGCGCGTCTCCACCGACGAGGTGATGATCAGCGGCCAGATGAAGTTGTTCCAGTGATGGCTCACCGAGACGAGGGCGAAGGCGAGGATCGTCGGCTTGGCCAGCGGCACATAGACCCGCCAGATCAGCCCCAGCAGCGAACAGCCCTCGACCCGCGCCGCCTCGTCGAGCTCCTTGGGGATCGTCTTGAAGGTCTGGCGCAGGAGGAAGATCGCAAAGCCGCTCGCGAAATACGGCAGGCCGATCGCGAGGATGGTATCGACGAGCCCGAGTCGCGCCATGGTCGCGTAATTGCGCACCAGCAGGATGTCGGGCATCACCATCAATTGCACCAGCACGAGGGCGAAGAGGATGTTTTTGCCCGGAAATTCCAGCCGCGCGAAGGCGAAGGCGGCATGGATACAAAGGATCAGCTGGGCGGCGAGGATCATGCTCACCAGCATGATGGTATTGAGGAAATAGCGCGCGAAAGGCGCTGCGTTCCACGCCCGGGAGAAATTTTCGAAGGTCAGCGGCGCGAGCAGCACGAAGCGCGTCTCGTAGGCGCTGGGATGGATCGCGGTCCAGACCGCATAAGCGAGCGGCAGGATCCAGACCAGCGCGAGCGCCCAGGCACCGGCGACGAAGAGCGCGCGATCGAAGCGGGTCTGCGTGACGACGAGCGTACTCATTTGTAATGCACCCGCCGGTCCATGAGGAAGAACTGCCCGATCCCGACAACGGCGAGGATCGCCACCATCACCACCGTCAGCGTGGCGGCATAGGCCGAATCCCAGAAGCGGAAGCCCTGCTCGTAGATGTAGTAGAGCAAGAGCATCGAGGCGTTGTTCGGCCCGCCCTGGGTCATCACGAAGACGTGGTCGATCATCCGGAAGGCGTTGATCGTGGCATTGACCGAGAGGAAGAGCGTCGTCGGCATCAGTAACGGCCAGATCACACGGCGGAAGAATACCCAGCGCGGCGTGCCCTCGATCGCGGCGGCCTCGCGCAGCGAATCCGGGATGGTCTGGAGTGCGGCGAGGTAGAAGATCATGAAGAACCCGGCCTGGTTCCAGATCGTGACCACCATCACCGCATAGAGCGCGGTATCGGAAGAACCGACCCAGTTGCGGGGGCTCAGCCCCACGAGGCTGCGCAATTGCTCGAACAGGCCGAAACCGGGGAGGAAGAAGAACAGCCAGATATTGGCCACCGCGATCAGCGGCAGCACCGTCGGCGTGAAATAGGCCATGCGCAGGAAGGCGCGTCCGGCAATCCGGCGCTGGACGAACAAGGCCATGGCGAGCGCGAGCGCGATCGATACGGGGATCGTGATCGCCGCGTAGATGGCGTTATTGACCATGGCCCGCATGAAGATCGCATCTGACAACAGCCGCTCGTAATTGGCGAGCCCCACGAAGACGGAGGGCCGCCGCCCGCGCGCCGTCGAGAAGAAACTGTCGATGACGGTCTGGATCGCGGGCAGATGGGTGAAGGCGAAGAGCAGGACGAGCGCGGGTGCGAGCAGCAATCCGGCATGGATCCATTCGCGGCGCATGGGGGCTCCGGGGTGGCGAGAATGTTCTCGGGCGGCCCCGTGAGGCCGCCCGATGTTTCAGATGAAAGCTGCCTCAGCGATAGGCGGCGAGGATGGCATCCGCCTCGCGCTGCGCATCGGCCATGGCCTGCGCGGGGGTCTTTTCGCCGATGATCGCGGCGGCGATGGCGTCGTTCATGATCTGGGTGATGCGCGGCCCCTCGAAGGTGGAGAGTTCCGGCACCGCGTATTCGAGCTGATCACGCGCGACGAGAGCGCCGGGCACTTCCTCGGCATAGGCGCGCATGGCGTCCGTTTCCCAGGTATCGGGGCGCGGCGCGACATAGCCGGTATCGATCGACCAGCTCGCCGCCTGTTCCGGCGCAGTCGCCCATTTCACGAAATCGACGGCGGCCTGCAGCTCTTCATCGCTGGAGCCGTCGAAGAGATAGAAGTTGCCGCCGCCCGTGGGCGCGCCGCGACGCACATTCGCCGGCAGCATCGCCACGCCGAAATCGAACGGCGCGTTGTTGCGGATATTGGTGAGATTGCCCGTCGTCGTCCAGGCGATGGCGCTCTCGCCATCCATGAAGGCACGCGGCGTCGCGCCCCAGTCGAGGATGCCCGGCGCCATGATCTCGTGCTCGGTAGCGAGCGAGACGAGATATTCGAGCGCTTCGATCACTTCCGGCGTGTCGAAATAGACCTCGGTGCCTTCGTCATTGGCCAGACCATCCTGCCCGTTCGAGGCGACGAGACCGGTGAACAGCCAGGACGGGAAGCCCGAGGAGGGAATGCGCACGCCCCACTGGGTCACGTTGCCATTGGCATCGCGCAGGGTCAGTTGCTGCCCCATCTCGACCATCTCTTCCCAGGTCGCGGGCGGCGTTTCGGGATCGAGGCCCGCAGCGGCGAAGGCTTCCTTGTTGTAGTAGATCACCGGCGTGGAGCGCTGGAAGGGGATGCCCCAGGTCTGGCCGCCGGTCTGGCTGTTGCGCATGAAGGATTCGTAGAACCCGCCGATCCAGGTCTCCTGCTCTTCGTCCGTGACGAAGTCGTCCCAGGGCAGGATGATGTCTTCGTCGATCAGCGCGAACATGTCGACGGAGAGCAGGATGGCGAGCTGGGGCGCATTGCCGCCGCGCGCCGCCGTGATCGCCCGCGTCGTCGTGTCGGCATAGCTGCCGGTATAGATCGCGTTGATGTTTACGCCCGGATTTTCTTCCATATAGGCGTTGGTCAGGCGCTCGATAATGCCGGCGGCATCACCGCCGACGGCGACGGGAAAGTAGAATTCCAGATCGACGGCGGAAGCGCTCGCCGGGAGCATCGCCATGCCGGCGAAGAGCGAGGCCGCAGCGAGCAGACGTGTTTTCATCAGGCTTTTCATCAGTGCATTCCCTGACAGGGTTGATGGATGAGATGCGTCACGACGTGACCGAGGTGATCCGCCGGCCATCGGCGCCGAACAGGTGTTCGGCATCCCGGGGCCAGGACAGGTGGGTACCCGCCTCGCCCGGCGCATCACGGGCGGAGAGGCGCGCGAGCAGACGGACGGGGTGGGATTGCGGGCCGATCTCGAACGTGGCGAGCTGGTCGGCACCGAGATATTCGATCCCGCAAAGCCGCGCCGGCACCCCGGCCTCGCCGAGGCTGATCTCCTCGGGGCGAATGCCGAGCATGGAGCCTTCCGGCAATGAGCGATGATCGGCGAGCGCCTGAGACGGGATGAGATTCATCGGCGGCGTTCCGATGAAGCGCGCGCAGAACGTGTTGGCCGGCTCGGCATAGAGCATGCGCGGCGTCGCCACCTGCTGCACGCGGCCCTTGTCGAGGACGACGATGTGATCGGCCATGGTCATCGCCTCGACCTGGTCATGCGTGACATAGACCATGGTGAGGCCGAGGCGCTTTTGCAGGGCGCGGATCTCGACGCGCATCTCGGCGCGCAGCTTGGCATCCAGATTGGAGAGCGGCTCGTCCATCAGACAGACGGGACGCTCGGAGATCACCGCACGGGCGAGCGCGACACGCTGCTGCTGGCCGCCGGAGAGCTGGGCGGGACGCCGGTCGAGTAGTTCCCACAGCCCCATCATCCGCGCCACCCGCTCGAGCCGCACCTTCTGCTCGTTGCGCGCGACGCGCCGCACCGAAAGACCGAAAAGGATGTTCTCGGCGACGTTCAGATGCGGAAACAGCGCATAGGACTGGAACACCATCGACAGATCGCGCTCCGCCGGCGGCAGGCGGGTGATGTCACGCCCGGCGAGGCGGATATCGCCGGATGTCGGCGTGTCGAGCCCCGCGATCAGACGCAGCAACGTCGATTTTCCGCAGCCCGACGGGCCGAGCAGCACCGAGAATTGCCCGGCAGGAAGACTCACATCGACGTCTTCCAGCGCGATCGCATCATCGAACCGACGGCCGACCCGATGCAGGGTCAGCCCCTCACGCGCGGCGATTATTTCCCCTGCGTCATGCGCGGGCGGCATCTGTTCGAAATCCGTGGCGGGTGCGGCGTAGGTCATGGGATTTTCGCTATTCGATCCGCATGACAGCCCGATGACGGTTCGGCGGCGCACGCATCGGGCCGCCACGCGTCACGGTTTTTCGCGTTTCCGCCTCTCGGATTTCGCGATAGCCTGCCCCCAGGATCCACCCGGAGAATCGCATGCAGGACATTCTCGCGCGTTACGGCAAGCGCAGCGTCCGCGCCGTCCCCGACGAGGCTCTCAACGCGGAGACGGCGCTCGGCGCGCTGGGCGATGCCGTGACGCCCGTCGAAGATTTCTTCGTGCGCAACAACGGTGCCCTGCCCGCCGAGGCGGATTGCGAAGCCGGGCGCTGGGTGCTGTCGATCGACGGCGAGGTCGATAATCCGAGGGATTTCACCCTCGATGAATTGCGCGCCGGTTTCGAAACCGTCTCCGTGACGGCGGTGATGGAATGTGCGGGCAATGGCCGCAACGAATATGACCCACCCGTGGAGGGCCTCGCCTGGGGGCGCGGTGCGGTCGGCTGCGCGCAATGGCAAGGCGTGCGTTTGCGCGACGTGCTCGCGCGCTGCGGGCTTCGCACGAGCGCTCGCTATACCGCCCATTACAGCCCCGACCGGATGATCGGGGGTACGGGAAATGCCATCTCGCGCGGCCTGCCGATCGAGAAAGCGCTCGCCCCCGACACGCTGCTGGCTTTCGCGATGAACGGCGCCCCCCTTCCCTTTCTGCACGGCGCGCCCTTGCGGATCGTCGCACCCGGCTGGCCGGGATCGGCCTGGCAGAAATGGCTCACCCGCCTCACCCTGCGCGACCGGGTCCATGACGGCGAGAAGATGAACGGGACGGATTACCGGCTACCGGTCAGAGCCTTGCGCCCCGGCGAGCCATTCACCGATGACGACTTCGCCGTGATCGAGGCGATGCCGGTCAATTGCCTGATCACCTCTCCGGCGAGCGGCACGGTCCTGGCCGATGCGGGAGAACTCGTCGTCACGGGCCGGGCCTGGAGCGGATGCGGGCGCGTCACCCGCGTGGAAGTGAGCAGCGATGGCGGGCGCAGCTGGCACGAAGCCGATCTCACGCCGGCGCCGGACCGCTACGCCTGGTCGGGGTTTTCCGCCCGCTTCTCCGACCTCGCCGGCCCACGGATCGAGATCATCGCCCGCGCCCATGACGATACGGGGAGCGTCCAGCCGCTCGAACCGCCCTGGAACCCGCGCGGCTATTGCAACAACAGCGCCCACCGCATCACTGTGTCGGTGGCGGATCGACGGGTATGACGATGCACCGCGACGGTGATGCAGGATATCGTTTCGCGCGCTCGAAGGCGCTGATCGCCGAGAATGCGCGCGTCACGCCGGGCGGGGTCAACAGCCATTTCCGCGCCGGCATGGCGGAGGGGCCGCTCGTCTTCAGCCACGGCGAGGGGCCGCGCCTGATCGATGCCGACGGCAATGTGCTGATCGATTATTATTGCGGCATGGGCGCCACCATCCTCGGCCATACGCCGCCGGAGGTGATCGCGGCGGTGCGCGAACAGGCTGGAAAGGGCATCCTCTTCGCCGGTCAGACCGAGATCGAATTCGACGCCGCGCGGATCCTGTGCGCACGCATTCCCTGTGCCGAGCGGGTACGCTTCGGCTGCTCGGGATCGGAGGTGATGCAGGCGGCCCTTCGCGTGGCGCGGGCCGCGACGGGGCGGCGGACGATCCTCAAATGCGAGGGGCATTATCACGGCTGGATGGACAACGTGCTCTGGTCCACCGCCCCCGCCCTCAACGCCGCCGGCCCAGCCGATGCACCGGTCCCAGTCGCGGGAAGCGCCGGTCAGATCGATGCGGAATCGGCCGGCATCGCCGTGATCGGCTGGAACGATCTCGACGCTCTGGAGGCCCGGCTCGCGACCGGCGACGTCGCCGCCGTGATCATGGAACCGGCCATGTGCAATCAGGGTGCGATCGCCCCGGAGCCGGGCTATCTCGAAGGTGTGCGCGAGGTCTGTTCGCGCACGGGCACCCTGCTCGTCTTCGACGAGGTGATCACCGGTTTCCGGCTCGACCCGCGCGGCGCACAGGCTCTTTTCGGCGTGACGCCCGATCTCGCGATCTTCGCCAAAGCGATCGCCAACGGCTATCCCGTCGCGGCTTTGTGCGGGCGGGCGGAGCTGATGGATCTGATGGGGCATGGTGGAGGGGCTCACGGCAGCGTCATGCATGGCGGCACCTTCAACGCCCAGCCCGTGGCCATGGCCGCGATGTGCGCCACCCAGAACGCGCTGACCCCGGACGTCTTCGCCGCCGCCAGCGCGCGCGGCATACGCCTGCGTGACGGTGTGCGCGACGCCCTCGACAGGGCCGGGATCGAGGCCTCCGTGACCGGCTTCCCGCTCGTCTTCCACGTGGCTTTCGGTCGCGATACGCCCGCGCGCAACTATCGCGACATCGCCGCCTCGGACAGGCTCGCCTATGGCCGCTTCGCCCATGCCCTGCTGCGTCGCGGCGTGCGCGTGCTGGAGCGCGGCGCCTGGTTCGTCTCGACGGCCCATGACGACGCGACCATCGACGAGACGCTCGCGATCGTCGCGGAAGCCGCCCGCGAGGCGGGCTGATCGTCACCCCGCACGTCGACGGTTTGCGAACTTGGCATCCTCCCGCGACTGCCGCATTATGGCTGCAACGAGAAGAACCAGCCGAGCATCCGGGAGGAAGATCGATGTCGCGCGATGGGCAGCCATGCGCAGCGCCGGGCCGCAAGCCGACCGGGAGCGGGGCGACCACCCGTGACCGGGGGATCGATCGGCGATCAATGGGCCTCGGCCTCGCGGGATTGGCCGGCGCCTCCGCCCTCTCGGCGACCCTCGCCCCGTTTCGCGCGATCGCCTCGGAGCGTGAAGTCCGCTTCGGCCTGACGCCGGTCTTCCTCGATTCCGACATCCGGCTGATCGCCGATCTGGAAACGTTTCTGAGCGCGCGCCTCGCCCGCCCCGTCACCTTCGTCAAGCGACGCACCTATATGGAGATCACCGCGCTCCTCGTCGCCGGGCAGATCGATGCGGCCTGGATCTGCGGGCTGCCCTTCATCCGCCACCGCGCGGCGCTCGATCTCGTTGCGGCGCCGGTCTATCGCGGCTCGCCGCATTACCGCTCCTTCGTGATCGCGCGCGCGGATTCCCGGTTCGAGGACGTCGCGGATCTGCGCGGCACGATCCACGCATTCTCCGATCCGCAGAGCAATTCCGGCAAGCTCGTCACACAGGCGCTGCTCGCCGAGATGGGGGAGACCGCGGGCGGTTTCTTCGCCGACACCTTCTACGCCTATGGCCATCGTAACGTGATCCGCGCGGTCGCCGCGGGGCTCGCGCAATCCGGATCGGTGGAAAACTACGTCTGGGAGGTGATGCGCGACATCGAGCCGGCGCTCGTCGACAGTACCCGGGTGCTGCATCGCTCGCCCATGATGGGTTTTCCCCCGATCGCCGCCTCGCGACAGGCCGCCCCGGCACTCGTCGCCGCCCTGCGCGAAGCGTTGCTCGCCATGGCCGAGGACGATCACGGCAGCCATATATTGCAGACCCTGCGCCTTGACGGTTTCGCGCCCGTGGCACCCGATCATTACGACCAGATCGCGGCCATGCTGCACATGGTCGAGGGGGCCGGGTGATGGGCGCTCGCACGCGCGCGGGCCGGTTGCGGCGCATCGTCTCCCCGCGCCACTGGCCGATCGCCTGGCGCGCGCCGATCATCCTCGCCGTCTTCATGCTGCTGGTCGCGGCCGGCATTTCCAAGGTGGTCCTGACCCAGCTCACGCAGACGCAGACACGGCATTTCGCGCAACTCTCCGACGCCTATCTGGAAGGGCTGTCGACCGCGCTGCTCCCGCATGTCATCCGGCGCGATCCCTGGGAAGCCTTCGACATTCTCGACCGTGCCGGCGAGCGCTATACCGGCATGCATGCGGACGTCACCGTAGTGACGCTCACCGACGGGCGCGTCCTCGCCGCATCCGATCCCCTGCGCTTCCCGATGAACGCCCCCGGTCCCACGGGTGATGCGCATGCCTCCGCGCCTGAGACCGGGGAGACGCCGATCGACGGCGCCGAAAGCCTCGTCTGGATCACCCGCGATCTCACCGAGCTCGATCTCAATCTCGGAACGATCCACGCGCTGGTCGACATCAGCCATTATCAGGAGGAGAAGAGACGGACCCTCGTCGGGCTGATCGTCTTCAACGCGGCGCTGACGCTCCTCCTCGCGATGATCGGCTGGTGGATCGTCAGGCGCTCGCTCGCGCCGCTGCATATGGTGACCGATCGCCTTGCCGGGAGCCGCGACGGGCGCCTCGTCCCCTTTCCCGCGCAGATGATCACCGATCCCGACAGCGAGGTCGGGCGCGCCGTCGACAGCTACAACAAAGCCGCAGCCGCGATCAGTGAGCGCGAGGCCCTGCTGCGGCGCCTCGCCCAGGAAGAGCGCGCCGCCCTGATCGGGCGCTATGCCTCCGCCATGGCGCACGAGGTCAACAATCCGCTCGGGGGCCTGTTCAACGCGGTGCGGATGATCCAGCGCCACGGCGATGATCGCGAGAACCGCGAGAAGGCCGCGCGCCTCATCGAGCGCGGCCTCACCAATATCGGCAACGTCGTCAAGGCATCGCTGGTGATGTGGCGCGGTCGCTCTGAAGGGTCCCGCCTCAGCCGCAACGATTTCGACGACCTGCGCTACATCGTCGAGAGCGAGACCGAGCGGCGCGAGCTCGTGCTCGACTGGAATGTCGCCATAGACCGGACCTGCCCGATCGACAGCCAGCCGGTCCGCCAGATCGCCCTCAACCTGCTCCTGAACGCCTGTCACGCATCGAGCCCCGGTGACCGTGTCGGCTGCCATGCCTGGTGCGATGCGTGCGCCTTCCATCTGCGGGTCGAGGACGAAGGCCCCGGCCTGCCGGACGAGGTCCGCCGCATGCTGGAGGAAGGGCCCGGCGAGGAGATCCCCTCGTCGCGCGGGCTCGGCATCTGGACCGTCGCCCGGCTCGTCGCCGAGCAGGGCGGCAGCATCTGCGTCGAACGGACGGACAGAACCCGCATCACCGTGAGAATTCCCCATGTCAGCGATCATGTCGACGACGACCACGCGCATGAAGCCGTCCACTGAGGCGAAGCGCCCGCTCGTCCTCCTCGTCGAGGACGATCCGGTGATGGGCGAGTCGATCGTCGACTGGCTCGCCGTCGCCGGCTACCGGGTGACCTGGGCGCGCAGCGCCGAGGATGCGATGGCGCGCCTGCACGACGAAGCCGCCGATCTCGTCATCTGCGATATCCGCCTTCCCGGCATGACCGGCGAGGAATTCCACGCACGCGTGTTCCGTCGCAGCACCGATGCGCCGATGCTGTTCATCACCGGTTTCGGCGATATCGACCAGGCGGTCCGCCTGATGAAGGGTGGCGCCGCCGACTACATCCTCAAGCCCTTCGATATCGAGAAGCTGCTCGAGCGGATCGGCGGCCTGATCGGGACCGGGGACGCCAGGCCGGGCGCGGATGCAGCCGCTTCCGGCACACTCGGCATCGCGCCGGTCATGCAGGCGTTGGAGCGCACCCTGGCGCGCATCGCCGGTATCGATTCCACCGTCCTGCTCACCGGCCCGTCGGGTGCGGGCAAGGAGGTCGCCGCCCGCTTCCTGCACGAACAGAGCCCGCGCGCCGACGAGCCCTTCGTCGCGGTGAACTGCGCCGCGATCCCGGCGGAGCTGGTTGAGAGCCAGCTCTTCGGCCACGAGAAGGGCGCCTTCACCGGCGCCCAGTCCCGCCATCACGGTTATCTGGAGCGCGCGGGCGAGGGCATTCTCTTCCTCGACGAGATCGGCGATCTGCCTCAGGCGGTCCAGGCGAAACTGCTGCGCCTGCTCCAGGAGCGCAGCTTCCTGCGGGTCGGCGGCGAGACCCTGCTGCCGTTTCGTGCGCGCATCATCGCGGCCACCCATGTCGATCTGCGGCGCGCGGTCACCGAGGGGGCGTTTCGCGAGGATCTCTATTATCGCCTCTGCGTGATCGATCTGGCGGTGCCGGCGCTCGCCGACCATCGCGAGGACGTGCTGCCGCTCGCGCGGCGCTTCCTCGTGGAATTCGCAGAGCGCTTCGCGCGTCCGCTCGGCGGTTTTTCGCCGGCTGCCGAACGGGCGCTCCTCGCCCATGACTTCCCCGGCAACGTACGCGAATTGCGCAACCGGGTGGAGCGGGCGGTGGCGCTTGGTGAAGGCGAGACGATCACCGCGCGCGATCTGTTTCCCGAAGCGCGCGACGAGGATCCCGCCCTGATGCAGCCGAGCCTCGCGCGCCTGCGCGAAGATGCCGAACGGCGCGGGATCGAAGCGGCGCTCGCGCGCACGGACGGCGATATCGAGGCGGCTGCCGAACTGCTCGACGTCTCGCGCTCGACGCTCTTCGACAAGATGAAGCGGCTCGGCCTGCGCCGGATGCGCTGAGCCGCGGATCCGGAATTCCGGATCAATTCCGCGCCCGAATCCGGAAATCCGGATTGTTTGCGCGCCGCAAACGCGATCCTTGACAAAAATCCCCCTCTCTTCGCAGCGCGCCATGGCACGTCGCTTGCGCCCTCACGCCCGTCCTGGAGGACGTGCACCCG
The DNA here is from genome assembly GCA_050485405.1 of Salinarimonadaceae bacterium. Taxonomy (GTDB): domain Bacteria; phylum Pseudomonadota; class Alphaproteobacteria; order Rhizobiales; family Beijerinckiaceae; genus Saliniramus. Next base: position 13,157 of record JBJHBI010000004.1, read on the forward strand.
GAATGCGGGGGCGAGCCAAAGATCAACGGAACCATCGGGCGACATGCGCCCGTGAGGAGAGGGAACTTCCAATGTCCAATGTCGAAAACAAGCGCCGCCGTCAGGAAGACGCGATGGTCCGCGACGTTCTCAAGAGCGGGCCGCACCTCGACAGGCGCAAATTCTTCGTATCCGCGGGCGCATTCGCCGCCGCCGCCGCAGGGGCCGGCGCGGGAACGGTCGCCGCGCCGCGTCCAGCGATGGCCGACATGCCGCGCGTGCTGCAAAAGCCCGATGATCGCCTGCTCAATATCGGCGCCACCGTGCGCTCGGGCAATTACTGGGATTTCTCGACCTGGATCACGCCGGTCGAAGAGTTCTACGTGCGCAACCATTATCCGACGCCGACGGCGGAGAGCCGTCCGGAACTGGCCGCGGAAAACTGGAAGATGCGCATCCACGGCGACAGCATCATCAACCCGATGGAGATCACCTACGATGATCTCCTGAAGATGCCGGCGCGTTCGATCATCGCGAACATGCAGTGCCACGGCAATGCCCGCAATCTCTTCTGGGAAGTACAGGGCTACAGCAGCGAAGAGGTCACCGGCGGCTCCTGGGTCATGGGCGCGATCGGCAATGCCGAATGGCGCTACGTGCCGATCAGCCACATCCTCGACAAGGTCGGCCTGCGCGACGACGCGCTGACGGCCGTGTTCTGGTCGGGCGTGGACGGCGGCGATATGGGCCGCCCGATGCCTGTCTCGGAACTGCTCGCGCGCGGTGACGATATCGGTATCTGCTTCCAGATGAACGGCAACGATCTCCTCGCCGATCACGGCGCGCCGGTGCGCCTCGTCGTTCCCGGCTGGGGCGGCACCGCCTCGATCAAGTGGCTGACGGAAATGCGCGTCACCAACAAGCGGGTCTGGAGCCGGCTGAACACCCGTGGCGAGGTCTATATCGGCGACGCCTATGCCCGCCCGGAATTCAGCGCGGACGACGAATTCATCGACGTCACCTCGGACGATATCCGCGGGCCGATGGTCACCTGGATGCCGCCGCAATCGACCCTGACCGTGCCGCTGGTGCTCGAGAACACCCCCAGCATGCCGGCCAATTATCCGCTCGAACGCGGTGAGTTGCCGACGCTGGAGGCCGGTTTGCAGACGATGCGCGGCTATGCCTGGGGACCGCAATACGGTGTCCGCGAAGTCGATTACCGCATCGATGGCGGCCCTTGGCAGCCGGCGCGGATCCTCGCTCCCAATCTGGGGCGCTATACCTGGGTGCGCTTCGAATTCCCCTGGGACGCTTCGACGGGCGAGCACGTCATCGAGACCCGCACGACCGACAATTCCGGCTACGCCCAACCGGCCGAGGTGCCGCCGAACCTGCTCGGCATGGCCAACGGCTCGATCCCGCGTTTCCGGATCCAGGTCGTCTGAGACGCCCATTCCCAATGCGTTCGCCGGGCGATCTCCCTCGCCCGGCGTTGATCATGGACCATCGGAGACATCAATGCGTTCAACAAAGTCGTCGCGTCGTTTCATCCTCACCGGTCTCGTGGCCGGATTCGCGATCTCGGCTAGTATCGGCGTCGCCGCCGCGGACGAGCCGAGCGAGCAGGTCGCTCACGGAGCCGAACTCTACGCCGCCAATTGCGCGATCTGTCACGGTGATGACGGAATGGGTGGCGCGGGCTTTCCCTCCCCGGTCTGGGGCGAGGGATCCCAGATCCGCAAATTCTCGCACGGGCGCGGATTGTTCGAATACAACGCCATGCTGATGCCCTTCGACGATCCCTCGAAGCTCGACATGGACGAGAAGCTCGCGGTGACGGCCTATCTTCTGGCCAATCACGGCGCCATGGCGGCCTCCGATACGATCACGGCGGGCGATGCGATCGAGGTCGTGATCGAGTAGACCACCCCTCGCCCCTGCGACCACCGGCTCACCACCGAAGTCGCGGCTTTCCTTCATCTCGTCAGGCCTTCGATGCCGGAGCCGTTGCCCGACCGGGCGATGGCTCCGGCTTTTTTCGTCCGGCGCCGAGGCGTCCGTCGCTCTCGCGATCAATGGTCGTGACATCCTGGGAAAGCATGAAACCGGGAGTTTTGGATTGCCACTTGCCGTTACGTCGGATACCATAATCAATAATTGCATTTTTATGCAATTTGCCTGAAGGAAAAATCCTCCGGGCAAGGCCCCATATTGCCCGGGAGATGACGGATGGTTCAGTACAACGGCATCCTTTTGCGCCAGAATCTTCAGGATCAGGGCATCATGCCCCGGACCGGTGGCTGGACGGCGAGCCCCGACATCATCATGGCCGGCACGCAGCCGATCCAGCATCCGCAATCGGTCTTCAGCACCCCGGCGAGCTACGGGACGGATCCGACCCAGCCGGTCGTGAAGAAGGCCACGAACTACATCTATCTGCGCGGCAAGAACCTCGACACGGCGGCGCAGGCGGGCACGGCCCGCGTCTTCCACGCACCGCGATCCTTGTTCCTCTATCCGCAGCAATGGCTGGACAACGCGATCAAGACGGCGCGCGGCGCGGAATTCAGCGATATCGGCTCCATCGACGAGAACGCGATCGGCGTCACGACGGACCCCTTCGTCTGGATGCCCGACGATATCAGCGAGCATACCTGTCTCGTCGGCTTCATCTCGACGAAGTAGCATCCTTTCGAGAGCCAAAAGCCGCCCAATGCCGTCACCTCGCTGAATGATCTCGCGGCCTGGATCGGCAAGAACGGTGGCACGGGATGGCACAATGTCAGCTTCACCGAGAACGGCGCGCCGACCTTCACCAATTCGACGAACTACCCGCCCTCCAGCACGATGGCCACGATCCAGTTCGCGATCACCTGCGTGAGTTGCCCCGTCGGCTCGCAGGTCTCCTTCTCCTGCGGGACGCCCTTGCCGGACGGCACCTATATCAACCTGCCACCGACCACGATCACCAAGTCGACCCAGATCGGCTTCTCGGTGACGTATCAGGTGCCGGCGGGCTGGACGTCCCCGATCAGCTATTCCTACTTCTCCAACGGCCATCCGCCCGTGGACGGGAATTTCTCGGTGTCGATGAGCGCCTCGATCGTGACGAGCACACCGGGCAGCCACGTCTTCGCCGCCTATGCGCGACCGGCTTTCGAGGTCTTCCCCGAACACTTCCACGTCGGAGATAGCGGGCGGATCCTGACGGCTCTGGGCGACATGCCCGTGAACTACCTCATCCCCGTCGGCAGCGACATGACGAAGCTCGCGCTCTGATACGAGGCGAGCCCTGAATCCGGGGTTTCGGCGGCTGCGACCGCCGATCCTCCGGGGCGCGATTCTTCGGGACGCGATTCTTCAGGACGCGATCCATGGGAGGGAAAGGTGACGGCCACGGCGATACCGACACCGCTTCTTGCGACGATGGAGAGCGTGCGCCGGCAGGGCGGCAAGTTCGACGCGGAGGATTCACCGTCGAACAAGTATTTCGGATTACTGGTCGAGATCGAACGGGTGCAATACCGTGAGGGCGGCCCCGTCCTGCATTCGGTGATGTTCGAATTGGTGCCGTTCGAGTGGATGCAGGCGGCGATACTGAGCCTCGGCAAGAGCTTGCGCGGACTGCCGCCCGCCAGCCCGTACACGCAGCTCGCATTCGACGAAGCCCCCCTCGGCGAGGTGGCCGCCGCGCTCGGCACCGATGCCGACGGCCTCGTCGAGGGCGAGTGGTACATCATCACGCTCGGGCGCTCCACCGGAATACGGGCGAGCCGTGCCTCGCCGCGCGGCAGTACCCGCATCCGCAAGACCAGGGCATCCGGGATCAAGGCGCCCAGGCGCCTGCAGCGCTCGTTGCAGAGGAGCTTCAGGCCGATCACGCGGTTCGACACCGCCGCCCTCACGGTGAAACTGCAGGCGATGCAGCCCGCCGAAGTGGGCGTCATGGATGTCGGGCAGGCGTCATGCAATCTCGTCTACGACGCGCAGGGGCACGGCCTGCTCTATGTCGATGTCGGCCTCCCGATCTTCTTTCAGCTCGCGAGTTCTCCCCCGGGCGACGCGATCCGCAATCCCGGCCCCTGCCTGGGCAACAATCCGACGGGCATCATCACCCATTACCACTGGGATCACTATTACATGCTCGTCCAGGCGGCCAATCGCGCGGCTTTGCGCGACCGTGACTGGATATTTCCGCCGCAGGGGCTCACGCCCGCCATTGTGAACGTGATCCATCAGATCAACGCCACGCATAATGGCCGGGTGCACATCTTCCCGGCGGCCCTCGGCCAGTTCACGGTCGGGCATGTCGAGGTCGTCCGCTGCGTTCCGGGGGCCGGTGTCGGGCCCAACGACCGGAACAATACCGGCCTCGCCGTAGCGGTACGGCTCGATACCGCCAACCAGCGCTACATGCTCATGCCGGGCGACGCGGCTTACCAGTCGATCCCGGGTCTCGCCGGCGCCGCCGGGCTGCGCTGGATGGCGGCGACGCATCACGGTTCGGCGACGAATCTCGCGCCCCCGCCGGCGGGGTTCGCGGCACCACCGATCCCCGCACCCTACGCCGCGAACGAAGGCAGGCTCGCCTATTCGTACGGCATCAACGGGCCGGTACCCGGCGGCGTTCATTGCTTCGGCCATCCGAACGCGCTCGCGGTCGCGGCCTATCCCGTCGCGGGCTGGGGCAACGCCAACCACGTCGCCGCGACGGCCGAGACCGGCCCGAATTCGGGCGTCGCCGGCCGCGGCAACATCATGATGGCCGGCGCCGTGATACCGCCCGCCTGCGGTGTCGCGAACTGCCCCTTCCACGTCTTCCCGAAAATTCTCGTTTAGGCAAAGGCGAGCGGATCATGGCGGCGATCACCACCTACAATGCCCTCGTCGCCCTGGTTCGCGGCCTGAAGCCCGGCGATACCCTGACGCTCGGCCCGTCCGATGTCGCGCCCGCGATGCTCGCGCATTACGTCGATCTGTCTCTCGCCACGACGGTCACCGTTGAGAGGAGCGAAATCGGCACCGGCCCCGATATCGTCACCGTCGAGGGCACGGCATCCTTGTTCGGGCTGAGCGATCTGGCGACCACGCTGGTGTTTCGGCCCGTCGATGCGAAAGCCACCGGCGGGCCGTTCTCCCTCGCCATCACCACGCGCCCGGCGACGGACACGCAGTGGACGTTGCTTCCGGGCTTCGTACTGTGCGGACCCGCATTGTCCTTCGCGCCGGCAGAGGAAGTCGAACTCCTCGCAGCCGGGATCTCCTGCGATATCGCCATCGGCACCGGCGACGCGCTCAACCTGCCGGTCGCCGTCACCGTGCCGCCCTATCCGGGTCTCGACTGGGTGGTCAGCGGGACGTTCACGGATCAGCCGCTTTCGGCGGATGCGTTCTCCGCGCTTTCCGGCGGGCTCGCGCTCTCCGAATATCTCCCGAGCCCCCTCGACGCGCTCGCGAAATTCGGGATGACGGAGCTCGAGCTGTCCTTCGATCCCGCGAATGCGAAACTGTCCTACGTTTTCATGGACATCGCCTATGGCGGGGCCTGGTCGGCGCTCGGGATCATTTCCGTTCCCGCAGGCGGGGTCACCCTCAAATTCATGGTCGACTTCCTCGACGATGCCCGCAGCTTCGTCGAGCTGGAAGCGAAGTTCGAGATCGCGCAGGTTCCCGTCGATATCGGTGCGCATTTCGCTCCCGACAATTTCAATGTCTGGGGGCGGCTGCGCGAAGGCGAGAGCGTCGCGATCGCCGATGTATTCTCCCATTTCGACGTGGCGCTGCCGGCCGGTTTCCCGGACGTGCAGATCGACACGCTGTCGCTCTTCGCCGATCTGTCGCAGGGCGCCTATACCTTCGATCTCGTCGCCCTGATCGATGCCGGAAGCAGCCTGAAGGTGCAGGATCTCACCGTGCGCATCGCGGTGTCGACGCAGCCGGCGACGGCGATATCCGGGGACTTCAACGGAACGATCGTCATCGACGAGGCGACGTCTCTTTTTCTGGGCGCGGCCTATGACGGCAAGGGCGGCGGGCTGACGCTGGCCGGCAATGCCGAGAACATCCCGATCGGCAAGGTCGTCACCTATTGGGGAGAGGCGTTCGGTCTTTCGCCCGATCAGATCCCGCAGCCGATCCGCACGCTCGTGCTCGAGACCCTCTCCACCAGCTACGACACCCGCAGCGGTGATTTCCATTTTCTGTGCATCGGCGGATTCACCGTGTACGACACGCCGGTCGAGGTGTCCTTCAGCGTCGACATCGTGCATCCGGATTCACCGCGTGCGCTGCGCGTCGCGTCCGATGCGGTGCAGACGGCGAAAGGCTACAGCGCGACTTTCGGCGGCACCGTCGTATTCGCCGACAACACTTTCGACATCCGCTTCAACACAACTGATACGCGCCAGAGCATCTTCATCGCCGACTACAAGCGCAGCAACGGCTCCGTGCGGCTGCACGATCTCGTGGCCGACGTGTCGCCGGCGCTCGGCGCGCTGGTGCCCACCGACATCGAGATCACGCTCGACGCCGTCAAATTCGCCTATCTGGAGGCGGTGGATCAGGGCAAGAGCGAACCTACGAGGCACTTCCTCTTCGGCCTCGAACTCGGCGCGAGCATCGGCCTGACCGGAATCCCGCTGATCGGCGACAAGCTGCCCCCCGATCTGTCGGTCGCTTTCGACCAGCTTCAATTCGCCTATGCGAAGCCCGGCTTCGATGCGAAGCAGGCGAGCGCCGTCAACGCGCTTCTGCCGCCGGGGATCGTCCCCGTCCCCGGCGAGGGGCTCGCGGAAGGCATCCTCGTCTCATCGAACCTGCAGCTGGGTGACACCACGAAGCCCCTCTCCCTGCAGATCCCCACCGGCGGGAGCAAGGTATCGGCGCTGGACGATGCCGACATGCACGACGCGGAAGACACGGTCGACATGCGGGCGGTCTTCGCCGACGCCCCGACGCCGCCCGCGAGCCTGTCGATCAACATCCAGAAGCGGTTCGGCCCGCTCGGCATCCGCAAACTCGGCCTGAGCTACGAGAAGCAGCGTCTGTTCGTGACGGGCGACATCTCCCTCGACGCGGAAGTTCTCGGCATCGGCCTGCTCGGTCTGGGCATCGGCTCGCGCGTCGATTCCTTCGATCCCGCCGTCGCGCTCTCCGGCCTGACCGTGACGGTGGCAGAGGGGCCGGTGAAGGTCGATGGCGGTCTCTACGGCACGATCGACCCGCTCGCCTTCAACGGTGCGCTCCAGTTATCGGTGCCCTCGCTGGCGCTGGGCGCTCTGGGCGGCTACGCGCAGCGCGGCCCGGATCCGTCGTTTTTCATGTATGTGTCGGTCAACCGGCCGCTTTTCGGTTACCCGTTCTTCTTTCTCGACGGCATTGCCGGCGGCCTCGGCTTCAACCGCGATCTCCTTTTGCCCGAAATCGACGGAGTCGCGCAGTTCCCGCTCGTCGCCTGGGCCACGGGACAGAGCCCGCCCGGCGCCGATCCGGCGGGCGATATCGGATCGCAGGTCCAGGAGGTCATCGGCGCGCTCGCCCGGGACATTCCGCCCAGGGTGGGGCAATACTGGATCGCCGCCGGGATCCGGTTCTCCTCGTTCAAGGTCCTCGATTCATTCGCACTCGTCACGGTATCGTTCGGGACCGATTTCAAGTTCGCCCTCCTCGGCCTGACGACCGCGAGCCTGCCGCCGAAGGCCGGCAAGGGCATCCAGCCGATCGGCTATGTCGAGATGGCGCTGCGGGCGAGTTTCTCGCCGGCGACCGGCATTCTGGAAATCGAGGCGAAGCTGACGCCGGCTTCGTTCATTCTCGACAAGAAATGCGTCCTGACCGGCGGCTTCGCCTATTACATGTGGTTCAAGGACAACCCCGCCGGCGCCCCCGACGGCTACCATGCCGGCGATTTCGTCGTGACCCTCGGCGGCTACAACCCGGCCTTCAGCGTCCCATCCTATTATCCGCGCGTGCCGCGTCTGGGCTTCAACTGGAAGGTCGACGGCAACACCACCATCCGCGGCGGCATCTATTTCGCGATCACGCCATCGGCGCTCATGGCCGGCGGCGCCCTGGAGGCAGTGTGGCAGAGCGGCGATCTGAAGGCCTGGTTCACCGCCCATGCCGATTTTCTGCTCTCGTGGAAACCGTTCCACTACGAGGCCCGGATCGGACTGAGCATCGGCGCCTCATACAAGCTCGATCTGCTGTTCACCTCGGTGACGATCTCCGTCCATATCGGTGTCGAGCTCGATCTGTGGGGGCCGCCCTTCGGCGGTTCGATCCATGTCGATCTGACCGTGATCAGCTTCACCGTGGCGATCGGCAACCGCACGAAACCGAAAGCCAGACCGATCAGCTGGAGCGAGTTCAAGACCTCGTTCCTGCCGCAGGGCGACGCGCCTCATGCCGGCAGCCTCGCGCTGCGGTCGAGCGTGGAGACGCAATCCTACTGTCTCGCCTCGGTCGCGTCCGGTCTCGTCAAGGATCTGACCGATCACAAGGCGAGCCCCGCCGATCCCGACTGGATCGTCTCCGGCGAGACGCTGGAGATCGTCACCATGACGGCGCTGCCGAGCAAGGCGGCAAGCCTGACCACGGCGGCGACGAAGACGGTCGCGCTGCCGGTGGGCGCATCGCAATTCGGCGTCGGGCCGGTCGGTATCGCCGTGGAGGATTTCACCTCGACCCATGCGATCACGATCAACCGGATCGTCGACGGCACGCCCGACCCGAATTTCGATATCGCGGCGACGGCGACGGTGACGCTGACCACCTCCAACCTGCCCTCCGCGACATGGGGCGGGAAGCTCGTCGTCAACCCGTCGATCAGCCAGATCAACAACAGCCCTGCCAACATCGCCGATCTCGGCGTCGGCTACAGCATCAAGGCGCGCGCCCCGGTCCCCGACCATACGCCGCTGCCGATCGATATCGGGATACTCCAGCAGGACAATTCGGGCACCGTCACCTTTTCCTGGCTCACCCCCGAGATCCCGAAGACCGACCCGTTCGACCAGAGCGAGGCGATGGCGACCTTCCAGCGCACGCTTCTGTCCAGCGCGCCGAAGCGCACGGACATACTCGATGTCCTCAACGGGCCGGGGCTCGATCTCGGGGTCTGGGACGAAGTGGATGTCGCGGTGCTCGCGGCGGATGCGGACAAGGTGCTCTCGAGCCCGCCCGTGCTGTCCTGTCTCGGGGAGGAGCGGCGCGCATGACGACATCGACACAAGCGCAGCGTGACGGGAGACGCGGATGAGCAGGAAACCACGCGCAGCCGAGGGTCCGGAACCGACATCGGGAACGATAACCTTCATCCAGAGCCACAGGCCGGCACTGGATGACGGCGTCTACGAGATCCTCGTCGCGCAGAACGTGCGCAACACGGATGCGAAGGCGCGGCCCGATGCACAGTTCGACGAGACCTACACCTTCAGGCGCCGTTTCCAGGTTTCGGGTGCGCGCTTCTCGCTCGACAGCAGCGCCGTCGACAGCGCCTTTCCGCCGAGCGGCAGCGAAGGCGAATATGCCACGGTGCTGCCGCATGTCGTGCTCAACCGGCAGAGCCTGCCCTGGCAGCGTTCGGTGGGGGATTCGGGAAATTCGACCTGGCTCGCCCTCCTCGTCTTCGACGAGAGCGATCCCCCGCCCGATCTGCGCGAGGTCATGGTCGGCGATCTGATGCGCGAGCCCTTCCCGCATGCCAAGGGCGAGAGCCCGACCCCGAGTTCGCTGCCCGCCGACGCGGTTTCCTATCCCGGCCTGACGCTGGAATACGGGGAGTTCCCCTGGGATCCGTGCCGGGTGATCGACGTGCCGGTCACGCTGTTCGATGCGGTCGCACCGGGGATCGTCGACATGCCCTGGCTCGCCCATAGCCGCACCGTGGCGCAGTCGCAGCCGCTGCGCGCAGCCGGCCTCGCCGAAGGACAGACCAGCATCGAGACCTCGGTCGTCGTCGGCAACCGGCTGCCCGATCCCGACAGCCGCGTGACGGTACACGTCGTGTCGCTCGACCAGATGGCCTCGCTGCTGCCGCAGGGCGATGCCTACGAGCCCGGGAACATCACGCTCCCCGACGGCACGCGGGCCCAGACGATCCGCCTTGTCAGCCTGTTCAGCTGGAGCTACCGCTCGGTCGACCCGCAGCAGACCTTCACCGGGCTCCTGATGAACCTCGATGCCGAGGACGGCCTGCGCGTCCTCGCCGTCGCGAACGGCAATGCGGGCACCTCCGACGCGGAACGCTACGTCGCCGATGCGCTCGCGCTCGGCTACACCCCCGCCAACCACCATACGCGCGACGGCAGCCGCACCGTGTCCTGGTATCGCGGCCCGTTCGTCCCCTTCGAGGTCTCCGACGCGGTCACCGTACCGGTTCCCGGAGGCGAGGGTGACACGCCCCCGATCCGGACGGCGGACGAGGCCGTGCGCTACGATCCCGAGACCGGGATGATGGATGTCAGCTATGCCGCCGCCTGGGAGATCGGGCGCCTGCTCGCGCTCCAGGACAAGGGTTTCGCCGACAGCCTCGTGCGCCGGAAGGCGGATAACAGCCGCGCCGTCTTCGAGGCTTTCGAGCGACGGATACTCGACGAGGCCTTCGGCGAGACGCTGGGCCATGCGCACATCCGCGCGGCCCGCGACGATGGCAACGAACTGCATCACGCGACAGCCGATTTCATCCGCACTCGCCTGAAGCGCTTCCTCGCCCCGGGCCTCGTCCCGGGCGCCGGGGAAGGTGATGGCGGTGCGACCGACAGGGAGGAATGAGGCATGCCCAGATTGAGCGCGCGGGCGGGCGGACGCCTGCGGATGGCCTCCTTTCTGGAGGATCGATCCGGCCTCGAAGCCGTCCTCGACGACAATGATCCCACCGTGTCGCTGACGGCCTGGCTCGGTCGGCTGAAACGGCTGCACGGGGTTCCGTTCCGCTATCTCGTCGCGAACGAGCGCCTGCTTCCCAACGAGTCGATACGGTTCTTCAACGTCGATTTCAACTGGCTGTTCGCCCTCCTCGAAGGCGCCTGCAGCATCGGGCAATCGAGCGCGCTCGACGATACGCTGCATGCGGTGGCGATGCCGAGGCTTCGCACCGCCGCCGCAGTCGCAGCCGCGCACGGCACGACGGCACCCGATAGCGCCTCGGGCTTCCTCTTGCGCAGCCAGGTCGTCGCGGGCTGGCCGAAGCTTGAGATCATCGCCTTCGACGCCGATGGTCGGGAGTTGTCGAACGTCCTGCGCATGGAGCGGCTGACGGATTCGATCCTGCTCTACATCGTGGAAGGACGCCTCGACCGGGTCATCCTGCGCGAACCCGCGATCGGTCTGCATTTCGGCATCGATATCGCGGGAAGCAAGCCATTGCGCTACGTCACCGTCCCGGACACCGCCCCCGAGGGTACCCGCCCCGGCGACCAGATCGACGGCGCCGCCGTGAACCCGGCCTACCGGGACGAGCGCCATCGCACGATCCGGATCGCCCGGCTCGCAACCCAGCTCGCCGACGCGCTCCACGCGCGCGATGCGGACAATTTCCCCGACGGCACGAAACGCCCCTTCACCTCCGCCGAGTTCGCCCTGCAACTCGTGGAGGGCACCCAGGAAGTGACGTTCGCGACGGCATCGAGAAAGGCGGAGTGAGGCCATGGTCGCCCTGTCCGATACGCTCGTCGTCCCCATCGATCTCGCCGCCTTGTGCGTCGGCGAGACGGATGTCAACGGCTCCGCGACGCAGCCCTACGGCACCAAGGACTTCTCGCGCCTGTCACCGGATTTCTCGCTGCTGCCCTATGCGGCGAACGGGATCGCACGCAATTCCGGTCCTTATCTGAGCAGCCAGGTGCTGCCCGCGCCGTTTCAGAAGGCATCGGATCCGCTCGATGTCGGCATTCACCTGCACTGGGCCTTGCCGGAGGCGCTGACGCACGGCATGCAGAACGAGGCGGGCGCGATCGCCTATCAGGCCGCACCCAATCGCTGGCTCGTCATCCGCATCGCGACGAATGTCGCCGAGCCGCAAGAGCCCGCAACCGCGATGAAGGCCTGGGTGCTCGAAAGCGACCGGCTGTGGGATGCCGACACGCCCTTGCAGCCGACGGACCCCGTGCAGAACGCGGCGAGCCTCGCCGTGCCGATCGCGCCGGATCCGAATGCGCAGCCCAACAAGTCCTGGATGACGCTCGGGCGGGTTTTCGCGCTCGAAGACTGGGCGGAGGATCCGTCGGCGCAGCGCGCGAACCTGACGGCGCTCGGCTACGGCGAAGCCACCTATGCGGCGACCTATCAGCTGTGCCCGAACGTCTTCGGCTTCTGGGACACGCTCGCGGATCTCGATCCCGCCGCCTATCCGCCGGCCGAAACGCGCGTCTCCTATATCGTCATCGGCTGGCATGCGGATGCCGGGGACGACCCGCTCTCGCGCATCACCTATCCACCAAACGCGACGATTGCGGAGAAGATCGCCGCGATCACCGCAGCCTATGACTGGACGCTCCCGCAGGAGGGCCTCGACGCGGTGCCCCGGCGGACCGTCTACACGTCCGCACTCACCGATATCCCGTGGGACCAGACGAACCATTACGTGAAGCCGCGCGACCCCGCGCCGGGAAGCATCGAGGTCGCCATCGGCAATACCACGCCGGAGGCGCTCTCGGCCCTGATCGCGGCGCAGCCGGATTTCGAAGGGCTGGAAAACGTCGAACTGATCCTCAACGCCCTCCAGCTCGGGCTCCTGACGCGCATCACCTTGCCCGGCGGGCTGCGCGAGCTCGAGGACGCGCTGCACAAGAACGGCTTCTCATCGGTCAGCCACGGTACGATCTGGACCATCGAACCGGTGACGGGCTCCGATCCCGGTACCGCCGAGGGCGCGCCCGGCCTCGCGGAGCTGCCGCTCGAGATCGGCGATGCCCTGAATGCGCTCAACACCGCCCAGGCGCGGGCGGACCGGATCCGACGCGATTGCGACGGACTGAGAAGCCGGATCTTCGCCGACTGGGTCCGTTACATGCAAATCCAGTACGCCCCGCCTCCGCCACCGCTCGAAGGCTATCCCGTCACGGCGGACGAGGCGCGCGCGTTCATCACCGCCGAGATCACGAGTCTCGACACGATGCTCAGCGATCTGCGAAATGCCATGCAATCGGTGGAGGCGGCCCGCGACGCCCTCGCAGCCGAGCTCGACGACCGCTTCGAACTGACGACGACGGATGCGGCGCGGTTCCACGCCCCGACGGATCCCGTCCTGCTGTTCTCCGGCGATGACGTTCGCCCGGCCTACCGTGCCGCTCCGGCAGAGGCCCGCGACGACAAAGGCGCCGTGATCTGCCGCGTCGCGAGCGCGATCCTGAGCGGGTTGACCGCGACCAATGCCGGCGCGGAATTTCAGATCGACGCTGCGTCGCTGCCCTCCCTCACCCTTCCTCGAAGCCTGCCACCCGCCGATACCGTGACGGCGCTCGTCGGCGAAGCCTTCCTGGCCGATCCCGTGCAGGCGCCGGTCCTCGCGGCGGCGATAGCCCGGCTCGCCGGTGCGGGCAATCCGGCGCGCGCGGATTTCGAGGGGTTCGTCGATCAGATCAAGGCCGCGCAAGCCGCCCTGCGTGGCGGCGCCCCGGTGAGCGGCCTGCATTTCACGGGCACACCGCCGAGCCCGCTCGCCTTCGCGCCCTGGTCGCCGCCATGGCTGCCGATCATCCTGCAATGGGAGACCGAGCATTATCCCAACGCCCTGCCGCCCTACGAGGCCGATTTCCTCACGAAGAACTACGTCTTCGGCCCGGATGATCTCGACCTGCGCTTTGAGGGCAGCATCCCCGTCGACCGGAGCACGCGGCGAACCTATGAGGGCACGATCGTCCTCACCGACAACACGGAAATCAACATCCGCCAGCAGATCGAGGCCTATCTCACCAATTTCCCCGATTCCGACATCGACGGCGAATTGCGCGAGATTCTCGAAAACACCGACGTCGCCATGCAGGCCCAGGCACCTAGCGGGTTCAACCAGGCCTTCCTCATGCTGGCGCGCATCCTCCAGATGGGGGTTTCGGATCCGCTCGGGATCCTCGAGGGCGTGTTCTTCGCCAATTTCACCAATGTGACGGTGAAGGACGCCGTCGGATCCTTCAATACCGACAGCCCGCTGGGCAACAACACGTTCTCGCCGCTGCGCAATGGGGGGTTCCGTGTGACGCGGGTGCGTATCGTCGATACGTTCGGACAGCCGCTGGACATTCTCGACCCGGCTGTCGTGCGGGCGCAGAACCTCGTTCCGCATGCGGCGAGCGAGGAGCTCGTCGATCTGCCTCTGCGCATCACCCAGCCGACGCGGCTGACCTTCGACTGGCTCGCTGCCGATGACGACGCGGTCGAGATGAACAGTCACCCGGCAACGACGCCGGTCTTCGGCTGGGTTTTGTTCAACCGCCTCGATCAGGCCCTGATGATCTACGACGAAAGCGGCACCGCGCTGGGCTCGTTCAACCTGCTCGGCCCCTTCTGGCAGGGTGCGCCGGGTAACCAGAACACCTTCGCGAAACCGATCGAGGAGGTCTTCGCCGATGCGAACCCGCATCTGCGCGCATTCGCCCTCGGTATCGCCTCGGCGACGGATCCGGTCGGCTATCTCGGCGAAATGCTGAAGGCGATCGATGCGAGCGTCGGGTTCATCGCACCGGGGCACGACCAGCCCTTCGACAGCCTCTCCGGCTTGATCGGGCGCCCCCTCGCCCTCACCCGCGCCTCCCTCGACCTGCAGCTCTTCGGTCTCCCGGCGATGGATCAGAGCCTTGCGAGTTTCGCTGGCGCGACGCGCGGAGCCGATCCGCTCGACCGGGAGGACGGCAATGCGACCGCCGTCGAGATCCCCGTCACCCTCGGCGCCTTCGACGATATCGAGGACGGGCTCGTCGGCTATTTCATCGATGACGGCAGCCTGTCGGCCTACCGGTCGTTCTACACGGAGGCGGCCGCATCCGGCGACAGTCACGGTGTCAGCCGACCGGCCGCCGATCAGATCACCCTCACCACGTCGCAGGCGCGCGCGCCGGTGATCGTATCCATGCTGATCGACCCCAATGCCGCGATCCATGCGCGCACGGGCCTTTTGCCGCTAACCGAACTTTCGATCCCGGGCTCGTTGATCTCGAACGATCTCGCCCGCATCGCCGTGACCTTCCTCACCACGCCGGTCCTCCTCGCCGACGACGCGCAAGTGCCCGTCCCCGCCGAGAGCGGCTATGTGTGGAGTTTCGTCACACAGGTCGCCGGAGCCGGCCAATGGAGCGTGACCCCGGTCGTCGGCGGTGACGGTACGTCGCTGCTGCCGCAGCGGATCCGGGAAGGATGGCTCAAACTCGAACCCGCGCCGGATACGCGCAGCGGCGCGAGCCCGCGTCGCCTGCGCCGAAAGTGAGAACCGCATGAGCGCACAGGCATCCATCGCACTGGCCATCGCCAATGCCGAGACCGGCGAGGCGGTCATCTACGTGACCCGTGACACGGCGATGAACGAGCTCGTGCTCACGATCACGTATACCGGCAGCGCGCCGGCGACGTTCCGCGGCGGCCCTCCGGTCCCGGAGAGCGCGATCACGCCGCAGGGCCCGACCTCGTTCTACTTCACCATCACCCCGTTCCTGAGCCCGGCGGAGTTCCAGGCGATCCGGGTGGCGCCCCCGTCCGGGTGGCAGGCGGCGCTGCTGACGAGTTTCGCGCTCACGCCGGTCTCGGATCTGACGGTCCAGCCGGGCGACAGTTTCATCTTCCGGCTCACCAATCTCGCGGCGGACGGCCAGGCTGGACCCGGCTCGTTCAACGTCACCAACTACAACGTACCGGACGTGGCGGATAACGGCACGCAGCTTCCCCTCGCGCTGGAGTTGCCGCCATCGACGCACAAGCGCCTCGCCGACGTTCTGGCGATCTCGTTCGTCGAGGGCAACGCCGTCTATATCGACATCGACGACGCAGGCACGATCCCGCCGAACACGCTGACGCTGCGGCTCGACAACACCGCCCTCGCGCCGATCGTCCCTGCGGACACGCCCTGGACGAAAGTACCGGTCTTCTATCTCGGCTTCGTGACGGCGAGCGGGCGGCCCGGCTACGGTGCGCTGACGACGGTGGACCGGCTGAAGAACGTGAGCGTCTCCCTGGCCGGCGATTACGGAACGACCTGGATCGTGCAGGACCGCACCCAGGAAACACCGCCCCATTGGGCGATCTATCCCAAGAGCCCGGAGATTCTGGGCGTCGGGGCGAATGCCCTCGTCGCGTTCCGCATAGACGGGATCGTGACGGATTTCGAACCCTCGGGCACCAATCTCTATCTCCAGTCATCCGGCATTCCGGGTTTCGACGACGGGGTACAGGCACTCGTTATCGACAAGCGTCCGCCCCGGCTCGCGATCCAGGATTTCAGCGCCGCCACGAACAACGTCGCGGCGAAGACGAAGGTCGCCCTGAACTGGCGGACCTTCGATGCGAATCGCTGCGAATTGAGCCCCGTCGACGGACGGAGCGTGCCGGTGCCCGCGCAGTCATCCGGCGACTACGACGTCACCCCCGACGTGACGACGACCTACACGCTGACCGCCTTCAACGACGCACAGGGCACCCGCACGAGCCTGCCCCTCACGATCGACGTCCTGCCGGTGCGGTTCACACAGAAACTGACGGCGACGCCCGCGACGGGGATCCGTTACGGCGATCCCGTCTCGCTCTCGTGGGCAACGTCGTCGGCGACCTCCTGCGCGATCGACCCGGCGATCGACGGATCGCACGCGGTGCCGCCATCGAGCACCGGCCTCGTCGTGCATCCCGCGGCGACGATGCACTACACGATCACCGCACAGGGCCAGAACGGACCCGTCTCCAGCCACCTGACCGTCGTGCCCATTCCCAACGGCTGGCGCAGCGTCGCGAATGCCGGGCTGTGGGATACTTTCGCACGCCCCGTGATGATCCCCGATTTCGCGGGGCGCCTCTGGTTTCTGGCGGGAGGAGCGGGAGATCTGCGCAGCGCGGTCTTTCGCAGCATCGACGGATTCGCCTGGGAATACGCCACCGACGACGCCGCTTACGCGCCACGCGGCGATGCCGCAGGATGCGTCTTCGACGGGCGCATGTGGCTGACGGGCGGCAAGACGCGCGCGGGGCCGGTGAACGAGATCTGGAACTCGTGCGACGGCATCACCTGGACACGGGTGCCCGCCCAGGGACATTGGTCGCCGCGCAGCCGCCACGCCTGCCTCGCCTTCGCCGGCAAGCTCTGGATTCTCGGCGGCGCGGATGCGAGCGGCAATCCACTGGGTGACGTCTGGAATTCGCTGGACGGCATCACCTGGACACGGGTCACGGAAACGGCGATCTGGCCGGCGCGATCGGCCCTCGGCGCCGTCGTCTTCAATGGTGCCATATGCGTGATCGCGGGCATGGGGGCCGACGGACCCCTCGCCGATGCCTGGCAGAGCACCGACGGCCGCTACTGGGACGGCTTTTCATCGAGCCCGGGCTGGCAGGCGCGCACGAGCCCCAACGTCAACGTGGTGGACGGCACGCTCTACGTGATCGGCGGGACCGGGCGCGACGGCAAGGCCATCGCGGACAACAACATCCTCGCTCCCGGAAAGCCGTGGAGCCTCGGTCTTGGCGCGGGCTGGAGCCCCGACACACGCGACATGGCCTCCGCCGCCTTCCTCGGCGCCCAGTGGTTTACCGGCGGCATGGCGGGAGCTCAGGCCAACCGCACCGTCTGGGGCCTCGGCTGAGCGGCGGTGCGGATGCGGTCCGAAGGATCGGCCGATTACGGTTTTTGCTTTACCGGGGATTTCTTCTGCGACGGTTTCTGCGGCGACGGGTTCTGCCGGATCCGGATGCCCTTGCCCTCGAGGTGATCGATCTCGAAGGCGTCGGTCTTGCGCACCAATTCGCTGAGCTTGCCGAAACCGAAATTGCGTGGATCGAAATCGGAAGCGAGATTGGACAAGTGTTGACCGACAGCAGCGAGAGACGCCCAGCCGTCATCCGTCTCGATCTGATCGAGGGCACGCCTGATGATCGGCGTTGCCGCGCTCGGCGGCCGGAGCGGCTTGGCTTTGATGCCCGCTACCACCTCGCTGGCCGGCGCATCGGGAAGCAGGTGCTCCGTATAAATGAAACGCCCGCATGCCTGCCGGAAGCTCTCGGGTGTCTTCGCCTCGCCGAAGCCGAAAACATCGACGCCGTGTTCACGAATGCGCGACGCGAGCCGCGTGAAGTCGCTGTCGGACGACACCAGGCAGAACCCGTCGAAACGCCCGCTATGCAACAAGTCCATCGCGTCGATCACGAGCGCGATATCGGAAGCGTTCTTGCCGGTGGTGTAGGCGAATTGTTGTTGCGGAATGATCGCATGGCGGGCCAGGACGTCGATCCATGCCTTCAATCGCGCGCTGACGAAATCGCCGTAGATGCGCCATACGCTCGCCTCCCCCAGTTTCGCAATCTCATCGAAAAGACCGTCGACGATCCCGGCGGAAGCGTTGTCGGCATCGATCAGCACCGCAAGCCGTGGCGAGCGGGGAAGTGTTTCCGTTTTCATTGATGATCGTTTCACTCCCGGCGGCGTCATCTGCAACCTAACATGCCTCGCGCCGCGCAGCGCGACCGTAATCGCGAAACGTATTTCATGGTGAAGAAATTGCGATCAATCGGAGTTGCAGAACGCTCTTCGATGCCCGCGTGATCGACGTTGCAGCAGCCGAATGCACGCGTGAATGGGCGAAGCCGGAAGGACGCTCGCACGCTCATGAGATGATCTGCTCAGTGGATGCGGATGGGACTTGAACTGCCACTGCACTTTCATCAACCGACTCTGGCGATCACTGAAATACGAGTGCGTCTGCATCCATGCTTTTTGAGACCGGCACTGAATAGCGTGCGTGTCTCGGAAACTGAACCGGCTATGACAATGCCGACCGACCACACTCGGCGCTCCGCGGGCCGCGCCCCGATTGGGCGTATGTACGAAACGGCTTCGAGCGCGAACCGCGCCAACCTTTGACAAGCCCCCCCAACCCCGACTCTCGGCATGAAGACCAGAACCGGCACCAGCTCGTCCGTTCAGCAAACCCGTCCGACCAGGTGGGGCCGCCTGGATTGATCCTATGAACGCTCTCCCACGATATCCCTGACCACGTCTTCGACGTGACCGGCGAACATCGCGATGGCGCGGCGGCGGTCGGGCTGGCGCAGATGGGCGAGCTGGAACTGATGCGTGAAATTCGCCCTGAAGGGACGCCAGGTCAGGCCGTCGATCGCCTCGGCCCGGGCGAGCAGGGAGTTCGCGATGCTCAGGCCGAGCCCCCGGCGCACGAAACTGCAGGCGGAACTGACCGCCTGCGTCTCGATGAGGATGTTCGGCTTGATCCGCGCCTCGTGGAAGAGCTGGTCGAGCTGCACCCGGAAGGGACGGTTCCGACCGAGCAGGATCAGGGGCTGATGCGTCAGATCCGCAGGCGTCAATTCGGCTTTCTTCGCCAGCGGATGGTCAGCGGGCATGACGACGTCGCTGCCCACCGTCACGAGATCGATCGTCTGCAAGGCGGGATGCTCGACCGGCCCCTTGACGAAGCCGATATCGCAGCGCCCGGAGGCGACGGCCCCGACGACTTCGTAATATGAGAGTATTTCGGCGAGGAAACGCTGCGACGGCAATTCCCGGTGGAGCCGCTGCAGCGCCGGGCCGAAAATCCGCGTGACGACGCCTGCAGGCGCCGCGATCCGCAGTGGCGCGGCCGTGATATCGGCCTTGCGCGAAAGGCCCTCGACACCCGCGAGGGCGCGCTCCACCTCGGGAAGCATCAGCTCTGCGGCCTCACGGGCCGTCAGGCGGCCATTGGCCCTGACGAAGAGAGCCTCGCCTGTCGCGGCCTCGAATTCGGCGAGCAACCGGCTGACCGAGGGCTGGGACACGCCTAGCAATTGCGCGGCTTCGACCGTCGAGCCCGTCTGCATGATGGCCCTGAAGGCCCGCAAGTGGCGCAGCTCCATCTATTCGTCCTGCAAATAGGAATATCGGTGACTCGCATAAGATTGCATTATCCGACGGGTGAGTCGATGCTTCTCACAAATGCATGCGAACAAACAGCATGCCGCCGAGAGGCACGGGAACGAGGAGGCCAGGATTGATCTACGTGATACGACGGTTGTTCCAGGCCGCATTTCTCGCTCTGGTCATGTCGTTGCTCGTCTTTGCGGGGATCTACGCGGTCGGAAGCCCGGTCGACGTCCTGATCGACCCCAATGCGACGCAGGCCGAGCGCACCCGGCTGATCGCGCAGCTCGGGCTCGATCGCCCGTTCTACGAGCAGTACTTCATCTTCCTCGGCAATGTGCTGCAGGGTGATTTCGGCAACAGCTTCGTGTTCAACCGCCCTGCGCTCGGGCTGATCCTCGAGCGCATGCCCGCGACGCTCGAACTCGCCTTCGCCGCGATCGTCATCGCCGTCGTGCTCGGCATTCCGCTCGGCGTCTATGCCGGATTGCGCCCCGGGACTGCCGGGAGCCAGACCATCGTCGCCGGATCGATCCTCGGCTTCAGCGTCCCGAATTTCTGGCAGGCCATCATCCTGATCATGGTCTTCGCCGTCATGCTCGGCTGGTTCCCGGTTTCGGGACGTGGCGAAGTGGGCGAGTTCCTCGGCATCCGTTCGAGCCTGTTCACGCTCAACGGCCTCCAGCATATCGCCCTGCCGGCCATCAATCTCGCCATCGGGCACCTCGCTCTCGTGATCCGCCTGACGCGATCGGGGGTGCGCGAGGTGCAGGCGCAGGAATTCATCCGCTTCGCCCGCGCCAAAGGCCTCACGGAGCGACGCGTGATCCTCGTGCATCTCCTGCGCAACATCCTGATCCCGGTCGTGACCCTCGTCGGGATGTCCTTCGGCGGCCTCATCGCCTTCGCGGTCGTCACCGAGACGATCTTCGCCTGGCCCGGAATGGGCAAGCTCATCATCGATTCCATCCGCATGCTCGATCGCCCGGTCGTCGTCGCGTATCTGATCGTGATCGTCGTGATCTTCATCATTCTCAACCTCGTGGTCGATCTCCTCTATTCCCTGATCGACCCGCGTATCCGGCTGAGTGAGGGACGCTCATGACGATACCGGGCACACAACCCGCTCCCGTGATCGAGGCGGAGCGGAAGGCCGAGACCCTGATCCCGGCGACGGAGCGCCCCTTCCGGCGGATCGTTCGCGATTTCCGCAAGAGCCCGCTCGCGATGATAGGCCTGGGAATGCTGCTGGTCATCGTGCTGGCTGCGCTGTTCGCCCCCTGGCTGACGCCGCAGAACCCGTATGATCTGCGCAGCCTCAACATCATGGACAGCCGGCTCGCGCCCGGCGAGGTCGGCTTCACCGGGGCGAGCTACTGGCTGGGCACCGACGGCCAGGGCCGCGACATGTATTCCGCCATCCTCTACGGCCTGCGGATCTCGCTGGGCGTCGGGCTGATCGCCTGCACATCGGCCTTGTTCATCGGGCTGACGCTGGGATTGATCGCGGCCTATTTCGGCGGGCGCACGGATACGATCATCATGCGGATCGTCGATCTGCACCTGTCCTTCCCGCCGATCCTCGTCGCGCTGATCCTGCTGGCCGTGCTCGGGCGCGGCGTCGACAAGATCATCATCGCCCTGATCATCGTGCAATGGGCGACCTTCGCCCGCATGGCCCGCGCGACGGCCCTGTCGGAGCGGCAGCGGGAATATGTGGAAGCGGCGCGCAGCCTCGATCTGTCGCACAGCCGTATCCTGTTCGGGCATCTGTTGCCGAACTGCCTGCCGCCGTTGATGGTGCTCTACACCGTCGAGATCGCGAGCGCGATCGCACTCGAAGCCACGCTGTCGTTCCTCGGCGTCGGCCTGCCCGCAACGCAGCCGAGCCTCGGCCTGCTGATCTCGAACGGCTTCCAGTTCGTGCTCTCCGGCCAGTACTGGATCAGCCTGTTTCCCGGTATTGCGCTGCTTCTGCTGATCGTGGCGATCAATCTCGTGGGAGACCGGTTACGCGATGTCCTCAACCCGAGGAACATCACATGACCTTGCTGCGCGTGGACAATCTGCAAACGCATTTCTTCACCTCTGCGGGCGTCGTGAAGGCGGTCGATGGTGTGAGCTACGGCGTTGATCGCGGCGAGGTCCTCGCCGTCGTCGGTGAGAGCGGGTCGGGGAAATCCGTCACCGGGCTTTCCATCATGGGACTGATCGAGCCGCCCGGGCGTATCGTCGGGGGCTCCATCAAGCTCGAGGGACGCGAGCTCGTCGGCCTGCCGCCCGCGCAGATGCGCAAGCTGCGCGGCGCACAGATCGCGATGATCTTCCAGGATCCGATGATGACGCTCAATCCGGTCATGCGCATCGACGCCCAGATGATCGAGACCGTCCTCGCCCATCGCGACATGCCGCGCGCGCGTGCCTGGGAACTGTGCCGCGACAGCCTCGGACGCGTGGGCATCCCAAGCCCTGACGAGCGCATGAGAGCCTATCCGCATCAGTTTTCCGGCGGCATGCGCCAGCGCGTGGCGATCGCCATCGCCCTTCTCAACAACCCCAGGATCATCGTCGCCGACGAGCCGACGACCGCTCTCGACGTCACCATCCAGGCCCAGATCCTCCACCTCATGCAGCGCCTCGTCGAGGAGGACGGCACGGGCCTGATCTGGATCACGCACGATCTGTCGGTGGTGGCGGGCTTCGCCGACCGGGTGGCGGTGATGTATGCCGGCGAGATCGTCGAACACGCATTGACCGACGATCTGATCGAAGCGCCCCGGCATCCCTATTCCCGCGGCCTGATCGGATCGGTGCCCTCGCGCAATGCGCGGGGGACGCGGCTCGCCCAGATCCCGGGAGGTGCGCCGCCCGCAGTGAATCGTCCCGATGGATGCCGCTTCGCGCCGCGTTGCGCTTTCCGCACCGCGGGCTGCGAAGCCGAGCAGGAACTGCGCGACGATGTCCGCTGCTGGCGCGCCGACGCCTTGCCACGCTTCATGGAGGCCGGGGAATGACGCCGCTTCTCTCCCTCACGAACGTCTCGAAGCGCTTCTCGAAGCCGCAGGATCTCGTCATCCGCCTCGCGAAGCGGCTGGGTGCGCATATCCCGGACGAGACGGTCCATGCGGTCGACGACGTGAGCCTCGGCGTCTCCCCGGGCGAGGTCGTCGGGCTCGTGGGTGAATCGGGTTGCGGCAAGTCCACCCTGGGGCGGATCGCAGCCGGCATCCATGCGCCGAGCGAAGGTGAAATCCGGTGGAAGGGCGAACCGGCGGCGGGCAAGCGTGCCTTCCGGCTCAAGGTCCAGATGGTCTTTCAGGATCCGATGTCGTCGCTCAATCCGCGCCACAGGATCGACCGCATCGTCACCGAGGCCCCCCTGTTTCATCGCCAGATCGCGCGGCGTCAGGCGGATGAATTCGCCGCCGAGCTGCTTCGGAAGGTCGGGCTCGATCCGGCTTTCCGCACGCGATACCCGCATCAGTTCTCCGGCGGCCAGCGCCAGCGTATCGCCATCGCGCGCGCACTCGCGGTCAATCCCGAGATCATCGTCGCCGACGAGGCCGTCAGCGCTCTCGACGTCTCGATTCAGGCGCAGGTCCTCAACCTGTTCATGGATCTGCGCGAGGAGCTGGGTCTCGCCTACCTGTTCATCAGCCATGATCTCGGCGTCGTCGAGCACATCGCCGACCGTGTCCTGATCATGTATCTGGGCCGCGTCGTCGAATCCGCACCGACGGAAGCCGTCTTCTCCGAGCCGCTTCACCCGTATACGCGCGCCCTGCTCGACGAAGTCCCCCGCCTGACCAAGGGAAAGCGGCGCTACCACCCGATCAAGGGTGAGATCCCTTCACCGCTCGCCCCGCCCTCGGGGTGCCATTTCCACCCCCGCTGCCCCCTGGCAGACGGGGAATGCCGCGTCCATCGGCCTCGACTGCGAAATATCGGGCCCGGTCGCACCGTAGCCTGTCACAAGGTGGCAGTCAGCCAACAGGGAGAGACAGTATCATGACACGCTTATCCCAATTCCTCGGGGCGACGGCCATGTTCGCCCTGATCGCGGGCACTGCCCATGCCCAGTCGATCAATGCCGGCCTCGCGGCGGCGCCGAGTTCGATGGACCCGCATTTCGCCACCACCGGCCAGAACCAGCAGCTTGCGGCGATCCTCTACGACCGGCTGATCCATATCGACGCCGACGGCGCCTTCGTGCCCGGTCTGGCGACGGAGTGGGAGGTGTCCGACGACCGGTTGACCTGGACCTTCACGCTACGCGAGGACGTCACCTTCCATGATGGAAGCCCGTTCACGGCGCAGGACGTGGTCTTCACCTTCGAGCGTATTCCGGAAGTCCCCAACAGCCCCGCGCCCTTCACGCAGCGCCTCGCGGCGATCGAGAGCGCCGAGGCCGTCGACGACCATACCCTCGTCATCACCACGTCGAGCCCGGCCCCCGGCCTGATCACCGATCTCTCGACGATCTACATCGTCTCGCAGAATGTCGGCGATGCCGAGAGTGCGGATTTCGACCGGGGCACCGCGGCCAACGGCACCGGACCCTTCCGGCAGGTCAGCTTCAGCCCCGGCGAGCGCCTCGTCGTCGAGCGCAATGACGATTACTGGGGCGACATCCCCGATCTGGAGCAGGTGACGATCCGCTTCCTCGAAAACGACGCGAGCCGGGTCGCCTCGCTCCAGGCCGGCGAGGTCGATTTCATCGACGCCGTACCGCCCAACGACCTCGAACGGCTGACCGCCATGGATGCCGTAAGCGTCGTGTCGGCCCCCTCGGCCCGCATGGTCTATATGGGTCTCGACCAGCTCGAGGAGACGACGGTCCAGATCGATCCGGAAGTCGGCAACCCGTTCCAGGATCAGCGCGTGCGCGAGGCGTTGAGCCTCGCAATTAACCGGGATGCGATCATCGATCGTATCCAGTTCGGATCCGGCGCTCCCGCGAACCAGTTCGCACCTGCCGGGATCTTCGGCCACAATCCCGATATTCCGGAAATTCCCTACGATATCGAGCGCGCGCGTGAACTGATGGACGAAGCCGGGTTCGGCGAGGGCTGGTCGATGACCATCCACGGCCCGACGGGACGCTACGTCAACGACACGGATGTGCTCCTCGCCGTCGGTCAGATGTGGTCGCAGCTCGGCCTTGAGGTCGAGGTCGAGAACGTGCCCTCGAACGTCTATTTCGGGCGTGCCACGGATCGCGAATTCTCCGCCTTCATGGTGGCCTTCGGCATCACCACCGGCGAGAGCTCGCTCGCGCTGCGCAATGTTCTGGGCACCTACGATCCCGATCGCGGATGGGGCTCCAACAACCGCTTCCGCTATTCCAGCGAGGCCTTCGACGCCGCGCTCGCCGAGGCATTCGAGGCCTTCGAGGATGACGAGCGCGAAGCGGCACTCCAGGAGGCGGCACGGATCGCCGCCGAGGAAGTCGCACTGGTGCCGCTCTACTGGGAGGGCAACAACTGGGCCGTTCGCGGTGAACTCGAATTCACCCCGAGCCCGGATGGCCGCTCGCTCATCACCAATCTGAGCCTGCGGTAAGTCCGATGTCCGTTGCCAGCCCGAAACGACGAGCAACCGCCATGCACGACATCATGGTGCCCATGCGCGACGGCGTAAGGCTGGCGACGGACGTCTATCTGCCGGAAGATGCAGGCGAAGGGCCATGGCCCACGCTGCTCGAACGCACCCCCTACGACAAGCGCGCCGCACGCGCCAACGAATACACGGTCGAGCATCCCGAGGTGTTCGGCCGTGAGGAACTGGCACGCTTCTTCACGGCGGCCGGATTCGCAGTCGTTTTCCAGGATTGCCGCGGGCGCTACGCATCCGAAGGCAAGTTTACTAAGTATCGCGACGAGGCCGAGGACGGTTTCGATACCATCGCCTGGATCGCCGCGCAGGATTGGTGCGACGGACAGGTCGGAACGATGGGGCTGTCCTATTCCGCCCACACCCAGATGGCGGCAGCCTGCCTCAATCCGCCGGCGCTCGCCGCCATGATCTGCGATTGCGGGGGATTCTCGAACGCGTACCAGGGCGGGATCAGGTTCGGCGGCGCGCTGGAACTGAAGCAGGTCACCTGGGCCTTCCGGCATGCGGCGCGCTCCCTCGCGGCCAGGACCGATCCGGTCGTTCGGGCCGCTTTCGACGCGACCCGCATCGAGGACTGGATGGCATGCCTGCCCTGGAAGCGCGGGCATACGCCACTGTCGCTCACCCCCGAATACGAGGACTTCCTCTTCGAGCAATGGGAGCAGGGTGTCTTCGACGAGTACTGGCGCATTCCCGCGCTCTACGCCGCCGGCTGGTACGGCCGGATGCGCCCGGTTCCGAGCGTCCACATTTCCGGCTGGTACGACCCCTATGCCGTAACCGCCGTCGAGAACTTCGCCGGTCTGCGCGACGCGCGGCACGATGCCAGCCTGATACTGGGGCCGTGGACACACGGAAACCGCTCCCGCACCCATGCGGGCGATGTCGAATTCGGCGCCGACGCCACTTTCGAATCCGCCACGGGACAGGACTACGTGACGTTCCGGATCGACACTTTTCGCCGCCATATGATGAGCCACGTGCAGAATGACTCACCGCGCGTGCGCTACTTCCTCATGGGCGGCGGCGACGGACGCAGGACCCGTGACGGGCGGATGTTCCATGGCGGGCAGTGGCGCAGCGCGCAGACATGGCCGCCGGAAGACACGCGCAGGCGAGAACTTTTCCTGTCGCCCGACGGCTCGCTGCTTCCGCGCGCCCCCTCTGCTGGCGGCAGCTGCCGCTTTCGCTTCGATCCGGAAAATCCGGTGCCGACGATCGGCGGTCCGATCACCTCGGGGGCACCCCTCATGGTCGGCGGAGCTTTCGACCAGCGTGAGACCGCCGATCTGTTCGGCGCGTCGCGTCCGGGCATGCCGCTCGCGAGCCGCCCCGACGTCCTCGTCTTCGAGACCCCGCCGCTGGAACGCGCGGTCGAAGTCGCCGGAGACGTCCGCGTCAGATTATTCGTATCATCGAACCGCCCGACGACGGATTTCACCGCGAAGCTCGTCGACCTCTACCCGCCGAATCCGGATTACCCGCACGGCTATGCGATGAACCTCTGCGACGGGATCCTGCGCAGCTGCTACAGGGAAGGCTTCGACAAGCTCGTCTCGCTCGAGCCCGGCGCGGTCGTACCGATCGAGATCAGGCTCTACCCCACGGCCAATCGCTTCGAAATCGGCCACCGCATCCGCCTTGAGATCTCATCCTCGAACTTTCCGCGCTTCGACGTGAATCCGAACGACGAACCCGGCAACGACCTGAGCCCGGTGCGCCATACAGCGACGAATACGATCTTCTGTGGCGGGGATTTTCTATCCAGGATCGATCTATATTGCCGTGATGTTTGATTTTACATTGGAAGCTTTCAATTGATAACTGGTAGCCAGGCTAGAAACAAAATTACCTGGTGCGCCGCTTTGCCGAGGAAGCCCTCAATGCGGAGACTACGCCCCGCATTTCAGCAGGAAGGTCCATGATGCAGGAGTCTAGACGCCGCGGTTTTTTCCGATTGGAACAGCCGATACGAAGCTGTCAGCGGGTGTTAATGCGTTCGGTTTGCATGGCCTGCCCATTATCGTCGGCGCGCCACACCTTTTGGTGGGTGCCATAGTGTTACATGCTGTGAGTATGTGTTGCCGCGTCGAATGAGATGTTACTTGTCTCGCGACCATTCAAGCCGCAGACATGGCAAAATTGTCTTACACAAGGATTTCAAAAAATGGCGCGCCCGAAAGGATTCGAACCTCTGACCCCCAGATTCGTAGTCTGGTGCTCTATCCAGCTGAGCTACGGGCGCTTGCCGCGGCGCGGGTGACCGCGTCGGTGGGCGGTGGATAGAACCTTTCGGGGGGGGTTGGCAAGCCCCTTTTTGCGGAATCGGGGGTGAAAGTTTTCCGGGGCGACCCGGCGGCTGCCACATCGGCTTAGGCGTCAGTTCGGCTGCGGCATCATTCGGGCTGGGGGAAGACCAGAACGAAGCGTGTGCCCGGTCCGGCGCCGTCGGGCGCGTCCTCCATCTCTCCCGCGACCGGCTCCTCCAGATCGATGGTGCCGCCGTGCAGGCGCATGATCTCGGCGCAGATGGCGAGGCCGAGGCCGGTTCCGCCGGAGCGGCCCGAACCCTCGAACGGGCGAAACAGGTTCTGGCGCGCGCGCGGCGGCAGGCCGGGGCCGGTATCGGTAAAGCGTATCTCGACCGCAGGCCCGTCAGCTCCCGCGATACGACGCGCCCTCACCATGAGACGGCGCGCCTGCGGCGGGGTCTTGTGCATCGCCTCGACGGCATTGCGCGCGATATTGACGAAGATCCGTGCCGCCTGCTCACGATCGGCGACGAGCCGCAAATCGTCGGGAATATCGAGAACGAGCCGCACCGGGCCAGCCGCACCGTGGCGCGCACCGTCACGCGCATCGTCACGCGCGGCATCGGGAGCAGGCGAATCCGATGACGGCAAGTCCGGCGCGCCGTCGCCCGCAACGATCCCGGGCAGATCGGAAAGCTCCGCGATGACCGGAGCCAAGGCGAAGGCGACGGGGCGCGGCTCGGGCTCCTCGGCCTTGCCGAAGGCGAGGGTCGCCTCGCTGAAATCGATGGCGCGCTGGAGCGTGTCGACGAGGCGCGGGGCGAATTTCTGCACCAGCGGATCCGAGGCGCTCGCCATCCTGTCGGAGAGAAGCTGTGCGGCGGTGAGCATGTTGCGCAGCTCGTGATTGATCCGCGAGACGCCGAGCCCGAGTTCCGCGAGGCGCTTCTTGCGCGCGAGCGCCCGCTCGAGAGCCCGCTCCATCCGCTCCAGCGCCCGCTCGGCCACGCCGATCTCGTCGCGGCGCTGCGAGGGCGTGATGATGCGGGACCGGTCCTCGGGATCGGCTGCGAAATGCGCGACGTTGTCGGTGAGGCGGCGCACGGGCCGCACGATGACCCATTGCAGCGCCAGATAGACGAGCCCGGCCGTGATCACCGAGATGATCAGCGACAGGATCAGAATGTTGCGCGAGAAGGTGAGAAGTGCCGCGCGCAGGGGCGCCTCGTCGATGACGATCTCGACGAAATCGACCGGCTGCGCCGTACGCAATCCCTGCGGCGTGTCCATTCCCGCCCCGACCACCCGCATCGGCTGATCGGAGGGGCGCATCAGGGTGGTGAAGGCCGAGGTGATGCCGGCAACGAGGCCCTGCTCGCGCAGATCGACCACCCGCCCGACCTCGCGCGGCATATCGGCCACCGCGAGCAGACGGCGCGTCCCGCCGCCGCGCACTGCGACCGTCATCGCCCCCACCCCGCGCAGGAGATCATCCTCCAGATCGCGCGAGAGCCCGTCATCCGGGCCGGCATCGAGGACGAGGGCGGCGATCTGCGCGGCGGTGAGCCGATCGTTCAGCCAGTTGCGCTGGAACTGTGCCACGGAGGGCACGTAGATCAAGATCTCCGCGATCATCACGAAGGCGATGGTGAGCCACAGGAGCCGCGCCGAGAGGCCGAAACGGGGCGCCGGCGCGGATGATACTCCGCCGCGCGCCCTCACACTCTCTTCCGGCGCTCCCGCATCCATGCGCTTAGCCGAAGAGTCGCAGGAAGCGGATCAGACGGCGCACGGCCGGCTTGCGCGCCGCCGGCTTGATGAATTCGACCGCCGCGCGCTTCGAGATTTCCGAGAATGTCGGATAGGCCATCACCATTCCCGCGATATCCTGCACTTTCATCTTCTTCGCCACGGCAAGCGTCCACAGACCGATCAGTTCCCCAGCCATGGGAGCGGCGATCGCGGCGCCGAGCACGATCCCCTTGCGATCGGTGATCACCTTGACGTGTCCCGCCTCGCGACGCTCGGCGCGCGCCCGATCATTCTCACCTACGGGAAAGCGCAGGACGCGGATGCGCCCCTTATGCGCCTTGCTGGCCGCCTCCTCGCTACTCCCGACTGCGGCGAGTTCCGGATCGGTATAGGTCACACGCGGGATGATGGCGTTGTCGAGCTTCACGCGCAAACGGAAAAGCGCGGAGCGGATGACGAGCCCGGCATGCTGGTTCGCCGCATGGGTGAAGTGATAGCCGCCGGTCGCACCGCCGGCGCAATCGCCGATGGCATAGACGCGCCGGTTCGAGGTTCGCAAACCCTTGTCGACGATGATGCCGGTGGCCTCGTGGCGGATGCCGGCTGCATCGAGGCCGAGATCGTCGAGCACGGGTCTGCGCCCCGCTGCGACGAGGAGATGCGTGCCTTCGATGACGGCCTCGCCACCTTCCTCCGCACCTGCAAGCGTGATCCGTATCGCCCCCGCCTCGCCCGACACCGCCGTGATCTTCGAGCGTGGATGGAAGGCGATGCCCTCTCGGCGCAGTTGCGCCTCGACCACTTCGGCGAGTTCGCGATCCTCACGGGCGAGGATGTCCTGCGCCTCCACCACGCTGACCTTCGCTCCGAGCCGGGCATGGGCCTGGGCGAGTTCGAGCCCGATCGGCCCTCCGCCGATCACGATCAGGTGGTCCGGCTTTTCCGCGAGATCGAAGATCGTTTCGTTGGTGTGGTGAGGCGTCTCGGCGAGGCCGGGGATCGGGGGAATGGCGGGGCGCGCGCCGGTGGCGACGACGAAACGCCGCGCCCGGATCACCGCATCGCCCGCCTCGACCCGGTCACGCCCCGTGAAGCGCGCATGGGCGCGCAGGACGGTGACGCCCATCGCCTCGAAACGCTCCTGCGAATCCACCGGCGCGATCCCGGCAATGACCCCGCGGACATGATCGCGCAAGGCGGCGTAATCCACCTGCGGCTCGGTCGCGGTGATGCCGAAGGCGGCGGCCTCGCGCATGGCATGGGCGCGTTCGCCCGCCGCGATCAGCGCCTTGGAGGGCACGCAACCGGTATTCAGGCAATCGCCGCCCATCGTGCCGGCTTCGATCAGGACGACAGGCACACCGAAGGAAGCCGCGATCGCCGCGACGGACAAACCACCCGAACCGGCGCCGATGACGCACAGATCCGTTCTGATCTCGCGCTTCTTCTCCGGCTTTGCCGGCACCGCCTCGCCCCCGTCGGGCGCCTGTCGCGCCGCCGGCATCGCCGCCCGGGTCGCCTGATCATCGGCCATGAATCACCTCGTTGCACCAGAATAGGGCCGCAAAACCGCGGCGGCGACAAGGTTTTCGCTTATACGGGCGCAAGCGTTTCGTCGAGACACGGCATCGTTATCGCGCGATTCCGTCACGGCGCCGATGGTCCCTCCCGCGTGGTCTTCCAGAGCGAGAAGATCACGCCTCCGGCGAGGATCGAGAGGGTGACGCCGAGCGAGATCGCGGGATCGACCTTGCCGTAGACATGCGTCCAGAAGACTTTCGCACCGATGAAGACGAGCACCAGCGCGAGCGCGTATTGCAGATAATGGAAGCGGTGGACCATCGCCGCAAGCGCGAAATACAGAGCCCGCAGGCCGAGAATCGCCATGATATTGGCCGTGTAGACGATGTAGGTGTCGGTCGTGATGGCGAAGATCGCGGGCACCGAATCGACGGCGAAGATCAGATCCGCCACGTTGATCACCGCGAGCGCGAGGAACAGCGGCGTCGCGACGATCACCATCCGCCCCGAGCGTGCATCGCGCTCGCGCACGAAGAATTTCTCCCCGTGCAGCCTGTCCGAGACGCGCATATGGCGCTTCATGAAGCGCACGACCGGGTTCTGTGCGATATCGGGCTCGCGCTCCTCGGTGAAGAGCATGCGCAGGCCGGTGAAGACGAGGAAGGCGCCGAAGAGCAGCAGCACCCAGTCGTATCGCTGTACGAGGGCGGCGCCGAAACCGATCATCAATCCGCGCAGCACGATCACCGCGAGAATGCCCCAGAGCAGGGCGCGGTACTGGTATTTTCGCGGGATGGCGAAATATCCGAAGATCAGCGAGATGACGAAGACATTGTCGACGGAGAGCATCTTCTCGAGAAAATACCCGGTGAAGAACGCCATCCCCGCATGGGTGCCGTCGCTGGTGGTGATCAGGCCGCCGACATAAGCCCACCAGATCACACCGCCGAAGACCATCGCCACGGCGATGTAGAAAGCGGAGAGCACGAGGCTCTCGGTCAGCCCGAGCGCGCGGTCGTGGCGGTGCAGGACGCCGAGATCGAAAGCGAGCAGCACCAGCACGATGGTGATGAAGCCGATCCACATCCAGAGCGGCTTGGCGAGCCAGGTCAGAAAGAGAAAGTCGATCATGGGAAGAACCGGATTGCCGGCGCAAAGGCCGGGACCAGGCGCAACGGCGCGCCTCGGCTCCGACATCACGCCTGCATCATGCACGCGCCAGAGGGGCCCGGTAACCGGATCGCACTTGTGCGCCCGAATGCCGCTTCTGGCAATACGGTAAAACGCCTGTCCGCGATCGCCCCGTGGCCCCGGAATCGCCGTGCCGCATTTTTGGGCGCCGGATGCCGAGTTGCCGCACGGCTAGGCGATTTCTGCCCAAGTAATTGTCAGGATTCGCGGCATCGTGCTTGACCTGAGACCGATTTGGCTTTGCAATCGTCAAGCCTGCATCATGCCGCATGTCTGCACGATCGGAGGATTTCCGCACGGGAATGGGTGACCGTTTTCCTGCGATCTCCGCGCGTGCCGGCAAGACGGCTGGTCATCCGGCTCAACCCGGAGAGGCAGGTGCGCGAGCACCTTGATTTTTTCGCTTTGCCGTCATGCCCGAGCCGCAACCGCCGTCATCATCTGTCGAAACCACGCTCCGGATTGCGCAGGTTGCGCTGCCCGGAGCCCCTGAAACGAAGCCGGATCAAGCCGTCGAGGAGCCTGTCACGATGCCCAATCTGCCCGTACCCGCAACGCGTTCGTTCACCCGCCGCCTGCTGCTCTCCACCTTCGCCGCCGGTCTGGCGGTGACCGCCGGGATCGGAGCGCTCGTGGCCGGCTCCACCGCAGCCGAGGCGCAGACGCCGATCCGCTTCACGCTGGACTGGCGTTTCGAGGGTCCCTCCGCTCCCTTCCTCGCCGCGATCGAGCGTGGCTATTTCGCAGAGGAAGGCCTCGACGTGACCATCGATACCGGCGCCGGTTCGCTGGAATCGATCCCGCGCGTCGCCACCGGCCCCTACGATATGGGCTTCGGCGACATCAACTCGCTGATCCGCTTCCGCGACCAGAACCCGGAAGTCGGCGTCAAGGCGGTGATGATGGTCTATAACCGCCCCGCCTTCGCCATCGTGGGTCGCGCGAGCCGCGGCATCACCGAGGATGTCGAGAGCCTGCGCGGCAAGCGATTCGGCGCTCCCGCCCCGGATGCCGCCTTCGCGCAATGGCCGATCTTCCGCGAGGTCAACGGGATCGACGAGGAAGAATGGGAGATGACCTTCGAGAATGTCGGCTTCCCCGTGCGCGAGCCGATGCTCGCCCAGGGTGAGGTCGATGCCGTGTTCGGCTTCGCCATGTCCTCCGCCATCAACCTCGCCGCGCGCGGCGTGCCGATGGACGATATCGTGGTGCTCAACATGGGCGATTACGGCGTCGAACTCTACGGCAACGTCATCATGGCGAGCCCCGAGCTGATGGAAGAGAATCCCGAGGCGATCGAGGGCTTCCTGCGCGCCTTCATCCGCGGCCTGCGTGCGGTGATCGACGATCCCGATGCGGGCGCCGGTTACGTGGTCCAGTATAACGACGTGGCCCGCCGCGACACGGAGCGCGACCGCCTGGTGATGACGATCGAGAACAACCTCATCACCGACGAAGTGCGCGAGAACGGCTTCGGTGACGTCGATCCGGAGCGTTTCGCCGTGGCGATGGACCAGATCGGCCTGACCTTCGAGTTCTCGAACCGCCCCGAGCTGGAAGACGTCTTCACCAACGAATTCCTGCCGCCGGTCGAAGACCGCATGTTCGACTGATATCTCCCGCCCCGGCACGGTACGAAGCGGTGCCGGGGCGCCTCACTCTTTCGGCCGCGCCTTCCCTTCGGGCAACCCGCCCGGACATCCCTGACCGGAGCCCATGTCTTGACAGCTTTCGTCGACATCCATGACGTCACCCATGTCTATGCCGGCTCCGAGGACGGCCAGCCCGCCGTCGAGGGAATGACCATCAAGGTCCAGGAAGGCGAGTTCGCCGCGATCGTGGGCCCTTCCGGCTGCGGCAAGTCGACCGTGATGAAGCTCGCCACCGGGCTGCAGTTTCCCGCCAAGGGAACGATCATCGTCGACGGCAAGGAAGTGACCGCGCCCGTCAAGCTCGCCGGCATGGCCTTCCAGAACCCGGTCATGCTGCCCTGGCGCACCACCTTGAAGAACCTGCTCCTGCCGCTGGAGATCGTGCAGCCCCATCGTCGGCGCCTGCGCAGCCACCGCAAGGAATACGAGGCGCGCGCCGAGGCGCTGCTCGCCCAGGTCGGGCTCGCCGGACAGGGATCGAAATATCCCTGGCAGCTCTCCGGCGGCATGCAGCAACGCGCCTCGCTTTGCCGCTCGCTGATCCACGAGCCCAAACTCCTGATGCTCGACGAGCCCTTCGGTGCCCTCGACGCCTTCACCCGCGAGGAGCTCTGGGGCATCATCCGCGACCTGCACGCGGCCAAGCGCTTCACCGTGATCCTCGTCACCCATGATCTGCGCGAGGCGGTGTTCCTCGCCGATCGCGTCTTCTGCATGAGCGCGCGTCCGGGGCGGATCATCGCCGAGCGGGTGATCGATCTGCCGCGCCCGCGCGATATCGAGGTCACCTATACCCAGAAATTCATCGACATCGTCCACGAGCTGCGCGGCCATATCGCCACCGCGCGCGAGGCGGCCTGATCGGGAGAGAGCGGATCATGGCCGCCAGACGCACACGTACCGCACTCATCCTCGCGCCCTGGGTCTTCACTCTGGGCTTCTTCGTGATCTGGGAGATCATCGTCCGGGCCTTCGGGATTTCGAGCTTCGTCCTGCCCGCGCCGACGGTGATCGCCGAGGCGATCTACCAGTATCAGGGCCAGCTCCTGCGCCATTCGCTGCACACGGCCTGGATGACGCTCGCCGGTTTCGGTCTCGCCGTGGTGTTCGGCCTGCTGCTCGGCATGGCGCTCGGCGCCTCGCGCATCGTGCATGCGGGGACCTATCCGCTGCTGGTGGGATTCAACGCCATTCCCAAGGTCGCCGTGGTGCCGATCCTCGTGATCTGGTTCGGCGTGGGCTGGCAGCCGCCGGTGCTCACGGCCTTCCTGATCTCGTTCTTCCCCATCGTGGTGAACGTGGCCACCGGCCTCGCCACCATCGAGCCGGAGACCGAGGACGTGCTGCGCGCGCTGGGCGCCTCCAAGCGCGACATCATCGTCAAGGTCGGGATACCGCGCGCGATGCCGTATTTCTTCGGCTCGCTCAAGGTCGCGATCACGCTGGCCTATGTCGGCTCGGTGATCGCCGAGTACAACGCCTCGAATGTCGGCGTCGGCAATCTGATGGCCCGGGCGAGCGCCGATTTCAACGTGCCGCTTCTGTGGGCCGCGCTGATCGCCCTCGCGGTGCTCGGCGTGATCATGTATGCCGCCACGGCCCTCGTCGAGAAGCGCATGACCGGCTGGGCCCAGCGCTCGCAATTCGCGACGCAGTGAGACGCGATCAGCGCGCCAGCGCGATATGCGCCTCCGCCTCGGCGATGGCGTCGGGCGTACCCACATGCAGCCATGCGCCATCGAGGCGCAGGCCATGGAGCCGCCCGGCGGCGATGGCGCGGTCGAAGAGCAGGTTGAGCGAGAACGCGCCTTCCGGCGTATCGGCGAACAGCTCGGCATGGAAGATCCCCGCCCCGGCATAGACGAAAGGCGCGCTCGGCTGCGCGCCGCGCCGGGTCAACCGACCGGGCTTCTCCGGCCCTTGCGCATCCATCAAGAAATCGCCGCGCCCGTCATAGCCCACCGCCGTATCGACGGGGGCGAGCAGAAGCAGAATGTCCATGGATGCGGGATCATACGCCTCGGTCAGCCGCCGCAGATTGGCGCGCTCGCGCTCGATCCAGAGCGTATCCGCATTCATGGCGAGAAACGGCGCCTCACCCAGAAGCGGCAACGCCCGGCGGATGCCGCCGCCGGTCTCGAGCAGCGCGTCGCGCTCGTCGGATACGGTAATCTCAGGCGCGCCGTCGCGGGCCGCGATATGCGCCTCGATCTGGTCGGCGAGGTGATGCACGTTGACGACCGCGCGGGCGATCCCCGCCTCGGCGAGCCGGTCGAGGGCATGATCGAGCATGGTGCGCCCGGCCACGCGCACGAGGGGTTTGGGCAGGGTATCGGTGATCGGGCGCATGCGCGTGCCCAGGCCGGCGGCGAGGACCATGCCGGTCGCGATTTCCGGCGCCGCCTTGAATTCTGCTGCCGTCATCTGCCCACCATCACGCCGGCCACCCTGCCCGGTTTCAATCGGAATCCGTGATACAGGCGCGATCGCAGCCTGTCATCCCCGGGCGGGCCGAGGATGAGCAGGCCTCGATGAGCAAGCTCGAACGGGCAAGATCAGGCGACGTCGCGGATCAGACGCCCGAGCTTGTCGATGATCTCGTCGATATGCTTGTCTTCCGCGATCAGCGGCGGCGCCACGGCGATGGTGTCGAAAGCCGTGCGCAGCATCAGCCCGTAATCGTGGAAGCCCTTCTCGATCGCCGCGTAACCGCGCTTGCCGGGTCCCTGGGCGTTCGGCGCGAGATCGACGGCGCCGACGAGGCCGAGCGTGCGGATATCGACCACGTTGGGCAGGCCCTTGAGCGACATCATCGCATCCGCCCAGCGATCCTCGAGCTGGCGCGTGCGCTCGAACAGGTTCTCGCGCTGATAGACGTCGAGGGTCGCGATCGCCGCCGCACAGGCCAGTGGATGCCCGGAATAGGTATAGCCGTGGAACAGTTCGACGACGTTGTCGGGCCCGTTCATGAAGGCGTCGTAGACATGCTTGCGGCAGATCACGCCGCCCATCGGCACGGTGCCGGAATTCACCGCCTTGGCGAAGGTGATCATGTCGGGCACGACGCCGTAGCGCTCGGCGGCGAAGGCATAGCCGAGACGGCCGAAACCGGTGATCACCTCGTCGAAGACGAGCAGGATGTCGTGCTTGTCGCAGATCTCGCGCAGGCGCTTCAGATAGCCCTTGGGCGGGGGCAGCACGCCGGTCGATCCGGCCATCGGCTCGACGATCACCGCAGCGATGGTCGAGGCGTCGTGCAGGGCGACGATGCGTTCGAGATCATCGGCGAGATGGGCGCCCCATTCCGGTTCGCCCTTCGAGAAGGCCTGATGCTCGCGATCATAGGTATGCGGCATGTGGTCGGCGCCGGCGAGGAGCGAGCCGAAGAATTTGCGGTTATTGACGATGCCGCCGACGGTGATGCCGCCGAAGCCGACCCCGTGATAGCCGCGCTCGCGCCCGACCAGCCGCGTCTTCTGCCCCTTGCCCTTCACGTTCCAGTAGGCCAGCGCGATCTTGAGCGCCGTATCGGCGGCCTCTGAGCCGGAATTGCAGAAGAAGACGTGATCGAGATCCGCAGGCGCGAGTTGCGCGATGCGCGAGGCCGCCGTGAAGGCGAGCGGGTGGCCGTACTGGAAACCCGGTGCGAAATCGAGCTCCTTGGCCTGATTCTGGATGGCGGAGACGATCTCGTCGCGGTTATGGCCGGCATTGCAGCACCACAGGCCCGAGGTGCCGTCCATGATCGGCTTGCCGTCGGGGGTGTAGTAATACATGTCCTTGGCCCGCGAGACCATGCGCGGATTGCTCTTGAACGACTTGTTCGCCGTGAACGGCAGCCACCACGAATCGAGATCGTTGGGCTGCTGGATGTCGTTTGCGGCGCGCAATGCGCTGGAACCTGCCATGTCTCGTCCTCCGGAAAAGGAAACCCGCCCGGCCTCGCCGCGATGCGCGAAACGTTCTTGCGACGACGCATCCGCACGGGCCGATTTTGGATCAGACTAACAGGCGAAAGCGCGAGTACCAAAGGCGTAAAGCCACACACGCCTGTGCGAGGACCAATGCGTGAACGCGGCGCCGAATCGGCATCAACCCGCATCCGGGCGGGATCGATTTCGTGCTGTGCGCAAGTGATGAACCGCGGCGCGATCGCTGCTGCGCAATGTCCTTGCGTAAACCACGAGGCGAGCCACATAGTGATCCACAAGCTGATCCGCTTGCGAAATCAGCCGCCCCGTATAACGCATATAAAGCTGTATTGATAGCCTAGCTTTCGATTATTTTGCGGTTAGGTTGGATATGTCGCGGATGCCCTGCGCACCGTGGCGAGACTTCACTCCTTATCTTACGGGAGTGTGCCTCCGCATGCACCGACGCGGTGCTGCTCGCCTGATTGCCGATATGGGTAGCGAGCGCGGGGGCTTCAGCGATTCGCGCGGACCTTCGTCCGCAATCCGGATTTCGTGCCGGCTTCCTCTCAGGAAGTGACGGCGCGCCTTATCGTCAGACGCTGCATGCGCGCTCGTGGCGCGGTGCCGTGGTCAAAACGAGGAACAGAGTATGACCAGCAACGCCAACCCTCAGGGTAATGTCGATCTCGTTGCCGAAGAGCAGCAATACGGCAAGGACCCGCTGAAGGTACGCGAGACCGGGCATTATCGTTCGGAATACATCAAGACATTCGCCGAGAAATGGGACGAACTGATCGATTGGGACGGTCGCGCCGCGAGCGAGGGAGACTTCTTCATCGACATCCTGCGCGCGCGCGGCAAGCACAAGGTGCTCGACGTCGCCGCCGGCACCGGCTTCCACTCCGTGCGCCTGATCCAGGCCGGTTTCGACGTCACCACCGTCGACGGCAGCGCCGCGATGCTCGCGAAAGCCTTCGAGAACGGCAAGGAGCGGCAGATCATCCTGAAGACGGTCCAGGCCGACTGGCGCTGGCTCAACCGTGACATCCAGGGCAAGTACGACGCCATTATCTGCCTGGGCAATTCCTTCACCCATCTGCACGACGAGCGTGACCGCCGCCGTGCCCTTGCGGAATTCTACGCCGCCCTCAAGCATGACGGCATCCTGATCATCGATCAGCGCAACTACGACGCCATGCTCGATCACGGCTTCTCGACGAAGCACAAGTTCTATTATTGCGGCGATCAGGTCACCGCCGAGCCCGAGCATCTCGATGACGGCCTCGCGCGGTTCAAATATACCTTCCCGGACAAGAGCTCCTACACGCTCAACATGTTCCCGCTGCGCAAGAACTACATGCACAAGCTCCTCAAGGAAGCGGGTTTCCAGCGGATCCGCACCTATGGCGACTTCCAGGAATCCTACGATGACGGCGAGCCGGACTTCCTCGTCCATGTCGTCGAGAAGGCTTATCTGCAAGGCCCCGGTGGCGGCAATGCCGCCGACGAAGCCGAAAGCGACGTCGAGCAGATCACCGAGCAGTATTACGACAGCGCCGATGCGGACAACTTCTACTACAATATCTGGGGTGGCGAGGACATCCATATCGGGCTCTACGAAGAGACCTCCGAGATCAAGGAGGCCTCGGCGCGGACCGTGCGCAAGATGGCCGGCATGCTGGGCGATCTCGACGAGAACAAGCGCGTCATCGATCTCGGTGCCGGCTATGGCGGCTCGGCGCGTCATCTCGCGCGCGAATTCGGCTGCTCGGTCGATTGCCTCAACATCTCGGAAGCGCAGAACGACACCAACCGCTTCCTCAACCGCCGGCAGGGGCTCGCGGAGCTGATCCGTGTGTCGCACGGCTCCTTCGACAAGATCCCCTCTCCTCCGGGGACCTACGACGTGGTGTGGTCGCAGGATTCGATCCTGCACGCCCGTAACCGCGAACAGGTCTTCGCGGAGGCCCATCGCGTGCTCAGACCCGGCGGGCAGATGATCATCACCGATCCGATGCAGGCCGACGACGTGCCCGAGGGCGTGCTGCAGCCGGTCTATGACCGGATCCACCTGGAGAATCTCGGCTCGCCCGGCTATTACCGCGACATCGCCGAGAAGCTCGGCTTCGAGGTGGTGGAATTCGTCGATCTGACGGCGAACCTGCGCACGCATTACTTCCGCGTGGGCGAGGATCTCCGCAGCAATTACGATCACGTCGCGGCGATTTCCTCGAAAGCCTTCCTCGACCGGATGCTGCAGGGGCTCGACAACTGGGTGAAGGCCGCCGATAGCGGCTACATGGCCTGGGGTATCCTGCATTTCCGCAAGCGCTGAGGCGCGCCGGCGGTCGCGCGA
The DNA here is from genome assembly GCA_050485405.1 of Salinarimonadaceae bacterium. Lineage (GTDB taxonomy): Bacteria > Pseudomonadota > Alphaproteobacteria > Rhizobiales > Beijerinckiaceae > Saliniramus. The sequence continues at coordinate 53,434 of JBJHBI010000004.1, forward strand.
TTGCGCGAGAACGATCTTAGACGGGGCGCGGTGCGACGGCATCGCGCCCCGTTCGCGTTCACCGGCGATCATGTCGGGGCGGCGCGACGTCGATAGTAACGACGTGGCCCGCCTTCCTGCGACCGCGCAGTGCGCTACCGTACAGAGTCGACGGGTACCGGTATAGTTCCAGCCGGCAATCGTCATCGCGGTGCAAAATTATCGGGAAGATAAACGGTTTCTTGATGAGTCTGACGCAGTTTGGCGGGGTAGTGCGTTCGGTTTCTACCCTCGGAGTTGCGGGGCATGCATTTGGACACCTGCAGGGACAAAGACCGGGACTGGACGGAATCCGCCCGTCTTCAGGCCTTGCACCAATGCGGCATTCTCGACACGCCGCGAGAGCCGGAATTCGACGACATCGCACGCCTTGCCGCCGAGATCTGCGGCGCACCCTATGCGGTGGTGAATTTCGTCGATTCGGACCGGCAATGGTTCAAGGCCACCTACGGAATGGATATGGCGGGCACGTCCCGCGACATCTCGATCTGCAGCCACGCGCTTCTCGAATCCGATCTCTACATCGTGCCCGATACCCGCGAATCGCTGCTGTTTCGCGACAACCCGCTGGTGAGCGGCGAGCCTTACCTGCGTTTCTACGCCGGCGCGGTCCTGCGCACCGATTCGGGGCTTCCGCTCGGGACGGTCTGCGTGCTCGACCTCGAACCGCGACCGGAAGGCCTGACACCGCTCCAGGAGCGCGCCCTGCGCGCCCTCGCCCAATCGGTGATGCGCCTCGTCGATCTGCGTCACAAGCATGTCGAGGCCAAGGCCCGCGAGGACCGCTTCCGCAACCTCGCCGACCGCATTCCCCAGATGGTCTGGTCCGCCGACGCCCGAGGCCGGCTGGACTACGCCAACCGTCGCTTCATGGAGGCGATCGGCATCGAGGACGGCGATTCCATCGGGTCGCTCTGGCGATCGGCCCTCCACCCGGAAGACCGTGAGCGCACGGACGCCGCCTGGCGCGAGAGCATCGCCTCGGGCAAACCCTACGAGGTCGAACACCGTATCGATCATCGCGAGGGCGGCTATCGCTGGGTTCTCAGCCGCGCGCTGCCCGAGCGCGACGAAGCCGGGCGCATCAGCGGATGGTTCGGCAGTTCGACCGATATCGACGACGGCAAGCGGGCCGATCTCGCACTCGCCGACAGCGAGGCGCGCTACCGGGCCCTCACCGAAGCCGGCGCCGCCGTCCTGTGGCGCGCGGCACCGGACGGGAAGATATTCCACAGCATCGGCTGGGACGTGCTGACCGGGCAGAGCGAGGACGCCTATCTCGGTGAAGGCTGGCTCGACGCTGTGCATCCCGAGGACCGGGAAGCCGTACGTGCGCGCATCGCCTCCGCATCCGGGCGCGCGGAAATGCGCTGCAACGAATACCGCCTGCGCGTTCGCGATGGCAGCTACCGATGGGTCTTCGCCCGCGCGATTCCCATGCTCGACGAAGCGGGGCGCGTGCGGGAATGGGTCGGCACCGCGACCGATATTCACGAGCAGAAGCTCGCCGACCAGCGCGTGCGCGAAAGCGAGGAGCGCTACCGCGCTCTCGTCGAGGCGAGCACGGCCATGGTCTGGGCGTCCGGCCCGCGCGGCGAATTCCCCAAGGTCGCCTATTCGAGCAGCATCGCCGAATACGAACTCGAGCCCACGGCGTGGCGCAGCATCATTCATCCCGACGACCTCGAAGCATCCGCCGAGGCCTGGGAGACCGCACTCGCGACGGGAACGCCACTCGACGTCGTCGAACGAAAATTGACCAAGAGCGGTGAATATCGCTGGACGAACGTGCGCGCCAATCCGGTGCGCAACGAGGACGGTACGATCCGGGAGTGGATCGGCGCCGTCACCGATATTCACGAGCGAGTGATGTCGCGCAAGGCCCTCACGGAGAGCGAAGAGCGCTACCGGCTGGCCGCGCGCGCCACCAGCGACGTGATCTGGGATCTCGATCTCGCGACGGACGAGATGGTCTGGGGCGAGGCGATCGAGACCCTGCTCGGACAGGCCCCGGCCCAGGGCCGCTCCACCCTCGACTGGTGGCGTGAGCAGATCCATCCCGACGACCGGCTGCGCATCAGAAACCAGTTCTCTGGCTTCATCGCCGGCGAGGAAGCGCGCTGGGATTGCGAATACCGCGTGATCAGGGCCGACGGCAGCATCGCAACGGTGTTCGACCGCTCCTTCGCTCAGCGCGACGAGAACGGCGTCGCGATCCGTCTCGTCGGGGCGATCCAGGACATCAGCGAGCGCCAGCGCGCCCAGACGGCCCTTCGGGCGAGCGAGACCCGCCTGCGGCTCGCCCTCCAGGCCGGACGCATGGTGGCCTGGGAGCGTGATCTCGACTGCAATTTCGTGACCCGATCGGACAATGCGCAGGATCTGCTCGGCCTCGGATGCAGTGACACGAACGATTTCCGCTCACGGGTGCATCCCGACGACCTACACAAGGTCACGACGCTGTTCGACGGTTTCGAGACCGGCCAGTCCGAGACGGTCGAGGTGCGCTACACCACGCCCGACGGCCGCCGGATCTGGCTCGGCATCCGCGCGGTCAAGGTCACCCCGGAGCGGGCGATCGGCATCACCTTCGACATCACCGACCGCAAACTCGCGGAAGAGGAAATCTGGCAGACGGCCAATCACGACGCGCTGACCGGGTTGCCCAACCGCACGCTTTTTCAGGCCCGGTTCGAGAACATTCTCGCACAGGCCCGGTGCGACGGGAGCAGCGTGGCGCTCGTTCTCGTCGATCTCGACGAGTTCAAGGACGTCAACGACACGCTCGGCCACGATGCGGGCGACGAACTGCTCTGCGAAGCCGCCCGCCGCCTCCAGGCCATTGCGGGCGAGAATGCCGAGATCGCCCGGATCGGGGGAGACGAATTCGCGCTGATCCTCACTCCGGCCGACGACCGGGAGAGCCTCGACGCTTTCGCGGAGCGGCTGGTTCACGGGATGCGCGCGCCGTTCCATTGCGCTTCGCGGGTATTGTCGACCCGCGCCAGCGCCGGTCTCGCCCTGTTCCCCGATCATCACGCGGACGCCGCCGAGCTGATGAAGGATGCGGATATGGCGCTCTATCAGGCGAAGGCCGAGGGGCGCAGCCGGGTGAATATCTACACGCCCGCGATCCGCGCGCGCATGGAAGAGCGCATCCGCATCGTTCATGAAGTCGCCGACGCCATCGCCGCCGACCAGTTCGTGCCGTTCTATCAGCCCAAGATCTGCTTCCGCAGCGGCAAGATCGTGGGGTTCGAGGCGCTCGCCCGCTGGATCCATCCTGAACGCGGTGTCCTGACACCGGGATATTTCGGTGCGGTCTTCGACGATCCCGACAGTGCCATCGCGATCGGCAGCGCCGTGCGCGATCACATCGCCAGGGATATGTCGGCATGGCGCGACGCCTCGCTTCCCTTCGGTCGCGTCGCGATAAACCTGTCCAGCGCGGAGTTTGCCGATGCGCAACTGGCCGCGCGGCTGACCGACAGGTTCCGCGACCATCGCATCAGTCCGAACTGGCTGGAGATCGAGGTGACGGAGACCGTTCTCCTCGGCCGTAGCGCCGAACTCGTCGCCGAGACTCTGCGAGGTTTCGACGATGCCGGTGTCACGATCGCGCTCGACGATTTCGGAACCGGCTTCGCCTCGCTGACGCATCTCAAGCAGTTCCCGGTCCACCACATCAAGATCGACCGCAGCTTCGTGCGCGACCTCGTCACCGATACGGACGATGCCGCGATCGTCGCGGCGGTGATCGGGCTGGGGCGCAGCCTCGGCATGATCGTCACGGCGGAAGGTGTCGAGACTGCGGAGCAGGCCCAGCGCCTTCGCCTGATGGGATGCGATCGCGCCCAAGGGTTCCATTTCGCCAAGCCGATGGTCGGCTCGCGGATTCCCTGGCTCCTGCGCAACTGGGATCCGGCGCGGATGTTCGCGACGGAGCCGGAGGCGACCGCCGCCCCCGCCGCGATGCCCGCATCCTTCTGAAGCGCCTCACTCCCCGGCAGGCTGTGCCAGAGGCGCGAATGCCGGGCTCGCAGCACGGATCCGCGCGGTGCGGTCGGCGATGGTCGCGATGCGCATGGCGCGCGCCACGACGGGCGGTGCGGTGATGTCTTCCGGGATCGCGGCAAAGCGCCTGCGCGCCATCATCCGCCCGAGCGCGGGGCTCGTTCCGAAGCGGCAGAAGAGAATCGCGAGCACCGGGCCGATCGCCACCGGGATGATCCAGGGCAGCATCTGCGGAGCATGGAGCCAGAACGCCGTCAGCGTCGCCACGCCGATCAGGGTCTGCGGCCAGAACCGCGCGATCGACTCGGCCCAGGTCACCGCAAAGCCCTGCCTGCGCTGGACCTGCCAGGTGAGCCCCTTCCCGCGCAGGAGCCCCAGAATGAACAAGGCCTCGGCGATCGCCATGATCGGCGCGAGCAGCATGCCGTGGAGGAATTCCGCGACACCGCTCAATGCGAGCCGCCGCCCACCGCCGTAGCTGCGCCGGCGGCGCGCATCCGCGAGCGCGTCGATCAGGCCCGCGATCTTGGGCGCGAAGACCATGACGATCATGCCCGCGAGCAGCCACAGGCCGAGGCTGGAGGGTGCCGCGCCCCAGGGATTGTCGGCGATCGCGCCGCCTCCGATCCCGAGCGCGCCCTGCGCGAAACCGAGCCCCATGAAGATGAGCCATGCGGGTCCCGAGAGATACATCAGGATGGCGAGCGCGAGCTGCATCCGCGCCATGGGCGGCCAGCCGGGCTTCGTCACGAGCTTCAGATATTGCAGATTGCCCTGGCACCAGCGCAGCGAGCGGCGCACGAATTCCGGCATGCAGGGCGGATTGATCTCGTAGCTGCCGAATTCGTCGGGAAGCACGCGCACGTCATAGCCGCCGCGCACCATCTGTGCGGCTTCGAGCTGGTCGTGGCTCAGCACGAGCCCCGAGAGCGGCCCGCTTCCGGGCAGGGTCGGCAGCCGGCAATGGCGCATGAAGGCATCGATGCGGATAATCGCGTTGTGCCCCCAGTAAGGCCCGGCCGGCCCCTGCCACCACGCGGCGCCTAGCGCATAGGCGCGCATGCCGTGGCGCATCCCGAACTGGAACATCCGGGTGAAGGCGACCCGGGTCGGAAGCCCCGCAATCAGCGTCTGGCAGATGCCCAGCCGCGGATTGCAATCCATCACCCGCACGAGGCGGCGGATCGCGCCGCCGCTCATCAGGCTGTCGGCATCGAGCACGATCATGTAGTCGAAATCGCTTCCCCGCCGCTCCAGCCATTCCCAGAGATTACCGGTCTTGTGGCCGGAATTGTCGGTGCGGCGGCGGTAGTGGAAGCGGTCGGCGAAACGGATGCGCCGGGTGAAGGCCTGGACGGCGCGGGCCTCCTCGGCGGCGCGAAAGCGGTCCTGCGTGTCGGAGAGCAGGAATACCTCGAAATTATCCAGCCCGCCTGCGGCTTCGAGGTCGTCGATCGTGGCTTCGAGGTGACCGAGCACCATCTGCGGATCTTCGTCATAGGCCGGCACCACGATCGCGGTGCGCCCTTCGAGTGCCCGCTCGTGATCGTCGCGTCCCGCGAGCGGGGCGACCACGTCGAGCGGGTTGCGCCGACCGAGCGCGATGGCGAGGCCGAAGACTGCGTTCCAGAAGCCGATCACCGTCCAGGGCAGGGTCACGGCGAAGACCGCGAGCATGGCGAAATCGATCAGCGACAACCCGTTCTGGCCGAGCACGCGCGCGAGCGTCCCGAGCGCGGTGAGCGCCGTGAGCGTGACGAGCACGAAGAATATCCCGCGGCGCCTTGCCAGAACGCGTGCTTCGCCCGGATTCCCGGTCATCGGATCGCGGGGCCCGGCGTGGCGGGGTGCGCCGTCATCGTCTCGTCGCTCTTCATCATGCGTGTCTCGCTGCGTGCCATTTTGCGGGATGTAATCCAACAACGCCTCCCACGGTACCGGACGGACGGCGTGCGCGCCGTCGAGCGCGGCCTGCGCGCGCGCACCGATATGCATTACGCAGACGATGCGGGTTTGGTTCAGGCGCGCGGCGATTTCGAGGCAGGCCGCGCATTATCCTCGATAGCTGCGAGCGCCCGGTTCTCCGCCCTGATCCGGATCGTCAGCAGCAACGCATTCGCGATGGAGAAGATCAGCGCATAGAGCGGCAGGCCGAAAGCGAGCGGCAGAACGGCGATCTCGGCGATGACGATCCAGTAATTGGGATGCGCGAGAAAACGGTAGGGTCCAGTGCGGATCGGGGCGGCGCCGGGCAAGACGATGATCCGCGTCGTCCAGCGCTCGCCGAGGGTCGCGATCGTCCAGACCCGCGCACCCTGCAGGATCACGAAGACCGCGATCAACGGCCACGAGACGGCGGCATCGTGGGCGAGCACCCAGAGACCCACGAGCCACGCGGCATGCATCACCACGATCGCCGGATAATGCCCCGGCGCATGCTCGACGGCGCCCCGCGCCATCAGCGCCGCCGTGTTGCGCTTGGCGATCACGAGTTCGCCGAGGCGCTGCAGGGTCACGAAGGCGAGTATGATGACGGCGGCGCTCATCGGGCAGGCTCCAGAAAGACGCAATTGAGCGTGAAGCCGGGGCCGAGCGCGGCGAGCAGCGTGCGTCCGCCCAGACCCGCAGCCAGCGCCCGCTCCAGCACGAACAGCACCGTCGGCGCACTCATGTTGCCGCAGGCGCGCAGCACCGCTCGCTCGTTCTGCAACCGGCCTTCCGCGAGGCCGAGCGTGGCTTCGAGCGCCTCGATCACCTTGACGCCTCCGGGATGCAGCACATAGTCCGCGATCGCCTCCCGCACCATGCCGCAGCGCTCGAAGATGCCGGCGAAGGCCTGCCCGAGATGGGCGCGCGCGAATCCCGGTATGGCCTGCGCGAAGATGACCCCGAGGCCCTCATCGCCGATATCCCAGCCCATGATGTCGAGCGTGTCGGGCCAGATATGCTCGGCGCTCGCAATCACCCGCGCCCCGGCCTCGCCGACATCCGCGACGCGCAACACGCAGGCCGCCGCACCGTCACCGAAGAGCGCGGAGGCCACGATATCGGCCTTGTCCGGCGCCTTCGTCCTGAAAGCGAGAGTGCAGGCCTCGACGACGACGAGCAACACCGTCTCACCGGGTGCCGCCTCCGCGAGGCGCGCAGCGAGGGCGAGCCCGCCGGCCCCGCCCGCACAGCCGAGACCGAAGACCGGGATCCGGCGCACATCGTTGCGAAACCCCATCTGCGTCAGGGCGCGCGCCTCGATTCCCGGCGTGGCGATACCGGTGGAGGACACCGTGACGATGGTATCGACATCCCCCGCGCGCAGGCTGGCACGTTCGAGAGCCGAACCCGTGGCCGCCGTGAACAGAGCCGTCGCCCCGTCCAGATAGGCCTGCGCCCGATCCGGCCAGTTGCGCGGCTCGCGATACCAGCTGACGGGCATCACGGCATGTCGGGTGTCGATGGCGGCATTGGTGAAGACGGGTTCGAGCCGGGTGAAGCCCGGATAACGCGGCGCGATCATCTCCCGGGCGACGGCGAGTGCCTCGTCCTGGGTGAAGCAATGCGGGGGCAGCGCCGTGGCGAGGCCCAGAATAGCCGCTCTGCGGGACACGTCTGGCTCCTGCGCGGAGACCGGCCGATCCGGCACCGCGATCATCACTGATACGGATCAACGCACGAAAGCGATCACCGTATCCGTGCGCCGACGGGTATGGAGCGGGCTGACCACAGGCTTTGGATGTACGGAAGCCGCTTGCACAATCGGCATCGGAGCGCCATTTACGTTATGTGAGGCAATTTCAGGGTATGACCCCGTATCATGATCCGCTACGCCCTAATCTGTGATCAGGCACACGACTTCGAAAGCTGGTTTCCGTCCGGCGATGCTTTCGAGGACCAGCGCGCGCGCGGGCTCGTCGCCTGCCCGGTCTGTGGTTCGGTGAATGTCGAGAAGCGCATCATGGCCCCTGCCATTGCCCGGCGCGACCGCGCGCCGCAAGCCGTCCCAGCCCCTGTCGACGAAGCAGTGAGCGCCCCCGGGACGGCTGCTGTGTCGGTAAGCGAGCCGGTGGCACTCCTCAGCGAGCGCGAGAAGGCCCTGCGCGCCATGATCCGCGAGATCCACAGCCATGTGACGCAGAATGCCGAGAATGTCGGCAAGCGCTTCGTCTCGGAAGCGCGGCGGATGCATTACGGCGAAGCGGAGGAGCGCGCGATCTACGGCGAGGCGAGCCTCGACGAGGCGCGCGAACTCATCGAGGAAGGCGTACCGGTCCAGCCCCTGCCCGGCCTCGCCGACGATCGCAACTGAGGCAAAAGCTCATGCCACGCCGAGATCGCGCGGTGCATCCGGGATGCGCCCCGCCAGAATATCGGCGAACAAAGCCGGGATCCCGGCGGGATCGATGACGAGATCGGGCGTCGCGAGCGCGGACGCCTCCCACCAGCGCACGTCGAGCACCGGATCGCCCTCGGTCTCCTGCAGCCGCGACGTGTCGATCCGGTCATGCGGAGCGCGCACCAGAAAGTACGTCTCGCGCACGAAACGATGACGGGCGAAGAGCGTCTGCGGGCAGGCGCGCCGCGCCACGACCGGGCCGAGCGTCAGGCCCGTCAGCCCCGTCTCTTCCGCGAGTTCGCGCAGGCAGGTCTGCTGCGGTGTCTCCCCCGGCTCACGCCCGCCGCCGGGTATGTACCAGAAATCCCGCTTGCCTGGCCGCGCGGGATCGACGTCGCGCGAAGCCTCGTAGCAGATCAGGAGCAGCCTGTCGGCGGGATCGATCAGGATGGCGCGCGCGGTCTCGCGCTCGGGCAGATCCGTCGGGTTGGTCCCGGGCGCGCTCACAGCAGATCGTCCAGCGCGCGCAGATCGACATTCGCGCCGCAGACGAGCACGCCGACGCGCTCACCGGGCCGGGGGCGATAGGCACCGCTCGTCAGCGCCGCGAGTGCCGCCGCGCCGCCGGGCTCGGTCGCGATGCGCCAGTCGAGCCAGAGCCGGCGCTGCGCCTGCGTGATGGCGTCGTCGGTCACGAGCGCCACGTGATCGACCGCAGCGCGGCAGATCTCGTGGACGAGGGCGCCGGTATTGCGCGCGCCGAGCGAATCGGCTGCGACCGAATTAACCTCTACATCGACCGGCCCGCCGGCTTCGAGGGCCGCATGCAGCGCGCAGGAACCCTCCGGCTCCACCGCGACCACCTTTACCCGCCCGTGCAGGAACGCGCTCACCCCCGATACCAGCCCGCCACCGCCGGCGGCGACGAGCACCGTATCGAGATCGGGCTGGTCTTCCAGCCATTCGATCGCCACCGTGCCCTGCCCTGCAATCGTCTCCGGCGCGTCATAGGCGTGGATCGAGAGCGCCCCGGTCTCGGCCATGTATTCCGCACAGGCGATCGCGGCATCGGCGTAACGCGGCCCGCCGATCACCACCTCGGCGCCGTGGCGGCGGATGGCGTCGACCTTGGGCTTGCTCGCGATCTCGGGCACGAAGACGCGCGCTGGCACGCCCAGCGAATGCGCGGCATAAGCCACGGCCGCACCGTGATTGCCGCCCGAGGCCGCAGCCACACCGGCGGCGGGAACGTCCTTGCTCAGAAGCGTGTTGAAGGCGCCGCGCGGCTTGAAAGAGCCGGCATGCTGGAGGAATTCGAGCTTCAGCGAGACCGGCCCGTCATGACCGAAATCCCCCTTGGGCAGGTTCACGACCGGCGTGCGACGGATGTGGTCGCGGATGCGCGCATATGCGGCGCGGATATCATCGGGGCTGACGGGCAGGCTCATGAGGGGGCTTCCGGATTCTTGCGAGGCGCGGGACGGAGTTCGTCCCCGTCCCTAGCATACCGCGCGTATCGCACCACCGGCATTCCCTCACCCGGCGCGTGCCGCAATGCCCGCCCCGGTGCCGACATCCGCATCGATCGCGGCGCGCAGAGCCTCCTCGTCCACCGCCTCGACGGGGGCCTGGACCTTCAGCGCGCGGGTGCGCGTACCCGGCTCCATGATCAGGATCACCGTCTCCTGACCCGGGCAGGCGGGATCGGTGCAGTTGATCTCGTTGACCTTGATGATGGTATCGGGCGCCGGCGCGAGGAGCGCGAAGGCGAGAGCGCGCACGCGCTCGATCTCCGCCCGGTCGATCCCGCCGGAGGGTATGACGTTGCGCAGCAAACCGGCGAAGGCGCCCTTCATCATGCGGTTACTCTCCTCGTCGCACCAGCGAATCGCGCGATCCGCCGGTGCTTTTCGATCATGGCGATGCGGCGCGGATGGGGCAAGCACACACGCACCGCACAGGGTCGGTCATATGCGATCAGTCATATGCGATCAGTCACGCGCGATCAGTCATGGCTGTGACCATGATCGTCATGATCGTGCCCGTGATCGTCGTGGTCGTGATCGTCGTGCCCGTGATCGTGATCATGCCCGTGCCCGCCCGGAGCACGGGGCGAGCCCATCGGGGCGACATCGTAGCTGATTTCGATCTCGCCGGCGCGCTCGAAGACCAGCGTGCCCGAGACCGGCGCATCCATAGTGACGGGGGTGGCGAGGTTCATGAACATCACGTGATAACTGCCGGGCTCCAGCGCGACGCTACCGCCCGGCGGGATCTCGAGCCCGCCCGCGACCTCGGCCATGCGCGCCACACCATCGACCATCTCCATCGAATGCACCTCGAAACGCGGAGCGATCTCGCTGGTACCGCCGATCAGACGGTCAGGCTCGGAGCCGTTATTGGTGATGACCATGTAGCCGCCGGCCACCCGCGCGCCCGCGGGCGTCACACGGGTCCAGGGATTGTCGATGGTGATCTCGCCGATGGTGAAGCTCTCGGCCTGCGCCGTGTTCATCGGCGCGGTGAGCCCGAGCGTGGCGGAAAGCGTGATGGCGGCAATGGCCGCGTTGCGGAACTGATATGTCATGACGGAACCTTCTTCATCGTGATGCCCGGCGGCGCGCGGTGTCGCGCAGCCCGCACCGGGACGGATTTCAAGAATCGATATCGGTGGATTTCAGACGATGAAGACAGGCGGGCCGCGCGGGCCGTGGGCACCGATCAACGGCGCGACGGGAAGATCAGGCCTTTCGCGCAGGCCCGAGGGGGCGATGCGCGCCATGGCGCGATTGTCGAAGCCGAGAAGCTGCGCATCGGGCGCATGCGGCAGCGGCGGTGCCGGGGGAACCGGGCAGCCGGTAAGGCATTCCGCCTTGTGGCGCGCGGCGCCATAGGGGTCGTGATGGTGACCGGCTTCGAGCAGGCAATGGATGCCCGGGCCACCGAGCGCATGCGCCTGATGCGTCGCGAGCAGCGTCCCGGCGAGAAGCCCCGAGAGCACGAAGGCGTAGAGCACGAGTACGGTGGCGATGCGGCGCGCAAGCGAGTGCCCGCGCGCCTCGGCCCGCCCTGCCCGCGAGCATGGACACGTGCTGCCCTTGGTGATGACGCCGGCGCGGTTCATGGCTCGTCTTTAGCGCAGGAACCGCACGGGCGGCAATGCGGCTTTTCAGGCCCGCAGGGCCTTCGCCACGGCCTCGGCATAGACGCGGGCGCCGAGGATGATGTCTTCCTCCGCCGTATCCTCGGTCCAGTGATGGCTGATGCCGCCGATCGAGGGCACGAACAGCATCGCGGCCGGCATGATCCGCGCGAGATATTGCGCGTCGTGGCCCGCGCCGCTCGGCATGCGCAGACACTTGCCCGGCGCATGAATCGCGGCTGCCGCGTCGATCAGATCCTGGAAACCGGCATCCATGCGCGCGGGCTTGCTCTGGCCCATCACTTCTAGCGAGGCGCTGCAGACGCCCTCGGCATCGATCTCGGCGACGATTTTGCGCAGTTCCGCATCGAGGCGTTCCAGCACCGCCTCGTCCGCGTCGCGCAGCTGGAAGAGCACTTCCGCACGCCCGGGAATGATGCTCGGCGCGCCGGGTTCCAGCGCGATCCGCCCGGCTGTCCAGACGGAGCGTTCGCCGCAGATCTGCGGGAAGCGCTCATCGATCTTCGCGAGCGCCCGCACGGCGGCGAGACCGGCATCGCGGCGGCGCTTCATGCTGGTCGTGCCGGCATGGTTCTGCTCGCCGGTGAAGACCAGCTTGTATTGCCAGATCGCGACGATCGCGGTGACGTTGCCGATCTTCATATCCGAGGAAATCAGCGTGTCGCCCTGCTCGATATGCGCCTCGAAGAAGCCACGATAGCGCCCTTCCTCGTAGCGCACGCGCGTCTCGTCCGCGAGGCCGACCTCCGAGAGTGCCTGCCGCAGGGGCTTGCCGTCATAGCGGTTCGCGGCTGCGTCGATCTCGGATTCGTCCAGAATGCCGAGGAAGGATTTGGAGCCGAGGAAGGAGCCGAAATGCCCCTCCTCGTCGCACAGGGCGATGACGTCCACGGCGCAATCGGAGAAATTCCCGTCCTCGGCGATGGCGCGGGCGGCTTCCAGCCCGAAGATCACCCCCATCGCCCCGTCGAGCCAACCCGCATGGTTCTGGCTCTCGAGATGCGAACCGGTGAGGATTTTCGGCCCGGGCGCCTCGCGCCGCCCGAAGACGGAGCCGATCCCGTCGATCCGCGCCTCGAGCCCGGCCTCGCGCATGCGGCCGACGAGCCAGTGGCGCGCCTCCATATCCTGGGCCGAGAAGGTCGGGCGGTGCACGCCGGTTTTGTACGCGCCGATGCCGCGCAGGTGTTTCAGATCGCCCATCAGGCGTTCGGGATTGATATCGACCATGGCTGTCTCCTCGTTGCGCGGAGGGAACAGCGATGCACGCGCCTTGGCAAGGGGCGATTCCTCACGATGCGCTGGCAGGCTGCGCACCGGTCGATCGCCTCAGAACGCGTCGGGCAGCCGCGCCGCCGGATCGCTGATCGCGAGCAATCCGCCCGCCGCCGCATGGGCGAAACGCAGGGTCACGGCCTTGCGCCGCGCTGCCGCGAGCGGATGTTCGGGCGGCTCGCGCAGGATCGCGGCGTCGAAACCGTCGGCGAGGATGAGGCCCGCATCCTCCGGAATGAGCCCGGTTGGGAAGGCTTCGGGCACCGCGAAATAGAACCGGTCGCAGAAGGCGCGGTAGCTCTGCCATTTCCGGTCGGCGCGAAAATCCGCGACGCTGGATTTTATCTCCACGATCGCGATCTCGCCGCCGCGCCCCAGCACCACGACATCCGCGCGCCGCCCGCTCGCGAGGACGAGTTCGGTCACGCTCGCCGCCTGCATACGGGCGAACAGCCGCCGCACCCCGCGCTGTACGGCGAGCGCAGCCGGCGATTGCCGTCCATCGACGAGAGCGATTGCGGCGGGATCGGGCTGAAGCATGGGAGCACCTCGGCACAAACGATACGAAGAGCGTACGAAACAGGATCATATCAGGCAAGAGGCGTGGAAAGAAATATCTTTGCGCTTGACGGGATGAGAACATTACCGGTATACAGAACACACTATGAACATGCACTCGCCCCTTCTCTCCTTCGCGCGCAAGCCCCAGCCCGTTCCGGGCGGCGTCGCGTCTGTGCGTGAGGAAGCGCTGCGCGCGCTCGCGGATCTGGGCGAGACGATGCCCCTCACCGCCTGGCGGGGGCGCTCCGGGCGGCGCTATGTCGTCAGCGTATTTCCCGCCGATACCCCGCCGCCGACCGATGGTGGCGGTGTGCTGCTCGCGGTGGCGCGCGCTCCGGACGGTGGCGCGGTCCTGCTCGGCAGCATCGGTCTCGATCGTCAGGATGGAATCGAGCCGGATCAGGCCGCCTGCGCGGATGCACTCGCGCGCTGGCGCGACATCATGCGTGCGCGCGGCGCCTGCGAATGGCATCTGCATCTGCTCGTGACACGGCGTCTGGCGCAGGAGGCCATGCGCGCCGATCTCGCCTGCCTGCCGCGCACGACTTCGTAAGACGCCGCTCAGGCGACGCCGGCGCGCAGCAGGTCGAGCACGTGAACGAGGCCGACCGGGCGCCCGTTCTCGGCGACGATCAGCGCGGAGATCTTGCGGTTCTGCATGATTTCGAGCGCCTCGCCGAGGAGCATCTCAGGGGCGATCGTCATCGGATTGCGCGTCATCACGCTGCCCACGCGCTGCGTCAGCAAATCATTGGCCATGTGCCGGCGGATATCGCCATCGGTGACGATCCCGGTGAGGGCACCGGCTGTATCCGTGACGACGACGCAGCCGAGGCTCTTCTCGCTCTGGATCGCGAGCGCGCGGTCCATGGTCTCGTCCTCGCCGATGACAGGAAGCCGCTCGCCGGCATGCATGATGTCGCGCACGGTCTTGAGCATCGCGCCGAGCTTGCCGCCTGGATGGAAGCTGCGGAAATCATGTGCGGTGAAGCCCCGCCGTTCCAGGAGCGCCACGGCGAGGGCGTCGCCGAGCGCGAGTTGCATCGTGGTCGAGGTCGTCGGTGCGAGCCCGTTGGGGCAGGCCTCCGGTGCGCGCGGCAGGGCGAGCGCGATATCGGCGGCGCGCCCGAGCGTCGAATCGGCGCGCGCCGTCACCGCGATCAGCGTCACGCTGTGGCGCTTCGAATAGGCGATCAAATCGGACAACTCGCTGGTCTCGCCCGACCATGACAAAGCGATGATCACGTCCTCGCTGCGAATCATGCCGAGATCGCCGTGGCTCGCCTCGCCCGGATGCACGTAATAGGCCGCCGTCCCCGTGGAGGCGAGCGTCGCGGCGAGCTTGCGCCCGACATGGCCGGACTTGCCCATCCCCGTGACGATCACCCGGCCGGTCATCGCGGCGATCGCGTCGACGGAAGCGGCAAACGGCGCACCGAGCCCGTTATCGAGGGCCGCGAGCATGGCCTCGAGCCCCTCGCGTTCGGCGAGCAGCGTGCGGCGCGCAGAGGCCAGTGCGGCCCGATCCATATCCTCGCGCCCGCTTGCTTTCTCGGCTTTGGCATTCGCCGTGGAAGGTCCTGGCTGCATCATCATCCTTTCGCGCCGTACATCTCGGCATCGTCGATGCGCGCGCTTTTACCAAGCGAAGGCGCGCGAGGGAATGCCCGAATCCGCCGCGCGAGCACCCTGCAATGCGCGATTGCGCGCGCCGCGCGGTTGACCAACCGTTAACCCTTTTCCTTTACCTCTCGCAAACCATGACGACATCCGGCCCGCCATCACACGGGCCGTCAACGGAGGAACGGGCCCGATGTGGCGCAGGCGCGCGCCCGAAGCGGAGTTATCGACGGCCTTGCCGGCTGTATCGGCAATGGCGCCGGCGCAGTCGCGCCAATATTCGCCGCCTCCGGCCCTTTCGATCGCATCTGCCGCCGTGATCTGCGCCATCGCGCTCTCGCATGGCGTGATCGGGACGGCGCATGCGCAGCAGACGTCCGCCGCCACGCCCGCCGCAGAGCCGGTCGAGTTGCGGCTTCGCGGGGCGATTGCCGACGAGGCCGAAGCGACCGAAGCGCCCGCCGCCACTTCGCCGACCCGCGCGCAGACCCGTGCCCCCACCCGCGCCGAGACCCGCCTCGATACCAGCGCGAGCGTGCGCGAGCCGGTCTCCATCCTCTCCACCCCTCCCCCGGCGCGGGAAGAGCCGCCCGAGGCCGATACCGAAGCCGAAGATCCCTTCGCACCCCAGGGCCTGCGGCTCGGGGCTCTGCGCCTGTTCACCGAGTTCGGCCAGAGCATCGGCTACGACACCAATCCGGCGCGCACGCGCAATGCCGGGCGCGGCGATGTGTTCTCGCGCAGCGAGGGCTCGGTGCGGCTGCAGAGCGACTGGTCGCGCCACGATTTCTCCCTCGATCTGCGCGGCGGCTTCGACGCTTATCGGCGCGACAGCGCAAATGACAGTCCCTCCGGCGAGGCGAATGCCGCGCTGCGGCTCGATGCGACGGGCGACACGCGCATCACGCTCGGCGCGCGCGGCAGCCTCGAAACCGAGCGTCCGGGCGGCGTCGATATTGCTGACACGATCACCAATCGTACCGCGATCGTCGATTACGCCGGCAGCATCGCCCTCGATCACGAGCCGGGACGCGTCCGGCTCGGGCTGCGCGGAACCATGGGGCGCACCGAGCATGCTTCCGGGCGCGGCGCGGACGGGGCACGCATCAGCCAGCGCGAACGCGACCTGACCCGCTACGAGATCGCCGCGCGCACCGGCTACGAGATCACGCCCGGGCTGATCCCCTTCGCCGAGATCGCCATCGACCGCCGCCGCTACGACCGTGCCGGCGCGGACGGGACGCGGCGCTCCTCCACCGGCCTGACCGGGCTCGTCGGGACGCGCTTCGAGCTCACCCGGCTGATCACCGGCGAGATCTCCGGCGGCTATCAGCAGCGCCGCTACGACGCACCCGGGCGCCGCGAACTGACGGGTTTCGTCGCCGATGCCGCGCTCGAATGGGAGATATCGCCGCTCACCCGCGTTCGCCTAGGCGGGTTCAGCCGCCTCGCCGAAACGACGCGCGCCGATTCGCGCGCCACCCGCGCGAAGGGCGTCGCCATCGATCTGGAGCACGCCCTGCGCTACCGCCTCCTCGCCCGCGCATCCTATGCCCACGAGATCGAGCGCTTCGGCGCCGGCGGGCCGACGGAGCGGACCCACCGGGCGGGAATCGGTTTCGACTATACCCTCAACCGCCATGGTGTGATTTCGCTCGACTATCGCTGGGAGAGCCAGCGCAGCTCCGAACCCGGCGGTGGGTATGATGCCGGTCTCTACCTTCTGGGCATGCGTCTGCGCTATTGACGCGCAGGGTTGCCGAAAGCCGCATCACTGTTGCGCAGCCTCGCGATCAAGGCGATGCTGACGCGTGAAGGCGACGCTTCCGAATCGCCGAGTGAGGGTCATGGCCGATGAAAACCATCCTGCTTCCCACCGCGCCGCATGATCTCATGCAGCCCACCCTGGAAACGGCTTTGCGCTTCGCACGCAGTTGCGAGGCCTATATCGAGGGCTTCGCCCTGCGCCCGCCTCTGGCCGAGATCGTCTCGGTGGACATGGTGATGGGGTTGACCTGGGCGGCGGACGAACGTGGCGATGCCGAAGGCGAGGCGCAGGCGCGCCAGATCTTCGAGGATTTCATGGCCGGCAACGACGTGCCCCGCGATGCCGGCACCATGGGCAAACTGTGCTGGCGCTGGAATGCCGATGCGCCGGCGGGCGACGAATTCGTCGGCAGCCATTCGCGCATCTTCGACGTCACAGTCCTCGGCAAGCCCGGCCAGCGCGCAGCCGGGCCGCGCATGGCGACGCTCGAAGCCGTACTGTTCGAGGGCGGGCGACCGGTCCTGATCGCCCCGGAAAAGGCGCCCGAGACGATCGGCGAGACCATCCTGATCGCGTGGAACGGCTCGACGGAGACGGCCCATGTCGTCGCCATGGCAATGCCGCTGCTCTATCGCGCGAAACGCATCACCGTCCTCACCGCAGAGGGCGCGATGGTGCCCGGCCCATCCGGCGACCAACTCGCCAAGGCCTTGCGTCGTCACGGGCTCGAGGTCGAATCGGTGGCGCTTCAATCGGGCAAGGGGCATCCCGGCCAGGTCATTCTCGACCATGCCGAGAAGATCGGCTGCGACCTTCTGATCAAGGGCGCCTACACCCAGAGCCGCATCCGCCAGATGATCTTCGGCGGCGCCACGAGCCACATCCTCGCGAATGCCCGCATTCCGGTCTTCATGGCGCACTGAATATCGCGGTGCACCGACCAGTCGAGAACGCCCGGGACGATCGGCCCCGGGCGTCGTCTTTTCAGCTCACTTTTTTCAGATCACTTCGGCTGCATGCGCAGGGCGCCGTCGAGGCGAATGATCTCGCCGTTGAGCATGTCGTTGTCGATGATCGCGGCGACGAGCCTGGCGTATTCCGCCGGCTTGCCGAGGCGCGAGGGGAACGGCACGTTCGCCTCGAGCGCCTTGCGGTATTCCTCGGTGATGCTCTCGAACATCGGCGTATGAAACAGGCCGGGCAGGATCGTCATCACGCGGATACCGGAGGTCGAGAGATCGCGCGCCATCGGCAGGGTGAGGCCGGCGACGCCCGCCTTCGAGGCTGCATAGGCGGCCTGGCCGATCTGGCCGTCCTGCGCCGCTACGGAAGCGGTCATCACGATGACGCCGCGCCCGCCATCCTCGGTGACCGGATCGAGCCCGGCCATGCCGGCAGCCGCGCGGGCGCTGGCGGCGAAGGTGCCGACGAGGTTGATCTGCACGGTCTTGGCGAAGCTCGCCATGTCGTGGGGCACGAGCTCACCGGTATCGCGCTTCTTCGAGACGGTACGCTTGCCCGGCGCCACGCCGGCGCAATTGACCATGACGCGCTCGATGCCGTGCGCCTCGCGAGCGCGGGCGAAACCGGCTTCGAGGGAGGCGTCGTCGGTGACGTCGACCTTGCAGAACAGACCGCCGATATCCTTCGCGATGGCCTCGCCGCGCTCTTCGTTGAGATCGAACAGGGCCACCTTCACACCCTGGCCGGCGAGCATGCGCGCAGTGCCTTCGCCGAGGCCGGACGCGCCGCCGGTGACGATCGCCGCCACGCTGTTGTCGAGTTTCATGATCATCCTCCGAATTTCGTTATGCCCACGCTATCGGCGGGCTGCGCGGTTTTGTCCAGTCGGTGAGATGCGGATGAGGTGTCGCAGAGGCGGATTCGGTGGCGGCGTCAACCTTGCGTTTACCAAGTTTGGGGATTCTGCCCGCATGAGCAACATCCGCACCGCCTTCAGCGCTCTCGCGCTCACGACGATCCTCGCGATCCCCGCCGCCACGACAGCCGTCGCGCAGCCGGATTATCGCGCCTGTTTCAGCCAGATTCGCGGCCAGGCCCAGCAGGCCGGGGTCACGGCCGCGACCTTCGACCGGGTGATGGGATCCGTCACGCCCGATCGCGAGGTGCTGCAATTCCTCGACCGCCAGCCGGAATTCCGTACCCCGATCTGGGATTACATCGCCGGTCTCGTCGACGAGGAGCGCATCGAGGACGGGCGGCGGATGATGCAGCGCTACCACCGCGAACTCACCGAAGCCGAGGAGCGCTTCGACGTTCCCCGGACCGTGATCGCGGCGATCTGGGGCGTCGAATCGAATTACGGGCAGAACATGGGCAACCGGCCCCTGCTCGAATCGCTCTCCGCGCTCGCCTGCGAGGGCCGCCGGCAGAGCTTCTTCCGCAGCGAACTGGTCTCGACGCTGCGCATCATCCAGAACGGCGACATACCGGCTTCCGATCTGCGCGGCTCCTGGGCGGGGGCCTTCGGCCAGACCCAGTTCATCCCCTCCACCTTCCTGCGCGTCGCGGTCGACATGACCGGCGACGGGCGGCGCGACATCATCAACTCCGTCGCCGATGCGCTGGGTTCGACCGCGGCCTATCTCTCGCGTTCGCGCTGGCAATCGGGCTTGCGCTGGGGTTACGAGGTGCAATTGCCGCGCGGTTTCGACGCCTCGCTCGCCGGGCGCGACAAGAAGCGCGACATCGATTTCTGGCGCCAGCGCGGCGTACGCACCATGGACGGCTCGACCCTTCCGGGCTCCGGTGCCCGCGCCGTCCTGCTGCCGGCCGGCATCGAGGGTCCGGCCTTCCTCGTCTCGCGCAATTTTGATGCGATCTTCTCCTATAACCACGCCGAATCCTACGCGCTCGCCATCGCGCTGCTCGCCGATCGCATCGCCGGCCTGCCCGGTATCCAGACCCCCTGGCCGACCGACGATCCGCCCCTTTCGCGGGCCGAACGGCGCGAGGTGCAGGAGCGTCTGATCCGCGCCGGCTACGATATCGGCGATGTCGACGGCATCATCGGGCCGAAATCCCGCGAGGCCGTGCGCGACATGCAAACCCGGCTCGGCATGGAGGCGACCGGGCGCGCTGGCGGCAAGCTGCTCCAGGCGATGCGCAACCGCTGAGGCCGAATGGTGGCGCAGGCGGGCGAAATTTTCACCCGTCCAGGCCAGACGAGGGCTAGCCATCGGGCGATCGAGCGCGTATAAGCCGCGTCGAAATCGGATCGATCAGGGCGCTGCGCCCCCGCGGCGCCCCGATTGTTTTTGACATGTGTGTGTTTGACATTGTGTGCTCGCACGAACGCCGGCGCGGCGGTTCGCGGAGGCCACAGGGCAAGCAGCCACGAGAGAATACGCGGATATCCGCCGTCGCCACGACGGGATGGACGCGTCCTGTGACCGGAGAAGTGAAATGGCTGTTCCGAAGAGAAAGACCACGCCGTCCAAGCGCGGCATGCGCCGTGCCGCCGACGCGCTGAAGAAGCCGACCTATGTCGAGGACAAGGATTCCGGCGAACTGCGTCGTCCCCACCATATCGACCTGAAGACCGGCATGTATCGCGGTCGTCAGGTTCTGACGGTCAAGACGGACGACTGAGAGCCCCTGGGCCGCGCGGCCCGGGCTCCAGGCTGCGATGACGACGCCCTGCCGGTGGAACCCGGCGGGGTTTTTCGCGTACATACGCGTCGTTCCGCATTGAATTTCGCCGCAAAGACGCGCATTCTGCACAAGAAGGCAGCGATTCCCGTTGCCTTGGACAAGGAAAGGGTATGGCGCTGACTGCAGTGTCCAATCACGAAGCATTCGCTTCGACCGCCACCCCGGATGCCGGAGCGCATGCTTCCCATCCGGACGGTCTCCTCCCGCTGGTCCGCTCCGGCCTCGAGGACATGAAGGCCGAGGATCTCGTCGAGATCGACCTCGCCGGCAAGACCTCGATCGCCGATGCGATGATCGTCGCCACGGGCCGCTCCGACAGGCATGTCGGCGCCATCGCCGACCGCATCATCAAGGATCTGAAGGATAACGGCTACGGCACCGCCCGTGTCGAGGGCCTGCCGACCTGCGACTGGGTCCTGATCGATACCGGTGACGTGATCGTCCACGTCTTCCGTCCGGAAGTCCGCACCTTCTACAATCTCGAGAAGATGTGGGGCGCGGACCGTCCGTCGGAGGCTTCCCAGGGCTGAGAATCGGCTCCGGTGAGGCCTCGGGCGGCGCCGCATGCCGGCGCCGGTCACGCGAATGCGCGAGGGGAACGGGTGAAGCTGACGCTACTCGCCATCGGGCGCCTCAAGGCGGGGCCCGAGCGTGAACTGGTCGCGCGCTACGCATCCCGCATCGGCGCGAGCGCCCGCCCGCTCGGCCTGCACGGGCCGGACATGGTCGAGATCGCCGAATCACGGGCGCGGCGCGAAGACGACCGTCGCGGCGAGGAAGCGAGCGCGATCCGCAACCAGCTCGCCCGCAGCACGGGCGGCGGCAACAGCCGTCTCATTCTTTTCGACGAACGCGGCAAATCCGTTTCCAGCCCCGATTTCGCAGGACAACTCGCCGCATGGCGCGATGACGGCGTCGCCGCGGCGGCCTTCGTCATCGGCGGGCCGGACGGGCTCGACCCGACGCTCACCCGGGAAGCGGCGTTGACGCTGTCCTTCGGTCGCCTGACACTGCCGCATCAGCTCGTGCGCGTACTCGTCACGGAGCAGATTTACCGGGCGTTAACCATCTTGGGCGGACATCCTTATCATCGCGTCGGCCACGGCGATTGAGCCGAAGGCGCACAGCGTGCGACACGTTGTGCCGGCGCAGGCCGGGGGGCGACGGCTGGAGGCGGGATATGCGCGTCGATGCGCAACCAGATGCTGCGCGATTTGAAACCCCGCCTCGCGAGGCGCGGGCAACACGGCTCGGCTTGCGCGCCATCTCGCTGCTGATCATCCTCTTTTCCACCGCGATGATGCTCCTCGCGCCGGTATCGCCCGCATCCGTCGCGCTCGCGCAGACGGTCGACGCGGATGATTCTTCCAGCGAGGCGCAGAATGCGGAATCCGACATTCTCGACGAGGCCGCCCGCGATCTGCGCGCCCGCGAACTCGAGGAGGTGCGCCGCGATCTGGAGCGTGCCGCGCAGGCCGAGCGGGAGTTGGCCGAGGAGATCGCCACGCTCCAGGACGACCGCGCGGCGCTCGCCGAAGCCTTGATCGAGGCCACGACCCGCATCCGCGACAACGAAGCGAGTTCGGAAGATCTGACCGGACGGCTCGAATCACTGATCGCCTCGGAAGCCGCAATCCGGCGTTCGCTGGAGGCGCGTCGCGGTGTGATCATGGAGGTGCTCGCCGCGCTCCAGCGGATGGGGCGACGCCCGCCGCCGGCGGTGCTGGTGCGCCCGGAGGACATCCTCTCGGCGGTGCGCACCTCGATGCTGCTCGGCGCCGTCGTTCCGGAATTGCGGGCCGAGACCGAAGCGCTCGCCGCCGACCTCCAGGAACTCGTCGACCTGCGGCGGATGATCGCGGAGGATCGCGAGGCGCTCGGCATCGAACTCGCCCAGCTCGACCGTGAGCGCCGGCGCCTGTCGGGGCTGATCGAGGCGCGTCAGGAACGCCTGCGGGCCGCCCGGGACGATTTCGTCGAACAGAGCGAACGGGCCGCCGAACTGGCCACGCAGGCGCAGACTCTCGAAGAATTGATCGCCGCCATGGAGAGCCAGATCGCCGCAGCTCGCGAAGCCGCCGAAGCGGCCGAGGCAGCCGACGCCGAATTGCGGGCGCAGACCCAGGCGCGTTTCGCGGAAGCCGCCAGCCTCGATCCGGCGCGGTTTGCGCCGCAAATCCCTTTCGCACAAGCCCGTGGCCGCCTGCCTTTGCCCGTTTCCGGCTCGATGATGCGGCGTTTCGACGAGCCCGACGATATCGGTGGGCGCATGCAGGGCGTCGTTATTTCGACACGGTCGGGTGAGATCGTCACGGCTCCGGCTGACGGCTGGATCGCCTTCGCCGGGGCCTATCGGTCCTTCGAGCGACTCTTGATCATCAATGCCGGCGATGACTACTATGTGATGATGTCCGGCATGGAGAACATCACCGTCGATGTCGGTCAGTTCGTCCTCGCAGGAGAGCCGATTGCGACCATGGGGGGCGAAGCTTCGGTCTCCCCGGCAATGGGACTCGTCGACGCCGAGGGTCCGGTGCTCTATGTTGAGTTCCGTAAGGATGGCGGGTCGATCGACCCATCGCCCTGGTGGCGGGAAACGATACAGGAATCGCGTCGGTTCACGCCGGGCGATTTTACGTCTAAACCAAGCGAAAAGGTTCGCGGATAATGCGCAAGCTCCCACTTCTGATGATCGGCGCGCTGGTCGGCGCCAGCATGGCGACCCTCGTGTCGCAGACACACGTGCTCACATCGACCACGGCGGTGGCGGCTTCCGCCGAGACCTATCGCCAGCTCAGCCTGTTCGGCGACGTGTTCGAGCGCGTGCGTCAGGATTACGTGGAGCAGCCCGAGGAGGCCGCGCTGATCGAAGCGGCCATCAACGGCATGCTCACCTCGCTCGATCCGCATTCCAGCTACATGGACCCGCAATCCTTCCGTGACATGCAAGTGCAGACGCGCGGCGAATTCGGCGGGCTCGGTATCGAGGTCACGATGGAGGACGGGCTGGTCAAGGTCGTCACCCCCATCGACGATACCCCCGCCTTCGAAGCCGGCGTCATGGCCAACGACCTGATCACCCATATCGACGGCGAGCAGGTGCAGGGCATGACCCTGAGCCAGGCGGTCGAGATGATGCGCGGCCCGGTCGATTCCGAGGTCACCCTGCGCATCCGTCGCGGCAGCGGCGCCGATCCGATCGAGATCACCATCACCCGCGACATCATCCGCGTACGCCCGGTCCGTTCGCGCGTCGAGGACGATATCGGCTACCTGCGCGTCACGGCGTTCAACGAGCAGACCTTCACCAACCTTCGCGCCGCCATCCAGGACATCAAGGACGAAGTCGGCGAAGATAACCTCACGGGCTTCGTGATCGACATGCGCAACAATCCCGGCGGGTTGCTCGACCAGGCCGTGATGATCTCCGACGCCTTCCTCGATCGCGGCGAGATCGTCTCGACCCGTGGCCGTGATCCCAACGAGACGCAGCGTTTCTCGGCCAAATCCGGCGATCTGACCAACGGCCTGCCGCTGGTGGTTCTGATCAATGGCGGCTCCGCTTCGGCATCCGAGATCGTCGC
This sequence comes from Salinarimonadaceae bacterium, assembly GCA_050485405.1. Classification (GTDB taxonomy): domain Bacteria; phylum Pseudomonadota; class Alphaproteobacteria; order Rhizobiales; family Beijerinckiaceae; genus Saliniramus. The sequence goes on from JBJHBI010000004.1 coordinate 77,460, forward strand.
CGGCGCGCTCCAGGATCACGAGCGTGCGACGGTGATGGGCACGCGGTCCTTCGGCAAGGGCTCGGTGCAGACCATCATCCCGCTCGGCGGCAACGGTGCGCTTCGCCTGACGACGGCGAAGTACTACACCCCGTCGGGCCGCTCGATCCAGGCACGCGGCATCGATCCCGACATCGTCATCCTCCAGGACATCCCCGAGGAACTGCGCGGTCGTGACGAGACGCAGGGCGAAGCCGGCTTGCGCGGGCATCTCAGCGGCGACGACGAGGAAGCCGGCGGCTCCTCCGCCTACGTGCCGACCGATCCGGAAGACGACAAGCAGCTTCTGGCCGCCCTCGCCTATCTGCGCGGCCAGCAGATCGACGCCTTCCTCGCCAATGGCGACAGCGAGACCGCACCGAACTGAAGGCGGCCTTCGCGCGAATGAGACACGCCCGCCCCTCCTGAAGGAGAGGCGGGCGTTTTCGTGCGGCATTCACCCGCCAGCGATGATGCGACAGGCGGTATGCCGGACGCACAATGATGCTATAGAACACCGCGCGGCTATTCTTTCGCGCCGCGACGTACAGCGTCATCGAGCAAGAGGCAGGGTATGCTTCCGGACATTCGCGACTATGAGGGGCTCTACGCGCGTTTCAGCTGGGCGATCCCGGAGCGCTACAATATCGGTGCCGATGTCTGCGACCGCTGGGCCGCGATCGACCCGCAGCGCCCGGCCGTGATCGAGGTCATGCCGGATGGCGAGACGCGGGTGCTCGATTACGGCGGCCTGCGCGAAGCCTCCAACCGCCTCGCCAACGCCCTGCAGAAACGCGGCATCCGCCGCGGCGATCGCGTCGCGGTGTTGCTGCCTCAGGGCCATGCCGTGCCGATCGCGCATGTGGCGATCTACAAGCTCGGCGCAATCGCGCTGCCGCTCGCCGACGTGTTCGGCATCGATGCCCTGCGCTACCGGCTGGCCGATTCCGGTGCGCGCGCGCTCATCACCCATGCCGGCGGGATCGCGAAATTCGATGATGCCGAGGATGATTTCGAGCATCCGGAGGTGATCCTGAGCGTCGACGGCCCCGGCGCCGGTGCGGAGGGTTTTTATGAGGCCTGCGCGGCCGAGAGCGTGGAATTCACCCCGCTCGATACCCTCGCCGACGACCCCGCCCTGATGATCTACACCTCCGGCACCACGGGCAATCCCAAGGGCGCGCTGCATGCGCATCGGGTGCTGCTGGGGCATCTGCCGGGCGTCTCGCTACCCCACGAATTCCTGCCGCAGGCCGGGGACCGGTTCTGGACGCCGGCGGATTGGGCCTGGGCCGGCGGGCTCCTCAACGTGCTCCTGCCGGGTCTGCATTTCGGCGTACCCGTGATCGCCCGGCGCTTTGCCAAATTCGACCCGGAAGCGGCCTTCCGGCTGATGGCGGATCACGGCGTGCGCAACGCCTTCGTCCCGCCGACGGCCCTGCGTCTGTTGCGCAGCGTCGACAATCCGCGCGGGCGCTTCGATCTCGCCCTGCGCACGCTCGCCTCGGGCGGCGAGGCGCTCGGTGCCGAGACCTTCGCCTGGGGACGCGAGACGCTGGGGCTTTCGATCAACGAGTTCTACGGCCAGACCGAATGCAATCTGGTCGTCTCCTCCTGCGCCGCGATCGGTGTGAGCAAGCCCGGCATGATCGGTCGCCCCGTCCCCGGTCATCGGGTGGCGGTGATCGCCGATGACGGGCGCGTCTGCGCACCCGAAGAGCCCGGCCAGATCGCCGTGGCCCGGCCGGATCCCGTGATGTTTCTCTCCTACTGGAACCGCCCGGAAGCGACGGAGGCGAAATTCGTCGGCGACTGGATGACCACGGGCGACCAGGGCGTGATGGATGCCGACGGCTATATCCGCTTCGTGGGGCGAGACGACGACGTGATCACCTCCTCGGGCTACCGGATCGGGCCGACGGAGATCGAGGATTGCCTGCTGCGCCACCCCGCCGTCTCCCTCGCCGCCGTCGTCGGCAAGCCCGATCCGGTGCGCACCGAGATCGTGAAGGCCTTCATCGTCCCGCGCGCGGGGATCCATCCCGACGAGGCGCTGGCCGAGGATATCCGCGACTTCGTGCGCACGAAGCTCTCGGCCCATGAATATCCGCGCGAGATCGCCTTTCGCGAATCACTTCCGCTGACCACGACGGGCAAGGTCATCCGCCGTATTCTGCGCCAGGAAGCGTGAGCGAGGAGGCATGAGCGAGGTCTTCTTCTACCATCTCCAGCGCCAGCCCCTCGAGCGCGTCCTGCCGACGCTGATCGAGAAAGCGCTCCAGCGCGGCTGGCGGGCGGCGATCCAGGTCACGAGCGAGGAACGCGCCGCAGCGCTCGACGATCATCTGTGGAGCTATGACGAGCAGAGCTTCCTCGCCCATGGCCGCGCCGACGAGGCGGATGCGCGGGAGCACCCGGTCGTGATCGCCCTCGACTTCACCAATCCCAACGATTCCGCGATTCGCTTCCTCGTCGACGGCGCGGCCCTGCCCCCCGATGCGGCGCGCTACGAGCGTCTGATCGTGATCTTCGACGGCCAGGACGACGACCAGCTCACCCGCGCCCGCACCCAATGGAAAGAGGTCAAGGCCGCGGGCCACGAGGCGACCTATTGGCAGCAGGACGAGAACGGAAGGTGGGGCAAGAAGGCGTGAGTGCACGCAGTTTCGCGCGAGGAAATCCCGATGCCGGGAAATCGTGTCTCGCCCTCAGGGACGCGCCCATCTGGACAAGGCGTCGGACAGAATGATCTTGTCCGCGCCGATGGCGAAGGCGCCGACCCCGTCGCCGTGCCAGCGCGCGATCAGGGCGCGGTTCTCCTCGGGCGTCGGGGCAAAGACCGGGAGGATCACCGGCACATCGGCCGATCGCGCCAGCGCGACCATTCTGGAGAGCTCCGCCTGGACCGCCGGATCGCGCCAATCGCCACCGAGCCCCATCGATACCGACAAATCGAACGGGCCGAGCATCACCGCCGCGAGGCCGGGTACGGCGACGATCTCGGCGAAGGCGGCGGCGCCGGCTGCGGTTTCCACGAGCACGACGGCACCGGTCTCGGCGTGCTGGCGCGTCCGGTAACTCTCCCAGTCGCGGATGTAATGCCCGCCGGAGCGGCAGCAGGGGCAGGCGCCGCGAAGCCCCTCCGGCGCAAAGCGTGTCGCTGCGACGGCGACGGTCGCCTGCTCGGCGCTTTCCACATTCGGCACCACCACCGCGCCCGCGCCCGCATCCAGCGCCTTCATGATCTCCGTCGGATCGAGCCGCGAGACCCGCACCGCCGAAGCCAGACCCGCCGCGTCACAGGCACGGATCAGCGTTTCGGCGGTCTCGATCCCGAAGGCGCCGTGCTCGCAATCGATCACGGCGAAGTCGAACCCCGCCGCACCGATCATGTCGATCACCTCGGGGGCACGGATCTGCGCCCAGGTGCCGCGCAGCACGCCCCCGTCACGCAACATCGGAACCAGCGCGCGCCTCATGGGTCGCCCAGCCCCAGTATAGCCTTGACCTTGATCTCGACGAGGATGCCGGGCATCGAGAAGCCCTTGACGGCGAATCCGGTCCAGGTCGGATACCGGTTCACGAAATAGCGATCCTTGACCGCGAGGAACGTCTTCAGATCCGCCATGCTCTCGGCGAACCAGGTCTCCAGTTCCACCACGTCGTCGAAGCTCGCGCCCGCCGCCGTGAGCACTTTGCCCACATTCTCGAAAGCCTGCACGAACTGCGCTTCTGCGCCCTCGACCACCTTCAGATCGGCATCGCGACCGACCTGCCCCGAGCAATAGAGCGTGTCGCCCACGAGAATGCCCGGCGCATAATGATAGGTGTCGTAGATGTTTTCCATGCCTTGTGGAACGATGACCTTACGCGTGGCCATAGCAGACCTCCATTGCAGCTGTGACGATATCGCGGGCCGAGGGCATGTATTCCCGTTCGAGCCTGTCGTTGTAGGGCACCGGCATGTCGGGGGCGCCGAGGCGCTTGACCGGGGCATCGAGCCAGTCGAAGGCATGTTCGCTGATCTGCGCCGCGATCTCGCCCCCGAAACCGCCGAATAACGGCGCTTCGTGCACGACGAGCGCGCGATGCGTCCGCCGCACGCTGGCGAGGATCGTATCGGCATCGAAGGGGCGCAGCGTGCGCGGATCGATCACCTCGGCCTCGATCCCCTTGTCGGCCAACCGTTCGGCGGCGGCCAACGCGCGCTCGACCATCGCCATGGTCGCGACGATCGTGACGTCGCGCCCGGGGCGCACGATGCGCGCGACACCCGGGGGCAGCGCGTAGGCCGCTTCCGGCACCGGGGCTGTCCCGCCGAGATAGAGCAGCTTGTGTTCGAGGAAGACGACCGGATTGTCCGAGCGGATGGCCGCACTCATCAGGCCCTTGGCGTCGTAGGGATTGGAGGGGCAGTAGAGCTCGAGCCCCGGCACGTTCAGAAACATGCTTTCGAGCGACTGCGTATGCTGCGCGGCCAGCCTGATCCCGGCCCCCTGCGGCCCACGAAACACCACCGGCACCTTTGCCGCTCCGCCCAGCATGAAGCGCGCCTTGGCGGCTTGGTTGACGATCCCGTCCATCATCAGCGTGACGAAATCGAAAAGCTGGATCTCGGCGATCGGTCGCAAACCCGTCAGGGCGCCCCCGACCGCACAGCCGGCAATGGCACCCTCGGAGATCGGCGTGTCGCGCACCCGCTCGGGTCCGAACCGGTCGTAGAGCCCGCGGGTGAGGCCGAAAATCCCGCCCGTCGGGCCGACATCCTCGCCCAGCACGATCACCGATGGATCGCGCGCCATTTCCTGCGCGATCGCCTCGGTGATGGCCTGGGCATAAGTCAGTTCACGGCCCTGCGCGGGCGGTTCGGGATCCGCAGGGCGCGCGGGGGCGAGCGCAAGGGAGCGCGCATGCACGAGTTCGGGCTCCGGTGCGGTGCGGGCGGCCTCGATGGCGGCTTCGATCTCGGCCTCGACTTCCGTGGCGATCCGGTCGCATTCCTCCCCCGACAGGCCGGCGACTTGTGCCCGGGCACGCAGCCTTGCGAGAGGATCGCCCTGTTTTTCGGCTTCCTCCTCGGCTTCGGTGCGATATCGCGGCAGGTTGGCGCGCATCGAATGATCGTCCCAGCGATAGGTCATCGCCTCGATCAGGCTCGGCCCCTCCCCCGCCCGCGCACGCAGGACCGCCCGCGCGACGGTGGCATAGACCGCCTCCACGTCATTGCCGTCGATCCGCTCGCCGGGCACGCCGTAGCCCGCCGCACGCGCGGCGATACCGGGGCCGGCGGTGACGGCATCGGCGGCGGTGGTCAGGCCGTAACGGTTGTTCTCGCACAGAAAGATCAGCGGCAGAGACCAGATCGCCGCGAGATTCATCGCCTCGTGGAAGATCCCCTCATTCGCCGCGCCGTCGCCGAAGAAGGCGATGCCCACCGACCCGTCGGCACGCAGTTTCGCCGAGAGCGCGGCACCGGTCCCCAGCCCCATTCCGGCGCCGACGATACCGTTCGCGCCGAGGATGTTGCGGCTCATGTCGGCGATGTGCATCGACCCGCCTAGCCCGCCGCAATAACCGGTCGCGCGCCCCAGCAACTCGGCGAACATCCGCACCGGATCGGCGCCCTTGGCGAGCGTATGGCCGTGGCCGCGATGGTGGGTGAGCAGAAAATCGCGATCCTCCAGCGTGGCGCAGGCCCCCACCGCAATGGCCTCCTGCCCGATCGAGGAATGGGCGGTGCCCTTGATCTCGCCGGACAGAAACAGATCCTTCGCCCGGCTCTCGAACCGCCGGATCAGCAACCCCATGCGCAGCATCGCGCGCAGATCGTCGGGAGCGAGCGCATTCGTGCTCATCGGCCATAGACCAGGTTTGGAAGCCACAATGCGATCTGCGGGAACATCGCCACAAGCACCAGAGCCACGATCTGCAAGCCGATGAAGGGCCATTGCGCGGCGTAGATGTCGGTGAGCGAGATGTTGGGCGAGACCCCTTTGAGATAGAAACACGCTGGTCCGAAGGGCGGGGTCAGATAGGCGATCTGCATGGCGAGATTGAACAGGATGCCGAACCAGATGGGGTCGTAGCCCATGCCGGTGACGACGGGCAGGAAGATCGGCATGGTCAGGAAGAGAATGCCGATCCAGTCGAGGAAGAATCCGAGGATGATGAAGCACAGGAGCATCACCGCGAGGATGATCGCGGGCTCGGGCGAGATGCCCGAGAGCATCGCCCGGGCGAAGGCGATGCCGCCGAGGAGATTGTAGACACCGATCAGCGCATTGGTGCCGAAGACCAGCCAGAAGACCATGCCGCAGGTGCGCAAAGCCTGCATCAGGGCATCGCGGATCATGGTCCAGCTCAGTTCACCACGCACCCAGACGGCAAGCAGCATCCCCACCACACCGACGGCGGCGGATTCGGTGATGCTCGCGAGCCCCGCATAGATCGAGACGAGGACGGATCCGGCGGCGAGGATGGGCAATGCGACGCGCCACAGGATCGCGCGTTTCTCGGCGGCGGGCAGAGCAAGCTCCGCCGGATCGGCAGCCGGCCCCATGGCCGGGTTCAGCCTGCACCGGATCAGGATGTAGCCGATATAGAGGCTCGCGACGAGGAGCCCCGGCAGCAGCGTCGCGAGGAAGAGCTGCGAGATCGACACCTGCGCGGTCAGACCGAAGAAGATCAGGATGATCGAGGGCGGGATCATCGTCCCCAGGCTGCCGCCGGCGGTGACGATACCGATGGCGAGCTTGCGATCATAGCCGAGCCGCAGCATCTGCGGCAGCGCCACGAGCCCCAGCAGCACGATCTCGCCGCCGATGATGCCGGTGGTCGCCCCCAGGATCACCGCGAGCGCGATCGTCATGATCCCGACGCCCCCGCGCAGCGATCCGCCCAGCATCTGGAAAGCGCGGTAGAGATCGCGCGCCACGCCGGAGCGTTCCATGATCGAGGCCATCAGAACGAACATCGGTACCGCGACGAGCGCGAAGGAGCCCAGCAGTTCCGCCGTGCGCGATCCGACGATGAACAGCCCCGGCGTCCCGAAATGCCACCAGGCCAGGCCGACGGCGATGGAGCCCGAAACGAAGGCCAGCGGCACGCCGGCTGCGATCAGCACGGCCATGGTCAGCACGATGCCGAGGGTGAGCGTCGCGATATCCATCACGCGCGCCCTCGCAACAGGTCGATACCACGACGAATCACCGCCAGCAGGAAGAGCGCCGCTCCGATCAGCAGCAACGTCTTGAGGAAAGCCGGCGCCGGCGTGTTCCACGAGGTGCCGGAGCGCTCGGGCATCCATTCACCGAGCGCATTGAACCGCCACAGGCTGCGCTGCACGATGGCCCACATCGCGATGGTCAGTCCGGACAGGAAGACCACCCCCACGAGGAGCCCGAGCTTCTCGAAGAGCAGGCGCAGCCGCGGCGGCAGCTTGTCGATCAGGAGGGTGACGCGGATATGGCTGCCTTCGACCATGCAGACCGCGCCGCCGATGATGAACGCCGCCCCCGCGAGCAGCCCCGCGATCTCGTGCGCCCAGATCGTGGGCCGGCCGAAGCCGTACCGCATCACGACTTCGTAGACCATCATCAACGCGATGGCCATGAACCCCCAGGACAGGGCCGCCCCCAACGAGAGGATCACACGGTCGAACAGGCGCAGCATGGCGGCTCCGGGCGTGATGGCGGGTGAGAATGGCGGGAAGCCGGCATTGCAGCTTCCCGCGAGTATGCGGATCGGCTGCCCGGTCAGTCCAGCCCGAGTTCACCGAGGAACGCGCGGTGGCTCTCCACGATGCGCCCGGCGAGCTCGCTGCGGCTGCCCCAGTCTTCCCAGACCTCCATCGTCATCGCGCGGAAGATCGCGGCTTCTTCCTCACCGAATTCGATGATGGTGACGTCGAGTTCGCTGGTGACCATCTCGATGGCATCGAGATCTTCCTGGGTCAGCAATTCCTGCAAATCGTCCGACAGCGCGTTGCAGGCTTCTTCGAAGGCCTGCTGATTCTCCGCCGACAGGGCCTCCCATTTGTCCATGCGAACCGACATTTCGGTAGTGGGCATCGAATGGCGTGCCAGGATCGAGTATTTCGCCAGATCGTGAAGGCCGAGCTGGGTGTTGAAGCCGATCCCGGCCAGATCGACGGCGTCGAGCGCACCGGTCTCCATGGCGGTGACCGAATCCCCCACACCCATCGTGACGAGCGAGGCGCCGGCGCGGTTCAGGAGATCGCTGGCCAGCCCGCCCGGCGCGCGCATGCGCAGCCCTTCGAAATCACTGACGCCGTTGATCGGCACGGTCGAGGGAATCTGCTCCTCGGGCCAGTAGATGGGGCAGATGAAATGGAGCCCGTGCTCCGCATAGGCCTCGCGGGCGAGTTCGAGGCCACCGCCCTCGTGCCACCAGCGCACCTGCTGGGCGGCATCGGGATAGGCGGCCAGCGTGTCGCCGAGCACGCCCAGCGCCGGGTCGATCCCCGCGAAGTAGCTCGATGCCGAATATTGCCCGTCGAGAAGCCCGGCCTCGATGGCGCCGAGGGTCTCCGTCACGCCGACGACGGCGCCGCCGGGCAGGACCGTGATGTCGATGGCGCCGCCCGTTTCCTCGCGCAACCGGTCGGCCATGGCCTCGAAGGCGGTCGTCGTGGTGGCGGTCGCCCCGAGAAACGTCTGCATCCGGAAGCTTTCCGCATGGGCGGAACCGGCGATGAGAACGGCGATGGCCGTCGTGGTCAGTAATCGTTTCATTCTTATCCCTCCCTTTTCGTGATGATGCCGTGGATTACGGCTTGTCGGCAGACAGGATGGCCCGCGCCTCTTCGACGGTAGCGGGTTCCCGGCCGAGTTTCTGCGCGATCTCCACCACCCGCGCGATCAACTCGGCATTGGTGGGGCAGCCCAGCTCCTGATACGGATAATCGCCGGTGCCGATGCTGATATGCCCGCCGGCGCGGATGATCTTCTCGGCGAGATCGAGCAGATTGCCTTTGTAGTTCACGACGGTCCAGACGATGCGCCGCCCCCTCGGCAAAAACATCAGATGCGCGTCGAGCCCCGCCTCGGTACCGGGATGGCCCGACAGGCTGATCCCGTCGGTCAGGCAGAAGCAGATATAGGCCGGTTCGTCGATCACGCCCATCTGCAGGAAAGCGTCGATCTGGCGGGTGAAGCTGACGTTCCAGGACACCAGATAGGGACGCAAGCCGTGATGGCGGATGCGCGATGCGAAATGCATCAGCGTCGCGGTGGAATTGCGATAGACGAGATCCGTGGTGGTGTAGCGTCGCGCGTCCGGATCCCACCAGTCGACATTGACCGAGCCCACATCCATTGGCGCGAAATCGACCGCCGTCTCTGGGCTCTGCATCGTCTCCTCGACGGCGGCGAACCGCTCTTCGGCGCTCGCATCGTTGGCGACGTAACCAAGCGAGGGATGGATCAGCACCGGACAGGCCTGGCGGATGAGGCGGTTGGTGGCGAGATAGTGCGTGCGGTTGTTGTCTGGAGCCCCGTTGGCGGTACGCCCGTGATAATGCACGACTGCTGCCCCCGCGCGCCAGCACGCCTCGGCATCGGCTGCGATCTCGTGGGGCAGGAACGGCACATTTGGATTGGGGTCGCGCGGTGCGAGCTCGTTCACGCGCGCCTCGATGATGATCTTGTCCATGTCTCCTCCCAGAGACTGTCGCGATGATTGTCGAATTGGCCGACTGATTATAACTTTCTGCATATATATCTTTAGGCATAGAGTATGGCAAATAGTTTTTGTCAGGAGGGACGATGACGGCGACGACGGAGGATATCGCGCTCGATCTGCGCACGTTGGTCGAAAACCTGCCGGGCAACATCGTCCGGCGGGTGCTGCATGCCGACGGGCGCTTCACCTATGCCTATCTCAGCCAGGGGCTGAGCGAGACTTTCCGCATGGACCCCGCCGAGATCACGGCGAGCACCGATGTCGATTTCCACTGGCTCCACGCAGAGGACCGGGCAGCCTTCCGCGAGGCGCTGCTCGTCTCGGCGCGCGACATGACCAATCTCGACATCGAGAACCGGGTGATCGGCCGCGACGGGGTCAGCCGCTGGGTGCGCTCGATCGCCCGCCCGCGCCCCGGTCCCGACGGTTCGGTGATCTGGGACGGGGTGGCGCTCGATGCCACGGAGAAGCGTCGCGCCGAGGACGAGATGCGCTCAGCCGTCGCGCGGGCGGAAGCAGCCGATGCCGCGAAGTCGCGCTTTCTCGCCGCAGCCAGCCACGATCTGCGACAGCCGCTTCAGGCGATGCGTTTCCATCTCGGTGCGATCGAGCATCTCGTCACCGATACGCGCGCGACGCGCAGCCTCTGTCACCTGCGTGATTGCCTGGGCTCGATGGAGGGTCTGCTGACCTCGCTGCTCGACGTGTCGCGCCTCGATGCCGGCGTGGTGACGCCGCAGTCGGAGGCGGTGGCCCTCGCCGCGCTGGCCGAGCGGCTCGGAGCCGAGTTTTCCGGCCTCGCGCGCGATCGCGGCATCGTGCTCGTCCTCGATGCCGGGCCGCAGACGGTGACGGTCGATCCGGCCCTGACCTCCACGGTCCTGCGCAATCTCGTCCAGAACGCCCTGCGATTCACGCCCGATGACGGGAAAGTGGTGCTGCGCTTGCGCCATCGGCCCGACGGGAACGGCGGCAGGCTGGTCGCGCTGGTGGTGGATGACGGCCCCGGCATCGCGGCCGCCGACCGGGAACGTATCTTCGAACCCTTCGCCAGGATCGGCACCCCGGCGCAGGACGGCGCGACGGGCCTCGGCCTCGGCCTCGCCATCGTCGCCCGTCTGACCGCGCTGCTCGAAGGCGAAGTCCGGCTTCGCAGCCGGCCCGGCAAGGGCAGCGCCTTCCGCGTGACGCTGCCTGCTGCTGAAGCGGAACGCGTTACGCAGCCTCCTGCGCCACCCGCCGGCACCGGGGGGCTCGACGGGTTGCGGGTTCTCCTCGTCGAGGACGATAGCCGGGTCGCGCAGGCGCTGGCGACCCTGCTGGATCTCTGGGGCTGCGAGGTGACCCCCTGCACCCGCGCACGCGAGGCCGAGGCGGCACTGGCAGTGACGAAGCCGGACGTGGTCATCACCGATTTCAGACTGGCCGGCGGGCGGACGGGGCTCGATCTGCTGATCGCTCTGCGCGATCGCTCGGGAGGGACGCTCGGTGGTATCGTTCTGACCGGCGAGGGTGATCGCGAGAGCCTTCGCGCCATCGGCGGCGAGGGTTTTCTGACCCTTCACAAGCCCGTCGCGCCGGCGCGGCTGCGGGCCGCCATCCAGGCCGCTTTGCGAGGTTTGCGTCGATGAAAATCCTTCTGGCCGACGATCATGGCCTGTTCCGCGCAGGGATCGCCGACATCCTCGCGCGCGGATTTCCCGGAGCGACGCTGGACCAGGTGCCCGACCTGCCCTCCGTCCTGGCGCGGCTCGAAGGGGGCGATTACGACCTGATCCTGCTCGATGTCTTCATGCCGGGGATGGAAGGTGCGACCTCGGCGCGGCAAGTCGCGGATGCCGCGCCCACGACACCCGTCGTCGCCGTATCCGCCCTCGAGGACCCGGCGGCGATCAGGCGGCTGATGGAGGCCGGCATTGCCGGGTTCATCTCGAAATCCGTGGATCACGATCGCTTCGTGGCAGGCCTTCGCTCCATTCTGGAGACCGGCGCGCCCTGCGTGCTCGGCGCCGCCCCCGCCTCCGAACCTCCGCCCGGCCTGTCGCCGCGTCAGCGCCAGATCATGGGCCTGATCCGGGAGGGCTTGTCGAACCAGCAGATCGCCGCGCGCCTCAACATCACCGAGGGCACGGTGAAAATTCACGTCTCCAGCATCCTGCGCGCGCTCGGCGCGGCCAACCGCACGGAAGCGGTCGCGCTCTGGTTCGGCAATACCAGTGTCTGATGCGCCATAGTTTAGTGGCGCCGCATGCGAAAGGCGCCACAGATCATTCCCGCCGCCCCGGCGCCTGCACGGGCGAGCCCGGCTCTGATGACTACGGTACGGCTCAGGGCAAAGCCCAGCCGAGGAAGGCGAATGCGGCGACGCCGGCGAGTACGGTCAGGAACAGGCTGCGCGTGGCCAGACCGACGGCGAAGCTCACCATGGTGGCGAGGAGCGAAATGCTCCAACCCGCCTCCGTCAGGGCGGGATGCCCCATCACTTCGCTGACGATGATCGCCGCCATGATGGCCGCCGGCACGTAGTTCAGCCATTCGCGCACGGCGAGCGGGAACGTCATGCGGGAGAGCAGCACGATGGGCAGCGCACGCATCGATACGGTGACCGCGGCGCATAGCAACACCGTCAGGAAGAAGGACGAAGCCATTGGCGGTTCCGATGCAGGTTGCGTAACGAAAGCAGGGCGCTGACCAAGGCCCCGAGTACAGTGGCGGCCAGGAGCACGACATTCGCCGGCGCGACCTGGAACAGCACGATCACCATTCCGGCGGCGACGGCGGTCGCGACCAGCTCCAGAGCGCGGGTATTGCTGGCGAGATAGGTCAGCAGCAGGAGCCCGACGAACATCGCCGTGAGGCTAAAGCTCAGGCTGTCGATCATTGCCTCCGGCAAATACCGCGCCAGCGTTGCCCCGGCCAGATTTGCGATGATCCAGTTCAGATAAGCCGTCAGGTTCAGACCGAGGAGCCAGCGGAACGGCAAAGCGCCCGACGCCTTGGCACGCTGCGCGGCGACACCGAAGGTCTCGTCCGTCAAAAGCGCGCCGCCGAGCAGCTTTTCTCCCCAACGATTGTTCTGAAAGAAGGGCGACAGGCAGGAACTCATCAAGAGATAGCGGGCATTGACCAGGAGCACACTGAAGACGATGGCGAACATGCCGACATTGGCCAAAGCGAGCGAGTAGAAGAGAAACTGCGCCGATCCCGCATAGAGGAGCGCCGCGAGCAACGCGACCTCGATCACCGAGAAACCGGAGAGCGTGCCGATCCCGCCGGCGGCAAATCCGATGCTCCAATAGCCGAGCACGGTGGGCAGGCAGGCCAAGAACCCGGCCCGGAATCCGTCTTCCGGTGCGCTGGGGTGGGTGTTCGCCCGTTCACTCATCGCCTGCTCACCGAGATCACATAGGCCGCCATCGGAACGACGAAACTGCCGTTCTCGCGGTAGTTCGCCCTGATGTCGGTCGCCATGGCGTGCCGGATGTTTTCGAGGACCCTCGCCGGTTGGCACCGCAATTGTGCGCCGGAGCGCACGGAACCCGCGTACTCGGCCTGGAACAATTCGTCGGGCGTCTTCAACCGCCATGGGACGATTTGAAGCTGTGAAGACATCGTCGTGGCGTCGAGCCCGGCCCGACCGAGCGCGGCGCGCAATTCGGAAAAGTCCAGGAGGTGGTGATAGTCGGGCGCCTCAGGCACGGGAGATGACGTAACGGCATGTTGCTCCACCGCGGTTTCTAGAATCAGCGCTGCGGCATTGCGAGCGCGCTCCGCCCAAAGCGTGAAAGCCAGCGTGCCACCCGGTAGCAGGACACGCGCGGCCTCCGCGAAGACGGCTGCGGGATCCGTGAAATGTTGCATTCCAAAGTTGCATATTACGGCGTCGAATTCCTGCTCTTCGAATGGCAAGTCCAGTACGTCGGCAATGCGAAATGTCGCTTCGGGATACGCAGTTTCGGCATGTGCGATCATGCGCGCAGAGAAATCCACGCCATGTGCCTGGGCACCGAGCGCAGCTGCCGTACCGGCGGCATAACCCGGCCCCGTTGCCAGATCGAGCACACGACGCCCTTCGACACGTGGCAGGGTACGAAGAATGGCGGGAATGAAAGCACGAGTGACATGCCCCCAGGACAGGTCGTACTCGGTCGCCCGCTCCTCCCAACCACGATATTCGAATTCGTGGAAACTGGGCCGATCAATTGCTTCGGCTCGACTTGTAATCATGATTTGGTCCTCAAGCGGAAATACGTTGATCGAGATAGCAATCGCCCGCATCGTAGATCATCGAGATCACGAGCCGCTCGGGCGATGCGGCGGCCATCTGGCGGGCGAGGTGATAGTTCGCTCCGCTCGTAGGGCCCGGATAGAAGCCCGTTTCGCGGGCGAAACGCTTTTGCCCCTCGAAGGCCTCGGCATCCGAAACCGAGATCGCCCGGCTTACCTGCGCGAAATCGAGAAAGGGCGGCAGGACACCTACTGCCGTTCCCTTCTGTGCATGCTCGCCGAACCGGGCCTCGGCGAACGAACAGTTCTCGGGCTCGACCAGCACGAGTTCCACATCGGCGCAAACGTCGCGAAGAACCATTGTCAGCGCGGCGGCATGCGCCCCTGTTCCGGCCCCCAGAACAAGGCTGCACCCGGCGAACCGATCCAGATCCGCCCAAATCTGGCGCAAGAGCTCTGGGCCGGTTTCCTGCAGGTGGGCCTCGAAGTTGCCCGGGTTGGCGAATTGGTCGGTGAAGAAGTAGCCGTCTCCTTCTTCCGCCAGCAACGTCGCGATGACGTCGTTGGGCTGCATGCCTCGATGCAGGAGATCGAGGCCGACGAGACGGGCGCCGTATTCCCGGCACATGGCGCGCTTGAGCGCCGAGAAGGAGAGCCCGATCACCAGATCGACACCGATATCGTGCCTCGCCGCCTCGAAGGCCAATCCGATACCGAAGTTCCCACCACTTTTCTCCAGAATACGACGGGGGCCGCCCGGGCGCAGTTCGCCTGAGGCGATCGCATTCTCGACTATGTATCGCGCCGCACGCGATTTATGGCTGCCTCCAGGGTTGAGGTGCTCCATCTTGATCCGAAGATTGTCGAGCGGAGAGATCACGGGAATCATGGATATACTCGCTAGGAAAGCCCGGCCAAAGCCGGAACACGCGCATTTTCCCCGAGGCTGCGCATGACCGGAGGCCCACCACGCAAAAGAGTGGTCCCGCGGGCGAGATCCTCCGTGATCGTGACGTCTGGTCCGATGAAACAATCGTCACCGACCACGATGGGACCGAAGACCTTGGCCCGCGCGCAAATCTGTACACGATCTCCAATGCTCGGATGACGTTTGCCGTCCTCGGCGTCGGCGACCTCGCGCCCCCCGAGCGTGATGTTGTTGAGCAGATAGCAGTCATCGCCTATTTCGACTGTCTGGCCAATGACTGTGCCCCAGCCGTGGTCGATGACGAACCTTTTGCCTATATCTGCTTCGGGATGGATCTCGATGCCGGTATTCGAACGCGCCGCGAAGCTCAGATGCATCGCCTCACGCATCATTCCCTCGTCATCGCCGGCGCGAAGTATGAGTTCATTGGCGAGCCGGTAGCTAAATACGGCAAAGTAGGTGGAATACACCGAAACTAGGCATGATATAGGCTTGTGCCTCACGCTCGGATCGCGCTCATGATAGGCCAGCAGATCGGCGGACGCCTCACCCTCGACTGCATCCAGGATCGTTCGCCGGGTGCGCGTATCGAGCCCCGAGCGGACAAGGTCGAAGGCAATTTCGGACAGGCCACGCAGGAGGTCGGATGTGCGCGGATCAAGGGTGCTGCGAACCAACGGGCGCATGTTGCACATCGTGGAACATCTCTTCGCAAGAGGGTTCGGACGGGGCGACACTCGATAAGAGTGGCCACCACGAGAACCTTAAGTAGTAGGACCCCGCACTCTATAGGAGATTCCTGTCATTTGATCGGAGCCGACGAAAACCCGGATTCGATCACGGGTACGCGTGGGACAATCCTGCTATCGACAATCGCACCCGAAGGGCATTAGTTTCTCCTTACGTGACCTGTTGCAGGGGAAGGGATGCGGAAGGATCGAGACGATATCTGTCTGTGGCGCGACCGGAACGTTCTCGGAGGTATCGAGATGCTTCGAGCGACCTGCTTTGAATTCCGCTATCCGTTGCATACGCATGACACGTTCGTGATCGCAGCCTTTCGGAACGGTGCCCAGAAGCACCAGATCGCCAGAAAACGTGGGGTCGCGTATCCCGGTACGGTGATGATCATCCCGCCGGGCGAGGCGCATACCGGCGAAAGCGCCGAGCGCGACGGCGGATGGGAGTATTCCGCCCTCTATCCTGCGGCTGGAGTGCTCGACGCACTGTCACGCGAGTTGTTTCAGGAATGCCGCGGCTCGCTGGATTTCGGAGCGGAATTGTTGATCGAAGATTCCGAGATGGCCGCACGGCTGCTCGCAGCCTGTGAAACTGCCGAGCGTTCGCCCGATGCCATCGCACGCGAGGAAGCGATCTATGGTGCGCTGGACATGCTTGTACAGCGATACGGTCAAAGAACTTCGCCGAGCACACTTCGCAAGGCACCGGATGCGCGTATCCGTCGCGCACTCGACTTTATCCATGCTCACTACGATCAGCCGCTTCGGCTCAAGGATATTGCGCTACAAGTCGATCTGAGTGAGTTCCATTTCATGCGAACCTTCAAGGCGCAAATGAACGTTACGGTCTATCGCTATCTGATGCAGGTTCGGCTCAAAGCAGCCAAGGCTCTCCTCGCCGCTGGAAACGCTGCTGCGGAAGCTGCTGTCGGCGTTGGATTTTACGATCAGAGCCATTTCACCGGAAACTTCCGGCGCTTTTTCGGGGTAACACCACGGCTGTACGCATCGGCGTGCCGATAACCGGGCCTCGGATCTGCAATCCACCCACTACCAGTCCAGAGGGGGCCTGCCCCTTTACATCCATTGAGCTTCGATTGGAGTCATGACACGTTTTTGAGTTGGAGTTGGAGTTCCCCCGGTTTCGTGGACAGTGGCCTGCTGCCGGTTTCGTGGACACCGCGATAAGGTGTTTGACGGAACTGGAGAGTGGGAATGCGACGAAGGAAGTTCAGCCGCAAGTTCAAGCTTGAGGCAGTGAGATTGGTGAAGGATCGGGGCGTTTCGGTTGCGCAGGCGGCCCGCGATCTGGATTTGCACGAGAACGTGCTGCGCAATTGGATACGGGAGCTCAGTGCCGATCCGCAGCACGCCTTCCCCGGCCATGGTCAGATGAAGCCGGAGCAGCAGGAGATTGATCGACTGCGCAAGGAAGTTGCGAAGCTGAAGGCGGAGCGCGACATCCTGAAAAAGGCCGCAGCCTACTTCGCGAAGGAAGCGATATGAGGTTCGCTTTCATTGCGAAGCACCGTTCGATCTGGCCGGTGGCATGGCTGTGCGAGGCGCTGGATGTGTCACGGTCGGGCTTCCATGCCTGGCTCAACCGCAGCC
>JBJHBI010000005.1:0-94181 GCA_050485405.1 Salinarimonadaceae bacterium
TTCCGCTGGTATTTGCGCGCAGATCGACTATGTTGCGCGCATTCGCGAGGGCTCGCCCGTCGCGAACCATTGCGCTCGCGACCATGCTGGACGACATCCCGGCATCGCCGCAGCGCAGGGCTCCGCCGGCAAAGGCCGCCTTCTCATGGAGGCGGAGACGCTGCGGGAGCTTTTTCCCGTACTGTATCATCGAAAGGAAAACCGATGTCGATCACGCCTGAGCGCAAGCAGGAACTGATCAAGGAGTTCGGCACGAAGGAAGGTGACACCGGCTCCCCGGATGTCCAGATCGCCATCCTCACCGAGCGGATCTCCAACCTGACCGAGCACTTCAAGACCCACGCGAAGGACAACCATTCCCGCCGCGGTCTGCTGAAGCTCGTGTCGCAGCGTCGTTCGCTGCTCGACTACGTCAAGCGCAACGACGAGCCGCGCTACCGCGCTCTGATCGGTCGTCTCGGCATCCGCCGCTGACGCCACCCCGCGCGCCGGTACGCCGGTGCGCATGACGAACCCGCCGGCGCGGATGCGCCTGCCTTCCCGGCAGGCCCTTGCGCCGGCACCCGACGGTGATCGAACGCGGTCATCGTCAGTACGAGAAGGCCCGGAGATGACCATGGCAGGATCGCCGGGGGTTTCGCGCCGGCACGGCCCGCCCGCATCACGGATGCGCGCCCGCCCCGCCCGGTATCCCGCAAGGAAGCCCCCCGCCGTCTTGCCCATGGTGTCGCCGATCGCCGACATTGCATGAAAGCAAGGACGACATGTTCGATATTCAACGTGAAGAACTCATCTGGGCCGGCCGCAAGCTGGTTCTGGAAACCGGGCGCATGGCCCGTCAGGCCGATGGTGCCGTGGTCGCGACCTATGGCGACACCACCGTGCTCGCCACCGTGGTCGCGGCGAAGGAGCCCAAGCCCGGCATCGACTTCCTGCCGCTCACGGTCAACTACCAGGAGCGCACCTATGCAGCCGGACGTATCCCCGGCGGCTATTTCAAGCGCGAGGGCCGTCCGACCGAGAAGGAGACGCTGGTCTCCCGCCTGATCGACCGCCCGATCCGCCCGCTCTTCCTCAACGGCTGGCGCAACGACACCCAGGTGATCGTGACCGTGCTCTCGCATGATCTCGAGAACGATCCCGACATCGTCGCCATGGTCGCGGCCTCCGCCGCCCTGACGCTCTCCGGCGCGCCTTTCGCGGGTCCGGTCGGCGCCGCGCGGGTCGGCTATGTCGACGGCGGCTACGTGCTCAACCCGCCGCTGCCCGAGATGGAGAACACCAAGCTCGATCTCGTCGTCGCCGGCACGACCGACGCCGTGCTCATGGTCGAATCCGAAGCTCAGGAGCTGCCCGAGGACGTGATGCTCGGCGCGGTGATGTTCGGTCACAAGCATTTCCAGCCGGTGATCGAGGCGATTATCCGCCTGGCCGAGAAGGCCGCCAAGGAGCCGCGCGACTTCGTGCCGACCGATCTCACCGAGGTCGAGAAGGCCGTGCTCGAGATCGCCGAAGCCGATCTGCGCGCCGCCTACAAGCACCGCGTCAAGCAGGATCGCTATGCCGCCATCGACGCCGCCAAGGCGAAGGTGGTCGAGGCGCTCTGCCCTGCGGAAGGCGAAGAGAAGTTCCCCGCCGAAATGGTCAAGGCCACCTTCAAGGAAGTCCAGGCCAAGATCGTGCGCTGGGCCATCCTCGACGAGGGCGAGCGCATCGACGGGCGCGACGTGAAGACCGTGCGTCCGATCGTATCGGAAGTCGGCGTGCTGCCGCGCACCCACGGCTCGGCCCTGTTCACCCGTGGCGAGACGCAGGCGCTCGTCGTGGCGACGCTGGGTACCGGCGAGGACGAGCAGTTCATCGACGAGCTGGAAGGCACCCGCAAGGAACGCTTCCTGCTGCACTACAACTTCCCGCCCTATTCGGTGGGTGAGACGGGCCGTGTCGGCTCGCCGGGGCGCCGTGAAATCGGCCACGGCAAGCTCGCATGGCGCGCCCTGCGTCCGGTCCTGCCGCCGGCGCACGAATTCCCCTACACCCTGCGTCTCGTTTCCGAGATCACGGAATCGAACGGCTCCTCCTCGATGGCGACCGTCTGCGGCGGCTCGCTCTCGCTGATGGATGCAGGCGTGCCCCTGCGCCGCCCGGTGGCGGGCATCGCCATGGGCCTGATCCTCGAAGGCGAGCGCTTCGCCGTGCTCTCCGACATTCTCGGCGACGAGGATCATCTCGGCGACATGGACTTCAAGGTGGCCGGCACGCAGGAGGGCATCACCTCCCTGCAGATGGACATCAAGATCGCCGGCATCACCGAAGAGATCATGCGCGTCGCGCTCGATCAGGCCAAGGGCGGGCGTACGCACATTCTCGCCGAGATGCAGAAAGCGCTCGACGCGCCGCGCGCCGAACTCGGTGAACATGCGCCGCGCATCGAGGTGCTGCAGATCCCGACCGACAAGATCCGTGAAGTCATCGGCACCGGCGGCAAGGTCATCCGCGAGATCGTGGAAAAGACCGGCGCCAAGGTGAATATCGAGGATGACGGCACGGTGAAGATCGCCTCCGCCGACGGCAAGTCGATCACTGCCGCCAAGAACTGGATCCGCTCGATCGTGGCCGAGCCCGAGAAGGACGAGATCTACGAGGGCAAGGTCGTCAAGGTGATGGAATTCGGCGCCTTCGTGAACTTCTTCGGTTCGCGCGACGGCCTCGTCCACATCTCCGAGCTCGCCCCCCAGCGCGTCGCCAAGGTGACCGACGTCGTCAAGGAAGGCGATGTCGTGAAGGTCAAGTTCCTCGGCATGGATGATCGCGGCAAGGTGCGCCTGTCGATGAAGGTCGTCGACCAGGAGACCGGCGAGGACATCACCGAGAAGGTCAAGGCCGAGCGGGAAGCCGAGCGCGCCGCGCGCGGTGAATCCGGTGAGGAAGAGCGCGAGGATCGCGGCGACCGCCGTCCCCGCCGCCCGCGTCGCCATTCGGATTGATGCGCCGGGGCGTCCGACGCCCCGACGGAGCATCGCTCCACCATAAATCGATCAGGCCGCGCAGGGTGACCCGCGCGGCCTTTTTCGTGGCCGCTACGAGTCGCTCTTGGACCTGTCGGGCGAACTTTTCGTGGAAAAGCGGTGAGCTGTGGGGCGTGCGTCAGGGGCGTTTCGGGCCACCAATCCCTCGACCGCCGCATCGAACGCCTCGGCGAAGGCGCGCGTCGTATAGTGTGCCTGAAAGCGCGTATGGCCGCGTGTGGCGAGGTCGTCACGCAGGGCCGGATCGGTGATCAGGGCTTCGAGGGCCTGCGCGATATGTGCGGGCTCGGGCGATGGCAGCGCCAGGGCGCAATCGCCGATCACCTCGTCGAGCCCGCCGGCGCGGGTGGCGATCAGGGCGAGGCGGGCGGCGAAGGCTTCGACGGCGACGCGCCCGAATCCCTCCGCATGCGAGGCCAGTACCGCGATCCGCGCGGATACGCATTGATCGCGCACCGCGTCGAAGGGCAACGGGCCGGTCAAACTGATCGCCCCACAGGAAGCAATGGTGCGCGAGAAGGCCTCCCGGAAGGTTCTGTCGCCGGCCATCGGTCCGATGAACCGCGCTGTCCAGCCGGGATGCCGTGGCAGCACTTCGGCCAAAGCCTGCGCCACTGCCAGAGACCCCTTCTGCGGCTCGATGCGCCCCACCATGACGATCGTATCGCCGCGTGTGCCCCCGTCGACGGTCCAGAATTGCGGGTCGATACCGTTCGGCACGACCATGCGCGGGCGCCCGTCCGGCGGATAGAGGGCGGAGAAGGCGTCGCGCGTGGTTTCGCTGACGAAGATCATCCCGGCGAGGTCCCGGTAATCGCGTGCACGCCACCAGCGCCGCAAGCCGCCGAGGCGCTTGGGCATGTTGTGCATATAGAGGACGACCCGGTGGGCGGGCATCAGCCGGGCTATTCGTGCCGCGCTCGGGGCATGCTGATGGACGATCACGAGGTCGGGCCGATGCGCCTTTGCCGCGCGTGCGGCCTCGCGCATCCGCGCTTCCACACTGCGCCCTGATAAGCCGCGCCCCGAGAACGTCGTGACCGGTATGTCCTCGTAAAGTCCCGGAGCATCCTCGCAGATGATGCGCATATCCGCGCCGTATCGGCTATGAATCACAGCATCGCGGGCACATAAATCGATGGAGGTCGCGCCGGCGGGGCCGAAATGCATGTTGCGCGGCAAGATGACGGCGATGCGCATCAGCGGGTGGCTCTGCCACAGAAACCCGTGCTCACCGGATTGCGCTCGATCTTCCCAATGATGCCCATGCCCGAATTCACCTTCGTCCGAAGCCGTCCCGGCCTGCTTCGCGCCGTGATCCCGCACTTTTTGCGCACCGCTCCCGGTGTGGCAAGGGGGCTCGCACGGATTATGATAGCGTTTCGAAACTGGATTGACGGGGTGATGCGGAGGATTTAGTTTCGTATCGAAATCAAAGAGGCGCGTGATGAATATCCATGTCCCCGTCGAGACCGCCGACAGCCGCCCGCTGGGGCGTTACGACCAGCTCGATCAGCCCACCGAGACGGCGCTGGCGCGTGCCTGGCGGGAGCGGGGGGATCGTGGCGCCCGCGACCGGCTGATCCTCGCCCATCGCCGCCTTGCGCAAGGGGCGGTCGCCCGCATGGCGGGGCGCAGCGGCGAGAATCAGGACGATCTGATGCAGCAGGCCTATCTCGGTCTGATGAAGGCCGCCGACCGGTTCGACCCGGAAAAGGGCGTGCGCTTCTCGACCTATGCGCGCTGGTGGATCCGGGCGGAGATCCAGGAATACCGGGTGCGTAACTGGGCCATGGTGCAGATCGGCTCCTCGGCCGCGCAGAAGATGATCTACCTGCATATGCGCCGGCTGGAGAGCCGCCACGGGATGATGCATGGCGAACGTCCCGACGATGCGCAGATCAATACGGAGCTCGCGCGCATCATGCAGCTTCCGGAAAAGCGTATCGCGACCCTGCGCGAGCGCATGAGCGTGCGCGACGTCTCCCTCGATCAGCGTCTGGAGGAGGATTCCGAGGATGGCGAGGGCATCGACATCGTCGACGAAAACGCTCCCGATCCGGAGCTGGAAGCGCTCGAGAGCCTGAGCCGCGAGAAGCTGCGCGCGCATCTGTCGCGCAATCTCGACCGGTTGCCGCCGCGCGAGCGCGCCATCGTGACGGATTACTACGTCGCCGATCCGCCGCGCACCCTGAGCGAACTCGCTGAAATCCACGGCGTGTCGCGCGAGCGTATCCGTCAGATCCGCGAGCAGGCCATGCGCATGCTGCGCCGCTGGTTCGCCGAGGACGGTTTCGCCATGGAAGACGCCGTCGAGGCGGCGCCGGTCGGATGATCCGGCGCGTCAGTTGCGCCGTTGCCGCGCGGCGGTGAGGGTGTTCTGCAAAAGGCAGGCGATGGTCATCGGGCCGACGCCGCCCGGTACCGGCGTGATCGCACCGGCGACCTCCCGCGCTTCATCGAAGGCGACGTCGCCGACGAGCCGCGTCTTGCCTTCTCCCGCATCGGGATTCGGCACCCGGTTGATCCCGACATCGATGACGATGGCGCCGGGCTTGATCCAGTCGCCCCGGACCATCTCGCGGCGCCCCACCGCGGCGACGAGGAGATCGGCGCGCCGGCAGATCGCTGCCAGGTCGCGGCTGCGGGAATGCGCGATCGTCACGGTGCAGTTCTCCGCGAGCAGCAATTGCGCGACCGGCTTGCCGACGATGTTCGAGCGACCCAGCACCACCGCATCCATCCCGGAGAGGTCGGCCTGCGCGCTCTTTGCGAGGATCACGCAGCCGAGCGGTGTGCAGGGGACGAGCCCGGGCAGGCCGGTGGCGAGGCGCCCGGCATTGACCGGGTGAAAGCCGTCCACGTCCTTGTCGGGATCGATCGCGGCGATCACCTTCTGCGCGTCGATGTGATCGGGCAGGGGCAGTTGCACGAGGATGCCGTCGACCGCGTCATCCGCGTTGAGCTTCGCCACAAGCGCCAGCAGATCCGCTTCCGGCGTCTCGGCGGGCAGGCGATGCTCGAAGGAGGCCATGCCGACCTCCCGGGTCTGCCTGGCCTTGTTGCGCACGTAGACCTCGCTCGCAGGATCCTCCCCGACCAGCACCACGGCGAGGCCGGGGGTGATCCCGGTGCCTGCGAGTGTTGTCACCTCGGTGGCGAGGCGGCTGCGCAGATCGGCGGCGACGGCCTTCCCGTCGATGATGGTGGCGCTCATGACGAATATCCCTGATGCGATGTTTGGTCTGCAACGGTTTCCGGCGCGGCCAGTAGGGCGGAAACCGATCGCGCGAGGCTCTGCGGATCGCCTTCGAGATGCAGGCTCTTGAGCCGCGCATGCGCCCCGGTCAGGAGGCTGATCCGCGCAGGCGC
The DNA here is from genome assembly GCA_050485405.1 of Salinarimonadaceae bacterium. GTDB lineage: Bacteria > Pseudomonadota > Alphaproteobacteria > Rhizobiales > Beijerinckiaceae > Saliniramus. The sequence continues at coordinate 6,402 of JBJHBI010000005.1, forward strand.
GATGCCGAGCGCCTCGGCGACGAGCGCGATCACGGCCTTGTTCGCCTTGCCGTCTTGCGCTTTCGCGCGCACCGCCACTGCGAGCGCGATCCGCCCCTCGCCGACATCCTGAGCGCCCCTGATCCCGGCCTGGCGGGCGCCGGGCGTGACGCGCAGATCGAGGGTGATCCCGTCGTCGCGCTCCCTCCAGGCGGGGCGCGTCGGTGAGGGCGCCCCGGTCATGCTCAGAAGGCGATCGGGTAGAGGTAGCGGATGATCACCTGCTGGAGGAAGAAGATACCCAAAAGCAGCACGATCGGCGAGAGATCGATCCCGCCGAGATCGGGCATGATCCGCCTGATGCGTGCGAGGGCGGGTTCCGTCACCCTGTGGAGGAAATCATAGATCATGCGCACGAAATCGTTGCGCGTGTTGATCACACCGAATGCCACGAGCCAGCTCATGATCACCATGGCGATGATCAGCCAGGTGTAGATCCGCAGGGCCAGCATGATGACGTCGAGAACAGCGAGCATGAGGCGCGTCCAGTCCGGAGAAAACGATTCGTCACGATAGGGCCTAAGAGGCCCCGCACAGGGTTTAGCGTCCCGCGCCGCCGCCGACAACCGTGGCGGCGACGGTTGGGCTCAGGAACGACGCACGAAGCCCAGAATGTCGCGCACGTCGTTCATCGTCTTCGAAGCGATCGCCTCCGCCCGTGCCGAACCATCGGCGAGGACCGCGTCGATATGGCCGGGATCGGCGGTGAGCCGGCGCATCTCGCCCGCGATCGGGGCGAGCTTGTCCACCGCGAGATCGACGAGCGCGCTCTTGAAGGTCGAGAATTGCGAGCCGCCGAATTCATCGAGCACGCTCTGGCGCGGTATGTCGCGAAGCGCTGCGAAGATACCGACGAGATTATCCGCTTCCGGGCGACCTTCGAGGCCCTCCAGCGCGCTCGGCAAGGGCTCGGGGTCGGTCTTGGCCTTGCGCACCTTCTGGGCGATCATGTCGGCATTGTCGGTGAGATTGATGCGCGAATAATCCGACGGGTCGGATTTCGACATCTTCCTGGTGCCGTCGCGCAGGCTCATGATCCGCGTCGCCGGGCCCTGAATCAGGGGCTCGGGCTGTGGGAAATAGGCCTCGCCATGGCCGAGATCGGCGATCATGTCGGCCCAGTCGTTGTTGAACTTCTGAGCGATGTCGCGCGAGAGCTCCAGATGCTGCTTCTGGTCGTCGCCCACGGGCACTTGGGTGGCGCGGTAGACGAGGATGTCGGCGGCCATCAGCGTCGGATAGGCGAACAGGCCCACCGAGGCGTTCTCACGATCCTTGCCGGCCTTTTCCTTGAACTGCGTCATGCGGTTGAGCCAGCCCATCCGCGCCACGCAGTTGAACACCCAGGCGAGTTCCGCATGCTGGGGCACCTGCGACTGGTTGAAGACGATGTTTTTCTTCGGATCGATCCCGGCGGCGATGAAGGCGGCCGTCACTTCGCGGATCTGATCCTTGAGCAGGCGCGGATCCTGCGGCACGGTGATGGCGTGCAGATCGACCACGCAATAGATGCAGGAATAATTCTCCTGCATGGTGACGAAGCGGGTGATCGCCCCGAGATAATTCCCCAGATGCAGATTGCCCGTCGGCTGCACACCGGAAAACACCAATTCCTGAAAACCGGCCATCGACATACCCCTTTCGCGCCGACCCATACGCGCGCAAAGCGGGATTATGGCAAGCCGGGACGGGATGCAAGGGCGTGCGCGCCACAGTGCCGTTGCGTCAACGCACGCGGCGAATTCGTCCCGACGAGCGCCGGGGATCGTGGCGCCCGAGCGTGCCGGCACACATCGCGATCAGGCCGTAGACCGGGATCGCCGCGAGGCAGAAGGCGATCAGGACGGGGAGGCTCGCGAGCGGAAGGAGCGCATCCGCGCCGAGCAGGAAGAGCGCGAAACCGGCATTCGCGGCGATCAGCCGGGCGAGGCGCCAGCGGTATCGCGCTTCGTGGCGGGGGTGTCTTCGCGGGCTGCGCTCGCGGGTGACAAGATAAAGCGCGAGCCATTGCCCGGCAAAGGCGGTCGCTACGCCCAGCCCGAGGCCGAGCGGGCCGGCGAGCCGCGTACCGATCGTGCAGACGGCCAGGGCGAGGGCGAAACTCGCGAGCGCGATCAGGGCGGCTTCGCGCATGCGCTGGCGGGCGAAGAGGGTCTGCTCCGCGATCTTGACGAGTACCGCGAAGGGCAGGCCGCAGGCGAGTCCGGCCAGCAATCCCGCCGTGGCGCGGGCATCCGCCGCATCGAAAGCACCGCGCGCGAACAAAGCCGTCGTGATCGGCTCGGCCAGAACGACGAGACCGGTCGCGGCGGGAAGCGCGAGCAGCAGCGCGTCATGACGGGCGCGGCGCGCGGTGGCATTCAGGAGCGTGACCGACCCCGTCGCGGCCTGGTTCGCGAGCCTGGGCAAGAGCACGATCCCCGCCAGCGCCGCGATGAGCCCGAGCGGCAGCAGGAAGACGCGCTCGGCATAATGCAGCCAGGCCAGCGCGCCCGGAATGGTCGAGGCGGCGGGCATGGCGGCGAGCAGGATGAGCTGCGATCCCGCCGCCGCGATCAGGGCCGGCACAACGAGCCGGATCAGGCGGCGCTGGTCACGGTCGGGCGCGGGCCGGCGCAGCGTGAGCGCACCGGGCAGGCGGGCGAGCGCGGTGGCGACGAGGGCGAGCTGTGCGAGGCTGCCGAGGCTCATCGTCGCGGCGAGCGCGAAAGCCATGCCTTGCGGTGTAAGGATGACGCCGAGGGTCGGCGCGGCCAGAAGCGCGATCATCGCGAGATTGACGACGAGCGGGCTCAGGCTGATCGCGAGAAAACGGCCATGGATTGCGAGTACCGCGCCGATCAGCGCCGAGAGCGTCATCAGCGCGATGGCCGGCAAGGCGAGCCGCGTCGCGGTCACGGCGATGTCGCGGGCGGGGTCATCTGGGGCGAAACCGCCGGCGAGGGCGGTGATCAACGCACCGGCGCCCAGCGTGGCGAGCGCGCACAGCGCGATCACCGCGAGCCCGATGGTCGTCAGCGCCCGCCCGGCGAAACCGGCGGCGGCATCTGGCCCGTCCCGCTGCGCGATTTGAGTATGGAGCGGCACGAAGCCCGCATTGATCGCGCCTTCGGAGACCATCCGGCGCGCGAGATTGGGCAGGCGCAGGGCGATGGCGAGCGCTTCCGCTGCAGGACCGGCGCCGAGCACGGCGGCGATCATCACGTCACGCACGAATCCCAGTATGCGCGAAAGACCGCCGGCGCCGGCGACGATGATGCCGGATCTGGCCGGGCTTTGCCGATCCGGATCGGGCGACGTCTGCCGCGTCACGGCCTCACGCGACAGCCGCGCTGCCGCCGTCGTCGTCATCCGCTCTCCCGGTTTCGTCGGGAAGCGTCAGGATCGGCGCGCCGCAATGGTGGCCCTGGAGATAATCGACGCCCCATTCCGCGAGCATGACGGCGGTCTCCTCGTCCTCGACCCATTCCGCCACGACGCGCATGTCGAGATTGCGGGCGAGATCGACGAGGGTGCGCACGAAGAACCGATCATCGGGCGAGCGCGGCAGGTTCTGGACGAAGGCGCCGTCGATCTTGAGAATGTCGACGGGGAAGCTGCGCAGGTGGCGGAAGGAACTGTGCCCGGCGCCGAAATCGTCGATGGCGATGCGCACGCCCTTCTGCTTCATGGTTTCGAGCTGCATGCGCGTGCGCTCGGGATCGCGCACCGCGCTCGTCTCGGTAATCTCGATTATCAGGCGCTCGGCCACCCCCGGATGCAGGGCGAGATGCCCGTCGAGCGCGCTGATCCAGTCGGGCCGCTCCAGCGTCGAGGGAGAGAGATTGACGGAGAGGCTCCCTCCCGGATTGGCCGCGAGCCACGAGGTGGCGAGTTCGAGCATGCGCGCATCGAGCAGATCCATCAGCCCCGCCCGCTCGACGGTCGGCATGATGTCGCTTCCGGCGAGCAGCGGCATGTCGGGGCGCGTGAGCCGGGCGAGCGCCTCGCAGAACACGGTCTCGCGGTTGCGCGCATCCACCACGGGCTGGCGCGCGAAGACGAGGCGGCGCTCGTTGAGGGCGTCGATCACCGCATGGGCCGAGAGCTGGGCGGCGCGCCGCAGCCTCGCCTCGCAGCGCAGATCGTGGATGACGAGGATGTCGTGGGGACGCGCCCGGGCCCGCGCGAGGGCGTCTTCGGCGCGCCGCATCAGATCTCCCGCATCGCGGGCGTGATCAGGGGCGCAGGCCGCGCCGATACGCAGGGTCACCGGGAAGGCCCCGTCCGGCGTCGCGACCGGAGTCTTCTCCACGGCATCGCGCAGGCGCCGCGCCGCGATCGGTGCTTCGGCGACCGAGCACGACATCATCGCCACCGCGAAACGGTTGCTGGCATAGCGCGTGATCTTGTCGCGGCTGCGCAGCACCCGGCGGATGCGCGAGGCGACTTCGTCGATCACCGCGTCGCCGCCGTCGAAGCCGAGCTCGTCGTTGATCCGGTCGAGATTGTCGATCGCCGCGACCATGATGGTGACGCGTTTCTGGGAGGATGCCGTGGCGGCGACGTCGCCTGCGACGAAGTCGATGAAGGCGCCGCGATCACCCAGATGCATCTGCGTCGCATCGGCGCGCTCGACGCGCAGAACCCCGTGGACGCGCGCCGGCGTTCCCGTCGGGCCGGCATACCAGCGTCCCGAATCCTCGACGGAGAGGCGGCGATCGCCCGGCAGGCGCAGATTGTAGCGGGTCCGGAACGGGATCCCCGCGCCGGTATCGGTCTCGCGGGCGAGGCTGATCGTCTCGTTGCGGTTGATGCCGCTTCCCGGTTCGGCCATCAGCGCGAAAGCGGAGCCGGTGGCGATGCTCTGCGGATCCTCGATGCCGAGAACCTCGCACGCATTGGCACTCCAGGCGAGCGCATCGGTCACGACGTTCCAGTCGTAGATGACTTCACCGATCGAGGTGAGGACGGCGCGCGGATCGAGGGCCGTTTCCGGCTGTCTGGAATCCGACATCGCGTTCCGTCCTTTCCCCATCCGCCTCACCCCGCGCCGACGGTCGCGCGATCGCGGGTGATCGGCCATCGCCCCGCATCGAAGCGGTACATCGCAACGCGCACTTTTCGCGAACCGGCCACGGCTGATCGCTCGCGCGTGACAATTCGTCCCGAAATGATGCATAAACCAAGGTTAATGTTCGGTTAAAACTGGCCGCAAAATTGCAATGATGGGCGATCACGTGTTCCGGAGTCTCGCTGCATGCATAATGAAACATTGACGCCCGCCGCCGCCGCCGCCGCACGCCGTACGCCCGCGAGCCGAGCGCTCGTCCCGGTCGTCGCTTGCGCGCGCACGCACAACGAGCGCGACGGGCGCACCAGCCACGAGCGGGCCTCGTTCACGGGGATGCTGCGACAGGCCGGCGCCTCGGCGGGCTTCGTGACCCAGCTGATCGCCTGTGCCGACAACCTGCCGGCCTATCGCGCCCGCCGCCGGGCCGAACCGCAGGAGGCCGCGCGTCGCTATGCGGGCGCGCCGGCTGCACCCGCTTCCCGACGCGGGATCGCCGTCTGAGCCCGGGCATCATGTGCGAAGGGTCGAAAAAACGGCGGCGCCCTCTTGCGGTGCGGGCGCAATTCGGGGAGTAAGGACGGCGCCGTCCACGCGAGCCGGAGAACTGCCATGACCATGCCCTACCGACGTATCCTCGTGAAACTGTCGGGAGAGGCGTTACAGGCCCCAGACGGTTTCTGGCTCGACGCTCAGGTCCTCACCCGTCTCTCTCAGGACATCGCCCGCGCCACGCAAGCGGGTTTCGAGATCGCCCTCGTGATCGGTGGCGGCAACATCATCCGCGGTGCGCGCATGAGCGCCGCCGGCTGGATCGACCGGCCCACCGCGGATTCCATGGGTATGCTCGCCACGGTGATGAATTCGCTGGCGCTCGAAACGGCGCTCAACGCCAACGGCGTTTCGGCGCGCACCATGTCGGCGGTGTCCATGCCCACGATCTGCGAGACCTATGCGCGCCAGCCGGCCCTGCATTATCTGGAGAAAGGGCAGGTCGTCGTTCTCGCCGGCGGCACTGGCAATCCTTTCTTCACGACGGATACCTCCGCCGTCCTGCGCGCTGCCGAACTGCGCTGCGACGCGGTTCTGAAGGCCACCCAGGTGGACGGTGTCTACTCGTCCGATCCCAAGGCGAATGCCGATGCGCGGCGCTACGAGCGCCTCACCCACGACGAGGCGATCGCCCGTGATCTGAAGGTGATGGACACGGCCGCCTTCGCGCTCGCCCGCGACGGCAAGCTGCCGATCATCGTGGGTTCGCTGCACGCGCCGTCCTCGATTGCGGCGATCCTCGCACGCGAAGCACCCTCGACGGTCGTCGCCCCCTGATATAAACAGCGTCAAGCCGTATCCCGACAATTGCACGACAGGACAACGACAATGGCTGCGGAATTCGATCTCGACGACATCAAGCGCCGTATGCGTGGCGCGGTGAACTCCCTCAAGAGCGATCTGGCCGGGCTGCGCACCGGGCGCGCCTCGACCAACCTGCTCGATCCGCTCCAGGTCGATGCCTACGGCGCCCTGATGCCGATCAACCAGGTGGCGACGGTCAGCGTCCCCGAGCCGCGCCTGCTCTCGGTCCAGGTCTGGGACCGCAGCATGGTCGCCGCCGTCGAGAAGGCGATCCGCGAGAGCGATCTCGGGCTCAACCCGCAGACCGAGGGCCAGGTGATCCGCTTGCGCATCCCCGAGATGAACGAGCAGCGACGCAAGGAGATGGTCAAGGTCGCGCACAAATATGCCGAGGACGCCCGCATCGCCGTGCGCCACGTGCGCCGCGACGGCCTCGATACGCTCAAGAAGCTGGAAAAGGACGGCGAGATCAGCCAGGACGACGAGAAGCGTCAGGCCGATCTGGTCCAGAAGGCGACGGACGAGCACGTTTCCGAGGTGGATTCGGTGCTCGCCGGCAAGGAAAAGGAAATCATGCAGGTCTGATCGATGATCGGACCTGCATCGCAGCGCGCCGGGTTGCCGGCGCAGAGGTGAGACGGGGCTTCATGCCGGGCGACGAGAGCGCCTCATCCGCCGCAAGGGTCGGCGACGTGGAGGATACGCGGATGCGGGACGGCTCGTCGCTGTCCCGGCTGCCGCGTCACGTCGCCATCATCATGGACGGCAATGGCCGCTGGGCCGCGCAGCGCGGGCTTCCGCGCGCCGAAGGGCATCGTCAGGGGGTCGAGTCCGTGCGGCGCTGCGTGCGCGCGGCGACGCAGGCCGGGATACGCTTTCTCACGATCTACGCTTTCTCCGCCGAGAACTGGCGCCGTCCGCCGACGGAAGTCACCATTCTGATGAGCCTCCTGAAGCGCTTCGTCCGCAGCGATCTCGAGAAACTGCACGAGGCCGGGATCCGCATTCGCATCATCGGTGCGCGCGAGGGTTTGTCGCCGGACATTCTCGGCCTGCTCGAAGAGGTCGAAACCCGCACGCGCGACAATACCGGCATGACGCTCGTCGTGGCCTTCAATTACGGTGGACGCCAAGAGATCGTGCGGGCCGCACGGCGCCTCGCCGAGGATGTCGCTGCCGGGCGGCTCGATCCGGCGCGCATCGACGAGGCACGTTTCGCCACCGCCCTCGATACCTGCGACATCCCCGATCCGGATCTCGTGATCCGCACCTCCGGGGAGCAGCGCGTCTCGAATTTCCTGCCCTGGCAATCGGCCTATGCCGAATACGTCTTCCTGCCCGATTACTGGCCCGATTTCGACGAGGCCGTGCTCGCGCGCGCGCTCGTCGAATACGCCCGGCGCGAGCGTCGCTTCGGCGGGCTAGGCCCGGTCGGCAGTGAACAGGCCGGCGACGGCGCTCGCGTCTATCGCGAGGCCAGCCGATGAGTGGCGTGGAGGAAAGCGGGCAGGGGCGCGGTTTCCTGCGCTCGGAGACGGGTATCCGTCTTCTCTCGGCACTGGTGATGATCTCGCTTGCGCTCGGCGCGACCTGGGCCGGCGGCGCGGTCTTCGCCGTGCTCTGGCTGGCTGCGGGCTCGGCCGTGCTGTTCGAATGGATCGCCATGGTCTGGATCACCCGGCGCATCCCCAGCGTCGTGGCCGGCGCGCTGGCCTATACCGCCTTCGTGCTCGCGCATCTGACCGGGTGGCCGGGCATCGTGCTCGCGGCGATCGCGCTGACGGGCGGGGCGCTCGTCATGATGATCAGCATGACCTGGCGCGACCGGATCTGGGCGGGTGCCGGCTATGCCGTCGGTTTCGTCGTGGTGGCCGTGCCCCTGATCGTGCGCGCCGATCCCGCACTCGGCATGCTCGCCATTCTGTGGATTTTCGCGGTGGTCTGGGGGACGGATATCGCGGCGTATTTCACCGGCCGTGCACTCGGCGGGCCGAAGCTCTGGCCGCGGCTGAGCCCCAAGAAGACCTGGTCCGGCTTCTTCGGAGGGCTCGCGAGCGCCATGCTGGCGGGCTTTCTGCTCGGGCTCGTCGCGCGGATGTTCGGACAGGCGCTGCCGCTCGATCTCTGGGCGCTGACGCTGCTCTCTGGGCTCGCTTCCGTGATCGGGCAGGGGGGGGATCTGGCCGAATCGGCTCTCAAGCGCCATTTCGACGTGAAGGATTCCGGCAACCTGATACCGGGTCACGGCGGCGTGATGGACCGGCTCGACGCGTTCTTCGCCGTCTGCCTGCTCGTCGGCCTGATGCTGCTCGGGCTCGCCCCCTTCGGCATCGGCGCCGGATGACGGTGCCCGGTTACGACCGCCGCTGACGGAGATCATCGAGGCGATGACACGCAAAATCATCCTGCTCGGTGCGACCGGCTCGATCGGACGCTCCGCCCGCGACGTGATCGCCCGCCATCGCGAATCCTTCGAAGTCAACGCCGTGGTCGGCGGCTCCGACGCCGTGGCCCTCGCGGAAGCCGCGCGCGAGACCGGTGCGCGTTTCGCCGCGCTCGCCGACGAGGCGGCCCTGCCGGCCTTGCGCGAGGCGCTTTCGGGGAGCGGTATCGCCTGCGGGGCGGGCGACGCGGCGATCATGGAAGCGGTCGATCACGAAGCCGATCTCGTGCTCGCGGCGATCGCCGGAACGGCGGGCCTGCGCCCGACTGCCGCCGCGATCAGGCCCGGTCGCGCCATCGCTCTCGCCAACAAGGAGAGCCTCGTCAGCGCCGGCGCGGCCTTCATGCAGGCCGCATCGAAAGCCGGTGTACCGGTACTCCCGGTCGATTCCGAGCACAATGCACTCGCCCAGGCGCTGGGCAACGGCACGCTCGAGGATGTGACCGCGATGACGCTGACGGCATCGGGCGGACCGTTCCGGACCTGGTCGCGCGAAGCGATCGCGGCTGCGGGTCCGCGCGAGGCGCTGCAACATCCGAACTGGTCGATGGGGGCGAAGGTCACGATCGATTCGGCGACGCTCATGAATAAGGGGCTCGAACTGATCGAGGCGCATCACCTCTTCGGCCTCGAGGCCGCGCGGCTCGACGTGCTGGTGCATCCGCAATCGATCGTGCACGGCCTCGTGAGCTGGCGCGACGGCGCGGTGACGGCGGGGCTGGCAGCACCGGACATGCGCGTGCCGATCGCCCATGCGCTCGCGCGGGAAGGGATGCGGCTCGACACCGCGTTGCCACGCCTTGATCTCGCCGCGATTGCGGCGTTGAGCTTCGAGAAGCCGGATCTGGAACGCTTTCCGTGCCTGGGGCTCGCCATGGCGGCTCTCGCGGAGGGCGGCGCCCACCCGACCATCCTGAACGCGGCCAACGAGATCGCAGTCGCGGCCTTCATTGCGGGCCGGCTCGATTTTTATGGTATTGCGGTAAGCGTCGAGAAGGTTTGTGCGCGTATGGTCGCGACGGAAAGCGTGGCTCCGGGCGATGTCGAGACGGCTCTGGCCATCGACGAACGGGCCCGCGCGCTGACGCGGGAGCTGCTCGGTACGGGAATGACCGGGTGAAAGAGCGCGAATACGGGCCGGATCCGATGCGGACCCGGCGAAACGGAGACGGATGATGGAAATTTTCGGTTTGGTGGTCGGGTCGGTCTGGGAGCTCATCTTCGGCTATCTGATCCCCTTCATCTTCGTTCTCGCCATCGTGATCTTCATCCACGAGATGGGGCATTTCCTCGTCGGGCGCTGGTGTGGCGTCGGTGTCGATGCGTTCTCGATCGGTTTCGGGCCAGAAATCCTAGGCTGGACGGACAAGCACGGCACGCGCTGGAAGGTCTCCGCCGTGCCGCTCGGGGGATATGTCAAGTTCACCGGGGATCTGAACGTCTCGAGCACGCCCGATTCGGAAGAACTCGCCCAGATGGACGAAGCGACCAGATCGCGCAGTTTTCACCACAAATCCGTCGGCCAGCGCGCGTTGATCGTCGCGGCGGGGCCTGCGGCGAACTTCATTCTCGCCATCCTCATCTTCGCCGGTCTCGCCTATTTCAACGGCAAGACTGTCCTGGAGCCGCGTGTCCAGGCCGTGGTGGAAGGCAGTGCGGCCGAGGCGGCGGGTTTTGCGCCCGACGACCTGATTCTCTCGATCAACGGGCGCGACGTGGTCGGCTTCGCTGATTTGCAGCGCATCGTCAGCTCTTCCGCCGGTGACGATCTCGTCTTCCAGGTCGAGCGCGATGGGCGCGTCGAGACTCTCGTCGCGACGCCGATTCGCACGGAGCAGGAGACCGCCTTCGGGCGTCACCGCGTCGGCATGCTCGGCCTTCAGGCCGTGAACGACCCCGAGGCCGTGCGGCATATCGAGTTCGGACCGCTCGAATCGCTCGGCCACGGCGTCTTCGAGACGTATTTCGTCATCGACAGGACGATCGACTATCTCGGCAAGCTCGTGACGGGGCGCGAATACGCCGATCAGCTTTCGGGGCCGATTCGCATCGCGAAAGTCTCCGGGGAGGTCGCGACGCTCGGCGGGATTCTCGGGCTGATCAGCCTGACGGCTCTGCTTTCGGTGTCGATCGGCTTCATCAATCTCTTCCCCGTGCCCATGCTCGACGGGGGGCACCTGATGTTCTACGCGATCGAGGCGGCGCGCGGGCGTCCGCTCAGCGATCAGGCACAGGAAATCGGCTTTCGCATCGGCCTCGCGCTGGTTCTGATGCTGATGCTGTTCGTCACATGGAATGATATCGTTAACCTCACCGCGTGAAAGATTGCGGCCCTATCGTGACACGAAGGCCACGCCGGGGGAAAATTCTGCCGGGTGGGACATTCGGCGTTTGCAATGACGCCGAGTTTCGGTAGAAGCGGAATATAGACCAAGTCAGGTCGGGCGTGCTCTCGCGTGTCCGGCTTACGGGGCAAAACCCGCGACAAACCAAAACGAGACGGGCCAGTATATGTCGAGCAAGAACGCGCGCCGCAGCGTGACGGCGAAACGGACGACGGTAGCACTCGCAATGGCGATGGCGGCCTTCGGCGTTTCAGAGGCTTTCGCGCAGCAGGTCATCGTCGAGGGCAACCGCCGCGTCGATACCGACACGATCCGCTCCTATGTCGTGGGTTCGAGCCCGGAAGAGGCTCGGCGCAATCTGGTTGCGACGGGGCTGTTCAGCGACGTACGCGTCGCGCGTCAGGGTGGCGCCGTCGTGGTGCGGGTCGCCGAGAATCAGGTGATCAACCGGGTCGCCTTCGAGGGTAATCGCCGCCTTCGCAGCGACGCGCTGCTTCCCGAGATGCAGACGCGCGCCAACCGTCCCTACAATCCCGCCACGGTGGACGAGGACGTGCGCCGCATTCGCGAGCTGTACCGTCGTTCCGGTCGCGCGCTGGCCGAAGTCACGCCCCGCACCGTCGAACTCGAGAACGGGCGGATCGACGTCGTCTTCACGATCGACGAGGGTGCGCGCACGAATATCCGCGCCATCAATTTCGTCGGTAACGAATCCGTATCCAGCCAGCGCCTTCGCGATGCGATGAGCTCTGAAGTCGCCAGCATCTTCACTCTGCTTCGCACCACGGATGTCTATGATCCGGATCGGCTTGCCGCGGATCTCGAAGCCATTCGGCGCTACTACATGCGCCGTGGTTTCGCTGATGTGCAGGTCGTCGGCAGCGATGTGGTCTTCGATGCCGAGCGCCGTGGATACGTCATCACCATCACGGTCGAGGAAGGCCAGCGTTATCGCGTCGGTAATGTCGCGGTCGATTCCCGTATCCCGGATGTCTCCGAAGCAGAGTTGCAGCGGCGGGTCGCCACGCGCACCGGTGGCATCTACGATTCGACCGAGGTCGAGCGTACGCTGGTCGACATGACGACCGCTGTGGCGCAGCGTGGCTATGCTTTCGCGCAGGTGCGGCCCGTCGGCGTGCGCAATGAGATCGACGGCACGATCGATCTGACCTTCGTCGTCGAAGAAGGTCCGCGCGTTTATATCGAGCGGATCAACATCCGCGGGAACACCCGCACGCGTGACTACGTCATTCGCCGCGAGCTCGATCTCGGTGAAGGCGACCCCTACAACAAGGTCCTGCTCGACCGGGCGGAACGTCGCCTGCGCAATCTCGGCTTCTTCGAAGATGTGCGGATCACCAACGAGCCGAGCATGTCGCCCGATCGCGTCGTGATCAACATCGAGGTCGAAGACAAGGCCACGGGCTCCTTCAGCATCGGCGGCGGCTATTCGACGGCTGATGGCTTCCTCGGTGAAATTTCGCTCTCGGAAGACAACTTCCTCGGTCGTGGGCAGGCCGTTCGTATCGCCGGTGGATTCGGTGAGCGCTCACAGAGCTATGATTTCTCTTTCACCGAGCCCTACTTCCTCGGTTATCGCCTTTCGGCAGGGTTCGATCTTTTCTCGCGGTATAACGAGGAGCGCACATTCGCGCGTTATGAAAGCCGTACTGAAGGTGGAACTGTCCGCTTTGGTATCCCGATCACCGAAAACTTCACGATTGCGCCACGCTATTCGCTCTTCCAGCAGCATATCACCATTCCGAGTGCTTTCCGCAACGAGGCGTCGCCTGCATTGCGCGAGGCAGAAGGGCGTCGCTTGACGTCATTGGTCGGTGTATCCTTCATCTACGACACGCTCGACAATCGCATGAACCCGACCAGCGGGTTCCTTGTCGAGGTGACGCCGGAAGTCGCAGGCCTCGGTGGCGACGCGCAATATGTTCGGATAACCGGTGACGCGCGATATTACCACGAGCTGACGGATGGGGTCGTCGGTATCCTGCGCGCCCAGGCTGGACATATCGAAGGCTTCGGCAATCGGCGCCTGGCGATGAACGATCACTTCTTCAAGGGCTCAGACCTGGTTCGTGGTTTCGAATCCGGAGGTATCGGTCCGCGTGATGCCGCACGTAACACGGGGATTGGTGGTACGACCTATTTCGGTGGTTCGGTAGAAGTGCAGTTCGACATTCCGGTTCTGCCGCGTGCCGTCGGGATCCGCGGCGCCGTCTTTGCTGATGCCGGTGCGTTGTTCAACTACGACGGCGTTCGGAGTTTCGAAGGTACCAGCTTCGAGGTTCGCGACTCGCGCACCATCCGCTCGTCGGTCGGTGCGGGTCTGATCTGGGCGTCCCCGCTGGGGCCGTTGCGCTTCGATTATGCGATCGCGACATCGAAGGCGTCGGGTGATCGCACCCAGGCCTTCCGCTTCTCGGGCGGTGCGAACTTCTGATACGTGCGATGATGCGGCGGGGTTGCCCTGCCGCTCCCGAATGCGCATAAACAGGCATGGCCGATCCCGTATTCTTTCCCGTCGCTTCGGCGATCTCGCTGGCCGAGATCGCCGAACTCGCATCTAGCCCCCTGCCGCAGGGAGCCGATCCCACGCGCCTCATCACCGGCGCGGCGCCGCTCGAACATGCCGGGCCGGATGCGATCGCCTATATGGACAATCCGCGATACGTCGAAGCACTTGCGGCGAGCCGCGCCGGATGCATTCTCGTCTCCCGGAAATTCGCGGCATCCGTGCCTGACGGTTCGGTCGCGCTGATCCTGGACAAGCCGTATCCGGTCTTCGCGGCGGTGCTCTCACGTCTGTATCCCGACGCCCTGCGCCCGGGCAGCCTGTTTGCGACGCCTGGTATCGCGCCGGGGAGCGTCGTACATCCCGATGCGCAGCTCGAGAGCGGCGTGCGCGTCGATCCGGGCGCCGTTATCGGCCCTCATGCCGAGATCGGAGCGGGGAGCGTCATCGCGGCGAATGCCGTGATCGGCCCGCATGTAAAGATCGGGCGCGATTGCAGCATCGGCCCCAATACGAGCGTGGTTCACGCCCTGATCGGCAACCGCGTGATCCTCCATGCCGGGGTTCGCGTCGGGCAGGACGGATTTGGCTTCGCCATGGGCGCCGGCGGTCACACCAAAGTGCCCCAGATCGGGCGCGTGATCATTCAGGACGGAGTCGAGATCGGTGCGAACAGCACGATCGATCGGGGCGCGAGCCGTGATACCGTGATCGGCGAGGGCACGAAGATCGACAACCTGGTCCAGATCGCGCACAACGTGGTCATCGGTCGCCATTGCGTGATCGTCGCGCAGACCGGCATATCCGGCTCGACCACGCTGGAGGATTACGTCGTCCTCGGCGGGCAGGTGGGGTCGGTCGGGCACGTGACGATCGGCATGGGTGCGCAGATCGCAGCGTCGAGCAACATCAATTCCGACGTGCCTCCCGGTGCCCGTTGGGGTGGCACGCCAGCCAAGCCGGTGCGGGACTGGTTCCGCGAGATGACGACGCTGAAAGCACTTGCGGCGCGCAAGTCGCAGCCGAGTGAAAGCGCAGGTGCTACGCGCAAAACACTTGCATCGCGCGCCGATTCGTCCAAAGACGACACGCCGACCGATGATGGAGCGGCGTCTTGAGGGGGGCGGGCGCCCGCCGAGGATGGAGGAGCGTTGGGCATGTCGGATGCGCCGAAGACTTTGATGACCGCCGATATCATGCAGATCCTGGATTATCTGCCGCATCGGTATCCTTTTCTTCTGGTCGACAAGATCATCGATATCGACGCGGATCTCTCCTGCATCGGCATCAAGAACGTGACCATCAACGAGCCGCAATTCACCGGTCATTTCCCCTCGCGCCCGATCTTTCCCGGCGTGCTCCTGATCGAGGGTATGGCGCAGACGGCCGGCGCGATCTGTGTCGCGAGCCGTTTCGGTGATGCGGAAGCGCCGAAGGAGGTCTATTTCATGACCATCGACAAGGCGAAGTTCCGCAAGCCCGTGGTGCCGGGTGACGTAGTCGAGTACCACATGGAGCGCACTGCGCAGCGGCGGAACATGTGGTGGTATCACGGTGCTGCCAAAGTCGACGGCCAGATCGTCGCCGAGGCTGATCTGAGCGCCATGCTCGTCTTCCCCAAATGAGCGGCTGCGGGGCGAGCCCCGCGGCATCCCGAGCGACGACAAAAGGCGAAGCCAGCCGGCATGAGTGAAACCTTCATCCACCCCACGGCCATCATCGAAGACGGCGCCGAGATCGGCCCCGGCTGCCGCATCGGTCCGTTCTGCCTCGTCGGTCCGCAGGTGAAGCTCGGTGCGAGCTGCGAGTTGCTCAGCCATGTGGTGGTCGCCGGTGACACCACGATCGGCGCCCGCACGCGCATCTTTCCCTTCGCCGCCATCGGCCATCCGCCCCAGGATCTGAAATACAAAGGGGAGCCGACACGGGTGGTGATCGGCGAGGAATGCATCATCCGCGAGAGCGTCACCGTGCATCCCGGCACCAAGGCCGGCGATTTCCTCACCACCGTGGGAGATCGCTGCTTCATTCTCGCCTATGCCCATGTCGCGCATGATTGCCGCATCGGCAACAACGTCGTCCTGTCGAACACGGTGATGCTCGCCGGCCATTGCATCATCGGCGATTACGCCATTCTCGGCGGCGGTGTCGGCGTGCATCAATTCGTGCGGATCGGCCACCACGCCTTCATCGGGGGGATGTCCGCGATCGAGAAGGACGTGATCCCCTACGGCATGGCGTTGGGTAACCGCGCCTTCCTCGCCGGGCTCAACATCGTCGGCCTGCGCCGCCGCGGCTTCTCGCGCGACAGTATTCATGAATTGCGCCGCGCCTACCGCCTTCTCTTCGCCAATGAGGGGACGTTGAAGGAGCGTATGGAAGACGTCGCGGCGGATCACCCCGATCACGTCACGGTCGGCGAGATCCTCGCCTTCGTCCGCGCCGGCGGGGATCGCTCGATCCTGACGCCGCGTGAGACCGGCATCTGAGATGGGGGCTCCGGCCACGGCATCCGGGCCGGTCGCGATCCTGGCCGGCGGGGGCGCGCTGCCGCATATCCTGCTCGACGCGCTGTCGCGTTCGCAGCGCCCCTATCGGCTGCTCGCCCTGCGCGGTTTTGCCGATCGCACGTTGCGACGCCACGCCGATGCGGTGATCGATCTCCTCGACATTTCCGGCGCGATCGCCTGGCTCGCGCGATGGCAGCCGGAGGCGGTGGTCCTCGCCGGCGCGGTCACCCGCCCGCATCCCGCCGCCTTCCTCGGAGCGCTCGCAGCATTTCGCAACAGCACCGAGCTCAGGCAATTGCTGGCGCGGGGCGATGATCATCTCCTGCGCGCCGTGATCGGCATGATCGAGGAACAGGGCCACCGGGTCGTCGGCGCGCACGAAATCGCGCCCGATCTGCTGGTGCCGGCCGGCACGCTGGGGGCCGTCGCGGTACCGGAAGAAGCGCTCGTATCGGTGCGTACCGGGTTCTCCTGCCTCGCCGATCTCTCGCCCTATGATATCGGCCAGGGCCTCGTCGTTTCCGGCGAGCGTGTCACCGCGATCGAGGGTGCGGAGGGGACCGACCGGATGCTCGCGCGCGTCGCCGGTCTGTCGCGCGGGTTCTTCCTGCGCCGCCGTCGCGAAGCGGGGGTCCTCGTGAAATCCGCCAAGCAGGGGCAAGAGCACCGGGTCGATCTGCCGGCGGTGGGGCCGCGCACGGTGGAGCGGGCGGCGGCAGCCGGGATTACCGGTATCGCCATCGGCGCCGGTCAGACCCTCGTCGTCGAGCGTGAGACCATGATCGCCAAGGCCAACCGGCTCGGCCTGTTCCTCGCCGCTTACGACCCGGAGGCAATGATTCGATCATGAGCGATCCCGCGACACGGCCCCAGCGTATCTATCTCGTCGCCGGCGAGGAATCGGGCGACCAGCTCGGCGCCGAACTGATGCGGGCGCTGCGGCGGGCTCAGCCTGATCGGGAGATCGCCTTCTATGGCCTCGGCGGCGCGCGCATGCAGCGCGAGGGGCTCGCATCGCTCTTCCCGATGGAGGAGATTTCGGTGATGGGGATCCTGCCCGTCATCGCCAAGCTGCCCGGCATCGTCGCGCGTGCCTACCGTGTCATCGCGGATATCGTGGCGCGCGATCCCGATTGCCTCATCATCATCGACAGCCCGGATTTCACCCAGCCGATCGCGAAACGCGTGCACAAGCGCGCGCCGGATATCCCGATCGTCAACTATGTTTCCCCCTCGGTCTGGGCATGGCGACCGGGCCGTGCGCGCAAGATGCGCGGCTATATCGATCACGTCCTCGCGCTCAAGCCCTTCGAGCCGGCGGCACATGAGCGCCTCGGCGGTCCGCCATGCAGCTATGTCGGCCATCCCCTGGTCGAGCGCCGCGGCGAGCTCCAGCCGGCGGAGGGAGAGCGCCGTTCGCTCGGTGACGGCCCGCTCGAACTGCTCGTTCTGCCCGGGAGCCGGCGTTCGGAACTGGGGCGTCTGGCCGAGCCCTTCGCCGGCGCGCTCGCGCGTTTTCGTGCGGACTGGCCCGGCGAGATCAATCTGACCCTGCCCGCCGTCGCGCATCTCGCCCCCGAGATCACACAGATTACCCGCGACTGGCCGATCGTGCCGCAGATCGTGCAGGGAGAGGAGGCGAAGTTCGCGGCCTTCCGTAGGGGGCAGGCCGCACTCGCGGCATCGGGAACCGTGACCCTCGAACTCGCTTTGTCCGGCGTTCCGATGGTCGTCGCCTACAAGGTCTCGCGGCTGGAAGAGCAGCTCAAGCATCTGATCAAGGTCGACAGCATCGTGCTGCCCAATCTGATCCTGGGCGAGAACGTCATCGACGAGTTCATCCAGGACGATTGCGCGCCCGGTCCGCTCTGCGCGGCCTTGCAGGCGATCACCCGGGAGGGGCCCGCGCGGGACCGGCAGATCGCGGGCTTCGCCCGGCTCGATGCGGCGATGGATATCGGCGACGAAGTACCCAGCGCCCGCGCGGCCCGGATCGTGCTGGAAACGATGGCTGCGCGCGGGCGAATGCCGGGCGCGTGACGGCGCACCCGCCCTTGCATGCGCGCGGGAGTCTTGCATGCGTGCGGGAGTTCTGTCATAAGCTGCGGCTCTCACTGATCCGTCCGGCTGATCAAGGGCTGCCGTGTCGGATCGTCTGCTCGAACAGCAAACATGTCGGCGAGCGGAAGCGGGGTGCACCCGTTGCTTCCACGCGCCTCAGGAGAATGAGCGAAATGCCCAAGTTGAAGACCAAGTCCGGCGCGAAGAAGCGCTTCAAACTCTCCGGTACCGGCAAGGTGATCCGCACCCAGGCCGGCAAGCAGCACGGAATGATCAAGCGGACGAAGAAGCAGATCCGCAACCAGCGCGGCACTGCCGTCATGTTCGAGGGCGATGCGCGCAACGTGCGCAAGTATTTCCTGCCCAATTCCCGCTGATCATCACGACACGCTACACGGAGAACCATCATGGCTCGCGTCAAGAGGGGCGTTACCGCCCACGCCAAGCACAAAAAGGTCCTGAAGCTCGCCAAGGGCTATTATGGCCGCCGCAAGAACACGATCCGCACGGCCAAGGCCGCCGTCGATCGCGCGATGCAATACGCCTATCGCGATCGCAAGGCCAAGAAGCGCACCTTCCGCGCCCTGTGGATCCAGCGCCTGAACGCCGCCGTGCGTGAACACGGCCTGACCTATTCCCGATTTATCGACGGCCTCAACAAGGCTGGTATCACGGTCGATCGCAAGGTCCTGTCCGACCTCGCCATCCACGAGCCGGCGGCCTTCGCCGCCCTCGTCGATCAGGCGAAGGCCGCGCTGCCCGCAGAGCAGCAGGCCGCATAAGGCGTTTCACCGCTAATCGACCCATGCGGAAACCGTTTCGCATGGGTCGCCCCAGCCCTGTGAGGCCATTTCAGGCGGCGGCGTCGAATTTTTTCGACGCTTTCGGCGTCGTGGCGTGGTTTCGGGCTTGACGGTCCCCGCGTCGCGCGCTTGATCTCCCGGCGCATCATCAGAGGGACCGATGACCGATCTCAATCAGCTCGAGAACGACCTGCTCGCCCGTATCGCCGCCGCCGAAGACGAGGCGGCGCTAGAACAGCTGCGCGTCGCCGCGCTCGGCAAGAAGGGCACGATCTCCGATCTGCTCAAATCGCTCGGCGGCATGACGCCGGAAGAGCGCAAGACGCAGGGCCCCGTCATCAACGGGCTGCGCGACACGGTCCAGCAGGCGATCGGGACGCGCCGCGAAGCGCTCGCCGCCGCCGCGCTCGAAGCGCGGCTTGCCGCCGAGCGAGTCGACGTCACTCTGCCGGTACGCGAGGGGCCCGAGACGCGCGGGCGCATCCATCCGATCAGCCAGGTCATCGACGAATTGACCGCGATCTTCGCCGATATGGGCTTCTCCGTCGCGGAAGGCCCGGATATCGAGACGGATTATCTGAATTTCACCGCGCTCAACTTCCCCGAGGGCCATCCCGCGCGGGAAATGCACGATACCTTCTTCATGCAGCCCGACGAAACCGGCGCGCGCAAGGTCCTGCGCACCCATACCAGCCCGGTGCAGATCCGCACCATGACGGCGCAGAAACCGCCGATCCGCGTGATCATCCCCGGGCGCACCTACCGCCACGATTCCGATCAGACCCACACGCCGATGTTCCATCAGGTCGAGGGGCTCGTGATCGATAAAAAAGCCCATATCGGCCATATGAAATGGGTGTTGCAGGAATTCTGCAAGGCGTTCTTCGAGGTGGACGAGGTGAAGATGCGTTTTCGCCCGTCGTTCTTCCCCTTCACCGAACCCTCCGCCGAGGTCGATATCCAGTGCTCACGCAAGGGCGGCGAGATCCGCTTCGGCGAGGGCGAGGACTGGCTCGAGATCCTCGGCTGCGGCATGGTTCATCCCAACGTTCTGCGCAATTGCGGCCTCGATCCCGACGAATATCAGGGCTTCGCCTGGGGGCTCGGGATCGACCGCATC
Source organism: Salinarimonadaceae bacterium (assembly GCA_050485405.1). Classification (GTDB taxonomy): domain Bacteria; phylum Pseudomonadota; class Alphaproteobacteria; order Rhizobiales; family Beijerinckiaceae; genus Saliniramus. The sequence continues at coordinate 26,656 of JBJHBI010000005.1, forward strand.
GCCATGTTGAAATACGGCATGCCGGATCTGCGCCCGTTCTTCGAGGCCGATATTCGCTGGCTGCAGCACTACGGCTTCCGCCCGCTCGATCTGCCGACGCTGGCGGGTGGGCTGTCGTCGTGAGGTGGCCAACCGATGGCGTGCGAGTGACTGCGTGATGCCGACTCTGCTGCGATGGAAGGGATATCGGTTCTTCTTCTATTCGGCGGATGGTTTCGAGCCGGCCCATATCCATGTGGTCAAGGACGGCAAGGAAGCAAAGCTCTGGCTGAACGATGTCTCGGTCGCCGTCAATCTGGGGTACAATGCGCGTGAACTGGGTGAGATCATACGCAAGACCCGCGAGCATCGCGGCGCGTTCATGGAGGCCTGGAATGGCTATTTTGGAGATTGACGTCGAAGATGCGCGCCCGGTCGCGGCCTTTTGCGACGACACCTTCCTGCATGTGACGCTCGCCGACGGGCGCAAGCTCGCCGCGCCGCTCTGGTGGTATCCGCGCCTGTCGGCGGCGCCTGCCGGTGCCCAGGCCGAAGTGGAACTCATGCCGATGGGCATTCACTGGCCGGCCATCGACGAAGACATCAGCGTCGCGAGCATCCTGCGGGGCGAAAAAGCCCCCGGTGCGCGTGCTCCCGATGAACAGTAATCACGGTTCGACCCCCGCCGCTTCCACAGGACGCTCCCGTGCCCCGATCACCCTACGCTTCAGGTGGCCTGGCTGAAATCGCGACGGTCCTCGTCGTATCGCGCAGCGTCATTGTTTCGCTCTGCGTTTCGAACCGAACAGAGACGACTGCCGAGAGGAAAGAAAAATGAAATTCACCCTGTCCTGGCTGAAGGATCATCTCGAGACGCAGGCGACGCTGGGCGAGATCGTCGCGACGCTCGATGCCATCGGGCTCGAGGTCGAGGGCGTCACCGACAAGGCGCAGGAACTCGCCGCCTATCGCATCGCCCGTGTGATCGAGGCGGTGCAGCATCCCAATGCCGACCGGCTGCGCGTCTGCACGGTCGATACGGGGGAGGGGGATCCGATCCAGGTCGTCTGCGGCGCGCCGAATGCGCGCACGGGCATGAAGAGCGTGTTCGCGCCGCCCGGCACCTATATTCCCGGCAAGGATCTGACGCTCGGCGTCGGCGTGATCCGCGGCGTCGAGAGCGCCGGCATGCTCTGTTCGGAGGCCGAGCTCGAACTCTCCGAGGATCACGACGGCATCATCGATCTGCCGGAAGACGCCCCTGTGGGCGCGCTTTACGCCACCTATGCCAAGCTCGACGATCCGGTGATCGAGATCAGCCTGACGCCCAACCGCCCCGATTGCACCGCGATCCGGGGCATTGCCCGCGATCTCGCGGCGGCGGGGCTCGGCACCCTGCGTCACGAGCAGGCGCGTGCGCCCGAATCGGAGGGCGAGAGCCCGGTCGGAGTGCGCCTCGACCTGCCCGGCGAGGAGCAACTTTGCCCGGCCTTCGCCCTGCGCCTCGTACGCGGTGTGAAGAACGGGCCTAGCCCGGAATGGATGCAGCGGCGCCTGCGCGCCATCGGACTGCGCCCGATCAACGCGCTCGTCGATATCACCAATTACGTCACCCATGATCGCGGACGCCCGCTGCACGTCTTCGACGCGGCCAAGGTCAAGGGCGAACTCGTGGTGCGCAAGGCGCGCGACGGCGAGGAACTGCTCGCCCTCGACGGCAAGACCTATACGCTCGATTCGAGCATGGTCGTGATCGCCGACGAGAACGGCCCGGAATCGCTCGCCGGCATCATGGGTGGCGAGCATTCGGGCTGCGACGAGACGACGACGGACGTGCTGATCGAATCGGCCCTGTGGGATCCGCTCAACATCGCCCAGACCGGGCGCAAGCTCGGCATCATCACCGATGCGCGCTACCGTTTCGAGCGCGGCGTCGATCCCAATTACACCCTGCCGGGGCTCGATCTCGCGGCGCAGCTGGTGGTCGATCTGTGCGGTGGGCAGGTCTCGAAGACGCATCTCGCCGGCACGATCCCCGATCCGAGCCGCATCATCAGCTTCCCCTTTGCCGAGACGAAGCGTCTCTCCGGCCTCGATCTGCCGAAGGCGGAGGCGCATGCGATCCTGGAACAGCTCGGCTTCCACATTTCCGGCTCGGGCGAGGAAGTGAAGGTGCTGCCGCCCTCATGGCGCCCCGATATCGAGGGCAAGGCCGATCTCGTCGAAGAGATCGTGCGCATTGCCGGGCTAGACCGGATCGAGCCGGTCCCGCTCGGGCGGATCGAGGCCAGCGTGGTCAAGCCGCTGCTGACGCTGCTCCAGAAGCGCACCAGCCAGGCGCGCAGGGCGCTCGCCTCGCGCGGTCTCGCGGAAGCGGTGACCTGGTCCTTCATCTCGCGCGAGGATGCGCTGGCTTTCGGTGGCGGCCATCCGCTGCTCGCGCTGGCCAATCCCATCGCGGCGGAGCTCTCCGACATGCGCCCGAGCCTGTTGCCCGGGCTGCTGCGCGCGGCCCAGCGAAATGCCGATCGCGGCTTCGGCGACGTCGCTCTGTTCGAAGTCGGGCAATGTTTCGAGGATGATACGCCTGAAGGCCAGAAAATGCGCGCAGCCGGCATCCGTCGCGGGACGGCACGTCCGGAAGGTGCGGGACGGCATTGGGACGGGGGTGCGCGCGCCGTAGATCTGTTCGATGCCAAGGCGGATGCGCTGGCATTGCTCGCCACCCTCGGTGTCGCGGTCGAAAAGCTTCAGATCGTACCCGGCGGCCCCGATTATCTGCATCCGGGCCGCTCCGGGCGCATGCAGTTCGGGCCGAAGAACGTGATCGGCCATTTCGGCGAATTGCACCCCGCCGTGCTGAAGGCGCTCGACGTCAAGGGTCCCGTCGTCGCCTTCGAGCTCACCCTGGATGCGATTCCCGCGCCCAAGGCGAAGCCGACCAAGGCGCGCGCGAAGCTCGATCTCTCCGAGTTCCAGCCGCTCACCCGCGACTTCGCCTTCGTCGTCGATCGCGACGTCGCCGCCAGCGATATCCTGCGCGCGGCGCAGGGCGCGGAGCGCAATCTCGTCACGGGTGTCGCGGTGTTCGACGTCTATGAGGGCGAGCATGTGGGCGAGGGGCGCAAATCGGTCGCGATCGCGGTGACCCTGCAGCCGCAGGAGAAGACGCTCACCGATGCCGAAATCGAGGCGGTGTCTCAGAAAATCGTCGCGGAAGTCGGTCGCAAGACCGGCGGAACCCTGCGCGGCTGAGGCCCTTTCGGGAGGGCGCGGGGCAGCCGTTGCAGATGCGAGGCGCGCGGGTGAAAATCCGGCGCAAACGCGATTGACAGACGCCCCGCACCCGCTTATCACCGCGTCACTGACCGGCGGCCTCGAGGCCGCGCCGGGAAGGGGCTGTAGCTCAGTTGGGAGAGCGCTGCAATCGCACTGCAGAGGTCAGGGGTTCAAATCCCCTCAGCTCCACCAGGTTTTCTCTTGTAAATCAAGGGCTTAGCCACTCGGACGTCCGGACGGAATCACCTTTCAATTCAGCCTGTCACACTGGTGTCACACCGAGACAGGGTTTTGATATGGCGGCGATACGTAAACGGGGCGGGTCGTGGCAAGCGCAGGTCCGGCGCGACGGCTATTTGCCAATCAGCAAAACGTTCAAAGCGAAGGCTGATGCTGAGGCTTGGGGTCGGGAGCAGGAGCGCAGTATGGACCGTGGCGAGCAGCCGCAGTTCGACCGTTCACTGATACGCACGACACTGGCCGATCTCTTGAAGCGGTACCAAGAGACGATCACGCCAAAGAAACGTGGAGCAGGACCGGAAACCTACCGCATTCGAACGCTCATGGCGCACCGTATTGCGAAGCTCAGCTTATCGGCTCTGAAGCCAACGGCGATCGTGAGCTACCGAGAGGACCGGCTTGCCAAGGTTCAGCCTGGGACCGTACGGCGGGAAATGGCCATCCTTCAGCACTGCCTGGAAATCGCAAGGCGCGAGTGGGGATATCCAATCCGCCCCAATCCGATGGACGAGGTGACGCTTCCAAGTCCCCAGCGAGCGCGCGACCGCCGATTGAACCCTGGGGAAGCAGAGAAGTTAGCGGCAGCCTTAGCGGCATCGTCAGCCTCATACCTCAGACCGTTCATTATCCTTGCCATTGAGACGGGGATGCGCAGGGGGGAACTCCTTTCCATTCGTTGGGCCGATCTAAACCTTGATCGAAGAACCCTACTGGTACAGACGACAAAGAACGGTCACCCACGTACCATTCCCTTGACGCCGCTAGCCGTCGAAACGCTTCGAGCTATGCCACGGGAAGGCGATCAGGTATTCAATCAGAGTGCAAACGCGACCCGTTTGGCATGGGAGCGCCTCAGGAAACGCGCCGGGCTTGGTGATTTGCGCATGCATGATTTGCGACATGAAGCGGTTTCGAGGTTCTTTGAGTATGGGTTGAGTGCGCCAGAGGTCGCGTTGATCAGTGGGCATCGGGATGCGCGGATGCTTTTTCGGTATACACATTTGCGTCCCGAAGTCATTGCAAAAAAGATCGCTGCTGGTTGAGCAAGAGATGGTAAAATGAAAAAAAGTAGAAAGGAGTTGATAGAGACGATACTGTTTAATATTGAAGTAATTCAATCACAGATTTCCCATGATAGTTGGCAAGTAGATCTTGCAATTGAGGATATCAAAAGAGATCTTATGTTTCTTTGTGCCCACTCTGATTCGTCTAGATGTAAAAAAATATCATCTATAGCAATGGCGTTTGATTTAATAAGTAGCGAAGTCGATCGAATAGCAAATCAAAGTGATTTTTTGTCTGTATTGGATATAATTACGGATTCTATAATTGTGGAAGCTCAAGAAATAGAAAAATGATTCTTTGGCGCATTGTGCATGCTGCTCAGGAAATTGTGTATTGAAGCGATAATCTAGGAAATCATCACAAAAATCTGAAGCCATATTCTTATCTACGCCAACCCGTTTTTCCCCCCATGGGTGGGTACCCCTGACATACGCCACTGGATAGGCCCTGGAGGGTACGCTATCGAACCGTGGGGCGGCTTCATGGGGCTGCCTGGTAGGGTAGTGGCCTGATAGCGGCGCACCGATTCTGAGAGCATCCGCAAATTACGGATCGAGGCCCTAGCCTGGTAGGCAGGTCACGGTGAAAAGATCACGCTGAACAGCTTCGTCTCCGCGCCGGTTCCAACTTGCAAACAGTCGATTATCTGGGGAGATTGTCAATGCAACTTCTAGCGGTTCCGAGTGCGCCTCGCCGCTGGCTTCCAGCTTGACCGGACTTGTCCACTCTCCATTTGTTTTGTCGAAACGAGATAGTGCCAGCACAAACCCGCCACCCTGACCATCGCCAACTGAAGCTCCCGGCATTGACATTCCGATTATCGGATCACCGCGCGAGGTGGTTACCAGATTGGCGATCTGCATGCGGCGGGTATCATCTGGAAACAGCCTGGCCGGACCACTCCAGCTCTTACTGGCAGAGTCATAGCGCAGATACTTGAGGCTTGAAGCTGCTCCGCCAGCGGCACGCTGAAAAGCGATCGTAATATTCCCATTTGTATCCGCTACCGCTTGCGGCAAGCCGACGATATGGCCGCCGTGGGGCAAGTTGATGTCTATGCCTTCCGCCAGAACGACAGGGTCATGCACGACATGCCCGTTAGGGGCGATTTCCTGTACCCTAATTTCCATTGGGCCTCTGCGGATCCACCAGACGAGATTTTTGCCGTCAGGAGAAATCAAGACACTCGGGCTATGTGGCGCGATATTGTGATGATTGTCGACGGTGACGATTTGGCTCCAAGTGTCATTTGCCGGGTCATAGACGATCGAATCGACATAGACGGTTGCCATACCACTGCCGGTTCCCTGCGCCGCATCGTCCCAAGTTCGCTCTCGATTTTCCCAGGCCACGATCCGCTGTCCGTCAGGTGCGATGAAGGCGCGCGGTGCGACGGTCCCGTAAGGATAGTCCGGCGGTAGAACGGGGCGCTCGATGCTCCAGTCGCCGCTTTGGTGGTCTCTTGTTCGTTCAAATATCGCGGGTCCTTCGCCAGAAGTTGAACGTCCATGTCCCGCCAACTGGCGCTTATAAATAACTATCAGGTCCCCACTATCCAGTGTTTGTGCAGCGAGCAAGGCGGTGAATCGCGCATCGCCGAAAACATCTTCCTGACGAAGCTCACCAGTTGCCGCATCCAGGAAGCCGATATCCATTGTGGAATTGGTGCCGGCAAATCTTTGCGAGGGGCGATCAAGATAAATGGGGAAAACAGCTGTTCCATCGGGCATCCGATGATACTGAACGGCGTTGACCGTGATGTCGCGTTCGGTGACGCTACCCCCTGCGTGCCCACCGGTTTGTTCCACGATTTGCCAATCGCCTCCTTGGTCCACGGCTATCTGATAGGCTCGTTGCGAAATGCTACCTTGACCAAGTGGCCGATCGAGGTCTTCCCAGACAAGTGCAATCCCGTTGCGCAGGGGCATTACCCGTGACAGGCCCGCGCCACGATTGCTGGCCACGCGACGGACTGGTTGGCACGTCAGACCAAGCTGACCAGGGACTACATCAAATGCAGCTGCGGCAGGTGTATCGTCTGAAGCGGAGAACTGGGCAAATGCGCTGGATACGGCATCCTCGTTCTCGTGTGGCTGCTCACTTGCTGCGGAGCTCAAAGACGAGACATTTTCCTGGGAAGCGGGATCCCCTATCGGCAGGCTAGCAAGAACCTCTTGCGCCCATTCGTTCTGAGGCCGGAGATCGAGCACACGGCTGATGTAGCGTCTAGCGGCGTATAATTCACCCATGTCGCGGTGTACGATACCAATGCTAGCCAACGCTGTCACACGCTCACTGACCGATCGTGCTTTGGCAAGCGCCCGAAGATAATGCAACAGCGCCGTTTCTTCATCCCCGCGATCAAGGAGGGAGTTGCCCTGTGCGATTTCGTCACGATGGCTACGGGAGTCGGGTTTGGACGGGTCTAAAACAGCTACAAGTTCGAAGCCTGTCCAGTGATACAGAAATGTACCGAAGTCCAAGTCATCGCGCCAGCCTCGCGCGACCAAAAGTGTGCTATCGGGCTTGAACTCAAAAAGTAGATCTTCAGGGTCAGCGTCAAAATCCCTGAATACTGAAAAGAGAACATCATACCAAACATCTGTATGGCTATCGTATATCGTTCCTAAAGCACAGCCTGTACCGCATTGCATGGTGATGAATGCGGCTGAACCTGCGAAATTGCTTCCTCGCTGAAGGATATCGCGGACGTCTGCGGCTTCCCAGTCCGGCATATATTCAATATTATTTATGTGCTCCGGATACTGCCAAGCTGGACCGCGGGCGGGAAAATCCCCAAACTCGAGATTGCCTTGTTCCGCATGGACTATACTTTGCGAAACAAAAACAAAGAAAAAAAGCGTGGCCAGCAATGATCCCCAAATTCTCGCCCTGAAATTCTTTGATCTAAACATATTGCGCACCTCTAGAGTGATAGCTTCAAAAAACCGGACACTTCCCACGTGAGTATGATTTCCTGAATCTCGTTCCGGTTCAAGCGATTTTTCGTATCAAACAGTAGCTGCGGTCTGGCTATGGCTCGCCTTTGCGTGGCCGAAATCGGAATGGTGGAGTCATCAATTGCAAGCGGCCTCCGCCGGCCAAAGATAATTGTCTTTCACAGTGCGCAATCAAAGGCCCTGGAGGGTACGTTATTGCACCGTGGAGCGGCTTCATGGTGTTGCCTGGTAGTGCAGTGGCCTGATGCACTTGCGCCGATTCTGAGCGCCCCCGCGTACCTCAATAGACCCTGCCTTATTGATAGATGCTCAGTGCGGGGAGATTGCCTCTCACATGAGTGGGGTTGACAATTTTGATAGATATGTATCACAGTCTCCTAAACGTCATTGATAGATATACCGTGGAGATTGAACGATGCTCATTGGATACGCCCGTACCAGCACCACAGAACAACAGGCAGGCTTAGCGGCACAAGAGAGGGACTTGACCGGCCAGGGTGTCGATAGGGTGTTCAAGGAGCAGACCAGCGCCACAGGACCGCGTAAGGCTCTTGATGATGCGCTCGACTATCTCCGGGAAGGGGATACCCTCATCGTCACCAGGCTTGACCGCCTCGCCAGGTCCGTTGCCGATCTTCTCGCCATCACACAGAGGATCGAAGCCAAGGGCGCATCGCTGCGTATCATGAACCTCAACCTCGATACCGAGACGGCTACAGGGAAGCTGATGCTCAACCTGGTGGGTTCTATCGCGCAGTTCGAACGGGAGCTAATGCTAGAGCGGCAAAGGGAGGGTATCGCTAAGGCGAAAGCTGAGGGGAAATTCAAGGGGCGTAAGCCAACGGCTAGGGCTAAAGCTAACGAGGTGCGCAAGTTGGCGGCTAATGGAATGACTAAGGCTCGTATAGCGAGTGAGGTTGGTATTGGCGTCGCCAGCGTGTACCGCATTCTCGCTGAACCCTTAAGTAATTGATATGCAACATGAATTCGCTGTGAGGTATTTTGACAAGGCAACCCAGCCTGTTACGGCGAAGGTCGTGCGTGCTTGGATTCCTGGATTTGTAAGGCATTGAAATACATGAAAAAATTTAAAACCTCCCTTAAAGGGCAACGCCCCGGTTCTACATATATAGTTTAATTCTTGTTTGTGACGAATAAGATGATGATGCCTCTATTTAACAACTAACCAGATTGTGGCTCTATAGTCAAAGTATATATGCTAAGAAGTTAACCGCATGCTAGTGTTATCAGTACCTCATTGCTAACGGAGAAATTAAAACCTTCCTTACAGCAACCCGCGTAGGTTCTCTCGGTACGATTCATAGTGAGGGTGTGAAACTTGAATCCAGAACACAATTGGAGAAACAGGGGTCTCACAATGAGTCGGACAGATTGAGGTAGTCTCTTGTTTGTGATCCACGAAGAATCATCAACCATGAAGTATCGTATACTGGTGAAACAGAGTGGCTTGACTAACAATGATGTATGATGATGGTACAAATAAATAAGATTCATCAATGTGGTTCAACTAATAGGCTAATTCAGTAATGTGCCACATATACATAGTCAATAAAAACCAACTCATAAAAACGTCAATAGAACTACAGACAAAAAGAAATGCCGATCGTTATGGTCGATGTATGAGCATGCATAGATATGTATGTACAATGAAATATGAATCAAACTACGGCTAACGACAAGAGTGAAAATCGAGATCGAATCGTTGATTTTAGCTTAGATATACAAGAAAATTCTTTTCTAGAATGTGTATATGATGAGGTATGGCGTCAAACACAGGCGCAGATTCCTCCAAGCAGGAAGAAACCCAAGGGAGTAAAAATAGTATTACGCTCAATCCTTGCGAATCTCTGTCCGTCAATCGATACAGATCACCGACTATGCGTCCCGCTAAACAAAAGACATCTTCGAGGAAAAGGGAGTAGGTACTCACGGGAGTATATAAACTACGATAATGTACGAAAGACGTTACAGGCAATGGAGCAGGCGGGTTTCATACATTTGAACATCACCAAGGGTGAGCATAAGCGTATTGTATGCCCAAAAAGTGGTCGACAGGGTACAAAACGCCAAGCCACTACTATTGAACCAACAGAACGTCTCCGTCAATTATTCAACCAATATCGATACCAACACCAAGGGCTAACTGACAGCGCCACTGATGAGGATGGTGTATCTGGTCGTATTTCGCTTAACGGAGTCGCACCAATATGCCTCGCAGAGGGAGCAGAGGTAATCTATCTCCGGGATAAGATCGACAATGAGAGTGTACCGGTTGAGTACCAGGACACGCCCGAAACCATAGCCATGCGCAAAGAGGTCGAGGCGATCAATGCCCACCTGAGCCGCTATCCCTGTACGCCTGTCAGCCCTCTCGTGACGGAGAACGTCCACTACCAGCGTTACCTTATCCGTATCTTCAACAACAATGATTGGCGGCAAGGGGGGCGATTGTATGGGTACTGGCCGCAGAGCATCAAGGCTGAGGATCGCCACAAGCTTCGTATCCAGCGTGAACCCCTAGCCGATATGGATTTCGGTTCATGTGCCGTGGCGCTCTTGCATTTCCACGATGGCAGCGAATTCGACCCTGATACCGATCCATTCATTATTCCCGGTTTTGAGGCCCACCGCGACACCATCAAACGGGCTTCCTATGCGATCCTGAACTCCCCGAAGAAGCTGACAGGGTATCCCGATGGATTCTCAAAGGAGGAAAGATCAAAGCTAACGTGGAAGGAACTCAATGGGCTAATAGAAAAGCATATCCCAATTATACACAAATATTCTTATACAGGTATTGGTCTAACTCTGAGCTATCACGAGAGTTGCATCCTAATTAATGTAATGAAAATGCTAATCAGCAGTGATATTGGCTTTGTCCCAATGCATGACGGAATAATGGTTCCAGAGTCTCAAAAGGGCCTAACCTCTTGGCTAATGCGTGGATGCTACTATTACTACACGAAACAACAAATCAAGGTTAAACACAAACCATTTGCATCGCAGATTGGAGGACAAGTATGAAACATACAACTACAATAAGCATTAATATTGAAGCTAAGCCCCGTGCTAAGTTCGACGCTTACTTTAACGATTACCTCATTGTAGAGCGATCCGCTACACCATTCCTCGACGCAGCACGCGCGCTCAAAGCGATGGGCTACCCGGATGACACTATCATCACACAGAGACACACGGGGCGCAGCACCATCGGTCTCACGAGCACAATCGAAAAGGCTTCACGGCTCGCTCTCACCGAGAGGGATGACAAGGGGTTGAGGTACGAGGCATACCGGCCCTATCCTTCACCAGGGTGAGAGCAAGCTGCAAAGGGTACGCGGGGTAGCTCAGAATCGACAGAATGGGGTCAATGGGTATGTGGGCAACTGAGAAGACGAAACGGGCGCTGGCGGACAACAAATCGCTGAATGCAAATCCGTAGAAGAACCAGACTGAATGACGGCCATGAGCTTACCTGTGACCCCTCAACCATCCCCAAACTCTCAGGCTTGACGGTCACGACCAAAATGGGTCTGATGGAAGTCTCTCGGGAGCAGTGCAACACTGCGCTCCGGTGAAACTTGCAAGACGGGTGAGAAGCTGGGTGTCTCAGTCTGCGTATACGCGCGCGTAAGGGTGGCGAGGGCAGGTGAGTATCGCGATGGCCGTAGGAAGCGCCATATACGGCGGTAGAACGGACAAGACAATTGTTCTAGGTGGTACCCTACCGTTGAAGACTCATCCCGTAACTTCCCTAGTCAGATGGTAAAGTGATTCGATAGGCGTAGGATCCTGGTATGAATGATGAATCTGATGTTGAGTTTGACGACGAAATTAACGAACCTGTTGAGAACGAATTCTCAGCGCGGTTTTCCGATGCAGTATTGTTTTCGTCTGACTGGACAGTTGAAACAATTTTATCGCAGTTAAAGCGAAATAATATCCAACTTAATCCAAATTTCCAACGGAGGGAAGCTTGGGGTAACACGCGAAAGAGCAGATTTATCGAGACTGTAATTGTTGGTTTGCCCGCCCCACAATTGGTTTTAGCTGAGGTTAGGAATCAAAGAGGGAAGTATCTAGTCTTGGATGGAAAACAAAGGCTTTTGTCTCTACTTAGATTTACAGAAAGTGAAAGTGATCGTGATATTGGCTTTGGCCTTTCCGGCTTGGAAATACGAAACGATTTAGCACGAGTAAAATACTATCATATGTATAATGATGTTCTATTGCAGGCCGATTTGGACGCGTTTCTAAATTACAATATACGTACCGTCATAATACGAAACTGGCCAAACAATGACTTTCTACATCAAGTATTCTTGCGTCTGAATACGGGAAGTGTAAAATTATCCCCCCAGGAACTCCGTCAAGCGATGTCTCCCGGCCCATTTACCAGATTTGTGGACGATTTTTCAGCGAATTCCAAACAAATTCAGTCCCTACTTGGGCGAACTTCTCCCGATCCGCGAATGCGCGATGTTGAGCTTCTTGTTCGTCATATTGCGTTTCGAGACAATTTGCATGGTTACAAAGGAAGGATGAAGCGATTTTTAGATGAAATTTGTGAGTTTGAAAATAAAAATTGGGCGAGTCGGGAGAGTGTTATAGTTGAGTTGTCTCGTGCATTTGAAAATGCGATTCAAACATTGAGTCGAATATTTGGATCTCGGATTGCGCGAAAGCCAAAGTCGAACTCTTTTAATCGTGCTATCTTTGACGCGTTGTCGTTCTATGCAGCACAGCCAGAAATCAACTCGATTATGGCATCGAATGAAGAAAAATTTCAAGACGCATATCAACGTGTTTTTGATCGTTCTGACTTTCTGGAGGCTATTGAAAGTGACACGGCTGGAATGCCAAATACTGTATCTCGAATACGCATTTGGGGTGAAACGATAAGGCCAATAATACGTAAAAAAATTAATGTGCCTGTTTTGAAAGACGGTCTGATTTATTTTGACGAGATATAAATTATCATGCCATCTCAACATTACAATCAATTGAAAAAGCAAGTCACCTCATTGAGAAGACATTTGCTTCCATCAAAATTTGATAGTAGTGGTCAATACAGAGAGCGTGTATTTACGGGTGTTATCGCTTTTCGGGTTCTTTGCCATGCGGCAATCGAAGATTATATAGAAGAAAGGGTAATTTCTATTGCGGTGAAGGCTGCTTCCCATTGTAAGAACACTAACAAGATTTCCGAGCCTGCGGCGCATATTGCATCATTTGGAGATGAACAGTTCGGCCTTCCACCAGAAACATTAGTCCCGCCGCAAAGTAATCAACAAAAGGACTGGCCGTATGAAATTGATTTAGTCGCTCGAATTTGTAAATTGTCAGGAAACTTTGTTGGTTTTGTAAAACGACAGAATCATGGCATTAGGGAAAAAAATTTGCTTAGATTGCTTATCACAATCGGTCTAAGGCATGATGATATTGATCCTGTACTTGTTTCTGAATTAGATAATTTTGGAAAACTTAGAGGTGAAGTTGCTCATTCATCTACGATAAAGCATATAAGAACTTGCCCGAATCCGGAAGATGAACTAAATAGAGTCAATAACTTAGTTTCACTGTTGAGAGAATTGGATAGAAAGCTGGATAAGCTTATTTTAAACATTGATACTTGTTAGCTTCTGTGTATATAGGGTGATACTTAAATTAAAAATGCATTCCAAGCCACTTCGTCTCGCTTTCCACCTCGTGAGAGACGAGCGACCCGTCGAGGCATATGCAGTATCAAAGCGCCGGAAATTCATCGCCTTCATATAGACGCCAGCGGGGTTGCGATATGTATCCTGCTTGCCATCTATCGAGCGGCCCATAGCGTTCAGCAGGTCGGATAGCTCCAGGACTTCCTTGCTGGTTTTCCCCGGTGGATTGCCGTTGTGGTGCACGTACAGATCAAGAACGAGGATTAGCTCGTCGCGGGTCCATATTGGGCTTCTCTTTGCCATAGCGTCACCTACCTAACCCCAAGAGTATGAGAGAAACAATGAAGCGATTTAGTTTCAATCGTATAGTTTTCAAGTACATTAAGATCTATCGGGTTATTATAATGAGTTTTGGGCGAATAGAAACGATACTTATTGCAAGATAAATGTTTCCTTATAATTTCTGACATGGTGAAAAACTTATTTTGTGCTAGTGAATTCACGTCTCAATACCGCCAGGACATCTCCAAAAATTTCTTTCATATTGTCCTTTGGGAAGCGAAGTTGTTGGAGGCCAGAAATATTGCTAAACTCGTTGCATCCATCTTCTAGAAGGACAATAGCTCGTCGGAATCCGAGTTTTCCCTGGAATAGTCCTGTTTCATGGATTACATTCTCCCTTGCGTGTGCATTACCATCTTTATCAATGTCTTCTCCTGTATGAACAAGGAATGCAATTGATGCACTAGAAGAAAGATCAATAAGAATTTCGTGGATCGTTAACCCAGCACGCGCTCCCGTTTCATAGGCTGTAACATCAATTCCATGTAAATCTTGAAGATGATCTTTTAAATCACGCCATAGTTTGTTCCTTCCGTGGCCGATAAAGACGGAAATCTTTTTTAAAGCCTCCTCAGTAGGGACTTTGTATTTCTCGTAATTTCTATCAAAAACATGCAGTACACGCTCAATATCGCCAATATCCGGAAAATCTTCTATAGAAACAATCATGCGATAATCATTCTTGAATATAGAAAAGTAAATACCTTTTTGCGGACATGTTAATCGGAATGAAAAGCGATCGGATTGAAGTCCTGTGAATCGCTGGTGTGTATCCGAGTTTCGGATAGTGGTTTGTTCGCTTTCACCGCTTTTATAGGAAAAAGTTGTGCTATATTCAACATCTTCAATCTTACTTAATGTAATTAGAAGCGCATTTATGGCCTCCTCAATTTTTTCGGGCGGGAATAGGACCTGATTATACTCTTTTTCTCTGCCAAACATGTTCGTTTTGCCTTTTGGATAAATCTCTATGTTCACTTCCTTGATTTAAAGCCTACCGACTGTGGCGGTCAACTGAAAGCGTTTGCAGAGGCACGGATCACGGATGTTTCTTAGATCTCCGTGAGGCTCTACACTCCACACTGACACATTCTGAAATCGCCGAGCGAGCTGGCCAGTTGGCCGCGGTGAAATGTGGTTGTATTGTCGTATATCTAGACAGTGGGACAGTTTAGTGGTACAGAACCACATGCGGAGATCTGTTCTCTTCATTGATTATAAAGGGTTTTTTAGGCTGACTCATCCAATCCTCTCCTCGGCACTAGTTCTCCTCAGAATCATTGGCCCTCAGGTTTTTCGGCAAAGCCCCCGTTCTGGCGCGCCCAGGGGCGAGATTAGGTATTGTTCGCCTCGCGCACTGCCATACGCTAAGCGTTCTTCACGTGTTCTCCGTGCCGCCCCGCTTTTCACTCACGCTCTCATTCGCGTTAGAATTCCGCCAGGGTGAATCTGGAGAAGACCACCAGCTTGACATGCCTTGATGCCTCCACGAGAGCTCATTGGGCGGAGAACATCTTTGCATGATAGGGGTATCGGGATGATAAAATTGATGGCGGCACTGGCGCTTATGGGGATGGTCGGCGGCTTAGCGGGTTGCACGGTGACTACATCGGGTAAGGTTGTCGGAGAAATTTCGACAGGTACGTCAACCCAACGCAACTTTGATTCACCGCGATAACGCGTATCCCGCTCGCAGGTCCTTTCGTTCCGGCGATCGTTGAAACCGTCTATCCTCGGCCAGAGGGCTTACAGTGGGCCGGTTTGGGCGTTAGAATTTGTCACACTGGTGTCACAACGAGCCCCTGAAAACCGCCGTTTTGGTGGTGTCTCATTGCCTATTGCATCCCGTCGTGCGTTCGAGTATCAATGGCCTAACAGGCTGAACTAAAAGGGTTTATTCGCGCACCGACGTTGGAAGGGGCTGTAGCTCAGTTGGGAGAGCGCTGCAATCGCACTGCAGAGGTCAGGGGTTCAAATCCCCTCAGCTCCACCAAATCCTCGTTTTTCCGAAAACTTCCCTATTCGTCCAGATGTCGCGGGCGCGCGCATTCGTGCCTCGGCTTCACCGCGCCACAATCCGCATGGGCGTCCCCGCCCTCGCTTCCTGATGGGCGGGCGGTTATGCAGGAAGGGGTGGTTTCTGCTTCGAGGGAGCGAGCATGAGCGCGGCGCCTACGGTTTCTGCAGCGACGGCGCGGCGCGCCGAGACGGTGACGCGCCGCGATTTCGGGCTCGAACGCAAGCTGCGGCGTGCCATGCAGGGCGAGGTTCGCTTCGACGCGTTCACGCGCGGGCGCTACGCCACGGATGCCTCGATCTACCAGATCATGCCGCTGGGCGTGGTCATGCCGCAAACGCCTGAGGATCTCGAAGCGGCGCTCACCATCGCCCGTGACGAAGGCGTGCCGGTGATCGCGCGCGGTGGCGGTACATCGCAGAACGGGCAGCCGATCGGAGAGGGGCTCGTCATCGATTGCGCGCGCCATCTCGACCGGGTGCTCGATTACGATGCGCAGGCGCGCACCATCCGCGTCGAGCCCGGCATGGTGCTGGAGCGGCTGAATGCGCGGCTGAAGGAGGACGGGCTATTCTTTCCCGTAGAGCCCTCCACCGCCTCGCGCTGCACGATCGGCGGCATGACCGGCAATAATTCCTGCGGCGCGCGCTCGATTCATTACGGCAAGATGGTCGACAACGTGCTCGCCGTGGACGGCTGGTTCCACCACGGCGAGGCTTTCCGCTACGCTTCGATGGCGGGTGCCGATGGTGGCGTCACCGGTTCGCCGGATGCGCGCAAGCTCGCGACCTCGCTGGTCGGTCTCGCCCATGCCGAGCGCGCGGAGATCGAGGCGCGGTTTCCCCAGGTCCAGCGGCGTGTCGGCGGATACAATCTCGATGCGTTGCTCGCACCCGTGCCCAATCTCGCGCATCTGCTGGTCGGCTCCGAGGGAACGCTGGCGATCTCGCGCGCGATCACGCTCGCACTGTCGCCCCTGCCGCAGCATCGCGTCATGGGTGTATGCCATTTCCCGAGCTTTCGCGCAGCCATGGAGACGACGCGGCATCTCGTCGATCTCGGTCCCGTCGCGGTCGAACTCGTCGATCGCAACGTGCTCGAACTCGGCGCCGATATCGACATCTTCCGCCGCACGCTCGCGCAGATCACGAAAGGGCAGCCCGATTGCCTGCTGCTGGTCGAATTCGCCGGCGAGAGCATGGACGGCCTGCGCGCCGATCTCGCGCGTCTCGACCAGTGCATGGCCGATCACGGCCATCCGGATGCGGTGGTGGAGGTGATCGATCCGGGTGCGCAAAAGCAGGTCTGGGGTGTGCGCGAGGCCTGCCTGAATATCATGATGTCGATGAAGGGCGACGGCAAGGCGGTCTCCTTCATCGAGGATTGCGCCGTGCCGCTGGAGCATCTCGCCGATTACACCGACCGCGTCACCGCGATCTTCGAGAAACACGGCACGCGCGGCACCTGGTACGCCCATGCATCGGTCGGCTGCCTGCATGTGCGCCCGATCCTCAATATGAAGACGGAGGAGGGCGTGCGGGCCATGCGCGCCATCGCCGAGGAGACATTCGAGGAGGTGCGGCGTTTCAAGGGCTCGCATTCCGGCGAACACGGCGACGGGATCTCGCGCTCGGAATTCCACGAGGCGATGTTCGGCACCCGCATGGTGCGCGCCTTCGAGGCGGTGAAGAACGCCTTCGATCCGCAAGGCCGGCTCAATCCGGGCAAGATCGTGCGCCCGCTCCCCTTCGATGATCGCGACCTGATGCGCTATCCGCCCGGCTACGCGCAAGCCGCGCCGCTAAAGACCGCCCTCGACTGGAGCGATCACGGCGGCATGCTCGGTGCGGTCGAGATGTGCAACAATAACGGCACCTGCCGCAAACGCGTCGGCGGGGCCATGTGCCCGAGTTTCCGCGTCACCGGATCGGAAATGCACGTTACGCGCGGGCGCGCCAACAGCCTGCGCCTCGCCATGACCGGCCAGCTCGGCGAAGACGCCTTCACCGATCCCGCCATGAAGGCGACGATGGATCTGTGCGTCTCCTGCAAGGCGTGCCGCCACGAATGCCCCACCGGCGTCGACATGGCGCGGATGAAGATCGAATTTCTCAGCCATTATCATGCCCGCCACGGTCTGCCCCTGAAGGACCGGCTCGTGGCTTGGCTGCCGCGTTATGCCCCGCTCGCGGCGCGGCTGCGCGGGCTCGTCAATCTGCGCTACAAGGTGCCGGGCCTCGCGGCTCTGTCGGAGAAGATCGCGGGGTTCTCCGCGCGCCGGTCGCTTCCCGTCTGGCGCAAGCCCTGGGCGGAGACGGGGGCGGTAGCCTCGCCGCAGGACGTCATCGGCGACGGGCGGGATATCGTGCTCTTCGGCGATACCTTCAACCGCTATTTCGAACCGGAGAACCTCACTGCGGCGAGCCGCGTGCTGGCGCGTGCCGGCTACCGTCTTCATCGGGTCGCGCCGCCGGATCGTGGTCGCCCGCTATGCTGCGGGCGCACCTTCCTCTCCGCCGGGCAGGTCGACGAGGCGCGCACGGAAGCACAGCGCACCCGCGATGCGCTGATCCCCTTCGTCGAGCGTGGCGCGCGGGTGATCGGGCTCGAACCCTCCTGCCTGCTCACCCTGCGCGACGAGTTCCACGCGCTTCTGCCCGACGAGGCGACGCAGGCGCTGTCAGACGCCGCCTTCCTCTTCGAGGAAGCGCTGGCAAGCGATTTCGAGGCGGGCGCGATCTATCTCGCCTTCGCCGATCAGGGCGGGCGCAAGGCCTATCTGCACGGGCATTGCCATCAGAAGAGCTTCGAGGCGCTCACCCCGGTCGAGACGCTTCTGCGTGCGGTACCGGGGCTCTCGGTGGAGACGATCGAATCGAGCTGCTGCGGCATGGCCGGCGCTTTCGGGTATGATGCACGCACCATCGAGACCTCCTTCGCCATGGGCGAGCTCTCGCTGTTCCCCGCTCTGCGCGCGGCGGAGGCGGACGCGGTCATTCTCGCCGACGGGACGTCCTGCCGCCACCAGATCGGTGACGGCGTGGCGCGCGAGGCGCGGCATGTGGCGCGGTTCCTGGATCGGGCACTCAGCGAATGATACGCACGTTGCGCGAGCCGAGCTCCCCGAAATCGGGACATTTCACGACAATCTGGATGTCGTTGTAGTCGCGGTCCGTCCAGGCCGCCTGGCGCCAGTTTCCGCCGGGACCCGTCTGTCCCGGCGGTCTGTCCTCCCAGCCGAAATACATGTAGGCGCCCGGCGTGCAGCCGCGATCCTCGACGACGGGGGTGCGGTTGGTGCCTTCGGGAATGATCCCGCCCTCGCTGACGCCGACGCATTCCGCGCGGCTGTTGCAGCGTATGGTTTCGAGCATCTCGAAACCCTGGTCGATCTGGCCGGGGCTGACCCATTGCCGCCACGCATTGGGGACCCATTCGACGACGCGGACGATGTCGAAATTCTCGCGCCCGTTCACGATCCAGGTATCGGTGAAATATTCGAACACCGCGGCATAGGGCGGGCGGTTCGGGTCGTCGAGGAGTTCGGGATGCGCGAGGACATGGCGTCGGTTGCGCAGCTTGAAGCTCAGCGACTCGCCTTCGAGACAGCGCGGCCAGACGAAGGGGACCTCCGGATCGGCATTGTCGGCGATCAGCGTCATCTGGCTGCGGAACTCGTCCCGCGCCTCGGGATCTGCGGGATTGGCGGCGCTGTAATCAAAGCAATAGGCGAAGAGCTGATTGTGGTCGGCCGCGTTGTGATCGAGATAGGTGAGCTCGGGCGGCTCGTATTGCCGGACCAGCGCGTCGATATGCACCTCCGTGCGCACGTTGACCCTCATCGCTTGTGCGATACCGGGGATGGTATGCGCCATGGCGGTGCGCACGGTGCCGGTGAGTTCGAGGGCGAAGGTATTCGCGTTCAGCCATTCGCCGTCGAGGATGATCGCGGCGAGCTTCCCGGTATCGAGCCCCGCGCCGTTCTCGTCGGCCAGATAGGCTGCAAGGACCTGCTCGAAATCCTCACGATTCTCCGAATTCGCGATATGCAGCGCGATACCGTCGGAGACGGCCTGGAGCTGTGCACGCGCGTCGGTCGCGCGGCTGAAATCGATGCTGATGCCCGCGAGGCCGATGATCGGCATCGCCAGCAACGCGAAGATCACGGCGACGTTGCCGCGAGCGTCTGAGCTGAACCGGGACATGTGACTTCACGCTTCTGATGGTAAACTGATGGTGATGCAGACTTTATGTTGCATCTTTATAGATTAAAATTGCGCAACCTCTAAGTGCTGTTGCGATAACTGATGAATGGAAGGTTTACGCAATGAGCCGGGCCCGGCACAGCCACGCGCCGGGCGTCACGATATGCAATATAGCCGACGCGCGCCGAAACTCACCGATCGCCCGGGCCGGATGCCGTGGTGCGTAGCGCCTCGCGCGCGCTTGCGAGTTTCCGGCCCATGCTGAAGGCGCGGCGGGTTGGTTCGAGATTGGCGGCGCCGCTTCCCACGATATCGTAGGCCGTGCCGTGGGCCGGCGTCGTGATCGGGACGGTGAGACCGGCCAGCAGCGTGACGCCGCGCTCGAAGCCCAGAAGCTTGATCGCAATCTGGCCCTGATCGTGATACATCGTCAGGACCGCGTCACACAGCCCGTCGCGGGCGCGCAGGAAGACCGTGTCCGAGGGGTAGGGGCCGCTGATCTCATATCCGCGGGCACGTGCCGCCTCGACCGCCGGGGCGATGATCACGTCGTCTTCATGGCCGAAAGCGCCGCCTTCGCCGGCATGGGGGTTCAATGCGGCGACGGCGATACGCGGGTTCGCGATCCCGGCGGCCTGCATCGTCGCGACGGTAAGGGCGATCTTCGCGAGAACCCGCTCCTCGGTGATCAGTTCGCAGACGCCGCTCAGGGGCACGTGCGATGTCACGCGCGCGTTCCACATATCGTCGACGATGTTGAACTCTCCCCCCGTATCGGCGATGCCGAGGCGGTCGAGCATGAAGCCGAGTTCGTCGGGAAAGGGATTGCCGCCGAGCTTGAGCGCCTGCTTGTTGAGGGGCGTGAAGGTGATCGCGTCGATCCTTCCCTTGCGCGCGAGATCGAGCGCGATGGCGAGATTGCCCAAAGCCGATCTGCCGCCGGCAGCGGATGCCACGCGCGGTGCGAGCGTCTGCGGATCGAGATCGCACGTATCGTGGAAGACGACCGGCTGGTTCGCGGTGAGCGCGTCGTCGAGCGCGGCGAAGACCGGTATGTCGAGGGAGAGGCCGGCAACCTCCTCGCCGGCGCGCAACACCCGGCGATCACCGATCACGACGACTCTCGTCTCGCCGGGAAAGCCCTCGTCGGCGATGAGGCGCGCTGCGAGTTCGCCACCGATGCCGGCGGGATCACCCAGGACGAGTGCGATGCGCGGGGCCGTCATCGCCGCCTCCGCGCGCACGGGCTCAACGCAGCATCTTCGGCAGCCATAGCGAAATCTCCGGAAACAGGGTGAGAATGATCAGGGTGGCGAATAGCGGTATGTAATAGGGCACGAGCTGACGCAGGATCGCGCGCATGGATACGCCCGCGATATCCGATATCAGGAACAGCCCGAGCCCCATCGGGGGCGTCAGCAGCCCCAGCATCAGGTTGAAGATGGCGACGATTCCCAGATGGACGGGATCGACCCCCGCCATGTGCAGCGGTCCGGCGATGATCGGCATGATCAGGATCGTCGCGGTCGTGCTGTCGAGGAACATCCCCACGATGAGCAGGAGCACGTTCACGATCAGGAGCAGCACGAGGGGATCGGTGCTCAGCGACAGAAGCTGACGGGCGACCGTCTGCGGGAACTGTTCGACGGCGAGGATGAAGCCGAAGATCGCCGCGGCGGAGACGATGATGAGGATCGCCGAAGTGGTCTTCAGCGTCTCCAGAGCCGCATGGAGCAAGTGCCTCCAGGTCAGCGTGCGGTAGAAGACGAGGCTGATGAAGAGCACGTAGACCACCGTCACCGATGCCGCCTCGGTCGGCGTGAAGAAGCCCATCAGCATCCCCGAGATCAGGAGAACGGGGGTGAACAGCGCGGGCAAAGCGGGCAGCATCACGCGCACGACTTCGCGGAAGGTGGGCCAGCGTTCGGCGCGGGGATAGCCCCGGCGGATGGCCAGAACTGCCGTGGTGATCATCAACAACGAGATGCACAACAAGGCCGGAACGATGCCGGCGACGAGCAATTGCACGATCGAGACGCTGGTCACCGAGCCGTAGATGATCAGCGGGATGCTCGGCGGAAAGATCGGTCCGACGATGGCCGAGGAGAGCGTCACCGCACCGGCGAAGTCGCGGCGGAAGCCATGCGCGGCCATGGCCTTCACCTCGATGCGCCCCAGGCCGCCCACATCCGCGAGCGAGGCGCCGCTCATGCCGGAAAAGACGAGGCTCGAGGCGATGTTCACCTGCGCGAGCCCGCCGGGAGCGCGCCCGACCAGCGTGTTGGCGAACCGGAAGATCACATCCGTGACGCCGGCCTGGTTCATCAGGTTTCCGACGAAGATGAAGATCGGCACCGCGACGAGGGGAAACGAATCGAGCGCATAGGACATGCGCTGTCCGATCAGCTGGATCGGAATGTCGGCGACGAGAATGTAGAGGATCGAGGGGACGAGGATGGCGATCGCGACCGGAAAGCCGAGAATGAAGAGGAGAGCGAAGCCGGCGAGGATGAGCACCGCCATGGTTCAATGCCCCCCGAGCGTCGGCTCGTCGCCGGTATCGCGCTCGATGTCGAGCACGATATAGGGCTCGCGCCCCATCGCGAGCTTGAGCGTCTGCAGCGCGCATTCGATCGCGGCGATCAGCAGGCCGAGGAAGGCGGCGGAGAAGAAGACCCAGTAGGGGATACCGAGCGTCGGTGTGGCGTTACGCAGGTTCCCCAAGGTGGCGAGCGCGACGGAATAGGCCGCGAGCCCGTAGGCGCCGCAGGCGATCAGCGCGATCATGGCGAGCAGGCCGCGCCGCAGCCGCACCGGCAGCATCTGCAGGAATTCCTCCATCCGGATATTGGCGCCGGACGAGACGACATAGGGCAGCGTGACGAAGACGACGCAGATCAGCATGAACCGTGTGAGTTCCTCGGCCCCGATGAAGGGCGCGCGCAGCACCTGCCGCAGGAAGATCTGCACGGCCGGCAGGGTGATCATCACGGCCAGAACGGCGAGCCCGGCCCAGCGCAGGACGGCCCTGACGCGATCGAGCGCCGCGTCGATGCGATCGATCGTGCCGATGCGCGATGTCGGGGGATTGCCTGTCATGGGGCGGCTCGCTCCAGTCGACCGACCGCCGGAGCGGGTCCGGCGGTCGGTACCTCACAGGTCACTGGATCTCGGCGATCCGCTCGATATAGGGGGTCCATTCCGGGAAATCGCGAGCGACTTCTGCCGCAACGGCTTCGCGGAACGCCTCGATCTGGAGGCCGTCTTCCTCCGTGATGAAGGTCATGCCGTGCCCCTTGAGGGTCTCGATCAGTTCGGCCTCGGAGGCCTCGGCCTGTTCGAGCGTCTCCTGGGCGATCTCTTCCATGACGTCGAGGATCGCCGCGCGGTCTTCTTCCGAGATGCCCTGCCAGGCCTGCTCGTTGATGAAGACCGGCAGGACGTTCTGCATGTGGGCGGTCATCATGACGTGGCTCTGCACCTCGTAGAGCCTGTTGGAATTGATCATCGTCAGCGGGTTTTCCTGGCCGATCACCATTCCGGTCATCAATGCGGTGGGAAGTTCCGCGACCTCGACCGGGGTCGGGGTGGCGCCGAAGCCGCGGATCATGGTCGTCCACAATTGCAGGGGGACGCCGCGGAAGGGCTGGCCGGCGAGATCATCCGGCGACTTGATCTCCATCGCCGCGGTCATGTTGCGTGCCCCGCGATAGAGGCGCCCGATGATGCGGATATTCTCTTCGGCGGCGAGCGTCTCATTGAACTCCTGAAGCACTTCGGAGCGTTCGGGATCCGTCGCGACGAGCGCATGCTGGCCGTCGCGATAGATGAAGGGCGCGTTGAAGACGGCGATATTGGGGGCGAGCCGCGCGAGCGAGGCGAATTCGTGGTGCCCCATGGCGACGGTCCCGCTGCGCACGCCGTCGATCAGCTCCTGGACGCCGCCGAGCTGCGAATCGGGAAACACGGTGATGGTGACACGCCCTTCCGTCACTTCCGGAATGCGCTCCGCCGCCTGCTCGGCGAACCAGTACTGGATGTCACCGGCCGAGCCGACATGGGCGTAACGGAGATTGACCTGGGCCGAGGCCGAGGAGAACGTCGCGCCGAGGCCGACGCTGGCGGCGAGCGCCGCCAAGAGGATGCTTCTACGTCCGATCATCATGGGTTCCTCCCTGTGGGTTGATCGCATTGCGCCGTCTTCTGGTATTCGCGGCGTTGGTGCGGTTTCGCTTCAGCCCTGTCCGTCGGTCCGGGGCTGCTTCGGACCGTCTCACTCCTTGATGTCCCGATGTGCTGGTCTCGCAATGATCAGTGGCGAAGATTCTTTGGTATGAAACGGGTGCGTGGCGGTCACGCCGGAGGATCGACATCCTCGTAGCTGTAGGCCGTCTTCACGGTGGTGTAGAATTCACGCGCGTAGCGTCCCTGCTCTCTGGGGCCGTAGCTGGAGCCCTTCCTGCCACCGAACGGGACGTGATAATCGACACCGGCGGTGGGCAGATTGACCATCACCATGCCGGCGGCGGCGTTGTTGCGGAAATGGCGCGCATATTTCAGGCTCGTGGTGCAGATGCCCGCCGAGAGACCGAATTCGACGTCGTTGGCGATCGCCAGCGCCTCGTCGTAATTGCGCACGCGGGTCACGGAGGCGACCGGCCCGAAAATCTCCTCCTGCGAGATCCGCATCGCGGGCGTCGCCTCGGTGAACAGGGCCGGCGCGAGGTAGAAGCCGGGCTTGTCCAGATCGAGCCGCTCGCCGCCATGGACCAGCCGGGCACCTTCGTCCTGGCCGATGCGCACCCAGGAGAGGTCGCGCTCGAGCTGGCTTTCATCGACCACGGGCCCGATCTGCGTCTGCGGATCGAGCGCATCGCCGACCTTGAGCGCGCGCATGCGCGCGACCATGGCCTCGACGAAACGATCATGAACCGCGTCTTCCACGATCAGGCGCGACGAGGCGGTGCAGCGTTGCCCGGTGGAATAGAACGCGCCGTTGATCGCGCATTCGACGGCGATATCGAGATCGGCATCGGCGAGCACGACGAGCGGGTTCTTGCCGCCCATCTCCAACTGGACCTTCTTCATCGGGCTCGCCGCGACGCAGGCCGCCGCGACGCGCCGCCCCGTCTCCACGGAACCGGTGAAGGAGATCGCATCCACCTCGCGATGTTCGAGCAAAGTCTGCCCGACCTCCGAGCCGCGCCCGACGACGAGGTTGAAGGCGCCCTCGGGCAGCCCTGCCTTCGCGATGATCCCGGTCAGCGCATGGGCGCAGGCCGGGACGAGATCCGCAGGCTTGAACACCACGCAATTGCCGTAGGCCAGGGCCGGGGCGATCTTCCAGGCGGGGATGGCGAGCGGGAAATTCCACGGCGTGATCAGGCCGACCACACCGACCGGTTCGCGGGTGACTTCGATGCCCACGCCGGGGCGGACCGATGCAATGGTCTCGCCCGCCATGCGCAGGCATTCACCGGCGAAGAAGAGGAAGATCTGGCCGGCACGCCCGGCTTCACCGATCCCCTCGGCGAGGGTCTTGCCCTCCTCGCGGGCCAGGAGCCGCCCGAGATCCTCGCGCCGGGCGAGGATCTCGTCGCCGATCGCCTTCAGCGCGTCGTGGCGCTGCTGCGGGGTCGTGCGCGCGTAACCGGGAAAGGCGGCGCGGGCCGCCTCGATCGCGGTGATCGTGTCGGCGCGCGTGCTCGCGGGATATTCGCCGACGACGTCGCGCGTATCGGAAGGGTTGATGTCGGGGCGGGTCTTTGCGGTCGCAACGAACGCGCCGCCGATGAAGTTGTGCGTCGTCTGTGCCATTGTCGGCCTCAATTCCGGTTCGATGTGCCGAGAAGCCCCCGGCCGGCGAGATTGCGCATCAGATCCGCGATTCCGTAGCTCCAGCGCTCGCAGGCATCCGTTGCGCGCATGCGGTTGACGAGGCGGCCGAGACGCGGGCTCGAGACGACGACGATATCGCCCGATTTGTGGGTGAAGCCCTGTCCGAGCGCGTCGCGGTCTTCCACCGGCGCGAACATCGTGCCGAGAAAGATCAGGAACCCGTCCGGATAGGCGTGGTGCGGGCCGATCGTCTGGGCGACCAGTTCCTCGGGATCGCGGCTGATGCGGGCCATGTTGGAGACGCCCTCCATGGTGAACCCGTCCGTTCCCGTCACCCTGAGAGCGACCTCCGTGGCGCGTACGTCGTCGAGGCTGAAACGCCCGTCGAAGAAGCGCAGCACCGGGCCGATCGCGCAGGAGGCGTTATTGTCCTTGGCCTTGCCCAGAAGCAGCGCCGAGCGGCCCTCGACGTCGCGGAGATTGACGTCGTTGCCGAGGCAGGCGCCCACGATGCGCCCGCTGGAGGCCACCGCGAGCACGACTTCGGGCTCCGGGTTGTTCCAGTGGGAAGCCGGGTGCAGCCCGCAATCCATGCCGCAGCCGACGGCGGACATCGGCTGCGCCTTGGTGAACACTTCCGCATCCGGGCCGATGCCGACTTCGAGATACTGGCTCCAGGCGCCCTGGGCGATGAGGACGTCCTTGATCGCCATCGCCTCCGGCGAGCCCGGACGCAGTTGGGCGAGATCCTCGCCGACGAGCCGCACGACTTCGGCGCGGATCTCGGCGGCGGCATCGGGATTGCCGCGTGCGCGCTCCTCGATGACGCGCTCGAGCATCGAGACCACGAAGGTCACGCCGGCAGCCTTGATCGCCTGGAGATCAGCCGGGGCGAGGAGCCAGGGGCGGCTCGTATCGCGGGTCTCGACGGGCGTGTTGGCGACGATCGTCGAGAAATCGCCGAGATCCTCGCCTGCGGCATCATGCAGGCTCGCAGCCGGATCGGCCTCCTCGCAGAGATCGCGCATGGTGGGAAAACGCGCCGTGACGTCGATCACCCGCCCGTCTCGTACCGCGACGACCGAGGGGCCGCCGAGATCGGGTCGGAATATCCGTGCGGCATAGGCTCCGTCCGGCTCCTGCGGCAGCACCTGCGCGGTTTCGTCGAGAAAACTCGTCATCGCCCGCTCCATTGCGGCTTCGCCTTGTTCAGAAAATTCGCGACCCCGTTCCTGAAATCCTCGCTGCCGTAGACCCGGCGGACGATGTCGTCGATATCGGGAAGATCGCGATAGCGGATGCGCCGCATGGCCGCCTTGCTCGCCGCGATGGTGAGCGGCGCGAGCCCCGCGAGGCGTTCGGCGATCTGCGTGGCGCGCGCGTCGAGCTCTTCGGGTTCGACCATGTCCATGAGAAAGCCGGCATTGTGCACCTGCGGCGCGTCGATCAGTTCGGCCCCGATCAGGATGCGGTTGGCCAGCGCGCTGCCCACCGCGTCGAGCACCCTCGCATAGCCGTGCGCGGAAAGGCAGTTGCCGATGGTACGCGCCAGCGGCGCTCCGAAGCGTGAGCGCGGCGTCGCGATGCGCAGATCACAGGCGGCTGCGATGGCGAGCCCGCCGCCCACCGCATAGCCGTCGATCACCGCGAGCGTCGGGACCCGCAGGGTTTCGAGGGCGCCGATACAGGCCTCCGTGCGCTCTTCATACGCGATGCCGTCCTCGCCAGAGGTAAATTCCGTGAATGCGTTGATGTCGGTGCCCGCGATGAAGGCCTTGTCGCCGGCGCCGCGCAGGACCGCGACCCTGATTTCGGAATCGGTTTCGATCTCCGCGCAGGCCTGCGCGAGCGCATCGTACATTTCGAAGGTGAGGGCGTTATGCGCTTCCGGGCGATCGAAGGTAATCCGCGCCACCGCGCCCTCGCGCACGAATTCGAGGCGTCCACGGCTCATGATCCGAATGCTCCTTCACGACGCAGATCGGCATAACGTTCGCCCCGATCCAGTTCGGCGAGAATCTCGCGGGTATGCTCCCCCAGAAGCGGCGGCGGGCGGTTGACGCGTTGCGGCGTGCCGCTCAGCTTCACGGGAAAGCCGAGCGAGCGGTAGCTGCCCTCGACCGGATGGGGGACGTCCATCACCATCTCGCGCGCGATCGTATGATCGGCTGCGACCGCCTCGGCGTAATCGTTGATCGGGCCCGCCGGGACCCCGGCTTCGAGCAGGGTCTCCACCCAATGCGCGCGCGTGTTCGTTTCGAAGACGCGCTCCAGCTTCTCGATGAGCTCCGCCCGATTGGCCATGCGGTCGGTGTTGCGGGCGAAACGCGGATCGTCGGCGAGTTCGGATATCCCCAATGCCGCGCACATGCGCACCCAGAGCCGGTCGTTCGCGGCGCCGATGACGAAGTAGCCGTCGTGCGCCCGCACGGCCTGATAGGGCGCGCTCATGCGGTTGGCGGATCCGAGCGGTACCGGCGGCACGCCCGTCCCCCACAATTCCGTCGTCTCCCAGATCGACAGGCCGAGCGCGGCTTCGAAGAGAGACGTGTCGACATATTGCCCGACGCCGCTTTCGCCCCGGGCGAGAAGCGCGCTGAGTATGCCGTAGACCGCAAACAAGCCCGATCCCAGATCCGCCACCGGCGTGGTGCACTTGACCGGCTCGCCGTCATCCGTACCGGTCGCGCTCATGATGCCGGACATCGCCTGCGCGATCAGATCGAAGCCCGGACGCTGCGACCAGGGGCCGGTCTGGCCGAAGCCCGATATGCTCGCATAGACGAGGCGCGGATTGATCGCCGAAAGCGTCGCATAATCGATCCCGAGGCGCGCCGCCACGCCGGGCCGGCTGTTCTCCACCAGGACGTCGGCGGTCCGAACGAGGTCGTGAAACAGCGCGAGCCCCGCCGCGTTCTTGAGATCGATCTCGATGCTGCGCTTGTTGCGGTTGAGCGCGAGAAAGCCGGGGCTGTCCTCGCCCTTGAGCCTGAAACCCATCGACCGGCGCGTCTGGTCGCCGACCCCGGGAGGCTCGACCTTGACGACGTCGGCGCCCATGTCGCCGAGCAGCATGCAGCAGAACGGTCCGGCCATGACCTGGCTGAGATCGAGTACGCGGATGCCGGAAAGCGGTTGCTTCATCGATGGACTCCCTGAGCCGGAGCCGCCACGGGGCAGCAGCCGGATGCGCGGATGCAGATCGGGGGTGCTGATTTTCGCATACCAAATCGGACGGTGCGATCTCACGCCTTCCGTAGCGCGAGGGTGATCGCTGCACAAAGCCGATTTGTGGCGAGGCGCCCGATCTAATCTTTATAAATTATGGGCTTTGTGCGCATGTGTGATCCTCCCACGCCTGTTTTCGGCATCTCTTATCGACGCTTTTGCGTCTTTATGATTTAATAGTGGCATACCAAATTCGCATTGAAAACCCCCTCGCAGAAAATCGGGGGACGATGCGCGGAGGGAAACGGGGAGGGCGGTTGCCGTGAATGGACGTGCCGGACAGGCAGCGACGAGCCTAGACGTCGTCGACCCGCACCAGCATTTCTGGGACCTGTCCCGCAACCCCTATCCCTGGCTTCAGGATCCGGAGCCGATCCCGTTTCGCTACGGTGATTACGCGGCTCTGCGTCGCAATTATCTGCCCGAGGATTACCGCGCCGATCACGGGCGTGTCCGGGTGCTCGCGAGCGTTCATGTCGAGGCCGAGTGGGAGCGTTCGCAGCCCGAGCGTGAGACGCAATGGCTCGCCTCCCTGCGTGAGCGCGAGGGCTTGCCGACCTGCGCCGTGGCGCATGCCGCGCTCCATGCGCCCGATGCCGACGCGGTGCTCGCGCGTCAGGCCGCCTTCGACTTCGTGCGCGGCATCCGCCACAAGCCCGCAGCCGCCGCGCGCCCCGACGAGGCGCGGCGCGGAGGCGCCGGATCGATGGATGATCCCGCCTGGCGACGCGGCTATGCCCGCCTTGCCGATCACGGGCTCTCCTTCGACCTGCAGACGCCCTACTGGCATCTCGATGCCGCAGCAGAACTCGCGCGGGACTTCCCGCAAATACCCCTCATCCTCAACCATACCGGCCTTCCGGCGGATCGAAGCGCGACGGGCCTGCGCGCCTGGCGGCTCGCTCTCGAGACGCTCGCTGCGGCGCCGAATGCGTTCATCAAGATTTCCGGGCTGGGCCTGCCCGGGGAAGCATGGTCGGTCAGGGCGAACAAGCCGGTCATTCGCGACGCGATCGCGATCTTCGGCGCCGACCGGGCGATGTTTGCCAGCAATTATCCCGTCGACAGTCTCGTCGGCGGGTTCGAGACGATCTTCCTCGGCTTCGCGGAGGCGGTGGCGGATTTGCCCGAGGAAACACGCGCGGGCCTTTTCCGGCACAATGCCGCGCGGATCTACCGGATGGGAACGCTCGCCTGAATTTTGGGAGAAAGCGGCGCGGCAAAGCACTGCAAGGGAGGAAAAACATGGAAAAAATCGGTTTCGTCGGGCTCGGCCTCATGGGTGCGGGCTTCACCAGTCGCTTGCTCGAAACGGGCCACCAGGTGGTCGGTTACGATATCGACGAGGCGCGCCGGGAGGCCGCGCGCGCGCGTGGCGTGGAGATCGCGAATTCTGCCGCGGATGTCGCGCGGGCGGCGAAGATCGTCTGCATCTGCGTGACCACGACCAAGGCGATGCTCGAGGTCGTGCGCGGCGAGACCGGCATCGTCGCGGCGGGCAAGGCCGAGGGGCGGATCGTGATCGACTTCTCGACCTGCGAGATCCCCGCGACGAAAGATGCTGCGCAAGCGCTAGCCGCGATCGGCGGCGCCTTCGTCGATGCGCCGGTCTCGGGCGGTCCCGGCGCTGCGGAAACGGGCACCCTCGCCATCATGGCGGGCGGTGATGATGCTGCTCTCGCGGTCGCGGGACCGCTTCTCGAAAAGCTCGGCAAACTCACCCATATGGGGCCGGTCGGTGCGGGACAGGCGACGAAGCTCGTCAACCAGGTGCTCTGCCTGACGAATTACTGCATCGTCGCGGAGGGGTTGCGGCTGGCTCAGGCCTATGGCGTCGATCCGACCCGCGTCCCCGAGGCGCTCGAACCGGGGCTCGCCAATTCGGCGGTGCTGCAAGCCGTCTATCCGCGCATGGTCGACGAGGATTACGCGCCGCGCGGCTATGCCCGGCAGATCCTCAAGGATTTCGAGATGATCCACGAGGCGACCCGCGCTTCCCATCTGCCGCTGCCGATGACGGCGCAGGCGACATCGCTGTTCCGGATGCTGGTCGCGCAGGGTGATGGCGAGCTCGACGGCGCCGCCATCGTCAAGCTGCTGCCGCAGGTCTCGGCAGAATAGCGCGTTACCCCCGCTCCGCCGGCTTCGCCTTCGCGCGTTCGAGCATCTTCTCGAATGCGCGCAGGACGTGCGGCTCGAGGATCGCGCGCAGCCGCTCGCCGTCTCCCGCATCGAGCGCGTCCAGCATCGCCTCGTGCTCGTCGATGGCTTTCTCCCAGCGTTCGGTGCGCAGATTGCTGAGATACCGGATGCGGTAGACCCGCGCATTGACGAGGCGATGCTGCTTGATGAGCGGCGCGTTGCGGCTCAGCGATACGAGGGTGCGGTGAATGTCTTGGTTGCGGTGGAAATAGGCCAGCCTGTCCCCGCGCGTATAGGCGGCGAGCATCTCGTAATGCAGGGCCCGCAGCTCCGATTTCTCCTGCGCCGTGGCCTTCTTGCAGGCGAGAACGCCGGCGAGGCCTTCGAGCCCTCCGAGAAGTTCGAGAAGCTCGCGCAGTTCCGCATCGGAAGGATCCGCCACGGTGACGCCGCGGCGCGGCGAATGCTCGACGAGACCCTCGGTGGCGAGGATCTTCAATGCTTCGCGCAGCGGTGTGCGCGATACGCCGAGCTCCTCGGCGAGCGCCCGCTCGCGGATGGGGATGCCCGGCTGAAGCTTGTCGAGGAGGATGCTCTCACGGATCAGGGCCGCGACCAGTTCCGGCTTCAACGCCGCCGGCGATTCCCGCAGGCGCGCGCGGGCGGTCTCGGCGGTGGTCTCGGTACTGGTCATGTGCGATCGGCTCTGCTCTGCCTTGCTACCCGTCGTTTGGCATACCAAAAAACCGGGAGCGGGCAAACCGTCAAACGGCGCCGCGCGGATACGCACTGGCCCCGCATCCGGCGCCGTGTCAGATTCCATGGTCAGGGAGGCGCACATGTTCGCGGGATTTCGGCTTGATCGGATCAAAACCGCCGAGGCGGAGATCAATATCCGCATCAGGGGAGCGGGGCCGCCGGTGCTTCTCCTCCATGGATACCCGCAGACGCATGCGATGTGGCACCGCGTCGCGCCGGAACTCGCCCGCGATTTCACCGTGATCTGCGCCGATCTGCGTGGTTATGGCGACAGTTCCAAACCACCGAGCGCGCCCGATCACGCTCCCTATTCGAAGCGTGCGATGGCGCGCGACATGGTCGAGATGATGCGGGCTCTGGGTTTCGAGCGGTTTCACGTCGTCGGCCATGATCGTGGTGGACGCGTCGCCTACCGCATGGCGCTCGATCATCCCGAATGCGTGGCATCGCTTGCCGTTCTCGATATCGTGCCCACGGGCGAGATGTTTCGCCGGGCCGATATGGATTTCGGTCTCGGCTACTGGCACTGGTTCTTCCTCGCTCAGGAATACGATCTGCCCGAACGTGTGATCGCCGGCAACCCGGACGGCTTCTTCTTCCATCGCGGGCGGGACGTCTTCGCCCCGGAGGCGATGGCCGAGTACAAACGCTGCTACGAAGATCCCGCATCCATCCACGCCATGTGCGAGGATTATCGGGCCGGAGCGACCTTCGACTTCGCCCTCGACGAGGCCGATCGCAAAGCCGGCAACCGAATCACCTGCCCGGTCCTCGCCCTGTGGGGCGAACGGGGGCACATGCCGCGATGGTACGACGTGCCCGGCATCTGGCGCGACTGGGCCGAGGATGTCCGCGGCGGAGGCATCGATTGCGGCCATTATCTCGCCGAGGAGGCGCCGGACGAGACGAGCGCGGCTTTGATCGCATTTCTCATGAAGCGCTAGATCAGCAGGCGCCGTGGCTCCGCCAGCATCGAAACGAGCTGCACCATGAATCGTGCGGCGTCGGCGCCGTTCACGACGCGGTGGTCGTAGCTGAGATCGAGCGGCACCATCGGGACCGGTGAAGGCGTGCCGTCTTCCCAGACTGTGACCGTCTCCGTGCGGGTGATGCCGAGAATGGCGACTTCGGGCGGGTTGACGATCGGCGTGAAACCGACCCCGCCGATCCCGCCCAGCGAGGTGATCGTCATGGATGCGCCGCCCATCGCATCGGGGCCGAGCTTGCGCGCCTTCGCGCGGGCCGCGAGATCGGCGATCTCTCCGGCGATCTCGAACAACCCCTTGCGGTCAGCATCCCGGATCACGGGAACCATGAGCCCGTGCGGGGTGTCGACCGCGATGCCGATATGGACGTAATCCTTGAGGATCAGCGTCTCGCCATCCGCCGAGAGCGACGCGTTGAAACGCGGGAATAACTGCAGGCAATGCGCGAGGGCGGCGACGTGGAAGCTCAGCGCGGTGAGCTTCGTCCCGCGCGCGAGCGCCTCCTCCTTCAGGCCGGCGCGCAGGGCCTCGATGGCCCGCATGTCGGCGCGATCATGATGGGTGACCTGAGGAATGTGCGCGTTGGCCGCACCGAGATTGGCAGCGGCGACGCGCGCGAACCGGCTCAGCAGCTCCTGCGTGACCGGGCCATAGGCCGCGTGATCGACCTCCCAGGGCGAGGCTCCGCCTGCCGGGCGCGCATCCGGCGTCGGTGCATCGCCGCCGGCACCCTCGATATCTTCGCGCGCCATGGTGGTGCGCCCCAGAGCGCGTGCGCGCTCTTCGAGATCGATCCCCCGCTCTCGGGCCATGCGCCGGACCGATGGTGCCGCAATGATTTCGGACATCATCGTCTCCCTCACCAGCTCGCTGAAATATATTGGGTTTCCATGAATTCGTGCATGCCCTCATGCCCGCCTTCACGGCCCAGCCCCGATTGCTTGACCCCGCCGAACGGGGCGGCGGGATCGCTGACCAGCCCGCGATTGAGCCCGACCATCCCGTATTCGAGCCGCTCGCAGACCTGCAGGGCGCGCTTGAAATCCTCCGAGAAGACATAGGCGACGAGGCCGTATTCGGTGGCGTTGGCACGCCGGATCACGTCTTCCTCGTCGCTGAAGGTCTGGATCGCGGCGACGGGGCCGAAGATCTCGTCATGCACGCAATCGGCGCTCTCAGGCACCTGCGAGAGCACCGTCGGCGGATAGTAGAAACCCTTGCCCGGCGGGATTTCGCCACCGCATTCGAGCTGCGCGCCCTTCGACAGCGCGTCAGCGACGAAGGCGGCGACCTTGTCGCGCGTATCGGCATTGACCAGCGGTCCGACATCGACCCTCGGATCGGTTCCGTCGCCAACGGTGAGCGCGCTCATGCGTTCGCTCAGGCGCAGGGTGAATTCCGCCGCGACCGATTCGTGCACATAGATGCGGTTCGCCGCCGTGCAGGCCTCGCCGAGATTGCGCATCTTGGCCAGCATGGTGCCCTCGACGGCGGTATCGAGATCGGCATCCTCGAAGACGATGCAGGGCGCGTTGCCGCCGAGTTCCATGGCCGGCTTGAGCACCTGGCCGGCGGCGGATTGCAGGAGCTTGCGCCCCACCGCCGTCGAGCCGGTGAAGCTCACCACGCGCACGCGCGGATCGGCCAGCATGTGATCGACCAGCGCCCCGGTGCGCTTCGAGGGAAGCACGTTGACGAGCCCCTTGGGCACGCCGGCTTCCTCCAGAAGCGGCATCAGCGCGAGCATGGTGAGTGGTGTTTCGGAGGCGGGCTTGACGATCATGCCGCAACCGGCGGCGAGGGCGGGGGCGATCTTGCGGGTACCCATTGCTGCCGGATAATTCCACGGCGTGATCAGCACGGCGAGACCGGCGGGTTTGTGCTGCACTATGATCCGTGCTCCGGATGCCGGCGCATGCGTGATCAGCCCGTCAGCGCGCACCGCCTCCTCGGCGAACCAGCGGAAGAACTCGGCGGCATAGGCGGCCTCGCCCATGGCATCCGCGCGCGCCTTGCCGTTTTCCAGCGTGATCAGCCGGGCGAAATCTTCGAGCCGCGCGCTCATCAGCTCGAAAGCGCGGCGCAGGACTTCTGAACGCGCGCGCGGCGTGCGCGCCGCCCATTCGGCCATCGCCGCAGCGGCGGCGTCGAGGGCGGCATCGGCATGGCCCGTATCGGCGGAGGCGACCGAGGCGAGAACCTCTTCGGTCGCCGGGTTGAGAACTTCGAAGCGTTCCTGCGTCGCCTGCCAGCGACCGTCGATATAGAGATCGGTATATTGCATCACTGCCTCGCGGGTCACAGAAGGTGGCGCAGCGGATCGCGCATGCGTCCGGCGAACTGGTCCAGAAGGGCGATCGCGCCGGTCGCGTCGAGCTGGTCCCGGCTGCATTCGAGCGATATCGAAAGCCCTTCGGCGCAGCGGGTGACCGTCAGGACGGGCAGCGTCTCGGCGCCGGCCTCGACCGATTCTACGGCGCAAGCGCGCAGATCCCGCACGAGCAGTTCCGGCTGCGCGTCTCCCGGCGTGACGGCGGAGAGGCGGCGCGTATCGGGAACGCTATAGACCCGCTTCGTGCCGATGCGCTCCACCGCAACGCAGGTGGCCCCGCTCCCGAGGCTGATGCCGGCGAGCCCGGCGAGCAGCGCATCCGCATCTTCGAGACCTTCGTTGCCGGCGGCCCAGCGCGCGAATTCCGCAAATCCGTCCTGCGGGCAAGTGGCGCGCAGGCGCATCGCCGCCGGCTGCTGCATGCCGGATGCTTGCCCGGGAGCCTGCGCACGCGGCGCCTCGCTCCTGGCGAGCTCACGCAGCCGGTCGAGATCGCGCATGTGATAGGGTTGCGGGTGATCGGCGCGCGCGAGCAGCGTCAGATCGAGCCCCTCGGACGC
The DNA here is from genome assembly GCA_050485405.1 of Salinarimonadaceae bacterium. Taxonomy (GTDB): domain Bacteria; phylum Pseudomonadota; class Alphaproteobacteria; order Rhizobiales; family Beijerinckiaceae; genus Saliniramus. The sequence goes on from JBJHBI010000005.1 coordinate 62,269, forward strand.
GGTGATGCGGCGCAATTTGGGCGAGGCAAGAATGCGAGCGCCGGGCTGCGATGCATACGGCTCGTCCTCCGGCTTTGCAGCTTCGCGCGGCGCGCTCTGATCGGGTTCGGGCGGCTTTTCCGGCGGAATGGCGGGCGCTTCGGCTTGCGCCGTCTCCTCGGGCGCGTCTGCGGTATCGGAGATCCGGGCGATCACCTGGCCGACGGGGATATCGGTGCCCTCATCGGCCGTCACATGCGTGAGAAAGCCGTCGGCCTGCGCCTCGATCTCCATCGTGGCCTTGTCGGTCTCGACCTCGAACAGCAGATCGCCGCGCGCGACCTCCTCGCCGGGTTGCTTCAGCCATTGCGTCAGCCGCCCCGTATCCTGGGCCATACCGAGCTGCGGCATCGTCACCTCATGCGGCATGGATCAACTCCCCCGCACAGAGCCGGCGGGCCCGCTCCACCACCTTCGCCGGCGTCGGGACGGTGATGTCCTCGAGGACGGGGCTGAACGGGACCGGGACGTCCATCGCGCCGATCCGCAGCACCGGTGCATCCAGATGATAGAAAGCCTTCTCGTTCAGCCGCGAGGCGATTTCCGCAGTGACGCCGTAGCTCTGGTGCCCCTCGTCGATGACGATGGCGCGGCTCGTCTTGCGCACGCTCGCGAGCAGGGTCGCCTCGTCGAGTGGCACGATGGTACGCGGATCGATCACCTCGGCCGAAATGCCGTCGGCGGCGAGCATCTCGGCGGCCTTCTCCGCGACCTGCACCATCGAGGAGGTAGCGATCAGGGTGATGTCACGCCCCTCGCGCTTGATATGGGCCTGACCGAAGGGGATCAGGTATTCCTCCTCCGGCACCGGGGCCTTGTCCTGATACATCAGCTTGTCTTCGAAGATCACGACCGGGTTGTTGTCTCGGATCGCGGTCTTCATCAGGCCCTTGGCTTCATAGGCGGATGAGGGCAGAGCCACGTTCAGTCCGGGAATATGCGCCACGAGGGCGTGGAGGGACTGGCTGTGCTGCGCGGCGGAGCGGCGGGTGGCGCCGAGATTGGTGCGCAGCACCATCGGCACGGTGAGCTTGCCGCCGGACATGTAATGCTGCTTCGCGGCCTGATTGCACAGCTGATCCATGACGAGATAGAGGAAATCGCCGAACATCAGATCGACGATCGGCCGCGCGCCGGTCATCGCCGCACCGACGGCCATGCCGACGAAGCCGGGCTCGGATATCGGGGTGTCGATCACGCGCTGCGTGCCGAATTCCTCGACGAGACCGGAGAGCACCTTGAAGGGTGTGCCGGCTTCGGCCACGTCCTCGCCCATCAGGAAGACGGTCGGGTCGCGGCGCATTTCCTCGGCGATCGCCTCGTTGACGGCCTGGGAGAGGGTAATCTCGCGCATCGTTGCCTCCTCAATCCGCATAGACATGCATGTCGACTTCGGATGTATCCGGGTATCGCGCGGCCTCGGCATAGGCGACGGCCTGCGCTGCATCCTCGATGATCTCGGCGTTCATCGCCTCGATCTCGTCCTCGCCGGCGATCCCCTCCGCGACGAGCCAGGCGCGGAAGCGGATGATCGGATCGCGATTCTCCTTCCAGTCCTTCTCCTCCTCCTTCGAGCGGTAATAGGCGCGGTTGATGTCGCCGACATGGTGGCCGTGATAGCGATAGGTCATCAGCTCCATGAAGAACGGCCCCTCGCCCTTGCGGGCGCGCTCGACGAGGCGCCGGGTGAGGGCGTTGACGGCGAGGACGTCCTGCCCGTCGACCTGATGCGCCTCGATCCCGAACGCCTCGGCGCGCGCGGTGATGGAGCCTGCGGCGATCTCGTCGGTGCGGGTATATTCGGAATAGCCGTTGTTCTCGCAGGCATAGATCACCGGCAGCTTCCATAAGGCGGCCATGTTCATGACCTCGTACATCAGCCCCTGCGCCGTCGCGCCGTCACCGAAGAAGCAGACCGTCACATCGTCGGAGCCCAGAAGCTTTGCACGCAGGGCCGAGCCGGTCGCGATGCCCATCGAGCCGCCGACGATGGCGTTGGCGCCCAGATTGCCGTGGCTCTGATCGGCGATGTGCATCGATCCGCCCTTGCCCCGGCAATAGCCTTCCTCCTTGCCCAGAAGCTCGCAGAACATCTCCTTGAACGCCGCACCCTTGGCCACGCAATGGCCGTGGCCGCGATGGGTGGAGGTGATGCGGTCTTCGTCGGTCAGCGCCTCGCAGATCCCCACCGCGACGGCTTCCTCGCCGGTATACATGTGGGTCAGGCCCGGCATCTTGGCCGAGAGATAGAGCTGGTTAGCATTGTCCTCGAAGGTGCGGATGCGCACCATCTGGCGATACATCCGCAGGTAATCCTCGGCATTGTTCTTCACGTCGTCTTTTGTGGCGTCAGCCATGGCGATCATCCTGTGAGGGATTGACTTCAGTAGCGGTTGGCGATGGGCAGGTCCTGCGCCGGGAAGAGGCTGATCACCTCGCAGCCCGTATCGGTGACCACGACCTCCTCCTCGATCCGCGCGGCGGAATAGCCGTCCGTGGCCGGGCAATAGGTCTCCAGCGCGAAGACCATGCCGGTCTTGATCTCCATCGGATGATCCATGCTCACCGCCCGCGAGATGATCGGGCGCTCGTGCAGGGCGAGACCGAGCCCGTGGCCGAATTGCAGGCCGAAGGCGGCATCCTCGTTGGGGAAGCCGAATTCCTCGGCCTTCGGCCAGACGGCGGCGACCTTGTCGGTGCTCACGCCGGGCTTGATCATGGCGATCGAGGCGTCGATCCATTCGCGCGCCTTCACATAGGCGTCGTTCTGCGCCGGCGTGGCGCAGCCGATATTGAAGGTACGGTAGTAGCAGGTGCGGTAGCCCTGATAGCTCTGCAGGATATCGAAGAAGGCCTGATCGCCGGGTCGGAAATAGCGATCGGTGAAATTGTGGGGATGCGGATTGCAGCGCTCGCCGGATATGGCGTTGATCGCCTCGACGTCGTCGCTGCCCATTTCGTAGAGCATCTTATTGGACAGGGCGACGATGTCGTTCTCGCGCACGCCCGGTTTCAGCTGCTCGTAGATCATGTGGTAGACGCCGTCGACCATGCTAGCCGCCTGGGTCAGGAGCTGGATCTCGTCCCAGTTCTTGATCTCGCGTGCCGCGAGCATGATCTGCTGCCCGTCGACCACGTTCAGCCCTTCTTCCTGGAGCGCGTGGAACATCGCCGTCTCGGCGTAATCGACACCCACTGGCATGCCCGCCATGCCGGCATCCCGGATCAGGCCTGCGATCTCGCGGGCATATTTGCGCATCAGGCCGAATTCCGGGGGGATGGTGCCGCGCATGCCGACGACGCCGGCGCGGCAATGCTCGGGAACCAGCCAGTCCGCATATTTCTTGTGGTGCATGGCGGCGGAGCCGAAATCCCAGACATAGGGGGCGTCGTCGCCGGTCAGCAGGCAGAAACGGCACATTTTGTCGCGTTCCCATTCGCCGATCTTGGTGGCGCTGACATAGCGGATATTGTTGACGTCGAAGAGCAGGAGCGTGCCGGCGGGGGAGGCCTTCAACGCCTCCCGGGTGCGCGCGAGTCGGTAGCGGCGCAGGCGGTCATGGTCGATCCGGCGCTCGAAATCGACGGATGTGTGCCCCCAGGCGGGAATACGGCCCTCCCATTTCCAGTTCGGTTCGAGATCCTGCGGGGTCAGGAGGTTGGGCAGAAGAGCGCGTGACATGAGAATAATCCTCAGCCTCGGCGGAACGTGCCGCCGGTATCGTTGATCGGTTGAATGGAGCTGCGCGGGGGCCGGTCGCGGCCCGCCTGATCACTGCATGATCATGCCGCCGTCGATCATGATCAGCTGGCCGGTCATGTAGTCGCTGTCATTCGAGCACAGGAAGGCGGCGGTGCCCTGGACGTCTTCCGGATAGCTGTAGCGCTTCATGGTGATCATGGTGCTGGCCAGGTGATCCATCGACTGGCCTTCCTTCTCGAACATGCCGATCTTGACGAGATCCTTGTCGAGCTGCTCCCACAATTCGGTACGCACCACGCCCGGACCGTAGCCGTTGACGGTGATCTTGTGCTCCCACAGCGCCTTGGCGCCGCCGATGATCAGGGCGAGCACGGCGTATTTCGAGCAGGAATAGGGGATCACGTCGAGAAAGGCGGTGCGCGAGACGATCGAGCCGACGGGGATGATCTTGTAGGGATGATCCGGCATCGGGCCTTGCGCGATCATCGCGCGCGCAGCTTCCTGCATGCCCAGAAGAACGCCCTTGGCGTTGATGTTCAGGATCATGTCCCAGTTGTCTTCGTCGATATCCATGAACATGCGCGGCTTGTTCACGCCGGCATTGAGCAGAGCGACGTTGATCGATCCGAAGGCCTCGACGCAGGCCTCCACCGCCGCCGCGTTGTCGGCACGGGAGGTGACGTCGAGCCGTACCGCGACCGCCTTGCCGTTGCCGGCGGCGTTGATCTCCTCGGCGACCGCCGCGACGCCCTCGACATTGACGTCGCCGATGCAGACATTGGCGCCCTGCGCCGCGAAATGGCGCGCGTTCTGTGCGCCCATCCCCTGCGCCGCACCGGTAATCAGGATGTTCTTGCCTTTCAGGCGGGCGGTATCCATGGCGTCCTCCCAAGCTTTCTTGATTGTTCGAGGGCGTTCTCCGCCCGTGATTGCGCACGCTGCAACGCGGCTTCCGGCCTCGTTATGCCGCGCAGCATGTCGTGGATTTCCTGGCCGCAGATCTCGATGATCCGGGCGATTTCCGGAATCGGCGGACGCGGCCAGTATTGCAGCTCGTCGCGCAGCGACATGGCGTCGACCGCCTCGAAGATCGGCGAGAGACCGCGCACTTCCGGATCCGCACCGACGGAATAGCGCGGCGCCGTCCGGCTGCCATTGAGCACGTAGAGTTTCTGCGCGCCCGGCGAGGTGAAGGCGATCAGCGCCTCCGCCGCATCGGCGAGCCGCTCGGGGGCGATATTGGCGGGGATGCCCATGACATAGCCGCCGACCGGGGCGACGGGGCGCCCCATCGGTCCCGCAGGATGGGGCAGGTAGCCGGTATTGCCGAAGGCGGGCGAGTTCGGATCGCGCTCGAAATAGGGCGCGAGCAGAGTGTAACCGTAGGCCATCGGAATCGTGCCCGCCGCATAGGGGCGGATCCGCTCGTACCACGACATGGAGAGGATGTCGGGCGGCGAGAATTCGAGCAGGGCGAGGAGATATTCGCAGACCTCCAGGCCGCGTGGCGTGTCGATGGTGGGCACGATGTCGTCGCGACCGGCGGTATCGGCGTCGTAGCCGCCCACAATCGGTGCGAGATTGATCACGGGCTGGCCGAAATCGGCGCATGTCATCAGGAACTGGTGGCCGAGTGCCGTCCCGCGCGCCGCATTCCAGGCGATCCCGTAGCGTCCGAGATGCGGGGCGTGAAAGTGGCGCGCCGCCGCGATCACGGCATCGGTGGTATGGGGCGGAGCGAGCCCGGCCTGCGCGAACAGATCGGTGCGGTAGAACAGCAATTCCGGCGTCGTCTGGCTCGGTACCCCGTAGGCGCGGCCACCCCAATGTGCCGCCATCCATCCCGCCGTGTGGAAATCCGGCGGATCGAGGCGGCTGGTATCGAGGCACGCATCGAGCGGCGCGAGCACGCCGTTCTCGGCGAATTCACCGATCCAGGGCAGATCAACGGCGATGATGTCGTATTTGCTGACGCGGCGCTCGGCATTGCGCAGGGCCTCTTCGCGCAGGCGATCGATCGAAAAGGCGCGCTGGCTGATATTGGTGCCGATGATCTGCTCGAACTGGCGCTTGAGGTTCTCCATCACCATGAAGGTCGGATCGCCATGCACCAGAATGCGCAGGCCCCCGCCCAGCGTCAGAGGCTCCGGCAGCACCTGCGGCGGCGCGACCGTCTGGCTTGCGGGCACGTAGGAGGCGCCGAAATAGTACTCACCGCCTTGCTGGCTCGCGATTCCCGGAAGATCCGCCCTCAGCCGCATCACCCTGTCGCCGAGCTGGCGCCAATTGGTCATCAGGCGAAGCGTGGGATGCAGCGAGAACGACCGGCCGGTGCGCGTGCGGGCACGCTGCTCGATCAGCCCGGCATCGACGAGTTTGGCGAGCTTGCGCCGCGCCGTAGCATAAGGCACGCCGGAGGCGGCGATGAGCATCGTCGCCGTCACGATCCTGCCGCTGGCATGCGCCTTCAGAAGCGCCGTCACCATGTTGAGATGAGGGTTGGGCTCGCCGATCTCGAGGGCGGTGTCGATCTCGCTCGACAGGGCCTCCACGAAGCCGAGAATCTCCGGCAATGCGGTCGGCCCGGTTGCCGCGAGCCCCTCCTGCGGGGGCGGCACCCTGGCAAAATCCTCATTCCGGATATTTCCCATCTTCACTTCGGTGGTCTTTCGCTGCGGGCCCTGATCGGAGCTGCGTCTGCGGTCCTGCCTCATCGGCTCTGTCCTCACACTGTGCGTTGCGACCATACGAATACAGGTCGAAAATATTCGGAATGATCATCAATATATTCAATCTGAACATATCCGCTGTGTCACTTCTCGCCGTATGACGACAGCATGGCGAAGCTACCGGACCGCCCGGCTCCAGAACGGCAACCCGCTTTGCCGGGCAATGTGGTAGAGGTACAACCTCGGGAGGAAAACGACGATGAATACGACGATGCGCCTGTTGCTTGCCGGCTGCGGCACGCTCGCCCTGGCTACCGCCGCCTCAGCCGATACGGTGCGGATCGGTATCACCCAGAACAATGTCGGTATCGACAGCTACCAGACGACCTACGAACAGGCCTTCATCGCCGCGGCCGACGCCAACCCGGAAGTCGACGTCATCGTGCTCGATGCCGGCGGAGACGTCGCGCGGCAGATCAGCCAGATGCAGGATCTGATCCAGCAGCAGGTCGACGCCATCATCATCTGGCCGACGGACGGGCAGGCCCTCGTACCCGCCGTGCGCAACGCGCATCGCGAAGGCATCCCGGTGATCGTGACCAATTCGAACATCGCCGAAGCGGGACTCGACTTCATCTCCGCCTTCTCCGGCCCCAACAACATCCAGCAGGGCATCTATGCCGCCGAGATGATGTGCGAGGCGCTCGGGGGTGAAGGCGAGATCGTGCAGATCACGGGCATGCCCGGCTACACCACCGCCATCGAACGCCAGCAGGGCTTCGACGACCGGCTGGCCGAATTGTGCCACGACGTCGTCCAGCTCGACATCCAGCCCGGCGACTGGAACCGCGAGCGGGCGCAGCGCACGATGGAGACCTTCCTCACGCGCTTCGACAATATCGACGGCGTCTATTCCGGCGACGACAACATGGGTGTGGGCGCGCTGAACGCGGCGATCGATGCCGGGCGCGCCGAGGGCATGGTCTTCATCGGCGCCACCAACTTCGCCGTCGGCTACGATGCGATGGCGCGGGGCGAATACTGGGGCTCGGTCTATCAGTCCCCGGTCGACGATGCCGAGGCCGCACTCCAGACGGCGCTCGACGTCCTGGCCGGCAACGACGTCCCCAAGCTCAACTATTTCGACACGCCCAAGATCACGCAGGACAACATGGACGAGTTCGATCGTCCGGTCTTCTGATGCGCGCAAAGCCCGGATGCACTCGTGATCCGGGCCACCAGACCGCAAGACTTCGCGACGGGGCGTGATATCCTCGCCCCGTCGCGCAACGACGACAATTTCGCACAAGGGCGGCAAACGCCTGCGAATGCCCGGGAGGGAACCGATGTTGATGGACCGCCTCAAGGCGGGGGGACCTGCTATCGCCAAGCAGGGCATCCTCGTCGCCTTCATCCTGTTCATGATCGTCTTCACGATCATGTCCGACCGGTTCATGACGACGGACAATCTGATGTCGGTCTTCCGGCAATCCGCCATCATCGGGGTCATGGCGCTGGGGGTCACGATCGTCGTGATCGGCGGCAATCTCGATCTCTCCGTCGGCTCGATGCTCTCCTTCGCCACGGTGCTGGTAGTGGATCTCCACGACAAGATCGGGCCGGAACTCGCCATACCCGTGATGCTGCTCGCAACCTTGTGCCTCGGGGCCGTCAACGGCTTCCTGATCGGCATATTGCGGCTCAACTCGCTGATCGTCACGCTCGGGATGCTGTCGGCGATCCAGGGGCTTGTCCTGATCTATAGCGGCGGGCAGAACGTCGACATCGTCGACCAGCAGGGCACCTGGTTCGCCCTGTTCGGGCGCGGCGCGATCTTCGGGATCGCGACCCCGATCGTGATTTTCGGGACGATGGCGCTCGTCTTCCACGTGATCATGACGACGACGCCGTTCGGGCGGCGCGTCTATGCGGTAGGCGGCAATCCCACCGCCTCGGTCTTTTCCGGGATACCGCGCTCGCGCGTGGTCTTCGCCACCTATCTGATCTCGGCCCTTTGCGTGGGCGTCGCGGCGATCATGCTGGGCAGCCGGGTGATGGGTTCGCAGAACAATGTCGGCCAGGGCTACGAATTGCAGGTGCTCGCCGCCGTGATCCTCGGCGGGACCTCGCTGCTGGGTGGTGCCGGGAGCGTCCTGCGCACGGTGCTGGGCGTCCTGATGCTTGCCTTCATCCAGAACGGCCTGATCCTGATGGGCCAGCCCTATTACACGCAATGGCTCGTTACCTGGGCCGTGATCATCGTCGCCGTCTGGCTCGATGTGGCGGCCAAGCGCGGGCGCCTGCTCTCGCCGATCGCCTAGCGTCGATCCACCCGCAAAGCCGCGTGCACCATAGACGAATTCGACCGGGAGGTCCCCAGATGACGCCGCCAGACACAGTGAGGGAGAAGCCGCAGCCGCCGGCGGGCGTGGCCGAGGAACAGGCGCTGCCGCAGGGGCTCGAGGAGACGCTGCCGCGCGGTGCCGCCGATCGCATCCGGCCGTTCCTCGAGAACCCCGTGCTGCGCTGGCTGATGCACAATCCGATCTGGGGCTTCGTCTTGATCGTATTCGTCTTCTTCAGCCTGGCTTCCGATCACTTCTTCGATCTGCGCAATTTCCAGAACATTCTGGTCCAGACCTCGACCATCGGCCTGATCGCGCTCGGCATGACGCTGGTGATGATCAACGGCAATATTGATCTCTCGGTCGGCGCGATCCTCGCGCTCGCCGCCGCCTTCGCGGTGGATGTGCAGAGCTGGGCCGTGTTCGCGACCTGGGGCGACTGGCAGATCCTGCCCGCCGTGTGCCTCGCCCTGCTGGTGGGGATCGCTCTGGGTGCGCTGAACGGTTTCATCGTCTGGAAGACCGGGGTCGACGCCTTCATCGTGACTTTGGGCGCGATGCTCGGCATTCGCGGGCTGGTCTTCGTTTATACCGGCGAGCAGTCCTTCTATGCGATGAACTTCGCCTATTCGGATTTCAGCGCGCTATCCGTCGGGCCGCTTCCGGTTCTCGCGCTGATCTTTCTCTTGTGCACCCTCGCCGTCCACCTGCTCCTCTCGCGCACCGTCCATGGCCGGAATACCTATGCGGTCGGCGGCAATCGCGAGGCGGCGGTGAATGCCGGTATCCGGGTGGGACCGCACATGATGGTCAATTTCATGATCATCGGCTTCTTCGCGGCCCTGTCGGGCGTGCTGCTCTCGACGCAGATGGGCGCGGCGACGCCCAATCTGGGGCGCGATTACGAATTGTGGGTGATCACCGCCGTCGTGCTCGGCGGCACCAAGCTGACGGGCGGCAAGGGCGACATCATCGGGACGCTCGGCGGCGTGCTCGCCATCGGCATGCTGCGCAACGGCATGAACCTGATGAACGTGCCGGCTTTCTACGTCTATGTCGTGCTCGGCGGCATCCTGATCGCCGTGCTCTTCCTCGACAAACGCTTCAATCGCACCGCCGATGGAGGGCTGCGCCGGTGACGGACATGCTCGACGCCCCGACCCGCGAGCCCGCCCTGCGGCTCGCCGGTATCGTCAAGACCTTCCCCGGTGTGCGCGCGCTCGACGGCGTCGATTTCGAAGTCTTGCCGGGCGAGGTCCATGCCCTGCTCGGTGAGAACGGTGCGGGGAAATCCACCCTGATGAAGGTGCTCGCGGGCATGTACCAGCCCGATGGCGGCAAGATCTTCATCGCGGGGCGCGAGGTGCGGATGGCGACGCCGCTCGAGGCCAAGCAGCAGGGTGTCGTCCTGATCCACCAGGAACTGAGCCTCGTGCCGGAAATGTCGGCGGCGGAGAACATCTATCTCGGCGAATTGCCGCGCAAGCCCCTCGGGCGGGTCGACTGGAAGACGCTTCATGCGCGCTCGAACGCGATTCTGGAGCGGCTGCGCTGCGGGTTTCGCAGCGATGCGACAGTGGCGCATCTCTCGATCGCCAACCAGCAGATGGTCGAGATCGCCCGCGCGCTCACCGTCGATGCCCGGGTGGTCGTCTTCGACGAGCCCACCGCCTCGCTCACCGATGCGGAGAAGGTGGTGCTGTTCGACATCATCAACGATCTCAAGGCGCAGGGCGTGGGCATCGTCTATATCTCGCACCGGATGGACGAGATCTTCACGCTGTCGGACCGGATCACCGTGCTGCGCGACGGCCAGTATCGCGGCACGCTCGACACGGCGCAAACCGACGAGGACGAAGTGACGCGCCTGATGATCGGGCGCAGCCTCGACCTGTCGCGCGAGGTCGCGGTCACGAAACCCGGAGAGATCGTCCTCGAGACGCGCGGTCTGTGCTGTGCGACGCATTTCGAGAACGTCTCATTCAGCGTGCGCGCGGGGGAAGTCGTCGGGTTCTACGGCCTCGTCGGGGCCGGGCGTACGGCGATCGCCGAGGCGCTGTTCGGCCTGCGCGGATGCGATGCCGGCGCCGTTCTGATCGATGGCGAGGAGGTCACGATCGGCTCTCCCGAGCAGGCCATCGCGCTCGGCATTTCGCTGGTCCCGGAAAACCGCAAGGAGCAGGGGCTGGTGCTCCAGATGAGCTGCCGCGACAACATCACCCTGCCGCAGATCCAGGACCTCACCGCCGGCCCCTTCGTCGCCTCGGGCGCCGAAATCGCAATCTTCGACCAGTATCGCGACCGGCTTGCGATCAAGACCCCGAGCTGGCGTCAGCCGGTGGGCGTCCTGTCGGGGGGCAATCAGCAGAAGATCGTCATCGGCAAATGGCTGTCCATGCAGCCGCGCGTCCTGATAGTGGACGAGCCGACGCGCGGGATCGATGTGGGATCGAAGGCCGAAATCCACGGCCTGCTGCGCGAACTCGCCGCCCAGGGCTACGCGGTGATCGTGATCAGCTCGGAAATGCCGGAGATCCTGCGTGTCTCGGACCGGATCATCGCGATGTATCACGGGCGCATCACGCGGGAATTCACCGCCGAAGAGGTCACCGAGGACGCGCTCGTCCAGGCGATTTCCGGGCTCACTGTGGAAGCGACCACCGGCTGAGGCCGATACGGCGCAATGCGATGCGATGGGGCATGCTGCTCGGGCTTGTCCGTGGATCGGTCCGCGTCATGGTTGTGGGATCCGGTCGATTGCGATGATCGCGCACGGCCGTCAATGCCGGCAAGGATTGTATTTTCTCAAGGCTTATTCCGGCCGACAGGGCTGAGTTGAAGTTTTATCTGCTTGAAAACGCTGAATATTGAAGCTTGGCAAAAGATTATCTCCGGAACCTTATCGATCAGGAGCCGTTGGGTTTCAAATCTCATCGATACCGGAGAAAGAAAATGCCTATCATCCTGTGGTTACTTGGTGTCCCGCTCTCTATCGTTCTGCTTTTGATGCTTCTCGGCATGATCTGACGAGCCAGCGCGAAATCGCTCCCGATGATGTTGGTGTTGCGCTTCAATTGAATGGTTCGCGCATCATTCCCTGGTCAGGCGGCATTACCGTGAAGTAATCACCTGTCGGCGGCTTTGCTTGCGGCAAACTCGCCGGAAAGCATGAGCTTCCGGAAGGTTTGGTTATGCGAGCCTGACGGCGTGTTCCCTCGGCGCATGCCGATTTCGAGCATATCGCGATCTGTTTTATCGGTTTTGACGCAACCGTGCCGCATGCCTCATGCCCTGCGGCTCCACAGACGCCATGGATACCGGCATTCTCTTGAGTGCCGGTATCCATGCTGCGGCTCGGGGTCTCGCCACCGCACTGATCGTCGAGCCAACCCGTAGCGCATCCCTGCATGCGCCGGATCGGTGATTTCTCACCGAATCGTACTTGCATCCCGGATGCACCCCGCACAACCTGTCCCTCCCGTCTCCTTTCGAAAAGGCCGCACCGTACGGGGCGTCGCCTCGTCGATGACGATCCTTGCGAGAGACACATGTCCGAATTTCCGGTCGCCCCGGTCCCCCTCGAATCACGCCACCTTCCGGGTGCCTTGAAGCTGTCGCAGGAGGTGGCCTGGCCCTACAGGCTGGAGGATTGGCGGTTTGCACTCGCGACCGGCGAGGGGCTCGTGATCGAGCGGGCGGGTGCCGTCATCGGCACTGCCATGTGGTGGAAATACGGAGAGCGTTTCGCCACGACGGGCATGATCATCGTTACGCCCGCCATGCAGGGCGCTGGTTACGGTGCGCGTCTGTTCGACGGCGTTCTCGCGGCGACGCGCGGCTACGACGTACTCGTCCACGCGACGCCCGAAGGGCTTTCGCTCTATCAGCGGCGCGGCTTCACGGCTTTCGGGGAGGTGGTCCAGCACCGGGGTGTGCCGCGTCTCGCCGCGACCGCGCAGGCCCATGAGAACGTGCGCCCGGCGATACCGGCGGATCTCGACGCGATCACGGCGCTCGACGAGGAGGCCTCGGGCATGCCCCGGTCTGCGCTGATCGCGGCCCTCGCGAATGTCGGCGACGTGCGCGTCGTCACGAAGGCAGGCCGCGTGACCGGCTACGCGATCGCGCGCGAATTCGGGCTTGGCTACGTCATCGGGCCCGTCGTCAGCGAAACGACCGAGGATGCGCGGCGCCTCATCGAGGCGCACCTGCCGGCGCTCGCGGGCCGGATCGTGCGTATCGACATCGATGCGCAAGACGGGGATGCCCAAGGCGGCGATGCCCAAGGCGGCTTGGGTGATTGGCTCACCGGCCTCGGCCTCGAACCCCACAGCCAGGTCACCGCCATGGTGCTGGGCCGGCGTCCCGCCCGCGATGGGAGGGCGAGCCTGTTTGCTCTGGCGAACCAGTCCATGGGCTGACGCCCTCGGATGCGGGATTGACAAATTGCCGCACATGGCCGACCACCGTCGCCGAACGGTTCCCATCTCGGGATGAAAAGGGAACCCGGTGCCGTGGCCGCGAGGCGCGAATTCCGGGACTGCCCCCGCAACTGTGAGCGACCGTTCCGATCCATTCGCCGTCGCCGGCGAAGCCACTGCGTCGAGAGATGCGGGAAGGCGGTATCGGAACTTTGGGCGCGAGTCAGGAGACCTGCCGTTCCGGTATCGCGAAGACGCGGAACCGACACCCTCACATCCACCGGACGGGGTGTCCGGCAAAGGAGTTCAGATGTATCAGACGTCCAGGCGCACGCGCCGCGGCCACGGCGTGTTCGCGCTGTGCCTGCTGGCCCTCTCCATCGGCGAAGCCCGCGCAGAAGCCACGCAATTCCCGATCGAAATCACCAATTGCCAGCGCTCCCTCGTTTTCGACGGCGCTCCGCAGCGGATCGTCTCGATCGGGCAGGGTACGACCGAAATCATGCTCTCGCTCGGCCTCGCCGATCGTATCGTCGGGACCGGGATCTGGCTCGCGCCGTTGCCGGAGGCGCTGGAGGAAGCGGGGCGTGCCCTGCCGCGCCTCGCCGACAACTCCCCGGGATTCGAGGCGGTTCTGAATACCCGCCCGGATTTCGTCGCGGCCCAGTGGATCAACGACATCGCCCCTGAACAGGCGCGGGTGGGAACATTCGCGCAGTTTGCGGATTTCGGCATCACCACCTACGTGTCGCCCGCCGAATGCGCCAAGAGCGATTTCAGCGCAGCGAGTGGCGACGGGGCCCGCTCGCAGGCCTGGAGCGTCGATCTCCTGAATCAGGAAATCGCGGAGCTCGCCGCCATATTCGACGTCAAGGCCGCCGGCGAGGCGCTGATCGCGGAAAACGCCTCGCGGATCGAAGCCGCCTCGGTCCATGCCCGCACGCTCGAGGCGCAGGACCTCTCAGTGCTCTACTGGTTCTCCTCGCCCGAGCTCGACGGTGAGGCCTATGTGGCGGGGCGCTACGGCGCGCCGGCCTGGATTTCCGAGGTCGTGGGCGTGCGCAACGTCATCACGTCGGATCAGGAATGGCCGCTGGTGGGCTGGGAAACGATCGCGGGGCTCGATCCGGACGTGATCGTCCTCGGCGCCATGGATCGCCGCAGGCTGCCGGCCGACGACATCGCCGCAAAGCGCGCCTTCCTCGAGAGCGACCCGGTCGCGAGCCGCCTGAGCGCCGTGCGCAACGGGCATCTGATCGAGATGTCGGCACATGCGATGAATCCAACCCTGCGCGCGGTGGACGGTGTCGAGATCCTCGCGGACGGATTGCATGAGCTGGGGCTGACCCGGTGATCGGCGCAGCACGCGCGACACGGGGAACGGGTCGTGTGGTTGGGCTGGGCACCTTTCTCCTGATCGGTGCCACGGCCCTCCTGGCTGCTGTCACCATCGGGATCATGTTCGGCGAAATCGCGGTGACGCCGCGCGAGGTGGCCAGAACCTTCGCCAACCGAATCTTCGGCTTCGACCTGGCCGTGGATCCGATCCACGAGGGAATCATCTGGCATTACCGCGCGAGCCGGGCTGCGGTCGCCGTCTGTGCGGGCGCCTCGCTCGCCGTCTGCGGCGTGGTTCTCCAGGCGCTCCTGCGCAACCCGCTGGCGGAACCCTATCTCCTCGGCATCTCGGCGGGTGCCTCGACGGGGGCGGTGACCGTGATCGTCCTCGCGCTCGGAGCGGGCGCGCTGACGGTCTCGATCGGCGCCTTCGCAGGTGCCGCCATGGCCTTCGCCTTCGTCGCGATCCTCGCCTTCGGTGCGGGCGGGGGAACCGACCGGATCATTCTGGCAGGGATTGCCGGGTCGCAATTGTTCAATGCGGCGACCTCCTTCATCGTCACCTCCTCGGCGACGGCGGAGCAGACGCGCGGGATCATGTTCTGGCTTCTGGGGAGCCTCGGCGGGGTCCGCTGGCCGGATGCCGGGCTCGCCTTTCCCGTGCTGCTGCTCGCGCTCGCCTATTGCCTCTACCGGGCGCGCGCACTCGATGCTTTCGCATTCGGCGAGGATGCGGCAGCCTCGCTCGGCGTCGACGTCACGCGCGTGCGGATCGAACTGTTCGCGCTGACGGCGATGCTGACGGCGACGGTGGTGAGCATCATCGGGGCGGTCGGTTTCGTCGGGCTCGTCATTCCGCATGCGATGCGGTTTCTCGTGGGACCCTCCCACGGGCGCCTCATACTCGCCTCGGCACTCGCCGGCGGCGTCTTCATGGCCGTGGCCGACGTGCTCTCCCGCCTGGTGCTTCCCGGACAGGTCCTGCCGATCGGGGTGATCACCGCGTTGTTCGGCGCGCCTGCCTTCGCGATCATCCTGTGGCGCTCGCGGAGGGCGGCATGACGCTCAGTGCCGAGAACGTCTCCTGGACGGCAGGCGGCGTCCCGATCGTGCGCGGCGTGAGCCTCGATCTGCCGGAGAAGGGTGTGCTGGGCCTCGTCGGTCCCAACGGCTCGGGAAAATCCAGCCTGCTGCGCCTTCTCGCGGGATTGCGTCGCGGGACCGGCGGCGCGGTCTATGTGGACGGGCGCGACATCACGCGGATCCGCCGCTCCGAGATCGCGAGGCGTCTCGCGCTCGTCGAACAGCAGGCGACGACCGAGGTCGCGCTGAGCGCGCGTGAGGTGGTCGCGCTGGGGCGTGTGCCGCAGCGCGGCGCCTGGGGCGGCTGGACGGAGCGCGACGAGGCCGCAATTCTCTCGGCGCTGGAGCGCACCGGCATGACGCAGCGCGCGGGCCAGCCCTGGTCCACGCTCTCCGGCGGCGAGCGACAGCGCATCCAGATCGCCCGCGCGCTGGCGCAGGAGCCGCGCGAACTTCTGCTCGACGAGCCGACCAACCACCTCGATATCCGCCATCAGCTCGATCTGATGCGGCTTCTGCCCAGCCTCGGAACGCGAATCGTCGTCGCTCTGCACGATCTCAACCAGGCGGCGGCCTTCTGCAGCGAGATCGCGGTGCTGCATGAGGGCCGGCTCGTTGCCCAGGGCGCCCCGGGGCGGGTACTGGACGCATCGTTGATACGCGAGGTCTTCGCGGTGGAGGCGAAGGTCACGCGCGGTCCCGAGGGCACGCGCATTGCATTCTTCTGACCGACGTTCCAACCGATCCGCCGCCGGTGCGGAGATCTCCTCGCCAATGCAGAATGTTCACATCGGCGTGATTGACGGCGTGCTGCCCCGTGGCTATCGCTATCGCATGAAGACCGGATTCCGAGCCATGGTTCGCGTACAGATAGCGCTTTTCGCGCTGGCGATCGCATTGCTCGGTTTCGGCCACCATCACCATGAAGCGCCTGAACGCGACCCGGATCTCGTCGCCTATCTCGAACTCGGCGGATCGCTCGATGATCTGTGCCTGACCGAGATGACGGCGCAGGCCGATGGCGAGGCGCCGGACGGGACCGGCGGGCGGGTTCTCGACTGCCCGGCCTGCATGCTCGCGGGTGCCTTCGCTCTCCCGGATGGCGCCGCGACGGCCCTGATCATCGGCTACGATACGCTCGTGGTCCCGCTCCCGCTCGTTCCGGGACGGGTCGCGCTGTTCGTGCCGCCCGCGCCACCGGCGCGCGGCCCACCTCTTTCCATCGTCTGATCACGAGCCGGACCGTCTTCGCGGTTCGAACCCGTGCGCGCCCGCAAGGCGCGTGTGGGTAAGCGAATGCGTGTGAGCATTCGTCCGGCATGTCGCGCACCATGCGCGCAGCCATAGCAGGCCTCGGTCGACGCCGTCTCCGGCACCGAGGCGCATGCAGCCTGTTCCCGATCAACCAAGATCCCTCGCAAATCAGGATGGAAAACCAATGAAATACGTCGCTCATAGTCTCGGCACACTGGCACTTCTCGCCGGCACCTTCGCCATGCAGGGGGCCGCTCATGCGCATGCGACCTTCGAGAACCGGGAAGTCGTGCAAAACAGCACCGTGCGCATGGTCACGCGTATCCCGCACGGATGCGCGGGTGAGCCGACCCTGCGTGTCCGGATCGCGATTCCCGACGGAGTCGTCGGGGTCAGGCCGATGCCGAAGGCCGGTTGGGAACTGACGACCGTGACCGGGCCGCTGTCGCAGCCCTTCACCAGCCATGGCCGGGAGATTACCGAGGGCGTGCAGGAAATCATCTGGGAAGGTGAATTGCTCGACGAGCATTATGACGAGTTCATCTTCCGCGCGCAGTTCACCGATCAGCTTCCCGCGAACGAGATGCTCTTCATCCCGGTGGTTCAGGAATGTGCGAGCGCGAGCGAGCGCTGGATCGAGATCCCGACCGGCGACCAGACCCGCAGCGATCTGCGCTATCCGGCTCCCGGTGTGATGGTCCTGCCCGCCGATGGCCATGGCCATTCGCATGGTCATTCCCACGGCGATCAGGACGACGAAGCCAACGGCCATTCCCACGATTGAGAAGAGAGCGGCGGCGGAGAGCGATCTCCGCCGCCCATCGAGGCCAAATACGGGGTAAGAGGATGAACAAGGGTTCCTCGCGATCAATAAAAGCTGCGCTGCTGATCTTGGTAGCGCTTTCTGTTCCTCTTGCGGCAGCCCTTGCCTTTTCAACACCCGCCTTTGCCCATGCGCAGCTGCGATCGGCCGAGCCGCCTGCCGGCACTGTTCTCGATGACCCACCCGGGGACGTGCGGCTGACCTTCAACGAGCCGATCGGCCCGCTCCAGGCCCGGTGGTTTCTTCCCGGCGCATCCGAAGCCGTCGATGTCGAGGCGCGGGCATCCGATGCGACGCTGATCGTCACGCCTCCCGACACGCTTTCCGAGGGCACACACGTCCTGAGCTGGCGCGTCGTCTCCGCAGATGGTCACCCGGTCGGGGGGACGCATGTCTTTTCGATCGGAACGGTTTCCGAGGCTGCGGAAATCGGGGCGGATGCCTTCGCCTGGCCCGCTCTGTTTGCGCGGGGGCTGTTGACGGCCGCGCTCGCCTTCGGCGTCGGAGGGGCTTTCTGGAGATTGGTTTCGGGTGCGGCATCATCCCGCCCGGCGTGGTGGCTCGCCGCGAGCACGCTTCCAGCCGCCGGCCTGCTGCTCGCCGCGCAGGTCATGGATATGGCTGGAGGTGGTATCGGCGCGTTGGCAGGTGCCGCGAACTGGTCGAACGCCATCGCGAGCCCCTTTGGTCATGCGGCGATCCTCGCGGGATTTGCGGGTCTTGCCGCCTTGCTCGCGCTGTCGTGGAGGCGGCGTGACCTCGCCACGCTCGCATGGTTTCTCACAGCCGGGTCGTTCGCGGTGGCGGGACATGCGGCGCGGGCCGAACCCGTCATGGTCATGGCCCCGCTGGTCTTCGCGCACGCGCTCGCGATGATCTTCTGGGTCGGTGCGCTGCCGGTTCTGATCGCCGATCTCGATCGCGACGACACGCTGCGGCGGCTGCAGCGGTTTTCGCGACTGGCAATGCCAATGGTGCTGGTGCTGGTCGGCACCGGTCTCGTGCTGACGATCCGCCAGGTGGAAACGACGACGGGGCTCCTCGAAACGCCTTACGGCGTGCTTCTGATGGCGAAGATCGTCGTCGTGATCGCGGTTCTGCTTCTGGCTTTGCGCCATCGTTTCATCCTCACCCCGGCCATGGCTGCGTCTCCGCAGGAAAACCGCCCCCGCTTCGCGCGATCGATCCGGATCGAGATCGTGGCGATGCTCGCGATCCTCGCCCTGACCGCCGGCTTCCGGATTCTCCCGCCGCCACGGGCGATGTCCCCGCCCGTCGAAACGGCGATCGAGGCGCATCTGCACGGCCCGACCGCGATGGCCGATATCGTCATGATTCCCGGTCGTCCGGGCGCGAACCGGATCGAAATCACACCGCTCGATGGCAATTTCGCCCCGATGACCCCACTGGAAGTAACCGTCTTCCTCGCGCGCCCGGCGGACTGGCTGGAGCCCATCGAGATCCGGGCCGAGAAGGACGATGACGGGATCTGGCGGGCCGGCCCGGTGCATCTCCCTCCCGGTGGCGTATGGGACATGACGCTCGACATCCTCATCACGGATTTCGAGAAAGCCGTGATCGGTACCGAACTGACGCTTCCGCCGTGAGCCCGCGCATGGCGGGCGGGCGGGCGTATCCGTTGGCGGCATTGCGTTTGCGAAGAGCGGCGCGGGCTGCGAGATTTCCGAGACGATTTCCGCGCCGGGGCCGATTCCCGCTGCGCCATTGATCCGATCAGGGACATGGCGCCGATCGTTCGCGCGGGGAGCGCCATTGCCGGAGAAGACCAATGTATGTTCCAGACCATTTCGACGAGCCGCAGATCGACGTCCTGCATGCACTGATCGAGGATCATCCGCTCGGTATTCTCGTCACGAACGGTGCGGGCGGGCTCGATGCCAATCATATCCCCTTCATGCTCGACCGCATGAAGGGCGAATACGGGACGCTTCAATGTCACGTCGCGCGCGCCAATCCCGTCTGGCGCGAGATCGCGAATGGTGACGAGGTGCTGGTAATCTTCCGCGCAGCCGACGCATATATTTCGCCGAACTGGTATCCGAGCAAGCACGAGACCCACCGGCAGGTGCCGACCTGGAACTACATCGTAGCCCATGCGCACGGGCAGGCTTTTGTTCACGACGACGAGAAGTTCGTCCGGCGCAACGTCGCGAAACTCACCCATCGTCACGAGGCGGGGCAAAGCGTCCCGTGGAAGATGGGGGATGCGCCGCGTGAATATATCGATTCCATGGTGAAGGCGATCGTCGGCATAGAAATCCCCATCACGCGGCTCGTCGGCAAGGCGAAGCTCGGCCAGAACAAGGAATTGCGCGATATCGAAGGCGCGGGGGAAGAGCTGAAGGCCCGGGGCGAGAGCCCGATCGGTGAGGCCATGCTGGCGGCGGCTGGGCGCAAGCCCGCCTGAGCCGGCGCGCGTTACTCGGGAATTGCGAAACTCGGGGATCGCGAAGACGCGAGGGCTTTCATCTCTCGAGCCGAGCAGTGCTCGGGCAGACTCGGCGACCGCTCCGGCAGGTGACGTAGCGCTCCGGGGCGATGTCCCGGGCACTGCCGCACGGGTTTCCGCCGATATCCGCCACCTCTGATTACAATGAGCAATTGAGGGTAGTTTATCGTATTCGTATGGTTATAAGAAAGTAAATCGGAATTTTTCCGAATCTGAAATAGCGAAAGTATTTATTTCAAATTTTTGGATTACCAAGGGGAAGTCATGCTTCCTTCGACTGGATACGACGAGGACGCATTCCGATACGAATGAAGGCCGGAATACCGTCCTCGTCGCTCGTGAGGTGATCATGGACCAGTTGCGTAAACCGCGCCGCGATACGGCGGCCCACATGTCCGTTCCCGCCCGCCGCTTCGCGCGGCGCGCCGCATCCCTCCTCGAACAGGTCTCCCTCGGGACGCTAGGCCGCGCCTTGCGCGATCGCAGCGGCAATGTCGCGATCATCTTCGCACTCGCATCCATCCCCCTCATCGGTTTCGTCGGCGCCGCCGTCGATTACGGGCGGGCCGCCGGGGCGAAAGCGGAGGGGCAGCGCCTCGTCGATGCCGCGGCACTGGCCGCAGCCCAGCGCATGGACGCCCAGAACGTGACGCAGGACGAGATCCGCGCCGATCTGATCGCTTTCATCATGGAGCGCATGCCACGCGTGATCGATGACGCGGAGGTGACCATCACCTTCATGTCGGATCGGCGCGGTGCGCGGATCGAGCTCGATTACTCCCTGCCGACGACGCTCACCCGCGTGATCGGCAGGGAGACGATGGAAGGATATATCGTTTCCGAGGCGCAGGCCGCCGTCGACGTCGCCGAAATCGCGGTCGCGCTCGATGTCACGGGGTCGATGCGCCTGCACGTTCCCGCCATGCGCGATGCCACCCGCGCCCTGGTCGACGAGCTCAAACCCGCCGGGCGCAGTTCCGACAATGTCAGAATCTCACTCGTACCCTACGTCACCTCGGTCAATGTCTCGGGGCATCCCGACCATATGAACTGGATGGACGTTTCCGGGCAGGCGCAGCATCACGGCGAGAATTTCGCGGGCGTCCGGATTGCGGACAGGCGCTGCTCGCCGCCGCCTCCGCCCCAATCACCGCCCCCGCCGCCCCCGACGACGTCTCCTCCGCCACCCCCTCCGCCTCCGCCGCCGCCACCCCCGCCGCCGGGGCCTCCGCCGCCTCCGCCGCCACCTTCACCGCCGCCGCCTCCGCCACCACCGCCACCGCCGCCTCATCCCGATCTCGGCCAGAACGTGCCGTCGATGGAGGAGGGGCCGGTCTTCGCCATGGCACCGCCGGCGCCGCCGCCGGTCGATCACGCCGTGTCGGACGACGGTGGCTTCGCCGGATTCCTCACCGAGATTTTCGGTGGTGGCGAAGCGCAGGCAGCCGGTTCATGGCCTTACGGGACTCTCACGGAAGCCACGCCGGTCGATTGCGACCGACGGGTGCCGCGTCCCAACCATTTCGATCTGTTCAACGCATTGGGTGTGGCTTGGAAGGGTTGCGTGGAAAGCCGGCCTTATCCGCTCGATCTCAGCGAAGACGCGCCCGTTGCCGCGAACCGCGACAGCTACTTCGTGCCGTATTTCTGGCCGGACGAGCGCGACGGGAATAATCACATTCGCAACAATTATCTCAACGATCAGGCCGGTGGCGTGCCGAGTTGGGTCGAAAACCCAAACAATGCACAGCTGCGCCAAGCCTGGATATGGAAGTACAATTCCGGTGTCACGCCCAACACCTCTCCCATATCGAACCTTCAGTACATGTCCGCCAATCGCGGCCCGAACCTCGCCTGTCCCGATCCGATCGTCCCGCTCACGGGCAATCGCAGCACCTTGATCTCGGCGGCCGAGAGCTTCATGTCCTACGGTGCGTCGGGTACGAACATCGCCACCGGCCTCGTCTGGGCATGGCGCATGATCTCGCCGAATTTCGTGCCGGAAGCGCGGCCCTACGCGCCGGGTCACCGCAAGATCGTCATCCTGATGACGGACGGGTTCAACGACTTCGTGCCGCAGAACAACAGCTGGAACCGTTCGGATTATTCCGGCACCGGATATGTCGAGCGGCAACGCTTCGGGACCCGCAACCGCAACCAGATCATGAATATTCTCGATCAGCGCACCGCTGAGGTCTGCGAGCGGATCAAGGGCCGCGATATCGAGATCTATACGGTACTTTTCGATCCGCAGGGCTATACGGACGCTTCGAATGTCGAGGCGCTGCTCGAGCAATGCGCGACGACGCCCAACCGCCATGTCTACAGGGCGGAATCGGGCGAGGCGCTGGTTGCGGCGTTCCGCCATATCGGCAGCCAGATCAACGCGCTGCGGATTTCCCGCTGACGCCGTCACGGACGATCGGGGCGGGCCGCTCAGGCAGCCCGCCCCGGTCCTTTCGGAACCCGCATCGGGGTGGCTTCGCGGATTCGTTCGAACTCGGCTCAGACCTGCGCGGCGTGACTGGCTCTCCAGAAACCGAACCCGCCGATCAGGAGGATCGCGCCGGCACCGATGAGGTTCGATGCGAGGCCGGGCATCAGCACGGCGGCGGCGCCGAGCGCGAGGCCCAGCCGCTCGGCAACCGACAGGCGCCGGAACAGATGGCCGACATGGGCAGCCGACAGTCCGACGATGGCCACCATGAGGAAGGGCACGTATTGGAGGGCGTCGATCACCCCGGTCCCCTGTGTGCCGAGGACGATTTCGGGATGGTAGACCCAGGCGATCGGCAGGACGAAACCCACTGAGGCGAGGCGAAGCGCATTCAATGCCAGGGGTATCGGGTTTTCCTTGGCGATCGCCGCCGCCGCGAACACGGCGAGTGCCACCGGCGGCGTGATCGCGGAGAGCACGGCGTAATAGAAGACGAACAGATGGGTGCCGAGCTGCGAGACCCCCAGATCCATGATCGCGGGACCCGCCACGAAGATCACCATCAGATAAGCCGCCGCCGTGGGCAGACCCATGCCGAGCACCACGGAGCACAGCGCAGCTAAAATCAGTGCGGCCAGAAGGTTGGCGTCTCCCAGCGCGGTGATCTCCTGGTTGAGCTTGATCCCGAGCCCCGTCGAGCCGATCGCGGCGATGACGATGCCGATCGCCGCGCAGGACAACAGAACCGAAAGCCCGTCGCGCCCGCTATCGACGAACAGCCGCACCCAGCCGAGCATGTCGAGCCGTGTATCGGGAAGCAGCATCGCGAGCACCAGAATGACGCCCGTCGCCACCATGCCCGCATAGGTCGCCGGAAATCCGGAAAAGAGCAGCGTCAGCAGCGTTGCGAAGCCCGCGACCAGCAGGGTCGCGCGGCTCGCCATGGTCCGGTCCCATACCGGAGGCGCGTCCTCCAGCGGGCGGAGATCGAGCCGCGAGGCTTCGAGGGCGACGGTCACCGAAAGCGAGAAGAGATAGAGCAGCGCCGGGATCAGTGCGGCGAACATGATCGTCACATAGGGAATTCCGGTGACGTCCGCCATGATGAACGCGCCGACGCCCATCACCGGCGGCATGATCTGCCCCACGCATGACGAGGTCGATTCGACGCCGCCGGCGAAGCGGCCCGAATAGCCCGCGCGGCGCATCATGGGGATCGTGAGCACCCCCGTCGAGGCCACGTTGGCTGGAGCCGAGCCGTTGATCGAGCCGAACATCGCCGAGGCGACGATCGCACATTGGGCCGGGCCGGAGCGTCGGCCTCGCGTCAGCATCAGCGCGAGATCGTTGAAGAACGCGCCTGCGCCCGTGAGCCGCAGCGCGACGCCGAGGACGACGAAGATCAAGACGATGTCGACCACCGCTCCGAGCGCGACGCCGAAAATGCCGCGATAGCTGTAGGATATCTCGAGGACACGGCTGAAACGGATCGGCCGGTGTTCGAGTATGCCCGGCATCAAGTGGCCGAACAGCAGATAGATGACGGCGGCCAGAACCACGCCTGTCAGCAGCCAGCCCTCCGCGCGATGGGCGCCGAGGATGACGACGAGGCTGCCGATCCCGAAGCACCAGAGGTCCCACTGGTTGGGCAGGCCCTCGCGGGAACGGGCGATCGCCTCGTATTCGCGGGTAAAATAGGCCCAGGCGAATATCGCCCCGGCCATCAGGATCAGGTTGAAGACGAGATCGAGCCCCGTGCGCCGGCCCTGCGCATCCCGGAAAGCCGGCTTCAGGCAGAAGATCGCGATCAGTCCGAGGACGAGTGCGGTACCGTACTGAACCGGCGAGGGAAAGCGCCCGACGATCTGGGTATAGACGACGAAGACGGGCAGGAGCCCTGCGGCGACGAGGCCGGCGATCTCGAAGGCGCGAAACAGCGGGCGGTCATCGGGGCCGTCCGGCAGGAGTGCGGCCAGAATTGTGCGTGAGATGCGATCCATCGCAGGTTCCGATCATCCGGGCGGCCCGCACGCCCCGCTCCGGCGCGCCCGGATGATCGCGGTCGCTTGCGGGAGAAGAGGCCTGTCGGCGGTGAGCGTGCAGGAAATCACGCCGGACGGTTGGGGAGGCCACCCGTCCGGCGCGGGCCAGACATCACATCATGATCACATCGTAATCACATGGCACCGATTTCGCGGTAATACCGCTCGGCGCCCGGATGGAGATCGGCGGAGAGCGCTTCGAGCGCGGTTTCGAGCTGCACCAGCGACAGCGCCGCAGAGGCCGAATTGACGCGCTCGATATTCTCCCACAATGCGCTGGTCAGCGCGTAGACCGTGTCCTCGTCCACATCGTTGCGCACCATGATCTGGTAGGGGAAGGTCCAGAAATAGGCCGGGCCTTCGGCTTCGACGCGCCCTTCATAGGCGGCCTCGATCGTCGCCGGCGGGATCTCCTGGTAGACGTAGTACTGCCCGTGGGTCACGGCATCGCGAAATGGCGCGAGGGTTTCGGGATCGGGCGAGACGAAACGCAGGGGGACCTGCCGCGAGGCATTGTCGATCGCCGAGGTCGGGATCGAACCCCAGACGAGGGTCGCATCCATGGTGCCGGCGGCAAGTTGCTCCAGCGCGGGACCGTATTCGATGGCCTGCCCGCTGACGCTGTCCTCGATGCCGTGAATGCCGAACAGCGACTGCGTGATGATCCCGGCATTGCCGCCCGGGCGGCCGATCCCGACGGTACGGTCGGCCAGATCACCGAAGGTGCGGATGTCGCTATCGGCGCGCGCGACGTATTGCGCCATGCCGATCGGCAGGGCGAGGATCGTGCTCATCTCGCCATAGGCAGCGCGAATGTGGTCGGGATCTTCCGCGTAGGCGCCTGTGCCGCCGACCGCGTCGAGGTAATGAGGCGCGCCGACGCCGACGACGTCCACTTCCCCAGTCGCGGCGAGCCGCATGCCGGCGACCGTACCATTCTCGATGACCGTCATCGAGATCCCGGCATCGCGTGCGATCCCGGACCAGACCACGCCGAGCTGATAATCGTCGGAGGTGGGCGAGACCCCGCTGAAGACGAGTTGTTGCGCCGAAGCTGCGCTCGCGCTGATGGCGAGCGCAAGGCAGGCCGCGGCACCTCTCGTGAATATCGTCATTGCCCCTCTCCCTAGTTCTGTCTGATAGAATTATGTTGCGTTAGACAGAACATGTAGCATATGCTCACGGTTCAAGTCAACGAGAGGCTGGGGGCCGGCATGAGCGAAGCAAGAGGCGTAGACGCCGTGGATCGGGCGCTCTCGATTCTGTCGTGCTTTCCAACGGGGCAGAAGGCGCTCAGCCTCGCCGAGGTCGCAGCCCGCACAGGGCTCTACAAGAGCACCATCCTGCGCCTCGCCGCGTCGCTGCAGAATGGCGGCTATCTCGTGCGCAATGCCGAGGGACGCTTTCGCCTGGGCCCCGCCGCGTGGCGGATCGGTGCCGCCTATCGCAGCAACTTCACCCTGAGCGACGTCATGCGCACCGAACTCAAGCGCGTCTCGGACGAGACCGGGGAGACGGCCTCGTATTACGTACGCGAGGGCGAAAGCCGCATCTGCCTGTTCCGCAGCGAGCCGACCCGGAGCATTCGCCATACCGTGGTCGAAGGCGTCCACATGCCGGTGAGCCTCGGCGCCAGCGGCAAGGTGTTGACGCTCTGGTCGGAGGAATGCCCCGATACGGACAGGCACCTGCGCGATACGGGCTATGCCGTGTCGCTCGGCGAGCGCGATCCGGAGGTCGCGGCCGTCGCCATACCCATCATCGTGGGCGCCTTCCGGCCGCTCGGCGCGCTCAGCGTCTCCGGGCTGGTCACGCGATTCACCCCGCTGCGGATCCGGGAATTCGTCGCGGTCCTCACGGCCTCGCAGGGCCGGCTGGCAGATCAACTGAGCGAGTGAGATCGGATGTCCCTCTACCCACCACCGACGATCATCGAGGCACGGAGCTGGACGCGCCTCCCCGAGATGTTCCGCAAGCGGCACACGGCGCCGGCCTGGGCCGCGGCCAACAAACCCGGCCAGCATATCGACTGCTTTCTGGAGGGACCGAGTTTCGACCGTGAGGGAAATCTTTGGGTGACGGACATCCCCTATGGGCGCGTGTTCCGCGTCTCGCCCGATGCGCAATGGACGCAGATCACGGAATATGACGGCTGGCCGAACGGGCTCAAGATCCACCGGGACGGGCGGATATTCCTGGCCGACTACAAAAACGGCATCATGGAACTCGACCCGGATACCGGAGCTGTGCGGCCCGTGGTGACGCACCGCCATTCGGAGCATTTTCGCGGCTGCAACGATCTCGTTTTCGGCAATGACGGGCGCCTGTACTTCACGGATCAGGGGCAGAGCGGCATGCATATGCCGAATGGCCGGGTCTATCGCTACGATCTCGAAAGCGAACGTCTCGATCTCCTGCTGGATACCGGCCAGAGCCCCAACGGGCTCGTCCTGAATGCGGGCGAGGATGCGCTCTATGTGGCGATGACGCGCGGCAATTCCGTCTGGAGGCTGCCCTTCATGGCCGATGGCGCGGTCTCGAAGGTCGGTGTCTTCGTCCAGATTTCCGGTGGCCTGTCCGGGCCGGACGGTCTGGCGCTCGACGAAACCGGCGGGCTCTGGGTCGCCCATGCCGGCAATGGATGCGTCTGGGGCTTCTCCAGACTGGGCGCGCCGCTCTATCGGGTCGTCAGCCAATCCGGGCTGACCACGACCAATATCGCCTTCGGCGGTGACGACCGGTCGGAACTGTTCATCACCCAGTCCGATACCGGCGAGATCCTGCGCGCCCCGGTGCCGGTCCGCGGCAAGCCGATGTATACGTTCGCGGAGCATGAACGCGGCGAACGCACGGCATGAGAGTGGTGGCTCCCGGCGATCGTCGCACTTGCGCCTTGCGAACTCTCTTCACGGCGGCATGTCGATCTTCGGCTTGATACGTTCTCTGCGTGTGTTGTAGCGTTGGAGCATTCCCGGATTGTTTCCGGGTTGATATCTGGGCTTCGGAGGATATCGTCCCTACATGCGCAAGCGTAATCTCCCACCTCTCAAGGCCCTGCGCGCTTTCGAGGCCGCCGCGCGCCTTGGAAGCGTCACGGCTGCGGCGCGCGAGATGGCCGTCACGCCGTCGGCGATCAGCCAGCAGATACGCACGCTCGAAAACTGGGCGGGCGTTCAGTTCATCGCCCGCGGTACGACCGGCTTTTCATTGACGGATCGCGGTGAGCATTATCTCACTCGGTTGATGGAGGTGTTCGATGTCCTCGAGGAAGCGACGGATCTCGCCCTCGGACGGACCGGCAGCACGCGCTTGCGTGTATCCGTACTGCCCTCCTTCGCCAGTCGGTGGCTTCTGCCACGCCTCGGCCGGTTCGCCGACGCCCACCCTTCAATCGAGGTCGAGATCGACAGTTCCTCACTGATCGCCGACTTCAATCGCGATGATGTCGAGATCGGTATTCGCTATGGGTTGGGGCAGTACCCTGACGCAGCGAGTGAACTGTTGCTGCCGGACGTCGTCGCACCGGTATGCCATCCCAGACTGCTCACGGAAGCACCTGGTCGCCCGGCGATCACGTGTCCCGAAGACATCGCGCGGGCTCGCCTGCTGCATGAAACAGGTGCGCTGTACAATTCGAAGCTGACCTGGCGCGATTGGTTCGAAGCCGCCGGTGTCGATGCCACGGAGCCGACGCGCGGCCTGGTTTTCAGTGATACGCATCTCACGATCGAAGCAGCTCTCGCCGGCGAAGGGGTCATGCTGGGCCGGCGCGTGCTCGTCGCGGATCTGCTCGCCGATGGCAGGCTGGTTGCGCCGTTCGAGCCATGGATGCGTGATCACCCCGCTTACCATATGGTTCATTCCCGCCTTCGAACGCCCCGTCCGGCTGCAATTGCCTTCATGCGATGGCTGAGACAGGAGGCGCGCGAGATGCGTGCGGCTGATCGGATACTTGCAGCGCAAGCACCTGCGGTGCCGCCATCGCCTTTTCCTGAGCCGCCGGCGCCGTAAGCGCTTCCGATGCGCATGATGAGAGTGCCGGGCCAGTCGAAGCCCGACCCGGATCGTCCGGGTCGGGCCGTGTCGTATCATGTCGGAAGGCTACGGTGTCAGGTAGCCGGCTTGACACGCCAGGGCAGAGCGCGCCAGCCGAGATTCACGCCGGCGCTGCCCAGCATGATCAGTCCGATGCCGAAGAATTGCACGAGGTGCAGGCTCTGGTCGTAGAATGCATAGTCCACGACGATGGCGACGGCCGGGTAGATGAAGCCGAGCACGGCGATCGCCGGTGTGGGGAGCTTCTGGAACGCCGAGTACATCAGAATGTACATGACGCAGGTGTGGATGACGCCGAGTGCGACGAGATAGATCCAGTGGCTACCCCAGCTCGCGACCGCCGAGAAATCCGCAAACGGCAGAAGGATGAAAATGCCGAGCGTGACCTGGGTCAGGGCGAGCAGATGAGGCGGGATTCCCTTGAGCTGCTTGGCGACGAGCGTCGCGATGGCATAGAGCACGGCAGCCCCGATCGCCATGGTGAGCCCGAAGGCGTAAGCCGCCGAGAAGTTCGCGCCCGTCGTGTCGATCTCGATCACGCAGAGCAGCCCGACGAAAGCGACGAGGAACCAGACCAGCTTTTCCGGGCCGGGCCGGTCTCCGAGAAAGAGCACACCCAGCGCGATCAGGAAGAAGGGTTGCGTGTGGTAGACGGCCGTCGCGATCGAGATCGATGCGTATTCGAACGACGAGAACAGCAACACCCAGTTCAGGACCAGTGCGGCGCCGCCGAACAAGGTCAACAGGAACGTGTTCCTGTCGAAATATTGCTGTCCGAACATACCGCGCGCCCAGCAGTACAACGCGAGGCTGACGGCACCGAACACGCAGCGGAAAAACACGACGTTCCAGGCACTCTGCCCGGACTCGAACACGAAGAAACCCAATGTGCCCGAAAGCACCATGGCCGCGATCATCTCGAATGTGCCGATCGCACGAGGGGAGAGGTTTTGCATGACTTTCATCCTGAGGCTGAGCCCTGAATTGGCTTTTCGTAGGGAGTTTCGTGACTTTGATCACGAAACTCGATCGCCCGCGCCCGACGAGAAACAAAAGGGCGCGGGCAGACTGTCGTGGTGTTCGCGCAGGTTCAGGCGAAGACGAGATCGCGCCCCGTCCAACGCCCGCGCATACCCCAGATGTCCCGGCGAACGTTCGCGCGGAGCAGCCAGCGTTCATGCGGGCCGAAGGTCGGGTTGAAGGCGGAACGGGCCGGCAGTGGCAGACGTGCTGCGAGTGCCGGTATGTCCGGGCCTGCTGCGGTATCGGTTTGCATTGGAAGTCCTTCCCAGAGGCGAGGTCAGCCTATCGACGGCGCGTAGAGAAGGCCGCCTTCCGTCCAGAGGCGATTGTGGCCTCGTTGCAGGGCCAGTCCGGACAGGGAACCGAGGTTCCGCTCGAACACATCCGCGTAGCTTCCGATCGTCGCGAGCAGTCTTTCGAGGCGGGTGGTCGCGAGGGGGTCACCCGGGATGATGGGCAAACCGGAATTGAGAAAAGCCTCGGCATGCGAACCGGGTTCGGCGTTCCCGATCGTCTCGGCGGTGACGCCGTATTCCTCGGCGAGGATCAGCGCACGTACGGTCCAGACGACGATCCGCGCGAATGCCGGGTCGTCATCCGCCACGACCGGTCCGAGGGGCTCCTTGGACAGACGTTCGACCATCAGGACGTGATCATCGGGATTGCTCAGGCGAGCACGCACCTCGGCGAGGGCCGTCGCATCGAAGACGATGGCATCCGCTTCGCCCGCTTCGTAGATAGCCGCTGCGCGATCGAGATTAGGGGCGGCGACGAGCCGATACGGGCGGCATCCGAAATAGGCTGCGAGATTGCTCGCCGTCGTCGTTTCGGCGACGACCGCGATGGTGGGGCGCCTCAGAGCATTCAGGGTCTCGATCCCGCTCCGGCGTGGTACGAGCGCCGCCTCGCCGTCATAGAGGGCGATGATCGGAAAATGAACGCCAGTGAGTTCACGCTGAAGTGTGCAACTCGCATTGTAGACACCGACATCGACGCGCCCTTCCTCGACCGCGACGAAGCGATCACCAGGGGACAGCTGTTCGAACGCGACGGCATCCGGAGACCCCAACAGCACGACGGCGACGGCCCGGGCGAGATCGACGTCGAAGCCCTCGAACTTCCCGTCCGGAGCGCGCGAGGACAATCCGGGCACACCTTGGGAGATTCCCGCAAGAAGATGGCCGCGAGCCACGATGCGAGCGATCGAGCGGGAACCGGTTTCGGTGAGAACCCGCGTGTTCTCCTCCCACCGCTGATCGTCATGGCTGTTCTTCATTGCATCGTCTCCTTTTCCTCCCGATCATGTCGGGACTGGAGAGACCATGCAGTCGGGGCGGCCGCGCCGCCATTTCAAAAATCTACAATTGATTTAGTTTTCCAGATTTACGCTAGCAATAATTGTTTTTGTGCAATTCGGCGCCGCTCGGATCGTATCCGGACGACAGCTTGGACGAGCGCTGAAGAACGAGCACCTCAGCTTGCTGATACCATTGTGCTGTAACGTACCGCTCAGGGGAGCGGGATGTGTTCGTCGCGGTCTTCCGGGGGCAGATCGAACATGCCGTCGCCCCAGCGCGCCGCCTGCCATTCGGCCTTGGCCGCCTCGATCTTTTCGCGCGAGGAGGCGACGAAGTTCCACCAGATGTAACGCGGCCCGTTCATGGTGGCACCGCCGAGTGCCATGAGACGGGCACCCTGCGTGCCGGCGCGGATGGTGATCCGGTCGCCGGGGCGAAAGACCATCATCTGCCCGGCTTCGAATGCCTGACCCGCGATCTCCACCGCTCCCTCGGTGATGTACAATCCGCGATCCTCGTGATCATCGGGCAAGGGAAACAGCGCGCCGGGCGTGAGGCGGACATCGAGGTAGAAGGTTTCCGAATGCATCGTCGCGGGCGCCTTCGCGCCATAGGCGTTGCCGAGGATCAGCCGCGCGTCGATGCCGCGATCCGCGATCACGGGCAGGGTGTCCGCACCGTGATGCTCGAAAGTGGGAGCATCGTCCTCGTGATCATCGGGCAGGGCGATCCAGGTCTGGATGCCGAACAGGCTCGACGGCCCCTGCCGGGCGGTGGATGGGGTACGCTCGGAATGGGTGACGCCGCGCCCGGCGACCATCCAGTTCAGCGCGCCCGGCTCGATCACCTGATCGGCGCCGGTGCTGTCGCGGTGGTGGAAGGCGCCGCGATAGAGATAGGTCACGGTGCCCA